>JAGRGQ010000219.1 GCA_020445405.1 Gammaproteobacteria bacterium | reverse complement strand
CGTTAGGGACTCTCCCTCAATAATGCGTTCCCCGCACCCGCGGGGATGAACCGGCGGCTGTGGCCGGAGAGGCCGAACAGCACCCGCGTTCCCCGCACCCGCGGGGATGAACCGGACCTGGCAACACCAGCAGCGGTATTAATCAAGCGTTCCCCGCACCCGCGGGGATGAACCGATCTTTGGGGTTTAGGCTTTATATCTGTCGGTGCGTTCCCCGCACCCGCGGGGATGAACCGTTCAAATTTAACGGCTGATCGTAACCGATAACGCGTTCCCCGCACCCGCGGGGATGAACCGCCACATGAGCGATCTCAACATTCTCTTGCCGGGCGTTCCCCGCACCCGCGGGGATGAACCGAGACTGTTTTCGGGTATCAGGAACGGTGGAGTGCGTTCCCCGCACCCGCGGGGATGAACCGTAATCGCTCAGTGCCGACTTTAAGCGCCTGCTGCGTTCCCCGCACCCGCGGGGATGAACCGGTAGAGCGCTACGCTATCACCGGTGTGATGCCGCGTTCCCCGCACCCGCGGGGATGAACCGCATTGTTGCGTTAGGGACTCTCCCTCAATAATGCGTTCCCCGCACCCGCGGGGATGAACCGGCGGCTGTGGCCGGAGAGGCCG
>JAGRGQ010000218.1 GCA_020445405.1 Gammaproteobacteria bacterium | reverse complement strand
AAGAGCCGCCCAAAGCCAGACCGGCCTGCCGCAAGGCTGCGACTTCATGCGCAAACCCAAAGGTCCGGGCATTGGCTATCTCTTCGCGGAAAGCTCCGTTGACAAGGGAAACCGTCCGTTCCTGACGGCCGATTTCCGGGTGATCGAACGCGATTTCCCCCTGAAATACAAAGGAATCGGCGGGCCTGAAAACGGCGCGTTTTCCGTCTTCTTCCCAAACGATGTCCTTTAGAATACGAATCGCCCGTCGGGGCTTGGTTTGTTTTTTAAGGCCGGCTTCGTCGATTTTCTCAATAAAGGGCGCGGCGCTGCCATCCATGATCGGCACTTCCGGGCCATCCAGGGCTATAACCAGATTATCGATGCCGCAGCCTCGCAACGCGGCCATCAGATGTTCGACCGTCCCGACCGTAACGCCGGCCTCGTTCCCCAGAACGGTGCAAAGACGCGTATCGACCACCCTGTCCCACAGGGCCGGAACGTGATTGTCCCGATCGGCTACGTCGCTACGAACGAAGCAAATCCCGGCGTTTACCCCCGCCGGGTGAAAGGTCATCGTCACCTCGGCGCCGGAATGCAGGCCCGTACCGGTGAAGGAAAGCGATTTTTGAATGGTCTGTTGCA
>JAGRGQ010000217.1 GCA_020445405.1 Gammaproteobacteria bacterium | reverse complement strand
GTTATGCACAAGACGCAGTGCACGAAGCGATGGTGGAAACTGGCGAATACAAAGGCCACTGGCACAACGTCACTGCTGGTTCCACTCTGGAAAGCCTCAAACGCATGGACTTCATCAAAGAACGCGGCGCGGACATGTGCATGTTTGACTTCATCACCGCTGGCTTTGCCGCTTCCACAGACGTTTTTGCCCACGCTCGCGAACTGGACATGATTGTGCATTGCCATCGCGCTATGCACGCTGTGTTTACCCGTCAGCAAAACCACGGCATTCACATGCGTGTGGTGGCCAAATGGCTGCGCCTGACGGGCGGTGATCACGTACACACCGGCACCGTGGTCGGCAAGCTGGAAGGTTCCTGGAAGGAAACGGAAGGCATCATCAGCCTGCTGCGTAACCGCTTCACGCCTGCCGACATGGAGCGCGGCATCTACTTTGACCAGGATTTTGCTGGACTGAAAGACGTGTGGCCGGTCGCCTCTGGGGGAATTCACGTGCATCACATTCCAGATTTGTATCGCCTCACGGGCAATGATGCGTTCTGGCTGTTTGGTGGCGGTACGCATGGCCATCCCAAAGGCAGCCGAGCTGGAGCCACCGCCAACCGCGTCGCTGCCGAAGCTA
>JAGRGQ010000216.1 GCA_020445405.1 Gammaproteobacteria bacterium | reverse complement strand
CGTTCCAGCAGCACCTGACTGAGAAACCTGCGCTGAACCTGCTCTTGCTGCGCATCGATTTCGGCGATAGCCGCAATGATCTCGTCCGCGCGCTTGCGGTTGGTAGCCAGGTCGTTCTCTATCTCCAGGCGCTCCTGCTCCATCTCCAAAAATTCGCTTTCGCCCAGGAACTTCTTCTCGGACAATCTCCGCAGGGTCTCCGCCCGCTTGGCTACCAACGGCAGCACGGCTTCCAGCTTATGCACCTGCTGCTGCAGACTCACCTGCTCCGCCTGCCTTTTGCGCCGTTCGGCTTGCAGCGCTTTCAGGTTCGCCTGGTGTTCGCTCCACTGAGCCGACAGCAGCTGTCTTTGCAGCAAGGTAAGCCCGTCCGCCGTTACAGCCGGCTTCACCGGCAACACGTCACTTTGCAGCAACTTTTCCAAGATGGTGAGCCGGGTGTGCTCCTGCTCCAGATTGGAGAGCTCCTGTTGAATATTCTGCAAATCCGCCCGAACCGATTGGTCATCCAAATCCACCAGGGTCTCTCCTGCAGCCACTTGCGCTCCCTCGTGGACATGGATTGTCTTGATCATGCTCATCTCCAGCGGTTGAATCACTTTATTGTGGCCGTTCGGAATAATGCG
>JAGRGQ010000215.1 GCA_020445405.1 Gammaproteobacteria bacterium | reverse complement strand
CCAGCATCGCAGAGCTGGCCGATATTCTCGCGCGCCGTGCGTTGGCCTGTTTTCCTGCGTTTGGCCACTGCATCGGGGCGTGCAGCGTCCAGCGTGATCTCGTGGCGTTCGATGACTTCGGCCACGTCGGGGCGTATGAGATCGAGATCTTCCTCCACCGTGGTGGTTTCCGCCTGCGCCAGATCGGCGCGTGGCTCCACGTAGGCAAGGGGGTGCTCCGCGAACACGGTATCACCTTCCGCAACGGTGACTTCCTTCACGACGCCACCGGTCGTCGCTCGGATCTCGTGTTCCATTTTCATGGCTTCCATGATCATCACCACCTGACCGGGCCGCACGGCATCGCCACTGGAAATGCTGACGCTGACGAGTGTGCCCTGCATCGGGGCGACGAGGGCGTCGGTTCCGGCCGGCCCCGCGTGACTGCCGGCTCTGCCGGCGCTGGACTTCGGCGCGGCGCTGGCTGACTTGCCATAGTCCAGTACCGCCAGTGGGTCCACGGCGTCGACCTTCACGCCGGCTTTGCCGGTGGCGCTGGCCCTCTCCGCGACAAAGTGGCGAACCTCGCGGGGAATACCGCTCAGCAACTCGGCCATGCAGGTGTCCACGAATCGGGTGTGCACGGCC
>JAGRGQ010000214.1 GCA_020445405.1 Gammaproteobacteria bacterium | reverse complement strand
CTTTTTCAGATCGCGCTTGTCCCGCTGGTTCTTGTACAGGAAGTAGCCCAAACCAAAGGCCAGGGAGAGTAGTATGAGCAAAATAAAGGCGGTCATCGTACAAACGGGCACAGATTTAATCGGCTAGACTGATTCTGCTCCAAACATGGAAGGATTCATAGCCATGCTCAGGAAGGGTCGGATTGTTTTACCCCATTAACCTCACCATATTGCTCAACGCCGCAATAACCGCCGGATAGTCTTCGTGGATCCAGTAGACCACCTGTGTTAGTTACCTGGCAACACTGGAACAATTCAAAGCAGCAATGAACAGAAAGTCTACGCATTCTGCCTAATGACCAACCATGCCCAACTTCTGGCACAGCCCAGTGAGCAGACATCTGGCATGGCTTCATTGATGAAGCGATTGTCTGGGCGCCAGACCAGTTACAGAGACAAGTTGGAAGGTCGTAGCAGTACACCTTGGGAAAGTCGATTCAAGTCCAGTCCCGTACAGACCGATCGGTACGCTCTCGCCTGCAAACGCTATATTGAACTCAATTCCGTCAGAGCACGGATGGTTTCAAATCCGGCAGATTATCAAAGGAGCAGTTACGCGGGCAGCAACGGGGAGAATAGATTCAGCTG
>JAGRGQ010000213.1 GCA_020445405.1 Gammaproteobacteria bacterium | reverse complement strand
TTTTTATATCGCATAATCAGCCAATTACAATATTGGCTTCGGAGTTGCTAAGGCTTGCCTAGCTGGCATGTTCTTTGGAAGTTCTTTGGAATATGCCTATAACTACTCCATCAGTACAAATATTACGTTTTGCCATAAAAAAACCGGATGTTTCATTCATGACAACTTCTCTTGCCCGCCTGGGTGATTGGGCGGCCACGGCCAGTGCTCGATTGAACTGGCTGGTTGAACGCGTTTGTGCCGGACTGGCCATTGTGCTGGTACTGGACGTGTGGCTCGGCGTGATCGTGCGCTATTTCATTCCATTGCCGCTGACGTTTACTGAGGAAGCTGCCCGCTATCTGATGATCTGGATGGCGCTGCTGGCGATATCCTGCGGCATTGCCCGCCGCGAGCATATCGGTGTGCAGCTGGTGTTCGACCGGTTTCCCCGTCTGGGGCGGCGCGCACTGTTACTGCTGTTCGATTTGCTGGCGTTCGCGTTTTTCGCGTTTCTGGTGCTGTATGGCATCGGCATGGTCGAGCGCGGCATGAAAAGTTTCACCATGATTTACGGTGTCAGCAAAGCGCTGCCGTTTGCCGCAGTTCCGGTCGCCGGAGTGGTGGCCTGTATACAATTGGTGCTGGTG
>JAGRGQ010000212.1 GCA_020445405.1 Gammaproteobacteria bacterium | reverse complement strand
GCATTCACCGGAGCTGACGAAGATAGAGAGGGTATTATCACAAAAGCCGCAGGCGGCACTCTGTTTCTGGGAGAAATTGGAGATCTGACAATGCCTTCCCAGGCCAGGTTGTTGCAACTGCTGAAGGATCGTAGTTTTTATCCACTGGGTTCAGATGTTTCATGTGTTTCTGACGCCCGTATCGTGGTGGCGACCAATCAGGATCTGCACACTAAAATGGTACGCGGTGAATTTCTCCTTGGTCTATTCTTCCACCTCTCCAGACATCCGATCAACGTACCCCCGCTGCGCAATCGCCCGGATGACCTGCCGCTGCTCCTGCGATACTTTATCCTGGAGGCAGCCCAATCCCTGAACATGCCCGCCCCGACGCCGCCGAATGAGTTGCTCACCCTGTTGTCTGCCTATGAGTTTCCCGGCAACATCCGGGAACTCAGATCAATGGTATACAACGCTGTCGCGCAGCACCGTTCCGGCGGCACTCTATCCATACAGAGCTTTCTGGATTTTATTCAGAAGACAGACAGGCTCCCGGCCGACGGAAAGTTTCTTTCGAAACCCATCGCCGAATCCTCGCTTGAGATAACAGGACGATTTCCCACACTCAGGGAGCTGGATGTCTATCTGAT
>JAGRGQ010000211.1 GCA_020445405.1 Gammaproteobacteria bacterium | reverse complement strand
GGATCGCCAGGATTCTGCAGCTCCCTGGTTGCGTTTCATTACCCTGCTATCCGTCGGTATGTCTGCTCAGCCATCCCGGTCCACCTCGTCCGCTGATTGAACATAGCACTGGCATGTCGATTGCGATCCAATAATTTGAAGCCCGGCAATTGCCAGGCTTCAACTGTGGGTTAAGTTCACTCAACCGGATAGCCGTGGCTCTTCCAGTCGGGAAATCCCGCACGATAAAAATGCACTTTCTTAAAGCCCCAACTCACAGCCTGTTCGCTCGCATGCGCACTGACCATGCATTTGATGCCGTTGCAATAGAAGACGATATCGTCGTCTTTACTGGCCTCCGCAAGCAACGACTCCTCAGATAGATTTTTGTTGAGTTCAAGGTGCACCGCACCCGGGATTCGTCCAGCTTCCCAGTCGGAATCTTTACGGGGATCGACAAACAACACTCCTTGGTCAAATAGGGACTTGGCCTGATCGCTATCAACCGTATTTGCACCGGGAATTGTCTCCGGCGACATCTCCGCCCAAGCACCGAAAGAGAGTAACGTTGCCGTTAAAAAGAGAGCAGCTGTATTAAATAGTACTTTCATGATAATCACCTCACTCTATCCTTCGTATACGGTGAATTT
>JAGRGQ010000210.1 GCA_020445405.1 Gammaproteobacteria bacterium | reverse complement strand
CGTGGTGTTCGGCCGGGCGGCAGCGATCCGCGCCGGTGAGACGATCGACCGCAACGCTTCCGTGCCGGTTGCGCCTGCCGCGGCATCAGAGAAGATCATGAGCCGTTTCGATGCGCTGCGCCATGCCGATGGGGGCACGCCGACGGCCGAATTGCGGCTTTCGATGCAGAAGATCATGCAGGAGGATGCGGCCGTCTTCCGTACGTGGGAGACGCTAAAATCCGGCTGCAGGCGCATGGCCGAAGCCTGGAAGGGGCTTTCCGATCTCAAGGTTTCCGACCGCTCGATGATCTGGAATTCCGATCTGGTGGAGACGCTGGAACTGGAGAACCTGATGATCTGCGCGGTCACCACGGTGACGGGCGCCGAAGCGCGCAAGGAAAGCCGCGGGGCGCATGCGCGCGAGGACTTCAAGGACCGCGACGACAAGAACTGGCGCAAGCACACGCTGTCGACGATCGACGGGAAAGGCAAGGTAACGCTCGACTACCGCCCGGTGGTACTCGACCCGCTGACGAAGCCCGCCGAAGGCGGTATTGACCTGAAGCGGATCGCGCCCAAGGCTAGGGTGTATTGAGGATGTACGAGAAGCTTCATCTTGGGTGCGGTATAAAACACATAGAAGGGTAC
>JAGRGQ010000020.1 GCA_020445405.1 Gammaproteobacteria bacterium | reverse complement strand
CTTTGAGGGCTGGCCCTGTGTGCCCCCTTTTAGGGGGCTTTGGGCAAGTCCGCGTTCTTGGAACGCGGATATTTAGTCATTGGGTGGGGGAAACGGTGCTGGCCTGGTGCTGCGAACTGCGCGGCCGTTCCTTGAATCTGATGCAACGATGGGCGTCACTATCCTGGAGACTGACGCTGTCTTGCTCCCGCCGAAGGCGTTAAAATTCCACTCGGTCTTTATGGAATTGAACGCCTTACCCGCGTTATTCGGCATGCTCGACATTTACTTTACAGATATATTTATAGGTCGAAAAAATCGTCTGATAATAAACGATAAAAACGATATTTTCGTGCATTATTATCGGTTGTCAACGCACGGTCCGCACGCTGTTGAAGGGAAATGCAATCTGCACCAAAACGCCATGGCAACGGAAGAGCATCGGGGTATGCGCTGCGGGTGAAGAGCGCGGAGAAGAAATGATCCATCCGGTTGCGATGATGCGGCGCCTGGTGTTGGGATTGCTGTTGTTTGGCATCACGCTGTCGTTGTTCCTCACCCTCCCTTTCCGTTGGTTTCCGCCGCCTACCAGTGCCTTCATGCTGCAGGCCCGCTCGGGCGGGTTGGGAAGCGCGCCTCCCTGCAGCGTGATCAACCGGCAATGGGTGGCGTGGCAATCCATTGCGCCCGTGGTGCCGCTGGCGGTGATCGCGGCTGAGGATCAGCTGTTCCCGTCCCACTGGGGATTCGATCTCAGCGCTATTGCAAGCGCACTGCGCGAGCGCCGCCTTGGTGGACGGTTGCGGGGCGCCAGCACCATATCCCAGCAACTGGTGAAAAACCTCTACCTGTGGCCGGGTCAGACCTGGTATCGAAAAGCGCTGGAGGCCTGGTTTACGCTGCTGCTGGAGGCTACCTGGCCAAAACGACGAATTCTCGAGGTCTATCTCAACACGGTTCAGTTCGATGACTGCACCTTTGGGGTGGAAGCGGCCAGCCGCCGCATTTTTCACAAGCCGGCCTCCCGGCTCTCGCCCCGGGAGGCGGCGCTGCTCGCATCGGTTCTGCCCAATCCGGTGAAATATTCCGCTGTCAGACCCAGTAGATACATGCAGGAACGATCCGCCTGGATTATGCAGCAGATGCAGTCACTCGGGGGAACAGCATACCTGGCCGGTCTGAATGACCAGTGAGCGGGGGCTGGCATGCACCTGAGTCAGCATGCATGCCGCGGCAGTTACATTTTTGCCGCCGACCGGGATACCGCGAGCGTCGGCTATCGCCGGAGGGCGTCAAATTGGGCGGAGCACATGCTATTCTAGCTCCCCCTGCCAAGGTTTACGGCACATCTCTGCTTCCCACGCGCGGCGGCGAGCCGCGCACCGGGATTATGGCGGGCATGCACCGAAGCCGGTGCTTCAGGCATTTTCAATCTTACGCCGTGCAGCGCTTTCACCCGTTGGGGCGGGCAAAGCGACTGCCGCCAGAAAAAGAAGGTTTGAGCGATGGAATTGACCCTGGATTTATCCGCGGTGGGAGTGATGGACATCCTGCCGGTATTGGTGGCTTTCGTGCTCGGGTTCGCCGCCCGTCTGGTTGGGCTGCCGCCGCTGGTGGGTTTTCTGGCCGCCGGATTCGTTATGGGCGGCATGGGTCTGGAAAGCAGTCCCGGACTGCAGGAGATCGCCGACGTCGGCGTCACCCTGTTGCTGTTCACCATTGGTCTGAAACTCAAGATCAAGCAACTGCTCAGTCCGGCTGTCTGGGCTACCGCCGGAATTCATATGGTTGCCATTACTGGCGCCGCCGCGCTGCTGGTAATGCTGCTCGGACTTTCCGGATTCACTCTGTTCGCCGGGTTTAAACCGCAGTTCGCGCTGCTGATTGGTTTCGCCTTGAGTTTCTCCAGCACGGTGTTCGCCGTCAAGGTGCTGGAAGCGAACGGCGAGATGGAGTCTTTGCATGGACGCATCGCCATCGGTGTGCTGATTATGCAGGATCTGTTCGCGGTACTGTTCATCGCCATCTCGGCCGGCAAGGTGCCCTCGGCCTGGGCCCTGGGTCTGTTTCTCCTGATCCCCGCCAGACCGTTGTTGATCAAGCTGTTGGAAAAGACCGGACATGGAGAGTTGATGGTGCTGCTGGGCTGGTTGCTGCCCCTCGGCGGTGCCGCGCTGTTCGAGAGCGTCGGTGTGAAGGCCGATCTGGGCGCGCTGCTGCTCGGCGTGCTGCTGGCCTCCCACCCCAAGACCGACGAGTTGGCCAAGGCACTGCTAAGCTTCAAGGATATGTTCCTGGTCGGGTTCTTTTTGACCATAGGATTGACCGGTGTGCTGAGTTGGGAACTGCTGGGGGCGGCCCTGCTGTTGGTGCTGTTGCTGCCGCTCAAGGTTGTGTTGTATTTCCTGCTCATGGCTCGTTTTCGGCTGCGCGCCCGCAGTGCCACCCTGGCCTCCCTTGGGCTGGCCAATTTCAGCGAATTCGGTTTGATTGTCGGCGCCATTGGCCAGTCATCGGGCTGGCTCAGCGGTGACTGGCTAACCGTGATCGCGCTGGCGCTGGCGCTGAGCTTCGTTCTGGCCGCACCGCTGAATAAATTCGGCAAGGACATCTACCGCCGCTGGCAGCGGAGGCTGGCCGGATTTGAGTCGGCCGAACGTCTGCCCGGAGATGAGTTGATCGATCCCGGCGATGCGCAGGTGGTGGTGTTCGGCATGGGCCGCGTTGGATCCGCCGCCTACAATTTTCTGCGCGAGCGATTCGGCGACGTGGTGTTGGGTATCGACCGCGATGCGGCCGTCGTCGATAAACATCGGGCGCAGGGACGGCGGGTCATTCTGGGTGATGCCACCGACTATGACTTCTGGTCGCGCACCCGCAGGGAAGGAAATGGCGTCCATTATGCCTTGCTGAGCTTCCCCGACCACAGAGCCAACCTTGCGGTGGCTCATCTGTTCCGGGAATTCGGCATCCAGACAAAGCTGGCCTCTATTGCCAAGTTCGACGACCATGTGGTGCAACTCAAGGCGGCCGGCGTGGCCGAGGTGTTCAATCTCTACGCGGAGGCGGGCACCGGTTTTGCCGAGCACGTGTGGGAGCGTCTGGAGGATAAACCGGCGTGGGAACAGTCACGACAATAAACAGTGGCGGGGGATCCGATTCTAGACTGCCCAGATACACCAGACCGTGGCGAGCATGATCGTGACCAGTGCCATAATCCAGTTTAATGCCTGAAATTTTATCATGTTGATATCCTCTTTGGACTTCTCTCCGGTTTATTTCGTCAGGCATATACAGATCTTGAGATCCGGTGGAGAGAGTTATTCGGAAACGTCCTACAAATACTTCAGAACGATGGCCGTAACGGCTGGCCTAAAATTGTTTATAAAGATAAATTCTTTTGAGGGAAAATGAACGTATGGACCATGAACAGCGGAAGAGCGACGGTGGATCGGCGTTCAGGAAAAGGTGCACGGGTTGCTGCTCCGGAAGCCGAATCGCAGCGCTACCTTCTGATTTAAACCGGTTAGCTTTCAATGGACCGACTAGAGACTGATAAGCTCACGCTGCTTGTCGTTGAGGGTAAATATCTCCACCTGACTATTCATTCCGACGAAGAGATAACGCTGGAAGATGTGCCTGCCGTGGTTGAATTTCTGGATCAGTTTACGGAACCGGTACCCATTCTGATAGAACGCCGGGGGCGTTATTCGATCTCTGCGGCAGTTCAGATAGCCATGTACAAGGGCACGAAAAGGCGTCTCAAGGCAGTTGCCTACCTGGAGCGCGACTATCTGGATTCGCTGTTGACGAGAATAGCCAGAGTCTCCTATTTTCAGCATACCAAAGTGAAGTCCTTTTATACCAGGGAGGATGCCGTCGAGTGGCTCAAGAGCGCTTTTAACAGTGCGCCGATCGAACCGGGGCCACACGACCGGAATACGGAATGAAGCTCCCGGCGGTTGCATAAAGCGGATTGCGGGAAAGTGCGGTCGACGCGGCAGAACGCTATGGTGGCGGGCGCTTTCCCGGTTTCTGCGTGCGGCATCCCAGCTGCAACATCCCTTTTCCAAACCGGTCTGCCACCTTGTCGATGGTCTCCAGCAGACGCTTGTCCCGTTCGCGTTCCTGAGGCCGGTCAAAAAGATCCGGCTGAGTCCACGCCGGTTCCACCTGTTTCCAGCCGCTGATGCCCACGCCGATGAGCCGCACCGGTCTGCGCGGCAGGTTGCCGCTGCGCAATAGCGCCCAGGCTTCGCGCAGGATCACCCGTTCATCGTGGGTCGGAATCGGGAGTTTGCGCTGGCGGGTGTGGGTTTCGAAACCCGTGAAGCGGATCTTCAATGTCACCACGGAAGCGCAAAGCTGCTCGCTGCGCGCCGTTGCAGCGACATCTGCCGCCAACCTTTGCAGCGTTGCACGCAGCAGATTGTGCGCCTCCAGATCCTGTTCGAAGGTGATCTCTTTGGAGATGCTTTTCCGACGCCGTCCGGGTGCCACCGCAGCCGAGGCAATCCCGAGACTCTGTTGCTGGAAACTTGCCGCTGCTTTCGTTCCCAGGTGTCTCTCCAGGACTGAAAACGGCATGGCTCTCAGCTGTGCGATGGTGCTGATCCGCAGGCGCGAAAGAATCTTCCGGGTCTGACGGCCCAGACCGCGCAGGTTGGCTACCGGCATGGGTGCCAGAAAGTCCGGGACCTGATCCGGGTAGACCACTGTCAGCCCATCGGGTTTGCGGTATTCGGATCCCAGTTTCGCGATCAGCCGGTTGGGACCTATGCCCACCGAAACGGTGAGTCCGGTCTCCTCCAGTATGCGGCGTTTGATCACAGCACCAATGGTCTCGGGCGGTCCGAGGAGTTTCTCCAGCCCGGTCAATTCGAGATAGGCCTCGTCGACGGAGACCGGCTCAACCACCGGAGCGATACTTCTCAGGATCTGGAAAATCCGCCGCGAGACCCGCAGGTACCTGGCCATGTCGGGACGCAGGTAGACCGCATCCGGACAGCGGCGGTACGCTTCCGCAATCGGCATCGCCGAGTGGATGCCGAAGCGCCGGGCCCGGTAGTTGGCTGCAGCCACCACACCGCGCTGACCGGGCAGGGCGCCGACCACCACGGGACGGTCGCGGTATTCGGGGCAGTCGCGCTGTTCCACGCTGGCATAAAATGCATCCAGATCGGCATGTCCCACCCAGCACTGCACGCCGTGGCGGAGCGTCACCGATACTCTCCCCTGATACAGGCGGCAGATTTTCGACCAATGCTGACCATAACCTTCTACCCGCAGTTTGAATTCACTGCCCATGCTATCAATAATGGCTGCGGCATGCAGCGATAACACCGGCGCTGTTCGGCCGCATGCACTGCGGCGCTTGCGATATTCTGAAGCGATCCGCAGGTAACCGATCGGGGATTCGTGATATAAGTTCTGGCGCAGGCATTGGAAACTGATATGTTTGAAACAGCAAGCATTGCGCTGGCAACCTTTTTCGCAACCATAGGGCCACTGGATGTTGCCGTTATATTCGCGGCGCTGACAGCAGGCGAATCGCCCGCGGCACGACGCTCGATTGCAATTCGGGGAACCCTGGTCGCAGCCGTGATTCTGGTGCTTTTCGCGTTGCTCGGGGATAGATTTCTGGCGCTCTTCGGCATCTCCATGGCAGCGCTGCGTACCTCCGGCGGAATTCTGTTGCTGCTGATTGGCATTGAGATGGTTTTTGCCCGCTCTTCCGGGGCGATAACGGCAACCGAGGACGAGACCAGGGAAGCCGGGCTCAGGCAGGACATTTCAGTGTTTCCGCTGGCGACACCGCTGATCGCCGGGCCGGGAGCCATGGGGGCCGCGATCCTTTTGATGGCCGGAAGCAGCGGCGATATCGCGCGCCAGCTGGTTATCTGTGCGTCACTTTTAGCCATTCTTGTTGCAACACTGGCGGCAATGCTTGCCGCCAGCAGGCTGCAAAAAATGCTGGGCAGGACAGGTATCCAGGTTATCAGCCGGGTGTTCGGTGTGCTTTTATGTGCCCTGGCGGTGCAGTTCCTGTTCGACGGCATTGCGCAGAGCGGTCTGCTTGGCGTAACTGCTGCCAACGGATGAGTTGCATCACGCACCCCTTTTCCGCTCTACCGTCCCCGGGCAATACCCCGCTCAGCGCTCCCAGCTCGCTCGCAGCACGTCATCCCGGTCGGAATAGGCAAAATTGAACTCTCCCTGGTAGGCATGGTGCAACGCTGCGCCTGTGCTCTTGGCGAGATGGATCCCGGTAAAGCTGATAACGGTCCGATTCTCTTCCGGCCGTTCCTCAATGCGCATTATCCGTTCCAGTGGGTGCTCTGCTTTCTCCCTCTCCTCCTTGCTGTGGATCAGGCGCATGATCTCCTGCCGGTTCGTGGCAAAGAATTCACCGCTCAACGTGAGTATGGCCGCCGGAATCCGGTCATGAATCCGGCTGCAGGCAGGACATCGGTGTTCGTGCGCCCCCTCGGGTGCTTCACCCCATTGCCATCTTCCTTTGTGAAACACGACACCGCAGTCGGGACAAACAGCAGGTTCCGCCGGTTTGCCTCTCTCCAGATACGGATCCTCGACATGCTCCTCGTACATCCGGTCCCTGCGTGGCTGTTGAATAAAATCCTCATGTTTGCGTCGTCCGGTCATAACAAAACCTCCCGCTCTGAAATCATCCCAAAACACCCCCTCTTCAAGTCTGAAGAGGGTATTCAAAAACGGCCGGCTATTTTCCTGAATCCCTCACGGATCTCTTCTCCAAGAAGTTTTGCCGCAATACCGATATCCTTGGAGGCTTCCGCGGTCGCGTTACCCACCTCCCTCGTCTTGGCCTCGAGTTTTGTCAGTTTCGCTTCGAGCTTCAGCCACTCTCCACTTGCCTCCAGTTCGGCAAGCTTCATTTTCAGCCGCAGCTCATCCTTTTCCTGTTGCAGTTCATTGAGCAGTCTGCTGATTCGTGTTTTCATTTCGTTCATGCTGTGCCCTCCTGATCGACACTCCGTTGTACGTCCCGGGCTACATAAAAAATGCAGGCTGTAACCGGGAAGTTCAAGGGGTATTCGCGTCTCCGAGTTAAAATATTCAGTGCAGCCCGATAGCGCCATGGATGCATCCCCAGACAATGGCAACGTGCCTGCCGAATCCAGGTTCTCTTCGCCGTTGACCGATATCGGGTTGCAGCTTTTGCAGACACGGGTGCGTGTCCGGAACCGGGTCTTGACCGCTTTCCGGGATTGCCGAAAATAGTAAAATATCTCTGTCTGAAGCGGAGAAAAGCAATCTCCACACTGCAGCAGCTGAGAGAGGGCCTGAACCGGTGCAGACCGGAAAGGCGCATGCGGTATATTAAGAAAGGGATACTGCGGGTCGAACTGCCGAAGGCGGTGTCACGCCGACGCAGGACCATCAGGGTCGACGAGAATTAGTTACCCGGAACAGGAGGCGTACATGAAACGCAGTCCAATATCGCGATTCTTTCCGCTTCTGCTGCTGTTTATCGCGGTTCCCGGCCGGGCGCTTGACGGCGGCATCGAGAATCTGCGGCAGACCGGTAAAGCATTTGCTTCGGTTGCACGTGCCGTATCGCCGGCGGTCGTGTTCCTCCAGGTTGAAGCGAAGATGCAAGGATCGAATATCCGCGGATTCTCCTCGCCCTTCGGTGATGAGTCGCCGTTCGGGGACGATCTGTTCAAACATTTTTTTGGTGACCGGTTCCCCGACATACCGGGAATGCGGAAGCCTGACAGCCCGCAACGCGAGCGCCAGACCGTCGCTCAGGGTTCCGGCTTCATTTTTGCGGCAAAGAGCGGGCTGCTGTCCGACAAGAGCTATATCCTGACCAACAACCACGTGGTCGAGAATGCGGACAGAATCCAGGTCAAGCTCCAGGACGGACGTGAATTCGATGCCAAGATAAAGGGGCGTGATCCGCAGTCCGATGTGGCCGTGATCGAAATCAACGCGGGCGGGCTGCCGGTGCTGGCCTGGGGTGACTCCGCACGACTGGAGGTCGGCGAGTGGGTGGTGGCCATCGGCAATCCATTCGGTCTCAGCCATACGCTGACTGTCGGTGTGGTCAGCGCCAAAGGGCGGACCAGCGTCGGCATCAATGACTACGAGGACTTCATTCAGACCGACGCGGCCATCAACCCGGGCAATTCCGGCGGTCCGCTGGTCAATCTGGAAGGGGAAGTGGTCGGCATGAATACCGCCATCTTCAGCCGCAGCGGCGGATACATGGGCGTGGGTTTTTCGATTCCCAGCAATCTGGCAAGGGCGATAGCCGACCAGCTGATCGATCAGGGTGAGGTGACCCGCGGCTATCTGGGTGTCGTGATTCAGCCGCTCACGCCGGATCTGGCCAGGTCGTTTGGTATCGAGCCGGGGCAGGGTATTCTCGTCTCCCAGGTGAGCGAGGATTCGCCGGCGCAACGCGCCGGCCTGCGTCAGGGTGACGTCATTGTCGAGTACCGCGGTCAACCGGTGATCGAGGTCGGCAGTTTCCGCAACCGGGTGTCGCTGACCCTGCCCGGCAGCAGCGAGTCTCTGACCGTATTGCGCGCTGGCAGGCGCATGACGCTGAATGTGACCACCGGCAAGCTCACCGAGGATAAACTGATCGCCCGACAGGGGCCGGCACAGCCTACCGACGAGATCGGCTTGACGGTGCAGACGCTGACGCCGCAACTCGCCGAACAGTTCGGTGCCAGGCCCGGTGAAGGGGTGGTGGTTACCGAAGTACGCCAGGGTTCTATCGCGGCCATTGCGGGTATCGAACCGGGAAGTGTCGTACTGCAGGTTAACCGCCAGGTGGTGAACAGTGCCGCGGAGTTTGCAAGCGCGGTGCAGGCGGCCGGCAGGGAGAAACGTGTGCTGTTATTGATCCGCAAGGGTGAGATGCAGCGTTACGTGGTGTTAAGCTGGTGATCGGCAAGCGGGAAAAATCGGGAAGAGCGGATCAGCATGGAGTTCAAGGACTACTACGGCATCATGGGCGTCAAGCGCGACGCGACACGGGATGAGATCAAACGCGCGTATCGGAAGCTGGCGCGCAAGTATCATCCGGATGTCAGCAGGGAGGCGGATGCCGAAGTGCGTTTTAAAGAGGTCGGTGAGGCTTACGAGGTGCTCAAGGACCCGGAGAAACGGGCGGCGTACGACCGGCTTGGTGCCAACTGGAGAGCCGGACAGGAGTTTCGTCCGCCGCCGGACTGGGACCGGGGTTTTGAGTTTCATGGTGGTGGATTCACCGGTGTGGATGCCGGTCAGTTCAGCGATTTCTTCGAAAGCCTGTTCGGGCGCGGCGGTATAGGCGGCGGTTTCACGCACCAGCCGCGGCGCGACTTCCATGCCCGTGGGGAGGATACTTATGCCAGGGTCCTGATCGACCTGGAAGACGCCTATCATGGCGCTACCCGCATGCTGACGTTGAAACAGACGGCACTGAGCCCGGACGGCAGGCCGCAGACAAAGGAGCGGACGCTCAATGTACGCATCCCCAAAGGCGTGCGCCAGGGACAGCACATCCGCCTGGCCGGACAGGGCGGTGCGGCAATCGGCAAAGGCGGGGCCGGCGATCTCTACCTGGAAGTCGAGTTCCGGCCGCACCGCTTTTACCGCGTCGAAGGCAGGGATGTCTTTCTGGACCTGCCCGTGGCACCTTGGGAGGCGGCGTTGGGTGCGACGATCAAGGTGCCGACGCCTTCGGGTTCCGTGGACCTGAAAATTCCGGCCAACTCTGCCGGTGGGCGAAAACTGCGGCTGCACGGCCGCGGCATACCCGCCAGAGAGCCCGGAGACCTCTACGTCGTACTTCAGATCGCGCTGCCGGCGGCGGCCACAGAGGCGGCCAGAGCGGCCTATTCCGCATTCGAGAAAGCGCTCAAGTTCAATCCGCGTGCAAGTCTGGGGGTGTGATCCGTGAAGAATAAAGAGAGGCTTTCGCTGTTGTCGGGGGAAGTTATGGAAGAGGAGGTCGAGTTGACGCTGGCTGAACTCTGCCAGGCCTGCCGTATGCCGGCGGAGCAGGTTTTCGATCTGGTCGACGAAGGCGTGGTCGAGCCGGTCGGCCGCGATCCGTCGAGCTGGCGTTTTCGCGGTATCAGCGTTCGTCGTGTCCGTTGCGTACAGCGATTGGAGCGGGATCTCGGCGTCAACGTCGCCGGTGCCGCGCTGGCGCTGGAGTTGCTCGAAGAGCTCGAACGGCTGCGCAACCGGCTGCATCGGCTGGAAGGCTAGCCACTGCCGGTCGGGCCATGCGGCAGCGGGGGGGGAAATGATGCTTAAAGGGATACCCTGCCAACTTGTTTCCTGGGAGCGGTTTTATCAGCTGGCAAGAGCGCTTTCCCGGCTGGTGCATGAATCCGCGTTTCAACCCGACATAATCGTCGCCATCGGCCGCGGCGGATACCTGCCGGCAAGGATCCTCTCCGACCATCTTGGCATCTTCGATCTGACCAGTATCAAAGTCGAACATTACCATGGGGTACGCAAGGAGCGAGTGGCCGAGGTGCGTTATCCGCTGACCGCGCAAATCGCCGGCAGGCGGGTGCTGCTGGTGGACGATGTCAGTGACTCGGGAGAGACCTTTCGGGCCGCGATCCGGCATCTGCGTGAGCAGGGCGAAGCGGCGCACCTCAGGACCGCTGTTCTGCACCACAAACGCGTCTCCGGTTTCGTGCCCGACTACTATGTTGAAGAGGTGGTCGAATGGCGCTGGATTATCTATCCCTGGGCGGTTATCGAGGATCTTACGAGCTTTCTGCGGGAGATGGAGCCGCGGCCCGAATCCGCCGCCGAGTTCGCCGCTTACCTGCGGGAGCAGCATGGTATCGAGCCTCCGGAGCAGCTGCTGCGGGATGTCGTCAGGGGTGAGCCGACTGCCGGACAGCGAAACAATCTTTCGTCCCAGGAGGAGGGCAGGTGAACCGCAACAGCGGATTGCAGCGGATGATCGCGGATATCGAGGACGAGGTGGCATTCACCCGTCATATGATTGGGCGCGATCATCTGGATCAGCAGGTCATGGCCGCCATGCGCGAGGTGCCACGCGATGCCTTTGTGCCGGCGGAATTGAAAGGTGCCGCATTCGACAACGGTCCGCTGCCGATTGGTCACGGACAAACCATTTCCCAACCCTACATCGTCGCGTTGATGACCGATTTGCTGCAGCTGCAGCCGGAGCACCGGGTGCTGGAGATTGGTACCGGGTCCGGCTATCAGAGCGCCATCCTCTCCCGGCTGTGCCGGCAGGTGTACACCATTGAGCTGGTGCCGGCGCTCAGCCGGGCGGCGCAACGACTGTTTCAAAGGTTCGAATATGGCAACATCCGGACCCTCACCGGTAATGGATATCAGGGGTGGCCTGAGCATGCCCCCTACGACGGCATCATCGTCACCGCGGCGGCAGGCTATATTCCACCGGCGCTGATCGAACAGCTCAGGCCGGGCGGAAGGCTGGTCATCCCGGTGGGTAAGCCATACGGTCACCAGGAACTCCTGCTGGTGGAGAAGGATTTCCAGGGCGGGATCGACACCCGGCATATTCTTGCAGTCGCCTTCGTCCCGATGGTGGATAGCGAACCGATGATCGATCGCTGAACGGCGCTGCTTCCGGTTTGCGTTGCAGATCACGGCCCGCGGCCGCAGCAGCCACTGTTCGAAGCTGCTGTTTTTTCTGCAGCGGTGCAGGCCGGCCGCTCAGCGCACCAGCAACGCCGGGAACTCGAGCCGACGGCTCAGTTCCTGCAGGAACCGGGTCTTCAGCAAATTTTCGCTGACCCCCATCACCAGAGTACCGGCGTGCTCGCTGCGGCTTGTTTCCAGCAGCGTCGCTATATCCGTTGCAGCCGCGAAGCGGTAGCGCGCAACGGATCCGGCCAGTGTTTGTATGGCGCGCTGCTGGAGTACACCCGCAGCATCCCTCTCCTCCGCTGCGATCAGCACGGTCAACTGCCGGTCACCGGCTTCGGCCAGCTGTTTGGCTGTCAGCAGTGCCCTTTCCGCGCTCTCGGTACCGTCGTAGAGCGCAACCACCGGTTGCCTGGAATGGCGGGCGATGGCGGTCAATGACACCGGTTCGGAAAGTTGCCGCAGCCGGTGCGCGGGTCCGAGAATCATCAGATCCATCTCCTGCGCCGCCTGCTGCAGCAGCGCGGCCAGGCCGCCGCGTCTGGTGAGAAACGCATGGTTGATGCCGGCCTGGGCGGCGGCGCTCTCAAAAGCCAGTTTCGCGGTACGCGCCTGAATGCGGAGCTGGCGCTCGAGATCCGCCTTCTCCAACGGCGCCTCCGCATGGGTCACCCGGCAGAGTTCCCGCGAAAAAGGCATCTGTGCCAGGCGCAACAGACTGCTGTCCTCGATAAAGATGCCCAGCGCCTCGATGGATCCCTTCCAGGCCAACTGGGTCAGCAGCTCCAGTGCTGAACGGGTGGCCTCGCCGCCGCCGAGCAGCAGCGTAATACGAACCGCACGCGGCTCCCGCTGGTCCCCGTTCACGACTCTTTCTCCGTTGTGCCGCTGTCGCCGAACGCTCTCCTTTTCCGTGCCAGATCGATAAGGCGTGCGCGAACCCGATGGTTTACGCTGTTTTCGGGAAATGTGCCGTCGGGCGAGGGCGAACCCGCGGGCACACCGGTCAACAGCGCCAGACATTGATCGATCTCGGTGACCGGATAGATGCTGAAACGTCTGTTTTCAACCGCATCGATGACATCGCGGCGGAGCATCAGGTGTTTGACATTGGAGCAGGGTATCAGTACCCCCTGATCCCCGGTCAATCCGCGTTCCCTGCAGACATCGAAGAAACCCTCTATTTTCTCGTTGACGCCGCCGATGGGCTGGATCTGCCCGAACTGGTTCACGGAACCGGTGATGGCGAGTCCCTGATTGATCGGTGTGTCCGCCAGTGCCGAGAGCAGGGCACACAGCTCGGCCGCAGAGGCACTGTCACCCTCGACGCCGCCATAGGACTGCTCGAATACCAGGCTGGCCCGAAGTGAGAGGGGTTGGTCCGGAAGATAGCGTGAAACCAGAAAAGCCGAGAGAATGAGAACGCCCTTGGAATGGATCGGGCCGCCCAGCTCCACTTCGCGTTCGATGTCAACCACCTTGCCGGAGCCAAAGGAGACACGCGCTGTAATACGGCTGGGACGCCCGAACGCGTACTCTCCGATCTGCAGTACCGAGAGGCCGTTTACCTGCCCGCAGCAGGTGCCCTGGGTGGCGATCAGAATGGTGTCCCGCAGGATCTCCTGCTGCATCCGGTCGCGGATGCGGCTGACGCGCCGGATGCGGGCATCGATTGCCGACTGGATCTCGCCACTGCCGATTAACTCCTTCCCGCTCCTGCCTGCCCAGTAGTGCGCTTCGCGCACGATATCGGTGGCGTGGCGCACCTGGGCCGAGAGCTTTTCCGCATCTCCGGCGTGGCGCGCACTCTCTTCCAGCAGTCTGGCCACGGCCGACCTGTCCAGCGGTTTGAGTTTATCGGTGCGGACGAAATCCGCGATCAGACGGGCAAAAAGACGGCTGTTTTCATCGCTCCTGTCGAATTCATCCTCGAAATCGGCAGCCACCTTGAACAGTTCCGCAAACTCCGGATCATGGGCCAGCAGCAGGTAATAGAAGATTCTCTCGCCCAGCAATACCACTTTCACCCGGAGCGGAATCGGTTCCGGATCGAGGGAAACGGTACTGATCAGGCTCAGGTCCTCTCCCAGGGAGCGGATTTTTATCTCCCGGGATTTCAACGCCCGCTTGAGACCCTCCCAGGAGAGCGGCTGCAGCAGGACACTGCGCACATCCAGTACCAGATAGCCGCCATTGGCGCGGTGCAGGGCGCCGCCCCGGATCATATGGAAGTCGGTGGTCAACACCCCCATCCGTGCCTGATGCTCGACGCGTCCGATCAGGTTGGAAAATGTGGGGTGATCCTCAAACACAACCGGCGCCGCATCCTGCGCATCGTGATCGATCAGCAGATTGACGCCGTACCGTCGCATCACCACAGACGGTTCCGTCCCCCCCTGGGCCTGCCCCTCCAGCAACCCCGCCAAAAGCTGGTTCTTCTGCTCAGTGGCCGAACGGAAAAGGTCCACCTGCTCGATCATGTCGGATTGCAGGCGCTGCAGGTGCTGCATGACATCTGCGTAGTCGCGGTATTTCGCGACTATTTCGTCCATCAGGCCGCTGAGCGTGATTTTGGCCACCTCATGCTCCAGTGCCCTGCTTTTGCGTTTTGCCTCATGCATGCGTTTCGGTGTGGCCTGGAGAAAGCGGCGCAGCTCCTGGCTCAACTCCTCGATATCCCGCTGTATCTGCTTTTTCTGCTGCTCGGGGAGAGTGTCGAATTCAACCTCTTTCTCCTCTTCGTCCTTGCGCAGCGGCGTGAAGGTGAAACCGGTCGGCGTTTCCACAATAGCGATATTGCGCGCTTCCGCGTGCTCTTTGATGCGGTTGAAGGACTCAGACTGACGCTCCTTGAACTCCTCCGCTATCGCCTGCTGTTTGGTCTGAAAATCCTCGCTTTCAAGCGCCGCCGGAATGGCGTTGTGCGCATCCTCAACAAGCTGCTGCAGATCCTTTACAAAGCCGTTCCCCAAGCCGGCGGGCAGGCGCAGTGCCCGTGGTTTCTGGGGGTTTTCGAAATTATTGACATAGCACCAGTCGTCGGCGCAGGGTTTCGATACGGCTTTCTGCTCGAGAATCTGGCGGACAAAATGGTGGCGGCCGCTGCCCGGGGAACCGAGAACGAACAGGTTGAACCCGTCGGATTCACTCTCAATGCCGAACTGAATGGCTTCGACCGCGCGTTCCTGTCCGGGAATAGCCTCAAGCTTTTCCAGTTCGGCGGTGGATTCGAAAGCGAAGATGCGCTGATCGCAATGCCGGTAGAGCTCGGAAGGGGAGAGCGGTTTGCCTGGTTCCATTGAAATATCCTCAGTATCCGGGATTCGCCGGACTGCCACCTGATTTCAGGCAAATTAGAGTACGACTCTTCCGATGGTTGTAATTTTAGCAGTTGGGAGGCGCAGCGTTTAAACTGATGAGTGGCGGCAATAGATCAGGCCAAGAGCAGCAGGCAACAACGGATTCCTGTCCCATGTACCCACCATTCAATACCGTGGTCGCAATGAAACTGCAGCAGATGTCGGACCTGCTGGAACAGCAGGGCGCCAATCCGTTCCGCGTCAGTGCCTACCGGCGGGCAGGGCTGACCCTGCTGGGATTGCAGCGTGACGTCTCCGCAATTCTGGAACAGCAGGGGTTGAAGGGTCTGGTGGCCTTGCCCGGGGTGGGGAAGGGCATTGCCACCGCGATCGCGGAGATTGTTGCCACCGGCCGTTGGGCACAGCTGGATCGTCTGCGGGGCACGCTGGATCCGGCGCATCTGTTTCAGACCGTCCCCGGCATCGGTCCCAGTCTTGCGCAGCGTATCCATGAGGAGCTCCATATCGATACGTTGGAGGCGCTGGAGAGTGCGGCCTACGATGGCCGCCTGAGCCGGGTCAGGGGGATTGGTCAGCGCCGTATCAGCATGCTTCAGGCCTCCCTTGCCGCTATGCTCGGAAGAGCGGGAAGAGCAACGGACCCGGTCGGCGACGGCGGTCCTGACGTGTCGCTGCTGCTCAGGATAGACCGTCTCTACCTGGAGCAGGCCGCTGCCGGCGAACTCCCGCTGATCGCACCCCGGCGCTTTAACCCGGAGGGGAGTGCCTGGCTGCCGATACTGCATACGGATCGGGAGGGCTGGCACTTCACCGCCATGTTCTCGAACACCGCCCGCGCCCATCAACTCAAGCGCACCCGTGACTGGGTCGTCATCTACTACTACGATGAGCATCACCAGGAGGGGCAGGTGACTCTGGTTACCGAGACGCATGGTCCGCTGATCGGGAGAAGAGTCGTGCGCGGGAGGGAGCAGGCATGCCGGCAAAGCTATCTGGAGGCGGCACAAACCGGCAAAGCGTAAAGTTGTGGTATAAGCAGCCGGATGGAGAAAGCGGCATGATGGGAGCGGTCGGCGGGAGCTGTGCCAGCAGGTGAGATCCGGTTCCGGCAGAAGCTGCTGCAGCCGTGGAACGACGACGGCGACAGCACGGTCGCGCGCTTCGCGCATTACCCGTCTCATGGTCCGGCTGCCGGTCTCCGGGTTTTGTGACCCGGAACTGTCTGAAGGGCTGAACTGTTTGGATTGAAGGGACATTGTTATGAATCGACCGTTGCAACGTTTTCTGGGTGTACTGCTGGGTATTTTCGCCCTCATCGCACCGCTGCCGGCCGCAGATCCTTCCGGATTGAAGACGGCTCCCGCTGTGCTGCGGGAGATTCCGCGAGAGATCCGGCTCGACGGTACCGTGGAGGCGGTTCAACAGGCAACGATTTCGGCCCAAACCGGGGGTCGGGTGGAGGCGGTGCTGTTCGATGTGGATGACTATGTCGAGAACGGCGCGGTAGTGGTGCGCCTCAGGAACGCCGAGCAGCAGGCCCGCCTGGCGCAGACCAGAGCCAATCTGAAGGCGAGCGAAGCCCGCCTGCGCGAAGCACAGGAGGAGTACAACCGGGTAAAGGGGATTTTCGACAAACAGTTGACTTCCGAGTCGGCAATGGACAAGGCGCGTGCCGCGCTGAACACCGCCAAGGCCGGTTATCAGGCGACTGCGGCAGACGTCGAACAGGCCGTGGAGCAGCTGGGCTATACCGAAGTGCGTGCCCCCTACAGCGGCATCGTCACCCAGCGGCATGTCGAAGTCGGCGAGACCGCGCAGCCGGGCGAGCCGCTGCTCACCGGCATCTCGCTCAGCAGACTGCGGATTCTGGTGGACGTTCCGCAGCGTCTGATATCCGCAATTCGTGAATTCAGAAAAGCCCGTCTGCTGCTGCCCGATGGAAAAGTGATTGACGCGGCCGGGTTGACTGTATTCCCGATCGCCGACAAAAGCAGCAACACATTCAAGCTGCGGCTCGAGCTGCCGGAGAATCTGACCGGGTTGTTCCCGGGGATGTTCGTAAAGGTTGCTTTCCAGATAGGCCTGAAGCAGGAACTCCTGATCCCGATCGAATCGGTGGTCTACAGAGGCGAGGTCACCGGCGTCTATGTGATCGATGAGAATGGCGGCATCCATTTGCGTCACATACGCCTGGGCCATCCCACAGAGCAGGGTTATACCGTGCTGGCCGGACTGAATCCGGAAGAAGCGGTCGCACTGGATCCAATCGCCGCGGGTATTCGGCTGAAGCAGCGCAAACAGGACTGAGAACATGGCGAATTTAGGGTTTTCCGGACGAGTCGCAAAACAGTTCCTGACCACCGAAATCACCCCGCTGCTGGCGCTGGTCGGTCTGTTGATGGGCGCATTCGCGGTGATGGTCACCCCACGCGAGGAGGAGCCGCAGATCAATGTCACTTTCGCCAACGTGTTTATCCCTTTCCCCGGCGCCACCGCGAGCGAGATCGAAAGTCTGGTGGCCACGCCGGCGGAGCAGGTGCTGTCGGAAATCGATGGCATCAAGCACGTTTACTCGACGTCCCGGCCCGGCATGGCGGTGCTGACGGTGCAGTACGAAGTCGGGGAGGAGCGGACCCAGGCCATCGTCCGCCTGTTCAGCAAGATCCAGTCGAACAGGGACTGGCTGCCGGCCAACCTGGGGGTCGGGCAGCCCCTGATCAAGCCCAAGGGGATCGATGATGTGCCTATCCTGTCGGCAACGCTGTGGAGCACGGATCCGAAGGTGGGTGCCTACGAACTCGGCCAGGTGGCACATGCCCTGGAGTCGGAATTGAAACGGATTCCCGGTACCCGCGATATCTACACCATCGGCTCACCGGACCAGGTCGTTCACGTGCTGCTCGATCCGCAGGCACTGGCCGGCTACGGTATCGATCTGCAGAACCTGCGAGATACCCTGCACGGCGAGAACACCACCAGGGACAACCTCGAAGTGACCGTCTCCAACCGGGAAATTCTGGTGCAGGCGGGGACCTTTCTCTCCAGCGTGGACGAAATCGGCGGGCTGGTCGTCAGCGTGCACAACGGCAAGCCGGTCTATCTGAGCGATGTGGCCGAGATCCGCCGCGATCCGGATCAGCCCATCGAATATGTCTGGCTGGGTGCCGGGCCCCAGTCCGTGGAACAGAGTATAGCCGCCGGTGATTCGTTTCCCGCCGTCACCATCGCCGTGGCCAAAAAACCGGGCACCAACGCGGTCCGGATTGCCGACCGGGTGATCCAGCGATTCGAACATCTTCAGGGTATTTTCATTCCCGAGGGGGTGAACGTCTCGATTACCCGGAACTATGGTGAAACCGCGGATGCCAAAGCGAAAAAACTGATACAGAAGCTGATCTTCGCTACCGCCTCGGTCGTGCTGCTGGTGCTGCTTGCCATCGGCTGGCGGGAAGCCTTCATCGTCGGCGCGGCAGTCGTGGTCACCCTGGCCATTACCCTGTTCGCCTCCTGGGCCTGGGGTTTCACGCTGAACCGCGTCTCGCTGTTCGCGCTGATCTTCTCCATCGGTATTCTGGTGGATGACGCGATCGTCGTGGTAGAGAATATTCACCGGCACCTGCAGCTGGGGAGCAGTCATCTGCTGGAGGCCATACCCAAGGCGGTGGACGAGGTGGGCGGTCCCACGATACTGGCCACATTCACGGTTATTGCCGCACTGCTGCCGATGGCCTTCGTCTCGGGCCTGATGGGGCCTTACATGAGCCCGATCCCGATCAATGCCTCGATGGGCATGCTGATCTCGCTGGCGGTGGCTTTCATCCTCACCCCCTGGATGACCAATCGGATGCTGGCGAACGTCGCGCACCGTCACTTCGTTCCCGCCGATGCGGCGCGCGGGGAGAGCCGTGTCCAGGCCGCTTTCCGGCGGGCCTACACCCCGTTTTTGCGCGGCAACCGCGGCAATCGAAACCGTTGGCTGCTGCTGCTGGGCATCCTCATCCTGATGGGGCTTTCCGTCGCCCTGGTGGCGGGCAGACTGGTCGTCCTGAAAATGCTCCCGTTCGACAATAAGTCGGAATTCCAGGTGGTGCTGGACATGCCTGAAGGCACCAGTCTGGAGCAGACCACGCTGGTGTTGAGCGAGATCGGCGAGTATCTGGGCGGTGTCGGCGAAGTGACCGACTATCAGGTCTACGCCGGCACTGCCGCACCGATCAGTTTCAACGGCCTGGTACGCCAGTACTACCTGCGTGCCGGCGCCCATCTCGGCGATATTCAGGTCAACCTGGTCGACAAAAAACTGCGGGAGCGGAAAAGCCACGAAATTGCGCTGGCGGTGAGGCAGCCGGTGCAGGAGATTGCCGGGCGCTGGGGAGGGAACGCAAAAATAGTCGAGGTTCCGCCGGGGCCGCCGGTGCTGTCGCCGTTGGTGGCGGAAATCTACGGTTTGGATTACCGGGGCCAGATCACGATGGCCAGGTCCGTGCGCAAAGTCTTCGAAGCCACCCGCGATATCACCGATGTGGATGACAGCGTCGAATATCCCTCGGACAAGCGGATTATCGTACTGGATCGATCCAAGGCTGCGCTGCTCGGGGTATCCCAGCGCTCGCTGGCGGAAGATCTGGCCACCGTACTGCATGGCGAGGATGTCAGCTTCCTGCACGGCAGCAACCAGAAATATGCAGTCCCGATCCGACTGGAGTACCTGGAGGCGGACAAATCGGACCTGGATCAGGTGCTGTCGCTGCGGGTGCGCAACCGGGAGGGCAGTTTGATTCCGTTGTCGGAGATCGTGCATGTGGTACAGGGACATCGAGAATTCTCGCTGCACCACAAAGACCTGTTGCCGGTGGTCTATGTCACCGGCGATATGGCCGGCGCAATCGACAGTCCGCTTTATGGCATGTTCGAAATCTCGGCAAAGCTGGAGGAACAGGGCGAACCTGAGCAGTTTTTCATGTCACAACCGGATAACCCCTATGCCTATAGCCTGAAATGGGACGGAGAGTGGCAGGTGACCTACGATACGTTCCGGGATATGGGCATCGCCTACGCTGTCGGACTGATCCTGATCTATCTGCTGGTCGTCGCCCAGTTTCGCTCTTACCTGGTTCCACTGGTGATCATGGCGCCAATCCCGCTGACCATAATCGGTATTCTGCCCGGCCATGCCATCCTCGGTACCCAGTTCACCGCGACCTCGATGATCGGCATGATCGCACTGGCGGGTATCATTGTGCGCAATTCCATTCTGCTGGTGGATTTCATCAATCAGGAGGTCTGCCGCGGGCTGGATTTCGATGCCGCGGTCGTCAGCTCCGGCGCGGTGCGCGCGAAACCGATCATCCTGACCGGCCTGGCCGCAATGGCCGGTGCATTCTTCATTCTCGACGACCCGATTTTCAGTGGACTCGCCGTCTCCCTGATATTCGGTCTGTTCATCTCGACCGTATTGACGCTGGTGGTCATTCCCGTGGTCTATTATGCCGCCATGCGCAATCGCCTGGATCAGGTCAGGGCGATGGCCGTCTGAGACTCTGCCGGGAGACGCTGCGCCTTGCCGGCAACCGGTACGGACGGCAACCTGGTTCGCGGAGGAGTATGAGATGGATTTTCCAGTCAGGAGCCATTTCTTCCGGAAGCATTTTTTGCCTGGTATATCACCCCACGCCGCACCAGCCACTTCTCCGTTTCCACGGCCATAAACACCGCTGCCGCCAATAGAAAACAGAGGCCGAGTTCGATTGCATCGAGCGGCGCGGTCCTGAAGACGCCATTGAGCCAGGGCACGTAGATCACGCCCAACTGCAGGACGACGGTGCCCAGCACCGCGCCGAGCAGCGGCGTGTTGCTGAACAGGCCGATGGTGAACAGGGATTGCGACTCCGAACGGATGGCCATCACATGCGCCAGCTGCGCCAGCGTCAGTGTGGTAAACACCATGGTCTGCCAATGGCTGGAACCATGGTGAAATGCCAGTGCCTGGGCCAGCAGCGACAGACCCCCGATCAACAGTCCCACCCAGACGATGTGCTGCCACATGCCGTGAGCAAAAATATTTTCATTCGGTGGCCTGGGTGGACGCTGCAGGATGCCTTTTTCATGCGGCTCCAGCGCAAGCGCCAGACCCGGCAGGCCATCGGTGACCAGGTTGATCCAGAGGATATGTATCGGCAGCAGCGGCATGGGCAGGCCAAGAAACGGCGCCAGGAACAGAGTCCAGATTTCACCGGCGTTGCTGGTCATGGTGTATTTGATGAACTTGCGGATATTGTCGAAAATGCGCCGGCCCTCGCGCACTGCGGTGACGATGGTGGCGAAGTTGTCGTCCAGCAGCACCATGTCGGCGGCTTCGCGGGCCACGTCGGTGCCTTTGAGCCCCATGGCGATACCGATGTCGGCCTGTTTAAGCGCGGGTGCGTCGTTGACGCCGTCGCCGGTCATGGCACAGAACTCTCCCGTCTCCTGGAGCGCATTGACGATGCGAATCTTCTGCTGCGGCGAAACCCGGGCGTAAACCCTTATCCGTCCGACGCGCTGCCTGAACTCCCCGTCACCGAGGTTGTCCAGTTCATCGCCCGTCAACACCTCGCCGTTTTCAACATTGATGTTGAGCCGGCGGGCAATCGCGTGGGCTGTTGCGGGATGATCGCCGGTAATCATCACCGGGGTGATGCCGGCACTCCTGCACTGCTCAACCGCCCGCAACGCCCCCTCCCGTGGCGGGTCGATCAGACCCACCAGGCCCAGAAAGCACAAATCGCTTTCCAATGAATCCCGACGGTCAATCGTGGATGCCTGTGTAAATTGGCGCATGGCGATGGCCAGTACGCGATAACCGCGGATAGCGAGTCGGTTGGCCTGATCCAGCACCGCGTTGCGATCCAACACCGTGGCGCCGGCACCGGTCAAACCCTCACGGCACAGCGGCAGCACCGATTCCGGCGCACCCTTGGTGAACGCAATCGCACCATCGCCGCTGCGATGCAGTGTGGTCATACGCATGCGCGCGGAATCGAAGACCCGTTCGTCGATACGGGGCAGCCGGATTTCCGCATCCACTTTCGACAATCCCGCACGCTGCGCGGCTTCACACAGCGCGACTTCGGTGGGATCGCCCGTCAGCCGGCCGGCGGTGATCACCACGTCGTTGTTCAGCGCCAGGGCTTCGCGCAGGTGCTGCCAGAGCGGATTGTCTCCAGCGGGCAGTTCGTCGCTGAGGCCCGCGCCGGTGTACAGCACGTCGACGGACATTCTGTTGCGCGTCAACGTACCCGTCTTGTCGCTGCAGATAAAGGTGACCGAACCCAGGGTTTCCACTGCCGGCAGGTTGCGGATGAGCGCGTTTTCCCGGCTCATCCTGCGCGCGCCAAGCGCCAGCGACACGCTGATAACGGCCGGCAATGCTTCCGGAATCGCCGCCACGGCAAGACTGATCGCGGTAAGGAACATCAGCACCAGAGCTTCGCCGCGCAGCAGACCGACGGTAAAGATGATGGCGCAAATCGCCAGTACCGCAATTGCCAGGCGTTTCCCAAAAGCGCCAAGCCGTTTCTGCAGCGGTGTGCGGCTCTCTTTCGTCGTCTGCAGCAGACCGGCGATACGTCCCAGCTCGGTATGCATGCCAATACCGGTAACCACGCCGATACCGCGTCCGGCATTGACCTGAGTACCCTTAAAGGCCATGTTCAGTCTCTCTCCGACCTGCAGGCCCGTCGCACCGATGGCATTGCTGGATTTGACGATACCCATGGATTCGCCCGTCAATGCCGCTTCATTGATTTCAAGGCCGGCACATTCAACCAGCCGCAAATCGGCGGGAATCACATTACCGGCGTCAACGCTGACCAGATCACCCGGAACCAGGTCGACCGCGTTGACACTGCTGCACTCTCCATCGCGGATGACCTGCGCGCTGGACGCAGCCATGGATTTCAACGCGGCGATGGCGCGTTCGGCACGATACGCCTGTACCGCACCGAAGGTGGCGTTGAGAACGACGATGACCAGAATGGCAACGGTGTCCGCCGCTTCGCCGATCACGCCGGAGATGATGGCGGTGGCGAGCAGCACGACGATCATGAAATCGCGAAACTGATCCAGCAGCATGAGCCACAGCGGACGGCGTTTGCCTTCCCGGATTTCATTGCGCCCGCAGCTGGCCTGGCGGCGGCCCGCCTCCGCGCCGGTCAGGCCCTGTGTCGGATCGACCCGCAGGCGTTCGCAAACCTCGGCTGGGGTGAGACTGCTCCATTGGCCTTGGTGCAGGGGCTTGTGGTTGTTCATTACTTTTCCACCCGGATCCCGGGTGAGCTTTAATCATTGCCGCCGGAAATGGCATTCATTCCGGCTGTTTTCGCATCCCGCCAACAGCAAAAAAATGGATGCGCCGATGTATCGGTCCGTTAAAGGCAGTCTTAATTCGACTGAAGGTCGTCGTTCTCCTTCCAGTAAAACAGTACTCTGATTTGGGTGACCTGTTCGTCCTTGTCGGCGGTTTTCGCAATCTCCCGCGCAAAACGCCGCGCTGCGTCAAGATCGGTCATCGCGTTCAGCGGGACGCGCGCCTCCACGCGCACCCTGCCGCCGAGATAGTGTAACGCCACCTGCTCAATTTTTTCCGCGTCCGTGACATCGCGCCAGTGTGACTGCAGTCGTGCCAGCATTTCGCCGCGCATCGGCGCGTCTCTGGAGGGGGTTTCGGTTTCGTCGTCCTCCGGGTCGATGTGCACGGTGACGTCCGTCACCTCATCGATATCCTGATTGAGCCGCATCAGCACCTCCTCTCCGATGCGGTGTCCCTCGGAGACGGTGATCGAGGGGTCAACCAGTACATCGACATCGACAAACGCATTGCCGCCCATGCGCCGGGTGCGCAGGTCGTGCATCGCGCGCACGCCGTCCACGGCCATGATTTTTTCACGGATATTTTCCCTCTCCCCGTGCTCCAATCCACGATCGATCAGTTCGTGGAGACTGTGCCAACCCAGATCCCAGCCGATCTTGGCCACCATGACCGCCACCACCACCGATGCCACGGCGTCGAGGTAGCCCAAGCCGGCCATGCTGCCGATGACGCCCACCACCACCACGACCGAGGAGACGGCGTCGCTGCGATGGTGCCAGGCATTGGCGCGGAGCAGGTTGGAGCGCAGTTTTTTGGCGACCGCAACCGTGTACTGGTAAAGCGCCTCCTTCACCAGCACGGAAATGACCGCGGTCGAAAGCGCCAGCAGGCCCGGCAGCAGCAGCCGGGCGGGTTCGAACAGCCGCCGCACCGCATCGTAACCGATCCCGACCGCGACCAGGATCAATACGATGCCGAGCACCACGGTAGCCAGCGTCTCGATACGCCCGTGCCCGTAGGGATGTTCATCGTCGGCGTCTTTTGAACCGTGTTTGGCGGCCAGCAGGACAACGGCATCGGTGGCCAGATCGGAGAGCGAATGGATGCCATCCGCGATCAGAGCGTGCGAGGAACCGAGCCATCCGGCCAGTATCTTGATCACCGACAGGACGATATTGACCGCCGCCCCCACCAGCGTGACTCTGCGCGCGTCCAGATAGCGTGCTTCACCCTGGGCTGGCACGGTCTCATGTTGACTGCCACTCATTGAGCGATTCTCCTGGTTGTCCGGTGATATCGGGGTTAGGGTGGAAGGCGCCCGGACCTGATTGCGCCAAATGCTCCCAACCACCCATTCTACAACAGACGAACCGGGCTCCGGAGCCTGATTGTCGTGCTCGCGACTGCGCCTGTTCATGTGCCGGGCGATGGAGCGCGACCGGCGCTGTTCAACGCGGGCTGTAACAGAAGCCGTATGACCGACTGGCTACGCCGGTAGCGCGCTGCTCTTATCTGACCTGCCGCACCGATCGCTGATTTGACCGCAGTGTACGCACGCCAACCTGAAGCCAGGCTGATGCTGTATTTAAGCTGAGGTTAAGGTTCCGCCTGTTCCGTGCGCACCGGGCGCTACCGCAGGCTGTGTACCGGAAGGCTGAAAACCCCGCTGTCGGCGCAGCAGGGGTTTTCAGACTATGGATTTCAGGGAGAACGTTCCGCCGTTGTACCAGGCACCGCTAATCGAACGGCTTTGGCGGCGGTGTGCTGTCGGTGGAGGGCGGCAGAATCGGCAGCAGAAAACTGGGCTGGTCGCCGGTCAGGCTTTTGAGAAATGCGACGATCCGCGAGTTCTCCTCTTTGCTGAACTGCTTCCCCAGTTGCAGTCGTCCCATCACATCCACTGCCTCTGTCAGTGTCTCCGCCTCGCCATCGTGGAAGTAGGGATAGGTCATCTCCACGTTACGCAGCGTCGGAACTTTGAACTTGAAACGGTCTGCATCTTTTCCGGTGACTGCGCTGAGACCTTCGGCAGGGCTCTTGGCCTGGTAGGGTTCCACCACACCCATTTTCTGGAAGGAGTTGCCACCCACGGCCTCTCCGTTGTGGCAGGCGATGCAACCGCTGCTTTTGAACAGCTCGTAGCCGGCCAGCCCTGTTGGCGTCAGCGCATCCGCATCGCCCAGCAGCCAGCGGTCGAAACGGGAGTTTGGGGTGACCAGCGTCTTTTCGAATTCGGCGATGGCGGCCGTCACCTTGTCGATGTCGATTGTGTCGCTGCCAAACACCTGCTTGAACTCGATGACATATTCCGGAATGGACTCCAGCACGCTGACAGCGAGCTGGTGGGAAAATCCCATCTCCCCCGGATTGGCGATAGGACCACCGGCCTGTGCCTTCAGGTCTGCGGCGCGTCCGTCCCAGAACTGCGCCAGATTAAGGCTGGAGTTGAGCACGGTGGGGGCATTGATAGGGCCCTGCTGCCAGTGGTCTCCGATGGAGGTCTTCAGATTGTCCGTTCCGCCCATGCTCAGATTGTGGCAGGAGTTGCATGAGATGAAACCCGATTTCGACAGGCGCGGATCGAAATAGAGCTTCTTTCCCAGTTCCACCTGCGCCAGGTTGATGTTATGCACCGGTTTGATCGGTTGTATCGGTTCAGCGGCCAGCGCTGTCGTGGTGGCGGCTAAAGTAGCGATCAGAAACAGTGGCAATTTTTTGCGCTTGAAATTCATTGAACTTACCTCGCTGAAATAACTGCGTCCCAAGTTTTTCAATGACGGCCGCCGGAGCGGTCCAAGCGGGTTCACGCGTCCGCTTGCTATGCGGCCATCGCGACTTTATGCGCTGAATGCAGGGCCTCTGGTTTGTGCCCAATGCGATCCAGAGCACTGCACGAACTTAGGGTGACCCTGGCCCGTCGATCAATGAGAATTGTCAATCGCTGCCGGCTGGCGGTGGGGGTGTCGGTGAAAGTGAGCAATCCAGACTGAATGGCTAAAGCAACGATCTCTGTAACCGATACAGTACCTATGCTTTTTCTGTCATGCCCGTCACCCCGGGCCGAACGTTTCCTGCTTGACTGGAGTCGCGCTATGTCTTTTACACTATTGTCCGTTCACCGTATCGTTTGGTCCGCCGGGCTGCTCACAGCCCTGTTGGTCGGCGTGCCGGCCAGCGTAGTGGCCGAGGGTCCCAGTTCCGCCGAATACGGTGTGGTGCTTAATCTGTCCGGCAAGCAGCGCATGCTGTCCCAGAAGATGAGTAAGGAGATCATGCTGGTCGCTCTGGGCATCCAGGCCGAACAGAACCTGGAAAACCTACGCCAGACCTCGTCGCTGTTCGACAAGACCCTCAAGGGCCTGCGGGTGGGGGATGCCGATCTGCGCCTGCCACCCACCAGCAGTGCCCGCATCCTGCGCCAGCTGGACAAGGTGGATCAGGTATGGGCCAGGTTTAATTCAGTGGTGCAGGAGATCCTGAGCAATAATGCCGTGAATGCCGAACAGGCGGCCGTCGTGGCCAAAGAGAACCTGCCGCTGCTCAAGGAGATGAACAAGACCGTCGGCTTGTATGAGAACGATGCCGCCGGCGGTGGATTAAAGTCCGCTCCCGGATTGGCGGCCACCATCAATCTCTCCGGCAAGCAGCGCATGCTGACCCAGAAGATGAGCAAGGAGTTCCTGCTGGTCGCCAACGGCTACGAGGCCGAAGACAACAAACTGGCCCTGTTGGAGACCTACACGCTGTTCGAGCGCACGCTGAAAGGGTTGCTGGATGGCGATGAAACCCTAGGATTGCCTGGCACCAAAGCGCCCGAGATCCGCGAGCAACTGGCGGTGGTGAACAAACTCTGGGAACAATTCAAACCCCTGGTCGAATATGGCGCGGATTACAAAACCACTTCCATCGAGCTGGACCGGATCAACGCGCTGGCCGAAACCAATCTGCCCCTGTTGGCGGAGATGAACAAAGCGGTGGGCATGTATGAGCGCGAAGCGGCCAGGTAGTTCTGTCCGGGTGCGTGGCCGCCGAGTGACCGCCGCTCACCCCGGGCACCGTTAAAAGTGGATGACACAGGCGTATGACCATCAAATTCAAGATGTTGGGCGGCGGTGTGGCAGTGAGTGCGATGATGATCGGCGCACTGGTCCTGACCCTGTACTTTTTCGCCAACTTGACCAATGGCTTCGAGGGCATCGAGAAGAAGGCCGAGACCGGGGTCGACAGCGCCAAAGCCACGGAGACCAGGGTAGTGCAGGCGGATGCCGATCTGACCAGTATCTCGGCTGGCATGCTGGGGATCAGCGATAACATCAACCGCACCAACATGACGGTGAAAATGCTGGAGCGCAAGCTGATCATGATGTCCGCTACCCTGGCGGAACTTGCCGAGAGCCTGGACGACGTGGTTGGGGAGTTGCCGGACGGCGTCGCCCGCGATGCGGTGGAGGATGCCAGCGATGCGGTCGGCGACATCGAAGAGCGCATGCGTCGGGAGGCGCTGGTCGGCCTGAACGATACGGTGAAAAAGATGGACCAGTTCGCGCGCGGGATCACCGGGCGGGTCGGAGAGGTCAAGACGCTGACTGCAAGACTGGGTGAAGTCAGAGGATTGAGCGCTCAGGCGATAACCGCCAACGAAGAGATTAATACCTCATCCGAGGAATTTGGCGAATCGATCAGCGTCTCACGCAACATCATCGCCGCATTCCTGGTGTTTTTAGCCTTCGGCACGCTGGTTTTTGTTTACTTTCTGACCCGTTCCATTGTCCGACCTTTGTACCGTTCAGTTGAGATTGCACAGGGCATCGCCGCCGGCGAGTTGAATCAGAAGGTCGACATCACTGGCAAGGACGAAACCGGCCAGCTGGGCTCGGCCATGGCGGTGATGATCACCAATCTGAAGAACAATATTGACGAGACCCAGCAACGTGCGGAACAGGCCACCCGCATCCGGCTTGCGCTGGATGTGGGACGCACCAATGTACTGGTGGCGGATGCCGAGGGCAAGATCATCTATGTCAATCGATCCGCCCGTCAGACCTTGGAGGACGGCGCAGAACAACTGCAGCAGGAGCTGCCCGGGTTCGATCCGGATCAGCTGCTCGGCAGCGATATCTGGTCTCTGCACCTGCACCGGCAGGAACGGCGCAGCGCGGTGGAAGGCCTGACCGGGGAGCAGCGCGAGGATCTGGAGATCGGTGGCCGTTCACTGCGCCTGATCACCAACCCGGTGTTCAACGAAGACCTTGAGCGCATCGGCACCGTGGTCGAATTCACCGATCGCACCACCGAGGTGGCGGTCGAGCGGGAGGTAGAGGAGATCGTCGGTGCGGCCCGGCGCGGCAATCTGGAGCGGCGCATTGAGATGGCCGACAAACAGGGCTTTTTCAAGGCTCTGGGCGAGGATGTCAACCAATTGCTGACTGTGGTTTCGGAGACATTCAATGACATCGCCGGGGTGATGGAAAACCTGTCACGTGGCGATTTGTCGCACAAGATCACCCGCGACTACCAGGGCACTTTTGCGCTGGTGAAGGAGCGCGTCAACAGCACGATCGATCGGCTGCAGGAGATCGTGGGCAGCATCAGTACCTCGGCAGATGCGATCAACACCGGCACCCGCGAAGTCGCGGCGGGCAATGCCAACATGTCCAGACGCACCGAGCAGCAGGCCACACAACTGGAGGAGACCGCTTCCAGCACCGACGAACTGACCAGCACCGTGTACAGCAATGCCGACAATGCCCAACTCGCCGAAACCCTGGCCGGTAGTGCGCGCGAACTGGCGGAGCAGGGCGGGGCGGTGATCGGGGATGCCATCGGGGCAATGAATGCGATCCATGAAAGCAGCGAGCGGATCGCCGAGATCATCGGCGTCATCGACGAGATCGCGTTCCAAACCAATCTGCTGGCTTTGAACGCCTCGGTCGAGGCGGCCCGGGCCGGTGAGCATGGCCGTGGTTTCGCCGTCGTCGCCACCGAAGTGCGTAATCTGGCGCAGCGTAGCGCCACCGAAGCGCGCCAGATCAAAAACCTGATCCAGGACAGCGGCGATAAGGTGCGTGCCGGGGTCGACCTGGTCAATCAGTCCGGCGGCACCCTGGAGGAGATCGTCGGTTCCGTGAAAAAGGTCGTTGACATCATCGTCGGCATCGCCGCCGCCAGCCGCGAACAGTCGCAGGGGCTGGAACAGGTCAACAGGGCGGTGCGCGAGATGGATGAGATGACCCAGCAGAATGCCGCTCTGGCTGAAGAGACCGCGGCGGCCAGCGCATCCATGAACGAACAGGTGCAAAAGATGGCCGAGAGTCTGCGCTTCTTCAAAGTCGGCTGATGCACGGTGCCGGACGGGTGCGGCTTACGCCTGCCGATACCAAATCCTGTCACTCTGACCAGACATGTGCCTCGGTCTCGATAATGCTGCCCCCGGCATCTAGCGTTGCACTGATACCGCGGAGCCTGCAGTTTTCCTGGCCGGGCACGGGCATGGGCTCCCTGAGTTCCGAGTAAACTTTCACTTTCGGGACCGGATATTTGAGCTCATACACATATTCGATGCGGATCGGTACGAGCATCGACTTGCTGATTCTCCGGTCGAATACCACCAACTCTCCTCTATCCACGGCCTGAAGGAACATTTCCACGACTGCCTGCGGCGCACGAAAGTGCGGTCTTTGCTCCAGCGGTCCCTCAATGGCAAGCGCAAAGGCAGTGGTGTCGCAGGCAGCATTCACGGTAAACAGAGATAAAGCGAAGCGGCTGATATTCACTCAATATCCCTCGGCAGGCATAACGCCGTGCTGACTCGCTGAGCGCTGCGGCACCGCGGCGCGTCTGAGTGAGCGATTGCGCACGATATTGCGCATTTTTCATGCACCCAACCAGTTGCTTCTTGCCGGATCGGTTTTTTCCCGAAATGCTTTCGATAACCTGGATACCAGCGCTTCATCGGCCAGGCCCTCCCCCCGAATTGCGATCAGTTGCAACGGTGCTTTTGACCTGCTTTTTTCATTAAACAGCGACGCCATTTTTTTGTCGCGCTTTTTCACCAGTTTATAGTTCAGAAGATATCTTTCCTGCACGGGTATGTTCTCATCACCGATCAATGCCCGCAGTTCAGCCAGTGTATTTTCACAAAACTTCTCGAGAGCCTTTTTTTTAATGGCTTTGAATAGCTTCCAATCTGAATCTTTCATATTGGATTCCGACAGTGCATACCATCATGGTTAAGGTTGGCTGAAGCGGTCGTCGGGCGCGAATCCACCGTTTCGAAAACGTCATTTGCCGGAGCATGAAACATTTCGTTGAAGTCCCCTGTGGGTCGAGCATGTTTCCTGCGCTCATTATGGCATCTGCATTCTGTCGTTCAAGTGCCTTGGCCTTGTCGGCGAAATGGCAACGTAAAACATCCAGCATACTTTTCACTTGCAGAACATCTTAAGCATGTCTGCATCTTTCTCCACATGCGCCATATCTCCATTTTCCTCAGCGCGCTTTACTGCAATTTTCCAGTGCTCACATGGTGGCGGAAATTCCTCTTCCAGAATATATGTTGCAATTTTTTTCAGCATTTCATCGGGCAACGGCAGAGGCGGCATCAAGCCGAGTTGTTGAAGCGCTTCACTGTGTATCGCTTTTTCTATTGTGGGTGCCTTAACAAAATCCACCACGGCTTTTACAAAATCTTCGTCGTCGAGCGTATTTTTTTTGTAAAGCCGTTGAACGCCCCACATCGGTGGCCCCAGGGGCGGATCCATTGCCTGATTGTGACAGACGTGACATGCGGGGTATAGATTCCTGCCTTCAAGCGCATCCGGACTGAATGCATGACTATTCATTGCATAGAGTGTTGTGAGAATAGTTAATGTAAGTTTCAGGTTCATTATATATTTCTCTGTAGGGAAGCCAAACGAACGGGAACGCCATAACCCAAAGCCCGGTGGGTTCGAACTGCTGAAGCGGTGTGGGCAGACGCCTTACCGCAACCGATACCGCCCAGAGCACGAGAGTCAGCGCCAGCGTATTCCAGGTCAACAATATCATTCTGGATAAACGCGTCGCTATGGGGGCAATAACCGGTGCGGTGACACCGGCGATAATATCGAAGTTCAACCCGTCCCAGGACATTTGCGGCGGCGCCACGCCTTCAGTGACCGCGCGTTGGATGAGCAGTTCAAAAACTATCCGAAAAGCTAAAAAACCTATAAGTGCGGGAATTGTGCCCGGAGAGGAGATCGGCTTCAACTTGAAAATCATTTCGGAATAAGTGAGTCTTTGCACCGGGCGGCAATTTCACGCAACGGATGGGACGAGTGAGCCGGTGCGGACAACGGCGCTGCCTTCAACGCGCGGTGGCGGGCCTGTCGGGCTGACTGACAACGCGCCGCCCCGTTTACGGCAGGCGGATTCCTGTTCCTCCGCCGACAGGGATCGCAAGGAACATCGATATGAATAGACGTATACGCTGCATTGGTTGTCTTTTGTTGATGGCGGCTGCCGCGGTTGCAGAAACCGTGCACGCACATGGCGCCATGCCTGTACCGCTCGCGCTGGTCGACCGACTGCTCGACTCCCAGCTGTCCGGCGCAACGGCCGTCGCCGCCGGGGACCCGTCCACCTGGCCGTCGATAGCGGAGGAGATGAAGGCGCTCGGCAGCGGAGACCTGCAGGCCATGCCTGCGGCCTACAACCGGCTTGTCGCGCGGGGCGCTGCCGTGGCTCCCCGCATCGCCGAAAGGCTGTCCGATTCGAGCGCCGGCCTGCTGCAGCGCAAGTGGCTGTTGAACATCCTGGGACACCTGGCTGTCCCCGGCACGGAAAGCGCTGTCATCGGTTTCACGGAGGAACTGCGCGGCCTGGACGAGAAGACGCGGCAGCTCAGCCTGAAGACGCTGTACCGGCAGACGTTCGACGCGTTGTCCCGGTTCCCGGATCCCGGCGCCGGGATCGGCTATGCGGACGAGCTGTTGGGCAATCCCGCAACCGATCCCGTCGTCCGCGCGCAGGCACTCATATTCCTGGGGCGCCACAAAATCGCCCGGGCACAGCGCTGGCTCGATGCCTATCGCGACGACGACAGCGTCGACATACGGTTCGCCAGGCTGTATCTGGGTGGTCGCCTGGGCATCGGGGCGTTCACGCAGGAGACCATCGAATTCCTGCGTAACGCGCCCGTCTCCAATACCAGGCGGTCGCAGGAGATAGGCTTACTGCTGGACAATCTGATGCACAGCGTCTCCCCGGACGAACTGGCGGGCATCATAGATGCCGTCAGGGCGAGGGATGCCAGGCTGAACACCGACGATCGCATCAACACGCTGCCCCGGCTGGCGCGACTCTACCGCGGCGATGCCGGGCAGCGGTCCGTGGCGGCGCTGGAGCTGTTGCGCAACTGGAACCGCGACAGCGCCGCCACGCTTGTATCGCTGCAATTCATGGTGGAGATCAACGATGCCGCTCCCTACCTGCCTGCGTGGAAACGGCACCACCCGGTGCTCACCAGGTACCTGGATCACCTGGGTTACCGCATAGACGCGCGTGCGAAGTCCCCGGGTTTCGTGCGGACGACCGGCTCCAACGGTGACCGCCTGCCGCGCACGGACGCGCTGGTGCAGGGACTGCTCGCCTCTCTGCGCGACAACGATGTTGAGTCGTTCAAAGCCTCCTCGCTGGCCGACAGCATGACAATGGCGCAGATCGGCGGGCTGCCTCAGGGCAGCACGGACGACCCTTACGCCGGTTATCTGGCGGGTGCCGTGAGCGCATGGCATGCCCTCCATAGTAAAGCAGCGGCCGGCGGCACCGACTGGCGCAGCATCGGCTACAGATCGCACGGGGAGGAGGTGCTGGTCGGGATAGACGGCACGCTTATCGCAACGGTGCGGATACAGATCGAGGCAAATGGCCAGCCGCATACCATCGTGCTCGAAAACTGTATGCTGTTCGACAACAGCTGGTACCTGATGTCGGGCATCCGCTGGTTATAGCCGTCCACCGGCCACTGCAGCGCTCGGCGCAGCCGGTGTTCTCAAAACCCCCTGCACGCGCCGGATCGCTGTCAATCGTTAAAGTTCCAGCCATAAAAGTCGCTATTCCATGATGACAAGAACAGGCGGGAGGAGAGGTTTGAAAACGGCTCGTCAAGTCTGACGAACGTTCAATTCATCATTTGACTGGAACACCAACCCTTTCTCGTATCGAACCCAAAATGCGACGGCAATATCCGGGTCGAATCGCACCAGGGACAGGGCTGCTCCGCAGGTACTTTCCAACACCGGCTCGATATGCGACCAAGTCCGGCTTGCCGTCCCGCAGGCGTGATGCGGAGTCGGTTGCCGTGGTGTTCAGGATCGACCCGCAACGGCGGGAACAGCGCGCGGGTAGTGTCAGCATGAAACAAGAAAACAGGAGTCGACTGTTGTGAAGATCAACCAACCGGTTACCAACAATGAACGCGAAATGAAGGATCATCTGATTCTGGCATCGCGCACTGATTTGAAAGGCATCATTACCTATGCCAACAAAGCGTTCATTGAAATCAGCGGCTTTTCGAAGGAGGAGTTGATCGGTAAGAATCACAATCTGGTTCGGCATCCCGATATGCCTCCGGAAGCTTTCGAAAACCTGTGGAGTACTGTGAAAGGGGGAAGGCCATGGGTCGGCATCGTAAAAAATCGCTGTAAGAACGGCGATTTCTATTGGGTCAAGGCCACTGTATCGCCTGAGATGGAAGGCGAACGCGTCATCGGTTATATGTCGGTGCGCACCAGGCCGACCAGACAACAGATCGACCAGGCAGAAGTCCTCTACCAACGCATCCGTGCCGGCAAGGCCAGCCTGAAGAAGAGTGCCCCGGCCAACTGGATGCACAGGCTGCGCAGCGCCCCGATCTTTTGGCGACTGAGCGGTTCCATGCTGTTTCTGATGCTGCTGGTGATCGGCGCAATGACAGGCGGTGGCCTCTGGAGTGCCAACAATATCATCACCAAGGCTGAACAGCGGGAATTGGATAGTATCCACCGAAGCGTCATGAGCGGTATCCAAGCCGAGAGCCGTTTGGCGACCGCGCTGTCCTATCTGGTCGCACAGATGCCGGATACCCAAAAGGCCTTTGCGGAAGAAGACCGGGCGCGGCTGCTGCAATTGTTTCATGCCGCCTTCATCAAGCTGCAATCGGATTTCGGCGCACGCCAGTTTCAGTTCCACAAGCCGCCAGCCATCTCGTTTGTCCGTATCCACAAACCGGAAAAGTTTGGCGATGATCTGTCGGGTTTTCGTAAGACGGTAGTCAGGAGCAACACCGAGCAGGTACCGGTCACCGGTCTTGAAGTGGGCGTGGCCGGCCTGGGTATCCGCGGCGTGGTACCGGTATTTCAGGGCGACAGGCATCTGGGAACGGTAGAGTTCGGCATGTCCTTCGGCAAACCCTTCTTCGATCACTTCAAGGTCGAGACGGGTGCGGATATGGCGCTGTTATTGAAAAAAGATACGGGTCTGCAGGCGTTCGCAAGCACCTTCGATAACGGGATCGCGATCACTTCCGAGGATGCGCAGCGGGTACTGGCGGGGGAGCCTCTCACTTCCCGATTCGACCGGGACGGCAGCTCCTGGGCGGTTCGTCTGGGTGCGGTGAAAGACTTCTCCGGAGAGAGCATCGGCGTGCTGCAGATCGCGATGGACCGCAGTGTCTTCGTCAACGAGATGGCGGCATTCCGGAATGCTGCGCTGGCGTTGGGGACAATCGCGCTGTTGACCGGCCTGGCCATCACTTTTCTGATCAGCCGCGCCCTCTCCAGGCCGCTGCATCAGGCCGTGAATGTGGCGCACAATATCGCCGCCGGCAGGTACGACAATGATATAGTCGTCGAACGCAATGACGAGACCGGTGAACTGCTCGACTCCATGCTGACCATGCAGTCGCGACTCGGCTATAACCTGCATGAAGTGCAGGAGGCGGCAACTGAGAACCTGCGCATCAAGCAGGCGCTGGACAATGTGTCGAGCAGCGTTACCGTATCCGACAGGAACAATGCGCTGCTGTACATGAACCAGGCTGCACACAGACAGTTCGATCTGCTTGCGGAAACGATCAGGAAAACGGATTCAGGCTTCAGGACGGATCAACTGATCGGTACCAGTCTGGCCGATTTCTTCCCTAACGACAGATTGCGGGAGTTGTACAATAAGCGGCTCGAGCGTACCAGCGAGTCACGGCTGGAGGCGTGGGCGCACACGATCAAGCTGATTACCAGCCCGGTCTACGATACCGATGGCGATTATCAGGGCCGTGTGACCCAATGGATCGATATCACCGAGGAGTTGAAGGTCGAACAGGAGATCGACCGGATCGTGGATGCGGCGAAATCCGGTGATCTCTCCAATCGCATCTCGCTGGATGGAAAAGAGGGTTTCTTTCAGCAGCTCGGCATTGGCGTCAACGCCTTCATAGGTGTGGTGGAGGATGCCTTCACCGATATCGCCGAGGCGATGAGCCATATGGCCGAGGGCGATCTCACGCGCCCCATCACGCGCGCCTATCAGGGCACCTTCGATGCAGTGAAGCGGGATGTCAATACATCCATGGCCAATCTGGAAAAAATCGTGGCCGAATTGCGCCAAGCCACGGATACCATCAACACCGCATCGGGTGAAATCGCGGCGGGTAATAACAACCTTTCCGCGCGTACCGAGCAGCAGGCGAGTGCGCTGGAGGAGACCGCCTCCAGCATGGAGCAGCTCACCAGCACCGTGAAAAACAATGCGGACAACGCACAATTGGCAAATCAACTGGCTGCCGATGCACGCCGGACCGCAGAGACCGGTGGCGAGGTGGTCAGTCGGGCGGTACAGGCGATGGATGCCATCAACCACTCCAGCGGCAAGATCGTCGAGATTATCGGGGTGATCGACGAAATCGCCTTTCAGACGAACCTTCTGGCGCTCAATGCCTCGGTGGAGGCGGCCCGCGCCGGAGAACAGGGCCGCGGCTTCGCGGTGGTGGCGACGGAAGTGCGCAATCTCGCCGGACGCAGCGCCACCGCAGCCAGGGAGATCAAGGAACTGATTCAGGACAGCGTGGAGAAAGTACAGAGCGGTGCCAATCTGGTGAACCAGTCGGGAGCGACTCTGGAAGAGATCGTCATCGGAGTGAAGAAAGTCGGGGATATCGTGTCGGAGATCGCCTCCGCCAGCCAGGAGCAGTCGGCGGGAATCGATCAGGTCAATCAGGCGGTGACCAGCATGGACGAAGTGACGCAACAGAATGCGGCGCTGGCGGAGCAGACCTCGGCGGCATCGACCTCCATGAGCGACAAGGCGCGCGATATGGAGCAGCTGATGAATTTCTTTAAAGTCGCCCATGCGTACAAGAAGGCGGAAACCCGGCACGCGCGCGCCGTCAACACAGATACGGCGGAGATGCAACGAACATCCCGCAACACGCCTGCTGCCGCGACCAGGCGCAAAACCTCTGCCGCGGCGGCTGTGGCGCAGAGTGCCGACGACGCTGAAGAGTGGCAGGAGTTTTGACGGATAACACGCCGAAGCGCAGGCAGCCGTTTGTATGGACCGGAGCCCGGTGAGCGGATGAAGGCCGCCTGATTGCCAAAACTGACCTAGGTGCGAGCGGGACGGCACGGCAGACGCCATCTGCGAACCCGTCGACTCCGAAGCCCGGCTGGCGGCGCCGTTGACGAATCCGGGAGTCAATCTGGAAACGCGTTCAGCGTCTGCACTCAATCCGGTACCGGGCTTGAGGCCATCGGCCAGCCGCTGCCGTGTTGTTCTTTTTCCGGGTTGCCCCAGCTGCAATGCCGGCACAGTTCAAACCGGAAAACGGAGTGATTCGGCGGGATTTTATGCGGTTAATGTTTCGCGAACCGCCGCTTACCCGTTGTGGCGGGATGAAAAACGGGTTGAAGCGGGGTTACGTGAAAAAGTGAGTTGGTGCCGAGAAGAGGACTTGAACCTCCACTGAGTTTCCCCAACTAGCACCTGAAGCTAGCGCGTCTACCAATTCCGCCATCTCGGCAATTCCCCCCGGCTGCCACCGGTACGACCGGCACTGCCAGTGAGGCCGGCAACTGTACCGGGATAGCAGGGGCTTGTCAACGGTATCGCGGGGGGATCGCAATGGGACAGGATACCCTCTGCGGGCGTACAATCCGCACACGGACTCCAACTACTTCAGGAAGGACAATTGTGGCAAAACGTACCAACCCGGAAACCGCCCGGGAGAGGGACCCGCACCGCATGCGCGAGCGGAAAAAGTACGACAATCCGATCCCCAGCCGCGAGTACATCATGGCGCAGCTCGCCGAATTCGGTGCGCCGCTGGGCAGGGATAAACTGGCGGCTATGCTCGATCTGCACGAAGAGGAGGATCTGGAGGCGCTGCGCCGGCGGTTGAACGCGATGGAACGCGACGGTCAGCTGATACGCAATCGCCGGGACGGATTCTGTCTGGTCAATAAAAAGGATCTGATTGCCGGCCGGGTCATCGGCCACAAGGACGGTTTCGGGTTTCTCAAACCGGATGAGGGCGGCGAAGACCTGTTTCTGACGCCGCGGCAGATGCGGTCGCTGCTGCACGGGGACCGGGCGGTGGTCAGGGTCGTTGGGATCGATCAGCGGGGACGCCGTGAGGGCGCGCTGGTGGAGGTGCTGGAACATGTCAACCGGGAAATTGTCGGGCGGATTTATATAGAGAGCGGTCTGGGATTTGTGGTACCGGACGACAAACGCATCAATCAGGATCTGGTAGTGCGGCAGCAGGATCTGAACGGTGCCGGTCACGGCCAGATAGTCGTGGCCGAGATTCTGGAACAGCCCAGCAAACGCAGTCAGCCGATCGGCCGGGTGGTGGAGATTCTGGGAGAGCACATGGCTCCCGGCATGGAGACGGATGTCGCCATCAGGGCTTTCGGGCTGCCCTCTGCGTGGCCTGCAGAGGTGACTGCAGAGATTTCCGGACTGGGAGAATCCGTGGATGAGCGCCAGACAGCCGGCCGGGTGGATCTCAGGAAGCGCTGCCTGGTCACCATCGATGGCGCCGACGCCAGGGATTTCGACGATGCCGTCTACTGCGAAGCGACGCCCAGGGGGTGGAAACTGTTGGTCTGCATCGCCGACGTTTCCAGTTACGTCAGGCCCGGCAGCGCGCTCGACAATGAGGCGAGACTGCGCGGCACATCGGTCTACTTTCCGGACCGGGTCATTCCGATGCTGCCGGAGGTGCTGTCGAACGGGCTCTGTTCGCTCAACCCCAACGTGGATCGCCTCTGCATGGTGTGCGAGTTGTACATCGATGGGCAGGGAAAAATCACACGCTCGAAATTCTACCCAGCCGTTATGCGCTCTCACGCCAGACTGACCTACGATCAGGTGGCTGCGATGCTGCTCGACGGTGATCCCGGACTATGCGAAAAATACGCCGATCTGCTGCCCCATCTGCACCAGCTTTACGCGCTCTATCAGGTGCTGCACGCATCCCGCAGCGTGCGCGGCGCAATCGATTTCGATACCACGGAAACCCGGATTCTGTTCAACGATGAATCCAAGGTGGAGCGCATCGTGCCGGTTCAGCGCAATGCCGCCCACCGCCTGATCGAGGAGTGCATGCTGGCTGCGAACGTCGCAGCCGCGCGCTATCTGCTGCGCAAAAAGCTGCCCGCACTCTACCGGGTGCACGAGGGACCGCCGGAACAGAAGCTGACGGATCTGCGGGATTTCCTGGCGGAACTGGGGTTGCGGCTCTCCGGCGGGGAAAAGCCAACCGCCAGGGATTATGCGGATCTGCTCGATGCCGTACAGCAGAGACCGGACGCCCACCTGCTGCAGACGGTGCTGCTGCGTTCCATGTCCCAGGCGGTTTACAGTGCGGAAAATATCGGTCATTTCGGGCTCGCCTTCCCCGCCTACACCCACTTTACATCGCCGATCCGGCGTTATCCAGACCTGGTCGTGCATCGCGCTATCCGTCATCTTATCGCCGGCGGCGGAGAGGACGACTTCCTCTATTCCAGGTCGGAACTGCATGCGCTGGGAGAGCACTGTTCCACCACCGAAAGGCGCGCAGACGAGGCCACGCGGGAAGCCGAAGCCTGGCTCAAGTGCGAGTATATGATGGACAAGATCGGTGAATCCTTCGATGGAATCATCACCAGCGTGACATCGTTCGGGTTGTTTGTGGAGCTGGACGAGATATACGTCGAGGGCCTGGTGCATATCACCTCGCTGGATCATGACTATTTTCATTTCGACCCGGTGGGGCACCGCCTCAGCGGCGAACGCTCCGGCCGCATCTACCGCCTGGGCGATCCGCTGCGCATCAAGGTGGCGGCGGTCAACCTGGATGAGAAGAAGATCGACTTTGCACTGGATGAAGCGCAGCGCACAGTTCGCCGGTCGCGCGGCAGAGGCATTGGCGCCGGGATAGCCGAAAAGCGCACAGCGCAGCAGGCCGGTGCCGGCACGCGCAGTAAACAGCTGCGCGGCGCCGGCAGCGCCACCAGGACAAGCAGCAAGAAGACGCCCAGGGCGATATCCAAACGCCGGAGCAAAAAGGATACTTTCCGCAGATGAGTGCGGGCGGGGGGCGGCCTACCCAGCTTGTCGCCGGCGTTCACAGCGTGCGCTCGGCGCTCACGCACGGCGCTGACACCGTCGTTGAATTGTGGGTGGAGTCACGGCGCAGGGACCGGCGGATCGAGGAGATAGTCGCGCTTGCGGAAAGGTCCGGTATTCCGGTCAATCCGATCGACCGCGAACAGCTGGAGCGGATGCTTCCGGCTGTCAACCATCAGGGCGTGGCCGCGCGCACTGCCGTGCTGTCCGCGCTGGGGGAGGGTGCGCTGGAAAATCTGCTGTCGGGTCTGGATGTGACGCCGTTCCTGCTTGTTCTCGACGGTGTCCAGGATCCACACAACCTGGGCGCCTGTCTGCGCAGCGCCGACGGCGCCGGAGTGCATGCGGTCATCGCCCCCAGGGACAGATCGGTCGGTCTGACCCCGGTGGTGCGTAAAGTGGCCAGCGGTGCAGCTGAGAGCGTGCCGTTTATCCAGGTCACCAATCTTGTCCGCACGCTGAAACAGCTGAAACGCGACCACGGTATCTGGCTGGTCGGAACCGCCGGCGGTTCCGACCGGATTTTGTATCAGACGGATCTCAGAGGTCCGCTGGCACTGATCATGGGCGGGGAGGAGAAGGGTATGCGCCGACTCACCCGCGAGGCGTGCGACTACCTGGTCGGACTGCCGATGCACGGCGCCGTGGAGAGCCTGAACGTGTCCGTCGCCACCGGCATCTGCCTGTACGAGGCGCTGCGCCAGCGGGGCAGAGGGGACGAAGCGGGCGTTCCGGCCCTTGAACGGTAGCCATGGGATGAATCGGTCGACGGCGATAGACGCGTTATCGATGAGACAGAGAGAGGTGCGGGGGGGCGGACAGTGCGGCAAAAAACCGGATGCGACCTTTTTAGCTGGTAAAAAACAGCCGCCGGAACTATCTTATCATTCAAGGATAGCAACAGAAATCAGGAATATACTTCTGCACTGCAGCCCCATTAACCCCCTCTCCCTCGGAGGGCGTCGCAAAAGGCTTTATCCCTTCTCCCCTTGAGGGAGAAGGCAGGGATGAGGGTGATTAAAATCACAGGCTTATCTCTTGATACCCTCACCCCGGCCCTCTCCCTCGCGGGGAGAGGGGGCTTGCACTACACCTCCCTGAGGGGGAAGGGACACAGTGTCACGGGATTTCATGTGCCATAAAGGCCGGAAGTTCCAACTGCACATTGCCATCATGATGTCACTGATGCCCTGATCGATCTTAATGGGACAGCAGTGATTCTTCTGGTTAAAAGTACAGCCCCTGGCTGTATGGAGAGTATGCGATGAAAAATATCCACCTGCGGGGTGCGCGGCAGCTGCCGCAAAAGAGACCTGGTCCCGTGCGACGGTTCGTTGCCGGCGCACTGGCTGCCGCGCTGTGCGTCTCGTCGCTGCAGATATCCGCAGCGGTCAGCCTCACGCAGTGGGGCGCCACCGCTCTCACCTATAGTCTCAATTTCTCCGAACTGACGCAGGCACCAGGTGAATCGGTCGGCGGCAGCCAGCAGGCAGCGGCCACTATAGGATCCGCATCGGCGGGCAGCACCACCGGCCTGCTGGGTCGGGGCAGCGCCGGCGCCAGCGTTGAGATCCCGGCCACTGGGGTCAGCCTGCCGGTGCTGCGCGCGCGGGCTGAATCCACGATGGATGATCTCTTTGTTAGCGGCGCGGCGCTGGGTTTGCAGGCTTACCAGTTTACCGGTGCCGACGCGACCACCCTCAGCCTGGATGTGAACCTGGAAGGCACCGTTGCCAGATCCGCCGAATCCTCCGACCTCACCGGACTGGAGGTTAGCGTCTGGATCATGAGTGCCAATGCCCCGGTTGTCTTTCCGGCGGAGCCTGTGACGGTAACGGAACTGGTCGCGCAGATCATCGCCGAGGCCATATCCGACCCCACTGGCCCCTTTAACCCGATTATCACTAAGTTGTCCTGGGATGCCGCCTCCACCGGCACAGGCATCATCAACCGCAACGGTACGCTCGACTTCCTCCTCAATAACGGTGATGAGTTCTATCTGATGGCTGCGCTGAGTGCGGGTGCCGACGGGGTCGGTGCGTCCGCGTTGTCCTGGAGCACCCTGACCATGGCATTCGACACCACGGCGCTGCAGGCCGCCTCGACGGTACCGCTGCCTCCCGGCGTGTGGCTGTTTGCGACGGGCCTGCTGGGACTGCTGGGCGCGGCGAAACGCAGAAAAGCGTGATTACGCGCCAGACGGTCTGTATCCGGCACCTGCCGTTGCCGTTATTCGTGTGCTGCCTAAGTTACCTTGTCTGCCGCTGCGTCTGTTTTGTTCAGGAACGCCCGGGGAACTTCCCCGCCCGGCAGATTCCGGGTTAAAACTTCTCCCTTCCTTCTTGTGAACCGATGTCTGCTGATGAACTGCACGCGGTCAACGGCATGGATCCGATTGGAACGCGGGAGAAAAAGCGGGCAGCACCCATCTCATGATCTCCACGGACGACACCGTGCCGATTCTGGTTCATAGCGCGACGCAGCGAGCGCTTGAGCCGATGCCGGATCAGCGGGCTGCGACAGCGCCTGGAGCCAAAATCGCCGGGCCAGGGGGTTGCTTGGCTGCTACGCGTGCCCTGCAGCACGATACGGGATGCTTGGGAAAGCGGTGCAGTAGAGCAGAGGGAGAGTGCGGACGCAGCGCTGTTCGCGGGGGATCATGAGTCAGGTTCCGGTCTCTCCTCATGCCTTGTGCCGGCATCCGGGTAGAGATCAACACATGGTTGTATGGGGACACGGAAATGATGAGATGAACGGGAGGCTCCCTGTCAGACCGGCATGCGCGGTTCGCCGATGAAAAAGATATTCATCAGCTACAGGCGCAGGGAGAGTTCCGGTTATTCGCGCCTCGTCTATGAGCGTCTGCGCGCCGCGCTGCCGGCGTGGGAGATCTTCATGGATGTCGAGGAGATCCCCGTCGGTGAAAACTGGCGCGGCGTACTCGAGACCAGGATCGATTCCGCGGATGTCATGATAGTGCTCATCGGACGCGAATGGCTGACGATGACCGGGCCCGACGGTATGCGCCGCCTCGACCATCCCGACGACGTGACAAGATGGGAGATCGCATCGGCGCTGGAGAAGAAGAAGCGCCTGCTACCCGTGCTGCTGGAGGATCTCCCGCCGCTGGCCGCGGATGCACTGCCCGAAGCGCTCTCCCCACTCGCGGAAATGCAGAGTGTCCGCATCCGACACGAGACCTTCAATGCCGATCTGGAGAATCTGATAGCCCGTCTGACCGGGCGCGGCCTGCGCGAACTGCTGCGGCGGGAACAGGGTCTTCGGCTTCTGGAACGCACCGGTCGCTGGTCGATTCCGGCAATAACGGTATTGACCTTCGTGCTGCTCTGGGTCGGTCTGCTCGATCTTTTTGCGCTGGATACGCGTACCGCCACATGGTCGCTGGCACTTGCCGATACACTGTTTCCGTCGACACTGGACGCGGAGCTGTCGCTGGTTGCGATTCCCAGTCGTTTTGACAGGCGTGCCGCTTCCGCCCGCGCCACTTACGCCGAACTGGTGGCAAGGCTCACCGCGGCGGGCGCCGACGCGATCCTGCTGGATCTGTTTTTTCAGGATCCGCGCGCTGGGGATGGCGCGTTTTCCGCTGCACTGAAGCAGGCGGCGGAGGCCGGGACAAATGTGTTCTTCGGATTTACCGAGCTGGAGGAGAATCGGCCCAGGGCGGTGAAACTGCTGGCGGAATCGGCTGCCGGTCTGGGCCTGGTCTGCGTGGGCCGGCGGCTTGGATATGCGCTGATGATGCCCATTGCAATGAACTACCGGAAGTCGGATTCAGCGCACGCGCAGGAGAGCATCGGCAGTCTGCCCGGTATTGCGCTGCTGGGGGCGGCCGGGCAGGTCTCCGTCGACGCGCTCGATCCGGCATCGATGGCGCTGACACTGACGGCAAAAGATGGCGGGAAATTGCGCTATCCGATCTCCATGCTGGATCCGGTTCGCCAGGTGCAGAAGGGGTGTAAAGCGCTGAGGCAGGATACGCATACCGCGTTGATTCTGCTGCGTCTGAGCCCTTTGACGGCACTGCGGGGCAAGCAGAGCCACCTGGAAATGGATGCCGTTCTCGCCGGCCGGTTCGATGCGGAGAAAATCCGGGGCCGCACGGTCATCGTCGGCGTCGAGGCACCGGAGGAGGAGTTTACCGTTGCCTACGGACTGGGGCCGGAACAGCGCTACGGCTACGAACTCCATGCCGATGCGATCAACACACTGAAGACCAACCGGGTGGTCCAGCCAATGCGGGCCTATCCGCAGCTTTTCCTGCTGCTGGCGGTATCCGGCGCGGGCGCCTGGCTGGGTATAAAACTGTATCACAGACCCGCCTGGTTCCGGCGTCTGACATTGACATTGCTGATGTTTCTGTACCTGCTGGTTTCCGTTTACCTGGTCGCCGGGGAGAACCTTCTGCTGCACCTCTCCTACGATCTGTTTGCGCTGGTTGTCGCGTATCTGATGTTCCGGCGTTTTTCCAGCAAGTGGCTGATTGGAAACGATGCCCGTCCGCCACGCTGAGCGACCCGCGATGCCGCCGCGGCCATGACCGGCGGCAACGCGGTGAGGCAGCTTCAGGTTGCACCGCTGCCATCGAACCGGTAGAATCCGCCGCTTCCCGACGAGCTGGTCTCCAGCTGCCGTTTCCGGGAGAACTCCTTGCCTCACCAGACCGCTGGGAGGCTGCTTCAATCCGTAAGGAGATACAATGAGACATTACGAAATCGTGTTCATGGTCCATCCGGACCAGAGCGAGCAGGTACCCGGTATGATCGATCGTTACCGTTCGATCATCGAAAGCGATGGCGGTAAAATTCACCGTCTGGAGGACTGGGGACGGCGTCAGCTCGCATATCCAATACAGAAACTGCATAAAGCGCACTATGTTCTGATGAACATCGAGTGCGGCGGCAAGCAGCGCGAAGAGCTGGAAAACGCTTTCCGCTTCAACGATGCGGTGCTGCGCAACCTGGTGCTTGTCAAGAAGGGACCGGTCACTGAACCTTCTCTGCTGATCAAGGCACCAGATGAGCGCGAATCGATGCCGAGATCCTCAGATAACGAGGAAGATGACGCTTTGCTCGAGGAAGAGAGCGCCTGATCCTGGCTGAGACGTCGTATAAGCATCTGACCATTGGGTCCGGAGCGGGCCAACACAGATTTTGAGGGAAAAATATGTCACGTTTTTTTCGTCGCAGAAGATACTGCCGCTTCACCGCGGAAGGGATTACCGAGATCGATTACATGGATCTCAATCTTTTAAAAGCGTATATCAGCGAAACCGGCAAGATAGTGCCGAGCCGGATCACCGGTACCAAGTCGAAGTATCAGAGGCAGCTTGGCGATGCCATCAAGCGTGCCCGCTATCTGGCGCTGCTGCCGTACACCGACGATCATTGAGCCAGTCCGGACCGGCATATGGCCTGACCGGCGGCGAACGCCGGCGGTTGCCGTGATCGGGACCGGGGAGAGGTGAAGCGGCCGGCCGGTTCTTCCGCTACCCACAGCATGCAGCGCCCGGATTAGAAAAATGCGATTTCTGGCATCCATGGCGATGCGCAGCAGATCACAGGCGGTAATGGCAGCCACGGTGCTGGCCATTCTCGCACTGCCGCTGCCGCCGTTGAGTATTCCAAGTGCGGGGATCGTAGCCCTGGTCACACTGCGCCGGGGCATGCGGGAAGGATTACTTATACTCGGCCTGGCTGGTATGGCCTGCGCTGCACTGGCGTTGCTGCTGTTCAGCCATGTGCTGCCGGTGGTCGGGTACGTGCTGCTGATGTGGCTGCCGGTCTGGCTGTTGGGTGGCCTGCTGAGGATCAACCGCTCGCTGGGTGCGACACTTACCGTGGCGCTGCTGTTCGGCCTGCTGGTTCTCGGCGGGCAGTATCTGCAGTCGCAGAGCCCGGTTGACGCATGGCGCGAGCTGCTGGCGCCTTTCATCGAGTCTCTGGTGGATGCGCAGGTGATCGATGCGGGAATCAGCCAGCAGCTGCTGGAGACGATGGCCGGCTGGATGCCCGGCTCTATCGCGGTGGGATTTGTGCTGCAGTCGATGGCGGCGCTGATCACCGGTCGTTGGTGGCAGGCGGTCTTGTACAACCCGGGCGGCTTCCGCGAGGAGTTTCATCAGCTTCGGCTGCCGCGGGCGCTGGCGGTGGGCACGCTGTGTGTGCTGGTATTGAACTGGTTTTCGCCGGAGGTCGGGCTGCCCACCTACCTGACCATGCTGCTGCTCTCCGGCTGGCTGGTGCAGGGTCTCGCACTGGTGCATGCACTTCAGCGGCAAACAGGCACCAGTGCGGCCTGGCTGGTGGTGATGTACGCGCTGCTGGTTGTGGCGATGCCGTATGTGGTCGGCGCACTGGCGATAGCCGGGTTCGCCGATTCGTGGATTGATTTCAGGACCCGCCTGGGAAGCAGCGGTAAGTCCGACAGGACGGGTTGAGTCAAATTTGAGTCTGATTCAGAGGTAACGAGTGATGGATGTCATCCTTTTGGAAAAAATCGATAACCTTGGCGGTTTGGGCGACAAGGTGAACGTCAGGGCCGGCTATGGCCGCAATTTTCTGATTCCCACGGGTAAGGCCGTTGCGGCGACCAAAAAGAACCTGGAGGAGTTCCAGGCCCGTCGTGCCGAGCTGGAGAAACAGGCGGCCGAGCTGCTGGCGCAGGCACAGGCGCGCAAGGTGAAGATAGAGGCGCTCGGTACCATCTCCATCAGCCGCAACGCCGGCGACGAAGGACGGCTGTTCGGCTCGGTCGGCACCGGCGATATCGCGGATGCGGTTACCGCAGCCGGCGTTGAACTGGCCAAGCGGGAAGTGCGCCTGCCGGAGGGTCCGTTTCACGTCACTGGCGAGTTTGATGTGCAACTGCATCTGCATACGGACGTCAACGCCACGCTGAAGCTCGCCGTGGTGGCTGAATAGCGGATCCGGCCGACGCACGCAATCTGCGGGCGGAGTCGGTTCCTGCCCGCCGATAGCCCGAGCGCACCAATCTGCTACACCCCACCAGGCGCGGGCGCGGAAAAGATGAAGACGCTTTTCCGCGCGCCGGCGCGGTGCATCTAAAAAGATCTTTGCAAAAACGTGCGCACAACCTGCAACCTCTGGTAGCGCCGCGCCGGCGGTTGGCATTTGTATCTTTCCCGGAACACCCGTTTTCACGTATGCTTGGATCCACGGAATCCTGATTTTTTCCGGGATCCGACACGGATTTTGCATGCAAGAGCCTGTTTTTCCAACCGATAATCCCCCGGAGCCGGCGTATACCGATACGCTCAGGGTGCCTCCCCATTCCATTCAGGCCGAGCAGTCCGTGCTCGGCGGCGTGATGTTGGATAACCACGCCTGGGACAAGGTGGCCGACAGACTGGTTGAAAATGATTTTTATCGCCGCGAACACCAGCTGATTTTTCGTGCGATAAACGGATTGCAGGAACACAATCAGCCGTTCGATGTGATCACCCTTTCGGAGGAGCTGGAGCGTCACCGGCAACTGACGGAGGCCGGCGGACTTGCCTACCTTGGCCGTCTGGCGAAAGATACGCCCAGCGCCGCCAACATTACGGCCTACGCGAATATCGTTCGGGAAAATTCGATCAAGCGCCAGCTCATCCGGGTCGGCACTGAGATCGCGGACAGCGCATTTCACACCGAGGGGCGCAACAGCACCGACCTGCTGGACAGCGCCGAATCAAAGGTTTTTGAAATAGCCGAGCGGGGAGCCCGCGCCGGCGGCGGATTCGAGCCGTTGAAATCGCTGCTGACCAAAGCGGTCGACAGGATCGAGACCCTGTTCGAGAGCAACGAGCCCATTACCGGTCAGGCCACCGGATTTACCGACTTCGATCGCATGACCTCCGGGCTGCAGAAATCGGATCTGATCATCGTGGCCGGGCGGCCCTCCATGGGCAAGACCACGCTGGCGATGAACATGGCGGAAAATGTCGCCATCAACAGCGGCAAGCCGGTGGCGATCTTCAGCATGGAGATGCCGGGCGAGTCACTGGCCATGCGCATGATGTCCTCGCTCGGCAGGATCGATCAGCACCGCGTGCGCAACGGCAGTCTGGAGGACGACGAATGGCCGCGTCTCACATCCGCGGTCAGCATTCTCGCTGAAGCCAGGATGTTCATCGACGACAGTCCGGCGCTGAGCCCCACCGAGGTGCGGGCCCGCTCCCGACGCCTGATCCGCGAGCAGGGCGAGCTGGGGCTGATCGTGATCGATTATCTGCAGTTGATGCAGGCTGGATCGAACAGCGAAAACCGTACCAATGAGATCTCCATGATCTCACGCTCGTTGAAGGCGCTGGCAAAGGAGCTCGACGTACCGGTCATCGCGCTCTCCCAGCTCAACCGCAGCCTGGAAAGCCGCACCAACAAGCGCCCCATCATGTCAGATTTGCGCGAGTCGGGTGCGATCGAGCAGGATGCCGATCTGGTGGTATTCATCTATCGCGACGAGGTCTACAACGAAGAGACTCCAGACAAGGGGGTCGCGGAAATCATCATCGGCAAACAGCGCAATGGCCCCATCGGTACAACCCGTCTCACGTTCCTCGGACAGTACACCAAGTTTGAAAACTTCATCCACGATGTGTACGGCGTTGATGGTTACTGAATTCAACGGCAAGCAGCAGCTTTTGCGCCCGGAAGCGCTCATCGATCTCGCTGCGGCACGGCACAACCTCAACTGCGCCAAATCGGCGGCTCCGAGCAGCAAAGTCATCGCAGTGATCAAATCCAATGCCTACGGTCACGGCATGCTGAGGATCGCGAAAGCACTCGAGGCGGCGGACACATTCGGCCTGGCGCGGATGGAGGAGGCGGTCAGTTTGCGCCAGGCGGGTATCGAAAAACGGCTGCTGGTGCTGGAGGGGTTTTTCGGCCGGGATGAGCTGGAAGCGGCCTCGCACTACCAGATCGAGCTGGCGGTCAACTCCCCGGAACAGTTGTCGCTGCTGGAAAGGAGTCAGCTTCGGCAACGGGTGGGCTGCTGGCTCAAAGTGGACACCGGCATGCACCGGTTGGGCTTCCCACCGAACGCCGCACCACGCGCGCACATGCGCTTGAGCAGCTGTGCTTCGGTGCGGCCGCCGATCCGGCTGATGACCCATCTGGCCAGCGCAGACGACTTGCAGGATGCCGCCACCGACCAGCAGATACAGCGGTTTCTGCCGCTGATCGGCCAGCTTGGCGGTGAAATCAGTATCGCCAATTCCGCGGCGCTGCTGGGTTGGCCGCAGACCCACTACGATTGGGTCAGACCCGGCATCATGCTCTACGGCGCCTCGCCGCTGCTGGGTGGGAGAGGGGAGAGGCATGAGCTGAAACCGGTGATGACGCTCAGCAGCCGCCTGATCGCGGTTAATCGTTGCGCCAGCGGCGACGCGGTCGGCTACGGCGGCAGCTGGCGTTGTCCCGAAGCCATGCCGGTGGGTGTGGTGTCGATCGGCTATGGCGACGGTTATCCCCGCCATGCACCGACAGGTACGCCGCTGCTGGTCAATGGCCGCCGCGTGCCGATGGTGGGCCGGGTTTCCATGGATATGGTCACCGTCGACCTGCGCAGTCAGCCCGAGGCCAAAGTGGGAGATCCGGTGATACTCTGGGGCCGGGGTATGCCGGCGGAAGAGATCGCGGAGGCGGCGGGAACCATCGCGTACGAACTCTTCTGCGGCGTCACACAAAGGGTGAGGTTTAGCGAGGAAGACCTTGGCTGAACAGCGGAAATCGGAAAAAAGAGTCTATGTTTGCAGTGCCTGCGGCGCGCAAGCGCCGAAATGGGCCGGGCAGTGCCCTGAGTGTCACTCCTGGAACACGCTGCAGGAGGCGCTGAGCCGGCAGCCGGCTGCCCGCAATCCGCGCTTCGACGGTTACGCGGGCGAGGCAAGCCGGAACCGGGTGGTTACCCTGGCCGACGTCGGCGGTGAAGCGACGGCCGGCATCCCGACCGGCAGCGGCGAACTCGACCGGGTACTCGGAGGTGGGTTGGTGCCGGGGTCGGTGGTGTTGATCGGCGGCGATCCCGGTATCGGTAAATCGACTCTGCTGATTCAGACGATGAGCACGCTGTCGCGTTCCGGTACCGCGCTCTATGTCAGCGGAGAGGAGTCTCCGGAACAGATCAGCCTGCGTGCACGCAGGCTTGGGCTTGCCTGCGACAAGCTGCGCCTGCTGGCCGAAACCTGCGTGGAGCGGATCCTGGCGCTGGCACGAGACGAATCACCGGCGGTCATGGTGATCGACTCGATTCAGACTATCTATACCGAGCAGTTGCAGTCTGCCCCGGGTTCGGTGGCCCAGGTGCGCGAATCGGCCGCGCAGCTGGTGCGCTTCGCCAAACAGTGGGGCTGTTCGATTTTTCTGGTTGGTCATGTCACCAAGGAGGGGGCGCTTGCCGGGCCCCGGGTGCTCGAGCATATGGTGGACACCGTGCTCTATTTCGAAGGCGAGCCGGGAAGTCAGTTCCGTTTGATCAGAACCATCAAGAACCGTTTCGGTTCGGTCAATGAGCTGGGCGTTTTTGCAATGACGGACAGAGGGTTGCGCGAGGTCAGCAATCCATCGGCCATTTTTCTGTCGCGCCAGGACGAAGCGATCTCCGGGAGTATAGTGATGGTCACTCGTGAGGGGACGCGGCCGCTGCTGGTCGAGGTGCAGGCACTGGTCGATGAGAGTCCGTTGTCCAATCCCAGACGCGTGAGCCTCGGCCTGGAGCAAAACCGTCTCTCGATGCTGCTGGCGGTGCTGCATCGGCACTGCGGCGTGGCTATGTTCGATCAGGATGTCTACGTGAACGTGGTCGGCGGCGTGCGGATCAGTGAAACCGCGGCTGATCTGGCGGTGCTGATGGCGGTGCTTTCGAGTTATCGCGACCGCCCGGGTCCGCGCGAACTGATCGCCTTCGGTGAGGTCGGTCTTTCAGGTGAGATAAGGCCGGTTCAAAACGGACTGGAGCGATTGAGGGAGGCGGCCAAGCACGGCTTCCGGCGCGCGGTGGTGCCGCGCAAGAATGCACCAAAAAAGCCAATAGAGGGTATCGAGGTGGTGGCGGTGGAGCGTCTGCCCGATATGATGGATCTGTTGTGACACGATTGCCGAGCGGAGTGAGCTTCAACGGTTAACCCAGGCTCTCCAGATCCCGGTGCAGTAACTCCGCGTCGCCCAGATTGAGTTCGACCAGCCTGCGCAGGTGGCCGATGCTTTCCATGTCGATGCTGACGCAACGCAGTCCCAGGGTATCTTGCTCCTGATGGGCAACCACGGCCCGCATTCTGATCCTCGCCTCCCTGTCATCCAACAGTACGGTGAGGCCCACGTCGGCATCGTTTTCAGTCCGCCAGTCGTCAGGCCGTATCAGCAGCGCGCCATTCAGCGAGATATCGACCAGGCTGGTGATGAACTCGACACCATTATCCGAGATTCGGGCCGGTGAATCGAATAATACGCGCTGAAAACGACGGCGCTCTTTCTGTTCCGCTGTGTTCATGTGAAGCCTCGGTTGCTGGAGTTGTCTGTTTGGTTTACGGCAGCTCCGGACTTTTCTGCAGCGCATCCGGTTTTTTCGGGAAAAACCGTACCAGCTTAACCGCATTTTCATGGGTTTGCAGAATTTCAACAGGGTAGCCTTCCAGCAGCAGGCTGGTGCCGGACTCGGGTATCGTCTCCATGTATTCGGTGATCAGACCGTTGATGGTGCGCGGCCCGTCCAGCGGAAGATCGCAGTGCAGTCTGTGTACCAGCTCTTTCAGACTGGTGTTTCCCGCGATCAGGAAACTGCCGTCCTGCTGAGGCTGGATATCCGGCGCCGTGTCTGATGGATCGGTGGTGAATTCACCCACAATCTCCTCCAGCAGATCGGCCAGTGTCAACAGTCCGAGAAGATCGCCGTACTCATCGACAATCATACCCACCCTGCGACGGTTGCGCTGAAACTGGATCAGCTGAGTGTTCAACGAAGTCCCTTCGGGGATGAAATAGGGGGGGTCGCAAAGTTCCCGGATCTGCCCGCGGGTCAGGTTGTCCCTGGCCAGGGCTCGTACCACACTGCGCAGATGCAGCATGCCGACGATATTGTCTTTACCGCCGTCGAACACCGGCATCAGGGTATAGGGACTGTTCTGCAGCTGCCGATTGATCTCCGCTTCCCCGTCTTCGAGATCAATCCCGTCAATCTCGTTACGCGGAATCATAATCTCATCCACCCGTATCTTCTCCAGGTCGAGAATGTTGATCAGCATTTTCTGGTGCTTGCTGGGAATCAGCGCACCGGCCTCGGCCACCACCGTGCGCAGTTCCTCTTTGCTCAACGCCTGCACTTCTCCGCCTTCGGGCGATACACCGAGCCCTTTAAGCATGCCGTTGGCGAAGAAATTGACCAGCCAAACCAGGGGATAGGTGAGTTTTAACAGGGGCAGGTAGACGAACGCTGCGGGAAATGCGAGACGTTCCGGACGCAGCGCGGCAAGGGTCTTGGGCGTTACTTCGGCAAATATCAGTATCACCAGTGTCAACAAACCGGCGGCAATGGCGATGGCTGCCTCGCCGCCCAGCCGCAGCGCGATAATCGTCGAAATCGAGGAGGCCAGAATATTGACCAGATTGTTTCCCAGCAGAATCAGCCCGATCAGCCGGTCCGGTCGTTCCAGTAACCGGGCCGCCTTCCTGGCGCCGCTGTGTCCCGCCTTCGCCAGATGCTTCAGCCGGTAGCGGTTGAGCGTCATCAACGCGGTTTCGGAACCGGAAAAAAAAGCTGACAGAATTATCAGCAGTGCCAGGAAGGTAAACAGCAGACTGGTTGAGATGTGATTCAAAAACGGGCACCTTTCAATTCTAGCGTAAACATCTCTTTCTATGATGGCCGCCCGGCGATGTCAATTTTAACTGGATTCGGAGAAAACGATGACAACTGTAGAGATCAGCGAACCGGGTAAAGGATTGAGTTTCACCGGGCATATGCCCCTGTCCTGGAAACAGTTGGACGCGGATGCCCGCGAATACGAAGAGGCAGCGGTGCGGGCGCGAAACGGAAGGCTTTTTCAGCTCCTTCTCCTCTACGACGAGTATCCCGCTGAGCGCCGGGATGAAGAGGGGGAGCATACAGGTGAACTGGAGAGGCTGGAGGCAAAACTGGATGCGGTGATCCAACTGCTGGCATTTCTGATTGCCGAGCGTAACAGACCTGCGGAAAAACGTCCGGTAACCGTAACCGCCCATCATCTGGCGTGGGTGGAGCGGAGTGGGGTGTCGCCTGTTGCCGGGGAGCGGCTGCGGATTCTGCTCGAAATCGACCCCCGACTGCCTCAGCCGCTCGAATTGACTGCCCGGGTGGTTCGATTGGAGCCCGCCGGGAATGGCGCTGTCAGGGTACAGGCGGCGCTTGAAGATCAGGGAGAGCGGGTTCAGGAGGCGCTGGAGAAGCTTATTTTCCGAATTCACCGCCGCGAGATTGCCAGGATGCGATCCGGCAAAGGGGAACGCTGAAATCGGTCTCTATCCTGCGATGCATTCTGGCGCTGGCGAACCCTGTCGGCGTTTTAACTGAAGGACGTCATATAATTTACATTCGACGTTTTTTTGACATTGTGTCGTCAAAATAGTTAACATCCCATAAAGAAAAGGTTTTTCCATCTGTAAAACCACGATCCACCGCATCGAAGGAGCCTGTGACAGGCATGAGTAACGACTCAAATCCAAAAAAAATACCTGAAAGTGGTTGCGTACTGTTGGTCGACAATGACAAAGATCGTATAGAATACATTGAAAATATTCTTCAGTTTATTGATTATTCGATAGAAATTTGCACTGACATCGATCAGCTTGAGGCGCAATTGACAGCGCTGTCCGACACCGAATGCACCAGCATTGCGGTTGGCCCCGGGTTGGCGGCAGACCAGATCGATAGGCTGGTCGGGTTGACTGACAATGTGACGCCAAGCCCGGCGCTGATCGCGATTGCGGACGCCTCGGGCAATCCGGCGGCCAGCAACCGAGCAGTCCCTTTTCTGGCGACCATGGAACTGCCGGCCCGGTATGAAGTGTTGGCGGATATTCTCCACAAGGCACAGATATTCAAGGAACAACAGCAGACCCCGAAAGTTTCCAAGCGGCCATTGGAGCTTTTCCGGAGCCTCTCGGGTAACAGTCGCGCCACCCGCCAGATCAACAAAATGATCGAGCAGGTGGCGGATACCGAGGCCACGGTGCTTATCCTGGGTGAGTCCGGCACCGGTAAAGAGGTGGTAGCCCGGAAGTTGCACTACAGTTCCGGACGCCGGGGAAAACCCTTCGTTCCCGTCAACTGTGGCGCAATCCCGGGTGAACTGCTCGAGAGTGAACTTTTCGGGCACGAGAAGGGCTCTTTTACCGGTGCCATCAACAGTCGCCAGGGGCGCTTCGAAATGGCCGAAGGAGGCACCCTGTTCCTGGATGAGATTGGCGATATGAGCATGCCCATGCAGGTCAAACTGTTGCGGGTTTTACAGGAGCGAAGCTTTGAACGGGTCGGCAGCAACAAACCGATACAGTGCAATGTGCGGATTATTGCCGCCACACATCGCGATCTGGAACGCTCGATCGAGGAGAACAGCTTTCGCGAGGATCTCTACTACCGCCTCAACGTCTTTCCAATTGAAATGCCTCCGCTGCGTGACAGGATCGAGGATATTCCGGTATTGACCAACGACCTGATTTCACGCATTGAGACCGAAAAGCGTGGATCGGTAAGGCTCACCCCGGGCGCGGTGATGGCGCTGACCCAATACCGTTGGCCGGGTAACGTACGGGAGTTGGCCAATCTGATAGAACGCCTGGCAATTCTCTATCCGTATGGCGTGGTCGACGTCAAGGATCTGCCGGAGAAGTTCCGGATCGGCATGCGCAGCCTGCCTCCGCAGGCGACCGACCTTCCGGTGGTACAGGCCAGTGGAGACGAACCCGAGACGGTGGTGACGGTACCCAGACTGCCGAGCGGCGGTCTGGATCTGAAGGTACACCTCAATAATCTTGAAATGACGCTTATCCGTCAGGCGCTGGACGAATCCGAGGGTGTGGTTGCGCACGCTGCAAAGCGTCTTAAAATGCGCCGGACAACACTGGTGGAAAAATTGCGAAAATATGGTCTGCAACGCAGTAACGAAGCGTCGATTATTTGACTGTCGGGTTCCTCAATCCGTCAACTATATGAAATAAATAGTAAAAAATATTTGGCATGATTACTGCTGTCTCTTTGTCTGAGCAAAATTGCGCAGCAAAGCCGGGAGGTGGCGGACACAATCATGAGCAGCGCCAGTGATCTTTCCAGACAGCAACTTGAGCAAGCCTTTCAGCTATTCAACAAAGTTTCCGGCCAGCTGACGGATGCCTATGCCCAGCTACAGGAACGGGTCAGGGAACTGAACCTGGAGCTGGCTGAGGCGCGCAGCGAACGGATGCGCCAACTGGCAGAGAAGGAGCACTATGCCCACCGTTTCGCGCAACTTCTCGATGCACTGCCCGCAGCGGTGGTGGTGCTGGACGATGCTGACCAAGTCCAGCAGTTTAATCCGGCGGCCGGCCTCCTGTTCGACACTATTGCCGTCGGCGACTCCTGGCGGGATATTTTCCGGAGAAATATCGCCAGCGACGGGCAGCGGAAGGAGATGACATTTTTTTCCGGAACGCGGGTCAGCTTTACCGAGCAGCCACTGACACCCGAGCCGGGTCGCATCCTGCTGCTGCTGGATGTCACAGAGACACGCCAGTTACAGGCCCGCGCGGAGCGTCAGCAGCGGCTGAGCGCCATGGGTCAGATGGCGGCGCAGCTTGCGCATCAGATACGTACACCGCTCTCATCGGCGCTGCTCTAAACAGCTCACCTATCCCGATCCGATTTGAGCGCATCGCAGCGCGAAAAATTTTCCCGGCAGTCGCGCCTGACACTGTTGCAGATGGAACAGCAGATCAACGATATGCTCGCTTTTTCCCGGGGTGGGAAGTACGAGCCGCAGCCGGTGGATCTGAATCGGCTGATGCATGAAATGCTGCAGATGCTGGATCCCGTGGTTGAGGAACAGGGCATAAATCTGCGCTATTCGGGTGTACCGGCGCTGAAGCCTGCAATGGTAACGGGCAATCACAGCGCGCTGCTCGGCGCGGTGATGAATATTGCGCTGAATGCCAAGCAGCACTGCGCCAGAGGCGGCATCATCACAATC
>JAGRGQ010000209.1 GCA_020445405.1 Gammaproteobacteria bacterium | reverse complement strand
TTCTCCCCCTTCGGCAAGATAGTGCGCCACCTGTCGAAACAGAGGCTCGCCATCTATCCTTCCCAACAGTGCAAAGAGGGACCACTGCATCACAGCCGGAGCGTAGTGTTCCTGATTCGGCAGACCGGGCAGCAACCGAGCGAACATCTCCCAGATAAAACCCGCCGGCAGGGGAAAACGGTAATTGGCACAAACTCCGGTACGCTCGGCGATCTGCAGTGAAAGCCAGCGACCCATGCCCGCATGAGGAACCACTACGGTTTCCGCAGCAAAGGGATCTCCTGAAGGCTGCCGGGTGATCTCGATCAGCAGATCCGCCAGGTATTCGGTACGGTTGGATTGGTAGAGCTTGAGCATGAAGACTTCCCTTTTTCGCCCAAGTATAACCCCCGGCCGGACTCAACCGGTGAGCCCGGCACGGAAAAAAACGCGCCGAAGTGAGACAGGGTAACCCCTGGTCAGAGCGCTCGTCAGATTGCTGACGATCCCTCTTGCACAGAAGTTTCCCGGTGGTTGCCGGAACCCGGATTCTCCCGGATTCCGGCCACCCCGCCCGAGCCATCGCGGACTCTTGCCCAGTCGCGGGTGTTACTCGCTACCGCCGGTCGCTGTGGGTGACGAACTTACCAGAA
>JAGRGQ010000208.1 GCA_020445405.1 Gammaproteobacteria bacterium | reverse complement strand
CATCCGGCTCCGGTAAGTCAACCATGATGAATATGCTGGGCGCGCTCGACCAACCCACATCCGGCTCCTACCTGCTCGACGGCACCGATGTCAGCCGGCTAAAAGACAATGATCTGGCCGAGGTGCGTAATCGCAAAATTGGATTTATCTTCCAAAACTTCAACCTGCTGCCGCGCACACCGGCCATCCAACAGGTCGAACTGCCCCTAATCTATTCCGGCAAACGGCAGCGACGGGAAAAAGCGCAAAAAGCGCTGGAGCTGGTCGGCCTGGGAGAACGATTAGACCACAAGCCAAGCGAGCTGTCCGGCGGGCAGCAGCAGCGCGTTGCCATCGCTCGCGCCCTGGTGAATGAACCGGCCATTATCTTGGCGGACGAACCGACCGGCAATCTGGACACTAAATCCGGTGTGGAGGTTATGCAAATTTTGCAGCGGCTGAACAGAGAACAAGGGATCACCATTTTGTTTGTCACGCATGATCCATGGATTGCGCGGCACACCCGCCGGGTGATCATGTTGGCCGACGGGCTGATTGTACGCGATGAGGCAATTGCTGATCCATTGGTGGCGGGCGAATCGGAACGGCCGTCTGATACCATGCTGATATGAATCTACGTGAAAGTATTCGACTGGC
>JAGRGQ010000207.1 GCA_020445405.1 Gammaproteobacteria bacterium | reverse complement strand
AAAACTCCAGGCCAGCCCGGAAAATATCGGATCGAGAATAATGACGAAGGCGCCGAACATCGCGGCGCCGGCGGTCAAAAAGATAGGGCGCAGGCGAATCGCGCCAGCTTCGATCAAGGCTTCGGCCAGTGTGACATCGCCACGGCTACGGATGCGTTCGATAAAATCGACCAGAATGATCGAATTGCGCACCACGATACCGGCCAGCGCGATCATACCGATCATGGCGGTAGCGGTAAAATAGATCGGATTGGGATAGCCTTCAATGGGTGACGCCATCACCAGATTCAGCAGCCAGAAACCGGGCATGATGCCGATGATCGTCAAGGGTATGGCAATCATCATAACCAGTGGCATGGTTAATGAGGCGGTTTGACCGACCAGCAGAATATAAATCATCACCAAAGCCGCCGCAAAAGCGAGCCCCAGGTCGCGGAACACGTCAACGGTGATTTTCCATTCGCCCTCACCGGCCAGTTCGACGGTGTATCCATCCGGCAACGGCCGTTCGGCCAGTATGTCTTGCAGATCGAAAACCGCTTCCACCGGGCTGCGTCCGGCCATCTCCGCCACGACAAACTGCACCCGTCGCAGGTTTTTGTGATAGACCGGCTGATCCGCGTTCAACAGAACTGC
>JAGRGQ010000206.1 GCA_020445405.1 Gammaproteobacteria bacterium | reverse complement strand
GCTTACTTCAATAGTGTTAAATTAAAACTGATTTTCCTGTTCAATTATTCTATTTGTCATTCCGGCACAGGCCGGTATCCAGGGAAGCGACCACCGCTGGTGGTTGTGGATCCGGCCTGTGCCGGGATGACGGAGTTAAGAAAATTATATGATTCTGAACAGGAACAGAGCATCTCCAGTCTGTCATGAATCAATTGAATTTCCTGGTTTTATTCATTTATCGGATCTAGCTATTTAAGTTATTCTTCCGGGCGCCCTGTAATCCGCTTTTGATCAGTTACGCGCTTGCGGGAAATCCCCTCCGTACTCCCCGCCCCGTAGGTTGTACGTTTTGGATGAAAAAATCAATAGAAGCTGCCGGTGATCAGCATTTAACCACCTATCCCGGAGATTCTGGAGAAAAAAGCGTTATCGGTAGAGCGAAGCGTGAGCCTAAACCGGCGATGAAGGTGAGAGCAGGCTTTGGTGCAACATCCGGGTTGTGAATCCTTTGCTCCCCGAAATAAAGGAGAGCAGAGGATTCAACATGGGTTATTTTATCGCTGCCTGAGCTGCACCGAGGCGAGCAATCGGAATCCTGAACGGTGAACAGGATACATAGTTCAAGCCCACCCTTTGACAGAATTCGATAGAGGCT
>JAGRGQ010000205.1 GCA_020445405.1 Gammaproteobacteria bacterium | reverse complement strand
ACCTCGCTATCGCAGGTATCGTACTGCTCCTGCTCGACAGAGGCGGTTTGCAAAGTGTTCAACTTTGCAAGTGTCTGATCCAGGATAAGCTCCTCTCGTTCCTGATTGTCTGCAACAGGCTGTTGTTGCGGCTGGCTGTGGGTTGCCGCAAATTCCTGTGTGGCATCATACTGGCCCGACAGGTTCGCCATGACCAGACTCAAGGCAGCGAGTGACAGCATAACGAAACCCGACAGAATGGCGACCCCGGATCTTGCAAAACGCCGCATGCGTGAGCGTCGCAGTGATTTTCGTTTTGAACGACCTTGCTCTGAAAAAATCATGGATTAATCCTTACTGACAGATACCAGCCTATAGTTTTTGTAAAAGCTTCTATGCAATTTGGATACCAGTCAAGAAATATTTATAAAAATCAATATAGTGCAGCATAGGTCGGGTTCATACATTTTTAATGGTGTAAAATATTCTGACACCTCCCGGCAATCTGCTTCCCAACCGGGTTGGCCAGTCAGAACTCGTAGTTGATATTGTGCCTTGCCAGTGTCTCCCGGGCAAATCTTAACCAGTTGGAGTCGGGCACCCACACCTCGGTTACCCTCCCGTAGGCCGTGTCAGGATCTGCTCCTTCATGGATGACATGG
>JAGRGQ010000204.1 GCA_020445405.1 Gammaproteobacteria bacterium | reverse complement strand
ACAAGGATGCCTGTGGCGTCGCCACTGAAGACCCGGACATGCTGCGACTCATCCACCGCCTGACTACCGTTGCTGCATCGGAGGCCTCGGTGCTCCTGCAGGGCGAGTCCGGTACTGGCAAGACCGAACTCGCGCGGCTGGTGCACCGTCGCAGCCAGCGGTGCAACAAGCCATTCGTCGAGATCAACTGTGGCGCTATCCCTTCGACCCTGATCGAGACCGAGCTCTTCGGTCATGTGAAAGGCGCATTCACTGGTGCGGTAAAGGATCGGGAAGGCCGCTTCAAGGCAGCCGATGGCGGGACGCTGTTTCTCGACGAAATCGGTGAACTGCCACGCGAGCTGCAGCCCAAGTTGCTGCGTGTCCTGCAGGATGGGGAGTATGAGCCGGTGGGTTCGGACAGAACGCTGAAAGTCGACGTTCGTTTGGTCTGCGCCTCAAACCGGGATCTTCACGACCTGGTGGACAACGGCCTGTTCCGCGCAGACCTTTACTACCGTATCGCCGTGGTCCCACTGCAGGTGCCGCCACTGCGCGAACGGCCGGGAGATATCTCCTTGCTGACCAAGGTGATCCACAAACGACTGGTGATGCGCAACTATCCAGCCGAGACCACGTTCAGCGACGACGCAATGCGCGCAATCA
>JAGRGQ010000203.1 GCA_020445405.1 Gammaproteobacteria bacterium | reverse complement strand
ATGCCCAGCTCAGTTATCAGGCCAACAACGAGGCCAACAGCTTCGAGGCCGGCGATGTGGCGCGCCTCGACGGCTCAATGCAGTACCGGCTGTGGCCGCAAACGCTGACCGGTGGTCTGCCCGATTTTCTCTACGGGGTAATCGAGGCCAACCTGGTTCATCAGGGGAAAGACCGTATCAACGGAAGCACGGACCCCAACTCCGGCGGCACGCGACTGTTTTTGACCCCTGGCATTCAATACGTCAGCAAACGCTGGATTGTGGAGGGCGCGGTACAGATCCCCGTCATCCAGGATCTCAACGGCACGGCGCTGGAGAATGACTATATCGCCCGCTTCAGCGTCCGCTTCAACTTCTGAGTCGCAAGGAGAGCGCAGTACCCATGAAGTGGAGTCCCATTCTGAAAGTGTCGGTTATGATCGCGGGGAGTCTTGCGAGTGTTCTGGCGGTCGCCTGGTTCATCTGGGTGCCATCGCCAAGAGAGCTGTCCTATTCGCTCCTCGCAACTTGGGGCGAGCAGGGATCAGGACCGGGGCAATTCAACGAGCCCACCGGGGTCGCAGTGCACGACGGTGAGGTCTTTGTCAGTGACGCGCGCAACGCCCGCATTCAGATATTCGATACTGAGGGGCATTTTAAGCGCCAG
>JAGRGQ010000202.1 GCA_020445405.1 Gammaproteobacteria bacterium | reverse complement strand
GGGCGACTACCCGGTGCCGATGGCGACGAGCGAGGCGGCGCTGGTCGCCTCTTACGGGCGCGGCGCGCGGGCGGCGAACCGGGCGGGCGGGGTCAGCACCGCGGTGCTTTACGAAGGGGTGCTGCGCAGCCCCGCCTTCGTCTTCGCGACGCTGCTGGAGGCCGGTCGCTTTGTCGAATGGGTCGTGGCCCATGTCGAGGCGCTGAAATCGGCGGCGGAGGCGACGACGCGGCACGGCAGGCTCGTCTCCCTCGAACCCGTGATCGACAACAACATTGCCTTCCTGCTTTGCCGATATTCGACCGGCGATGCCTCGGGTCAGAACATGGTCACCATCGCGACGGACGCGCTTTGCCGCCATATCGTCGCGGACTGTCCGATCCGCCCGGCGGCCTGGTATGTCGAGGGCAACTTTTCAGGTGACAAGAAAGCGTCCGGCCTTGGCATGATCACCGGGCGGGGCCGCAAGGTCAGCGCCTCGGTCGTGCTGCCGGGCGAGGTGGTGAGCCGCCTGCTTGGCACCAGCATGGACGCGATGCTGGATTACGCGCGGGTGGCCAATCTCGGTTCGCTCCTCTCCGGCCAGCTGGGCGCGCAGGCGCATTACGCCAACGGCCTTGCCGCGATCTATATCGCGACCGGGCAGG
>JAGRGQ010000201.1 GCA_020445405.1 Gammaproteobacteria bacterium | reverse complement strand
CGTGAAGGATCGCCTGGTCGGTGTTACCAAGTGCCGCATCGCAGCCGCACTGAGCGGATTAAACCAACCGGATATATTTTGGCAGAGCGGCACACTGAAAATCTCACTGGTAGCGCCTGCCGATCCCGTTCCTGAATTCATTGCTATTCCCAGCCCGTCGCCATAGTCGATGGTTATTGCATCCGAAAACCGGCTGGCTTGGGACAGTCGGTTTATTCGGCGACGGATATTTACGCTGACTGACAATTAGCAGCCGACTTTCCTGTTAAATTAAGCATATCCACCCTGTGAAGCTGCTCTTCGTTCACCAGAACTGCCCGGGTCAGTTCAAGCATCTGGCGCCTTTTTTTGCCGCCACGGCGGAGAATGAGGTGGTGTTCATCACCCGGCCGGGCAAGCCCGACTTGGCGGGTATCCGCAAAATCGAATACCGGCCGGCACGCCAACCAAGCGGCTCGACCCACCGCTATCTGCGCCTGACCGAGGAGGGGGTGCTCAACGGCCAGGCGGTGGCGCGGGTGGCTATGGCACTGAAACGGGAGGGTTTTCGGCCGGATATCATCATCGCCCATGTCGGCTGGGGCGAGGCGCTCTACCTCAAGGAGGTGTGGGCCGACACGCCGTTGATCGGTTACTTCGAGTGGTAC
>JAGRGQ010000200.1 GCA_020445405.1 Gammaproteobacteria bacterium | reverse complement strand
TTAAAAGCACACCTGCTTTGCGTAACGCCGTATTCGAAAAAATCTCCATTTTCTTGCCATTTCCTTGCTACGAAGCTCCAATTTTTGGGCCTAAAAGATCTCCCGCGGGATCTGTTCCTGAATACTGCACTTCCCTTTGCGTTGGACACCATCAAGCCGTGAACTGGAAAATTCGTACAATCCTTCGCAAAACCACCACGCCATTTGCTGGGACTTTGCTATTGTTTGAAACTCTTCCATGTTTCTCATCTCTTTCCTACACCGCCGCAATAAACAGACTTTGATAAAGTAGCAGGCTAACGTTTAAGCTGTGCGGCGCAAACGAAGCGCAGCGTAGTTTGCGTCCGAACGAGCGCCTTGTTAGCCGCCTTTTTTCCAAGCCCAATAATCAAATTCCAATTTTGTAGCAGTAGCTTGAATACAGAATTCATTAATTATTTCCTGGCAAAATACGTATGTATTTTTATTGTGAATATCGCCCATGCTCGGATTGTTAATAGGTAAGCACTGGCTATAGCATAGATTAATTTTATTAAGAGTTTGTCTATCTAAAGCACAAGAAGAAAATTTATTTAAATTAGTCACAAATATTTTGTTAGGGTAATTAAATTGGCTTAGCCATTTAATGTAAAGATCAATTAATTTG
>JAGRGQ010000001.1 GCA_020445405.1 Gammaproteobacteria bacterium | reverse complement strand
CGGTGTGTTCTCGGATAGTTAGCGGCTTACGGAGCCGGGGGCACCCGGCGGCGTGTTCCATTGCGTCGCCGTCGCAGCTGCTGGACGATATGCAGCCGCCAAAAGCCCCGCATTACGCAATAACCGATTCCCGCCGCGAGCAGGGCGCAAACAAAGCTGCCGAGAAACAGGGGTTGCCATATCGCGGACATGCTGTGGGAAAGATACTCGAAGCTCAGTTCGAACGGTTCGGTACGTGCCGGCGTGCCCAATATCCAGGTACCCACAAGATAAGTGAAATAGAAAATCGGCGGCATCGTTATCGGGTTGGTGATCCACACCAGCGCCACCGAGATTGGCAGGTTGACTCTGACAAAGATAGCGGTTGCCGCTGCCGCCACCATCTGCATGGGTATGGGTATGAACGCCCAGAAAAGACCTGCCGCAAGCGCCCCCGAAACCGACCGGCGGTTCAAGTGCCACAAATTGGGATCGTGCAATAGATCGCCGAACAACCGTAAATGCTTGTGATTTCGGATGACTTCGTGATCGGGGGTAAATCGTTTTATTATATGTTTCGGCACTGATGCTCCAACCAGGTCGATATCGGAACCAAGTGTTGTCGTATTGAAGCACGGACATTAAAGTAAAGCCAAGCCCTTCTCCTTTACAGGGGGATCCGGCTGGAAACTCGCCAAGGTCAGATGCCTGCATCGCCCAGGGAAGGGTCATGTTTTTATACATCATTTCGTTCGTTTCGGGCACGATTCTGCTGCAATGGCAACGTATGTTGCCGGATCCTCTCTTTTTCTGGCTGATTCCGCCACTATGCTATGGTTTTATACGCTATCGGGTGATGAGAATACCCGCTGCGTTCGTTATCGGTTTTCTGTGGGCTGCGCTTGCTGCTCAACCGGGCCAGCGCCAGATATTTCCGTTCGAACTCCGCTCCCGGGATATTGTTGTAACCGGAACGGTCAGCAGCCTGCCGGACCGTCATCAGCGCTATGTGGCTTTCGAGTTTGCCACCGATGCGATGGAGTATCGCGGTAAGTCATATCCAGGCACCGGTATGGTGAAGCTCAGATGGTACAGCGATAAGGCAGAGATACGCGCCGGCGAAAGATGGCGGTTGAGGGTACGGCTGAAACCACCGCACGGGTTCATGAATCCCGGCGGTTTCGACTATGAGGGACGGCTTTTTCATCGCGGCATCCGTGCACGGGGTTATGTTCGCGCCGATTCGTTGAATCAGCGATTGGGGGAGGGTGATGTCCGCTTCAGCCTGCTGAAGGTGCGCCAGCACATAGGGTCGGTCATTGATCGTCAACTTCAGCAGGGGAAGGCTGCGGGTCTGTTCAGAGCGCTGGTAATCGGTGATCGCGGCGGGATGAGTGCATCCGACTGGGATTTGTTCCGGCGCACAGGCACCAATCATCTCGTCACTATTTCAGGGCTTCATATCGGCATCGTCGGAGGGCTGGGCTACTATCTGGTCAGTATTTTCTGGCGCAATATTCCACGACTTGCACTACTTGTGGCCACTCCGAAAGCCGCAGCAACCGGCGCTCTGATGGCGGGGGCCGGTTATGCTGCGCTCGCCGGCTTTTCCATTCCCACCCAGCGAGCGCTCATTATGTTGGCGGTGGTGACCTTGGGAGTCGTGCTGCAGGCGCGGTTCAGATCGTACCGAAGCCTGGGAATGGCGCTGCTAATCGTGGTGGCGCTGGATCCCGCAGCCGTGCTGGCGCCAGGCTTCTGGCTCTCGTTTGTCGCCGTGGGGGTGATTTTCATTGGCGTGAGTCAGCGCGCCGGAAGAGCGCGCGTTATCACTTCCTGGTGTCGGATCCAGTGGCTTATCGGGCTGGGACTGGCCCCCGCACTGCTGTTCTGGCAGCAGCAGGTGCCGTTGATTGCTCCGCTGGTCAACATGTTGGCGGTTCCGCTGTTTTCTCTGCTGATCATACCGCTTTCGCTGGCGGGGACATTGTTTTCATTGATCTCGCCCGATTGGGGGTATACGCCAATGGTAATGGCCGACTGGCTACTCGACTCCAGTCGCTCGCTACTTGCCTTGGCGGCGCGGTCGCCTTTCCAGATCAATGCGCCGCCGGATCTGCCCGGTTACGTATGGGCACTGGCGGTGTGCGGGGTTCTGTTGTTGCTTCTGCCCGGTGGAATTCCAGCCCGTGTGCCGGGGTTTCTGATGTTGCTTCCGCTGATACTGCATGCTCCGGTGCCGACACCCCGCGCGGGAGAATTCCGGTTTACGCTACTGGATGTCGGACAGGGCATGGCGGCGGTTGTACAGACCCGGCGCCATGTCCTGGTATATGACACTGGACCGGCATACTCCAAGGATTTTAATGCCGGTTCGGAAATTGTGGCCCCGTTTCTGCTGTCCCGTGGCATCAGCCGAATCGATCGACTTATTCTCAGCAATGGGGACAGCGATCATCAGGGTGGTGTGACCGGATTGCAAGCCAAGATAAGGATCGATGAAGTACTCAGCGGGGAGCCGGCCAGAATAATCGAAACGAACTCTGCCGCCTGTGTCGCCGGAATGTCATGGTCCTGGGACGGCGTGATTTTTACGATCCTGCATCCCGACATCGATAAGCGCTGGCGCGGAAACAACGCTTCCTGCGTAGTGCGGATAGAGAATGCCGCGGGCAGCGTGTTGCTAACTGGTGATATAGAATCCGCGGCAGAGCAGCGACTCGTCACCTGCTGCCGCGCTGCGCTGATGGCCCGGCTGGTAACCATGCCGCACCACGGTAGCGCCACGTCATCCGGAGTGCAGTTTGTACAGGCGGTGGGTGCGGAATTTGCGCTGGCGCCCACCGGTTTTCTGAATCAATATGGCTTCCCGAAAAACGAGGTGGTTTCGCGCTGGCAAGCGCAGGGTGCGCTGGTATTGAATACAGCGCTGACAGGCGCCGTCGAATTCCATTTCAGCCCCGAACTCGGCATCACCGGTCCCGATAAGTATCGCTATCGTGCAAGCCGGTACTGGACCCATCTTCCTGTCCGTAATAGCGGATCCCATTAGAGCGTCGGCGTGGAATACAGTATGATAACCGGCGTTAATGGCCGGTCTTCTGATTGCCGGCGACATGGAGGAGAATACCAAAGTGTTTGAACTGGTCAAAGCCGGCGGCTGGCTGATGCTGCCGATAATAGCCTGCTCGGTAATTGCCATGGCGATCGTCATCGAGCGGTTGTGGATGCTGCGCAGCAGAAGGGTGGTGCCCGGGGACCTGGTTGCACAAGTATGGAAAATATACCGCCAACGTCAATTGAGCAATACGCAGATCGCCAGCATCAGAGACAGTTCCCCGCTGGGCCGCATCGTTGCCGCCGGACTGGTCAACCGGAACTATTCGCGTGATGTCATGAAAGAGGCGATCGAAGAGGTTGGGCACCAGGTGGTGCACGAGTTGGAGCGATACCTCAACACGCTGGGGACGATTGCATCGATTGCGCCATTGTTGGGGCTGCTGGGAACGGTCATCGGTATGATCAAGGTGTTCTCCGCGATCACCGTGGCCGGTGTCGGCAACCCTACAGTGCTCGCCGGAGGTATCTCCGAAGCGTTGATAACGACTGCGGCGGGACTCAGTGTTGCGATACCCAGTCTGATGTTTCACCGCTATCTTAGCGGACGGGTCGGTTTGCTGGTGGTAAAGATGGAGGAAGAGGCGCTGAAAATCATAGAGGTGATGCAGGGAGAGCGCGCCGCCGAAGCGGATGATGCGGAGTAGTTGACAGTGAATCTGCAGCCGGAAAAGAAAAAGGATATAGAGCTGAATCTTACACCGCTGATCGATGTGGTTTTTCTGCTGCTGATATTTTTTATGGTCTCGACCACATTTGACAAGGAGTCCCGTATCAGGGTCGATCTTCCGCAGGCGGTCACCAAGGATGAGCAGAACGACGAGGAGAAAACCGTTGTGGATATCATCGTCGATGCAAAAGGACGCTATTACGTCAATCAGCAGGAAGTCCTGAACAGCAAGCCTGAAACGCTTAAACAGGCGATCATGAAGGCAGCAGGGGAGAGACGTGATCTGCCGGTCATCATCACTGCCGATGCAAACACCACCCACCAGTCAGTGGTTATCGTAATGGATGTCGCCAGCCAGATTGGGCTGACCCACATGACCTTCTCCGCAAAAAAGCCGGTCGAAGAGGACTGACTGGACAAGCTGAATGAAATCCATCGAGTCCTACTGGGGATCGAGAAATCCCGTGGCAATCATTTTGACACCGGTTTCCTGGTTTTTCTGTCTGGCGGTGTGGCTGAGACGGCTGCTGTACCGCGCCGGCGTATTGGCTGTCTACCGCGCACCGGTGCCGGTACTCGTCGTCGGCAATATCACCGTGGGCGGCAGCGGCAAGACCCCGCTCGTCGTCTGGCTGGTGGAGCTATTGATGAATCTAGGATATCGGCCAGGTATCGTTTCCCGTGGCTACCGTGGGAAATCGGGCACCTGGCCCCAGTCAGTAGAGTGGAACAGCGACCCGCTACAAGTGGGCGACGAACCGGTACTCCTGGCCCGCAGGACACACTGTCCGGTCTGTGTCGGGCCCGACCGTCCGGCCGCAGCCAAGTGGCTCATAGATCAGGCTGGTTGCGACATTATCGTTTCCGATGACGGTTTGCAGCACTACGCGCTGGCGCGGGACCTGGAGATTGCGGTGGTTGACGGCGAACGGAGACTGGGCAACGGCCTGTGCCTCCCCGCAGGTCCTTTGCGCGAACGCGCCTCGCGTCTGGAAACGGTCGATATGATTGTCGCCAACGGCGCAGGCCGGGATGGCGAGCATGTGATGAGACTGTCGGTGGCGGCAGCAGTAAATCTGCAGGACAGCGGGTTGAACCGGGCACTGGAGGATTTTATCGGCGGACCGGTTCACGCGGTGGCGGGAATCGGCAATCCGGCGCGCTTTTTCGAAACGCTGCGCCGCAAAGGACTGGAAGTTATCGAACATCCGTTCCCGGACCATCACAGGTTCCGCTTCACGGACATCTCATTTAAAGATGAATTTCCGGTACTCATGACCGAGAAGGATGCCGTAAAATGTTCCCGTTTCGCAAAACTCAGTCATTGGTTTCTTAAAGTGGATGCCGATCTCGACTCAAGCTTCACCAAACGCTTTACCCAGCTGTTGAGAGATATCGCTAATGGATAGAAAACTGCTCGATATTCTTGTTTGCCCAATCTGCAAGGGGAAACTCACTTATCAAAAGAGGGCAAATGAGTTGATCTGCCCGGTGGACAGGCTGGCTTATCCCATAAGAGATGGGATACCGGTCATGTTGGAAGAGGAGGCACGCGAGCTACCTGCGGACGAGGAGATCAAGCGCTGAACCGACGTTGAGAATGGAGACAGGAAAATGGGTTTCAAGGTCGTCATTCCGGCGCGTTACGCCTCTTCCCGGTTGCCGGGTAAACCGCTGCTGGAGATTGCCGGCAAGCCGATGATCCGGCACGTATTCGAGCGCGCAGCAGACAGTGGCGCGGATCAGGTCATCATTGCCACAGACGATGAACGTATCGCCGCGGCAGCCCGCTCCTTTGAGGCGGAAATCTGTATCACGGCCAGCCATCACAAAAGTGGGACCGAGCGTATCGCGGAGGTCGTTCGCAAGTACGCCTGGAACGCGGATACCATCGTGGTCAACCTACAGGGCGACGAGCCCCGCATGCCGGCTCCGTTATTGAAACAGGTGGCTCAGGATATGGCGGACTATCCTGCCGCCAGCGTGGCAACGCTGGCGGTAACGATCGACACCCGGGAGCAACTTTTCGATTCCAACGTGGTTAAGGTAGTGACCGATGCTGCCGGTTACGCCCTCTACTTCAGCCGGGCGCCGGTGCCCTGGCACCGGGATGAATTTCTGCATGAAAAAAGTGGCCTGCCAGCCGATAGCCGGTTTCTCCGGCATCTCGGACTCTATGCTTACCGGGCCGGTTTTCTGGAACAGTACGTTGGCTGGCCCCAGCCGCAACTGGAGCGTGCTGAGTCACTGGAACAGTTGCGTGTACTGTGGCACGGGCATCGAATTCATGTCAGCGAGGCGGTTGAAGAGCCCGGTCCCGGCATCGATACATGGGACGACTTGCGCCGTGTAAGGCAACAGTTTACGGATGAGAATAATGGTTAAATCACTTCAGGAACAGCTCATAAGTACTGGACTTATAGATAAAAAGAAAGCAAAAAAGATTAAAACAGAACAACAAAAAAACAGCCGTAAAAATCGTGGATCCACAGCATCGCGAGACGCTGGGCAGGATTTCCGGGAGGAATCGAGAGCGCGCACTGAGCGGGACAGGGAGCTCAACCGACAGCGTCAGATACAGAATGAGCGGAAAGCTGTCGCTGCCCAGATCAGGCAGATCGTGCTGGCCAACCGGCTGCCCAGGGAGGAGGGTAATGACGCCGAGGCATACCATTTCATAGTGCGGGGCAAAGTAAAAAAAATTTATGTCGGGCGGCAGACGAGAGAGCAAATCAGCGCCGGTAAATTGGCGATTGTCGAGATGGATGGGAAATATGATCTGCTCCCTTCGCAATGGGTTGAAAAATTGCGCGCGCGAAACGATGGATGCGTGGTTGTTTATAACGATCCAGAAACAGTGGAGACACCAGTGGATGAGGCGTATTGCGGGTACAGGATTCCCGATGACTTAATGTGGTAATCTCCCTCAAGATGCTTGGCAAAGCGCCGATTTCAGTGAATGGATACGGACAACGGTACGCAACAGGTCAGCTGAGAGGCAGACAGTCGTTACCATCCTGTGCATAGCGAATGTTCGGGGTAAATAGATGGATACAGCTCCCAAATTATCGAATCCGCCAGCATGAACAGAATCAGAGTTCTTTTTGTCTGCATGGGCAATATCTGCAGATCGCCGACCGCCCACGGTGTGTTTGAAACGCTGATCCAAAGAGAGGGGTTGGGGCATCTGATCGAAGTGGACTCGGCCGGAACCCATGCCTATCATGTGGGGAATCCACCGGACAGGCGGGCGCAGGAGATTGCGCGCCGAAGAGGTGTCGACCTGAGTTCCCAACGGGCGCGCAAGGCGCAGAGTGGAGATTTTCAGGAATTTGATTATCTGGTGGCGATGGACCAGGATAATTTCCACGGTCTTATGTCGATATGCCCCGTGGGAATGGAAGACAAAATCCATTTACTGATGGATTATGCGCCCGCTTTCAGAACGCGGGAGGTTCCCGATCCTTATTACGGTGGGGATGCGGGTTTCGAGAGAGTGTTCGACATGGTGGAAGCCGCCGCGTCCGGACTGCTTGAGGAGTTGAAACGACGCCATCTCAGAAGCCCGAATTAAACCCTGTCACCGTCCCCATTTTCCCGCTAAAAGTATCAGTTGTTCATTTCCCCGGGACAACTTGAACTCAGTTGCGGCTTTCACCACCGTCTTTTCGAAATATCGGGAGTCTGACTGAAGCAGTCGGGTAAACTGTCGCTACATTGTAGGGATACACCCCGCTATTGACGCGGGAACGTTCAGAGATATCGGCATTTGAGTAAATGTCTGATTCGATGCCGGTTGAAAGCCTGTGGTTTGCGCCTTGCCGGCATATATATATTGACACCAGAAACTTTGCTGGTATGGTCTGCGCCAACAAAAAACCGGCGCCGGATTTCAGCGCGGTTTCATTACAGTACCAACCAATCAATGGTTGGGATTACCAGGATAGACAGATGACAGACCTTTCCCGTTATAGAAATATCGGTATCTTCGCGCATGTGGATGCAGGCAAAACCACCACAACAGAGCGGATATTAAAGCTCACTGGCAAGATTCATAAGACCGGCGAGGTGCATGACGGAGAGGCTACGACCGATTTCATGGAGCAGGAGCAGGAGCGCGGGATTACCATCCAGTCAGCCGCCACCTCATGTGAATGGAACGGTCATCGACTGAATATTATCGACACTCCCGGTCACGTCGATTTTACCATCGAAGTTTACCGCTCCCTGAAAGTACTGGATGGCGGCATCGGTGTGTTCTGCGGTTCGGGCGGCGTCGAGCCCCAGTCCGAAACCAACTGGCGTTATGCCAATGAATCCGAGGTTGCCCGGGTCATTCTGGTAAACAAGCTTGATCGCCTGGGCGCCGATTTTTATCGGGTGATCGATCAGATCAAAAACGTGCTGGCGGCGACACCGCTGGTGATGGTACTGCCGATCGGTGTCGAGGATGATTTTATCGGCGTGGTCGATTTGCTGACCCGCAAGGCCTGGGTCTGGGACGATAGCGGTTTGCCGGAAAACTATGAAATTCGGGACGTGCCTGAGGATATGCTCGACCTGACTGAAGAGTGGCGCGAGAAACTGGTCGAGACCGCTTTGGAGCAGGACGATGACGCTATGGAGGCCTACCTGGAGGGAGAGGAACCCTCACTGGAGACGCTGCATGCCTGCATCCGAAAAGGCACCATCGCGCTGGATTTTTTCCCGACCTATTGTGGATCTGCATTTAAAAACAAAGGGGTACAGCTTATTCTTAACGCAGTGGTGGACTATCTGCCCAACCCGATGGAAGTCCAGCCCCAGCCGGAAGTCGACATAGAAGGCAACGAGACCGGAAAGTTTGCTGTGGTCGACGCCGAACTTCCGTTGCGTGCGCTGGCGTTCAAGATCATGGACGACCGTTTTGGTGCGCTTACTTTTACCCGGATTTACTCTGGCAAAATCGAGAAAGGCATGAGCGTACTGAATACCTTTACCGGCAAAACAGAACGTATCGGCCGAATAGTCGAAATGCATGCCAACTCCCGCGCCGAGCGCTCATCCGCCCAGGCCGGAGACATCATCGCGCTGGTCGGGCTTAAAAATACCCAGACGGGTCATACCCTGTGCGATCCCAAGAATCCGGCCACGCTGGAACCTATGGTATTCCCGGATCCGGTTATCTCCATCGCCATCGCGCCGAAAGACAAGGGTGGATCGGAGAAGATGGGCATAGCGTTGAATAAAATGATTCAGGAAGATCCCTCCTTCCAGGTCGAGACCGATGTGGAGAGTGGCGAGACCATCATCAAAGGTATGGGCGAGCTGCATCTCGACATTAAAGTCGATATTCTCAAGCGCACCCATGGAGTTGAAGTCAACGTCGGCAAGCCTCAGGTAGCTTACCGGGAGACCATTACCCGTCGGGTGGAGGACAGTTACACCCATAAGAAACAGACCGGCGGTTCGGGACAGTTTGCGAAAATCGATTACATCGTCGAGCCTGGGGAGACCGGAAGCGGTTTCGAATTCGAATCGGTAGTCACGGGCGGCAATGTACCGCGGGAGTTCTGGCCAGCGGTGGAGAAAGGCTTCAAACTATGCATGGAAGAGGGCGTATTGGCGGGATTTCCCGTTCTGGACGTCAAAGTCACGCTGGTGGATGGCAGTTACCATGCAGTCGATTCCTCCGCGGTGGCCTATGAAATCGCGGCAAAAGCGGCCTATCGCCAGTCAATACCCAAAGCCGCACCGCAGCTGATGGAACCAATTATGAAGGTGGACGTGTTTACCCCCGAGGAACACGTCGGCGATGTAATTGGCGATATCAACAGGCGGCGGGGTATGATCAAAACTCAGGAGACCGGACCCACCAACGTGCGCGTTAAAGCCGACGCACCGTTGAGCGAGATGTTCGGTTATATTGGAGATCTTCGCACCATGACCTCGGGCCGCGGTCAGTTCTCAATGGAGTTTTCCCATTACATGCCGTGTCCGAAGAACGTGGCGGAAGCGGTAATCAAGGAGGTCCTGGCGCGCAAGGCGAGCTGATCTGGAGCAATTTCCTGACTTGAAGCGTTTGATTCAGGCTCTGTTTTTACGACATGATAGGGCTGTCGGATCGGCTGTAGCCGTTTAGGAAGTCAAGTCTTAAAAGATTGTCCTGGCAGACAGTCATAATAATTTTTTAGGCGCCATGCGCCGGGAAAGAGGAGAGGAGATATGCTTGCAGAGCACCATGATATCGACCACGAGTTTCCGGAGTACCACGCGAAGCTGGAAGTACTAGTCTCGGCGGATCCGGAGTTTGCCCAACAAGTAGCCAGGCACGATAAGCTCGATGATCAGATTCGCGAACTGGAGGAACTCGGGCAGCCGATTTCTGATGAAAACATCGAAGCCATGAAATTCGAGCGGGCCGGGCTGAAGGATATTATTTACGCCAGGTTGCGCCAAGCTTCCACTGCTTGAATCTGGCTGTAGAGAGCGGCGTTTCCACTCTCCAGTTTCAGGTTTTTTCAGCCGGCCAAAATATGCGGTTGTCGCAATTTGCATCAACCGCCAGCTGAACCCAAACACGCGCTATTGATCACAGGTACAAAGCGCTCTTTGACTGATGGGAGCGCGGATCTGCTCATGCGCTCCAGCGGTAACGATGCAGCGGCACCCCCCATCCGCGGATGCCGTGGTCGATCCGTGGGCAGGCGGAGCAGAGTACCGCGAAAGGTCAGGCTACCGAGGGATATTGACCGAATGGATGTACGTCGCCTCCCAACTGCCTTTTTGCCGCTTTGGTGGCGGTCGCCAGCGCGCCGCTCAGAATCTGGGCGATACCAAACTCCAGCGCAGCTTCCGGCGTATTGAACACCTGCATGAAATCGATATCATCCAGGTTGGGGAGCGTGATGCTCAGGTGCCAGCCGACATCGAACAGGCTTTTATCGTCGCCGTCCCCGTTCATGACGTCCTGTTTGCTTACATAGCTGGCCACAATTCCCCAATCTTCTCCTTCGAACTCCTGATTGATGATCACAACAGGCGTGTCGAATTTCTCCAGACTGGATTTTATCATCACATACTCCGCGCTTTATATTTTAGAGTCGACCTTCCTGATCAATCTAACGGCCACCTGTGACATTTTTATTACGGTGGAGAGGGCCGCGCTCTGATACGCCGGTTGGCGTGACAGAAACAACCCTTTGTTGATGCAGATCAATATCGATTTTCCGCTTCGCCAAATTCTTTAACCGCCGGCAGCAATATGGCAGAGGCGAGCCGGTAGCGAGGGGTTATTTTCATGTTCAAGATTATTATTTAACATAATATATATTATGCGCAATTATACACTCTCCAGGAAACCGCCACAATCCAGCACATTAGCGTCAAATGCGATCTCTCCCGGGGGCGAAATCCGAAATGCGTCCCTGTCGTGTTTCGGGCCGTGTAGCCCGTACCTCATGCACTCAGCTGTGCAGCGCACGATACCGGTGCGCATTTCGAACGGCAACGCAGTTTGCCGTGGATGTTGCTATGTTTCCCGCTACGCAGACGCAGTTTACCGACGCGGCGCAGTTTTGATTATTCCGCCAGACTGACTTAGCCAGCCAGGCAGATCAGTTGCGCAACAGGCCGATGTGAAATTTTCAGATAAACCGATCGGCGTTACCACAGTGCCATCGGACGAAGAAAAGGTGTAGCTCTCCGCCTCGAAATTGACGTGTCGTCACAGGACGACACGTCATGGGGATAACGAACATGAGAAATTCTTCAGTTGCGGTACACGGCGTACGCGCGTACCCGGCTTCAGGTGATGGTGCAGGTCATGTCTTGACCGCAGCATAGAGGCGACTTGATCTTTCCATGCCCATTCGGGCATTCGGATATTTGCACTTCAGTACCATTCTCCAGTTTCAGGGTACCGTTCCTGAGGGGTGCATCGCACTTGCCGCAAGTCGCGTTCACACTCATCCCACACACTTTGCACTCGTATGTCGCCATTTTTTTCAATCCTTTAATTCAAATTTGATGGTTTTTGACTGACCCAAAATATAACAATCAATCGATGGGGAGTACAGATTACACAAGATTATCGTGGAAATGCAATCTGAGCATGCCGTGGATAAGGCACAATTATTTGACATCGCCCATGAAATTCATTTTCAATAGTTTTCAGCCGCGGACAGACGATAATAAATTTCCAACTACAACCCGGGCTGCCCTGAATACAGAGAAACCGGGCAAAGATCCGGTCCATCAAAACCAAATTACACAGGGGCTTTAAATGGAAGCATCACAGGTAGTGGAGACGGTTCCGCGTGCGGAACTGATCCATGAGCATATCGTCGAGATTGTCAGCGATTCCGGTGAAGGCGCTCAAAAGGCAGGCCAGACATTCGGCTCGGTCAGCGCAAGAATGGGCAATGGTGTGTGGACCGTGGAGATCATTCCCGCGGAGATCAAACCGCCCGCCCGCTCTCCCGCTGGAGCCAGCGGCATCCGTATCCGACTCGGCTCAAAGCATATCACCAATATGGGCGATCAGGCAGACCTGGTTGTGGCTTTCAACGAACAGGTACTCTATTCCCGGATTGCAAACGGCGCCTATAAATCAGGTACAGTGCTGCTGATAGAGAACAAGTGGCGGAACGATCCGGTAGCGGAAATTCAGGCACAGTATGATCGGGCACTGGCGGAGTTCAGGGAGAACGGTCTGATCGTCCACGAACTGCCTCTGGAAGAGGCATGTCGGGAGATCACACCCAACCCGCTGGTGGGGAAAAACATGTTCGTGCTGGGCATGCTTTGCCACATCTATTCCAGGGATCTGGAGATAGCACGCAGTGAGATCTCGATCATTTTCAAGCGCAAGAGCGAAAAGGTCGTGGAGCTGAACCACCGCCTGCTGCAGGCGGGATACGAGTTCGCACGAGAATCCCTGGATTTGCAGTATCAAGTACCCCCTCAGGTGGAACAGGGGCAGAAACGATTCATCGTGACCAATGGCAATACCGCACTTGGTCTGGGTGTCATGGCGTCCGGTATGGAACTGGTCTCGATGTATCCGATTACGCCCGCCACCTCCGCATCGCACTACCTGGCGGATGTATTCCATGAAGTCGGAGGGTTCGTTCACCAGGCCGAGGATGAGATCGCCGCCATCGGCTTCGCCATTGGCTCCTCTTATGCGGGAAAGACCGCCTGTACCATTACCTCGGGGCCGGGACTCGCGTTGAAAACCGAGATACTGGCATTGGCGGTGATGGCGGAAATTCCCCTGGTGCTGGCTATTGTACAGCGTGGCGGACCGTCCACAGGACTGCCCACTAAAGTCGAACAGGGCGACCTGCTGGCCTCCATTTTCGGCGAACCCGGGGATGCGCCCAAAGTCGTGGTGGCCGCAGCCACCATTGAAGAGTGCCTGCATTTTGTGGTCATGAGCCGCCGCCTGGCCGAGACGTTCCGCACCCCCGTGGTACTGCTGACCGATGCCAACCTCGCGACCGGGCAACAGCCCTATCCGCGTCCCGAACCGAGCACTGAGTGGCTGGCACCCCCCATCGACCAGACGGAGTGGGACCCGACGGTGCCCCCCTACGACTGGGATGCGGAAACCGGGCTTTCGCCCCGACCGATTCCAGGGATGGTGGGTGGCCACTATGTTCTGACCGGTCTGGCGCATACCAACGAGAGTAAAGTCGCTTACGATTCCAAGTCGAACCAGCTGGGTTGCGATATGCGCAGCCGCAAGCTGGCCGCCCTCGCCGGTACCCTGAAACCACCTAAGGTGTACGGTGATCCTGAGGGCGAACTGTTGGTGGTGGGCTGGGGTTCCACTCTGGGTGCGATTGAGGAGGCGGTGGACCGCGCCAGGGAACAGGGCCACAAAGTTTCATCAGTGCACTTACGCTTCCTGTCACCGCTGGAACCGGGACTGAAACAGATATTCAGCCGCTTCCGTAAGGTCATGACGGTGGAGATCAACTACAGCGATGACCCCGCAGCTCCGCTCATCACACCGGATAACCGGCGCTATTCCCAGCTTGCCTGGCTGTTACGGGCTCAGACACTGGTCGATGTGGATTGCTGGTCGGTTGTTCTCGGCGCCCCGCTGCAGCCGGGGATGATCCACCAGGTGCTGCTGCAGCGGTTGGCGTCAATGGAGGGTTAAAAAGAGATGTTCGGAATGAATGCAGACTGGTCGCTCGAAGTCTTTGAACGCTATTTCACGATCGGTGACTATGCCGGGGGGGAGGCACGCTGGTGTCCCGGCTGCGGCGACCACGGCATACTGACCGCGGTGCACAAGATTCTGCGGGATGAACAGATACCACCGGAGACCACAGTGTGCGTCTCCGGTATCGGCTGCTCCAGCCGAATGCCCCATTATATGGGCACCTTCGGCTTTCACGGACTGCATGGGCGCGCCCTGCCCATCGCATGCGGCATCAAGAGCCGGCGCCCCGAACTGGATGTCTGGGTTTCCACCGGGGACGGCGACTGTTTCTCCATCGGCACCGCCCACTGGATCCATGCCATACGCTATAACATGGATATGACGCTGCTGGTCTTCGACAACGGCGTATACGGCCTGACCAAGAAGCAGACATCCCCTACCAGTCCGCTGGGCTTCAAGACCAACACCCATCCGGGCGGCGCCATCCTGCCGCCGCTCAATCCACTGTCAGTCACGCTGGGGATCACCAATGTCTCATTCGTTGCGCAGGTCGTGGACTGGAGTCCACCTTTGCTGTACGAAGTAATCAAGGCCGCTCATCGTCACAAAGGAACCGGCTTTGTACGGATCATACAGCGCTGTCCGGTGTTTTCGGATTCACTCTCGAAATCGCTGCAGAACGACCCCGACCGGGTACTGCTGTTGCAGCATGAAAACGGAATACCGATAGACGCTTCCGCGAAACGCCAGTTTTCCAATTTGATCGAACACGATCCGTCCGACCTCTCCGCTGCTCGGGAGATTGCCCAGGACGTTTCCCGGGTTCCGGTCGGCCTGCTGTACCGGAATCCTGATGCACCCTGTTACGAAACGCTCACCAGTCGCGGTGTGGAATTCACCGCCAGGAAAAGACTGGCGGGCCTCAATGCCGCACTGGATCGGTTCACCATTTAGAGCGAAATCCTGATTGCCACGGGATGACTGGCAATGGGTGCGAACCCATTGCGGAGACCGGGAGGGCTTCTGTAACAATGTCGACGAAACTGTCAGTCCAGGAAGAGGATGAAGTCCGGGTTGAGGAGGTGAATCCTGAGGGCCTGCCGCGGCTGACCGTCGCGGTCAAGGACGCCAAAGCCACCCGCGAGCTGATGTTCACGCTGCGCCATTTTCATCTGGGGGACCCGGCTGCGAGTGAACATCTGGTAAAAGTCGATGACGATCTTCTCCCGGCGTTGTTGAATCCTTACAGGGACAGCGCCAGGCTGCGCTACAACTACCCTCTTCTACTCTGCCAGTACACCGGTAACGAGCAGCCGGCCGATACGGAATCTGTGCAACCGTTCGACCAGTGGCTGCAAAACGCAACCGCAGCGTTCGCTCCCGGAAAAGAGACCGGCCGGATTCTCAAGGACCACCTGCCCTGGCTCGGGCACCGGATACGCGAGAGCCTGGCGAACAGAGAGGGACCGGTGGCTGCGGTCGATATGCTGGCGCAGTCAGCAAACGCACTGGAGGCGCATCTGCATCTTTCGGGCGAATCCGGGCACAACCTTAAACAGGACCTGGAACGACTGCAGCAGCAGCTGCCCGAAGGTGCGTCACTGCTCGGTTACGGCCGTTATCCCGCTCTCCATCTGCTGATTCATACCGTGTTGAGTCAGGTGCTTCCGCGCAGAGCCCGTTTTCAGGAGCATATCGAACAATGCATTCATGGTCTCAAGCAGCTGTTCGAGGTGGAGTGGGAAAAATCGGATGAATCCATAGAACCCCGTGTCGCCCGGGACAGTATCGGACTGGGGAGCGAATATTTCGACCCCGCGGCCCTCTCCGCGGTAATGGATCACTCTCACGGCACTCAGCAGATGTCAGTGGAGCGGCGTAAACGCATCCAGCGGGTCCTTTCGATTCTGGAGAGCTGGCAACCGGATCCGGTCCTGGTTCGGTTCGTGCACATCGGTTCGCTGGAAAACAACTGGGTAAGCGAGTCAGCCTTCTGTGAAGCATTGACCGATCAGGATCCATGCGCCAAGGCGATGGAGATATTCGATCTCAAAGCAGATGAACTTGCGGATATCTACTGTGCCGTGCGCATCGCAGAGCTGGAGATAAAGGGCGTTTACAATACCGAGATACACGATCCCTGGTTTGCGAATTTTCACTGGGACTCCTTCTCCGAGGATGAATTGCTGCTGGTGCCGACAACCATTGCGTTGGGATCCGCAGATCAGGTCGCGGGGGATGGACTGCGCTCGCTCTCCCGTTTATTGAGTTCGGGCAGGCCGGTGCAGATACTGATTCGCGTTCAACCGCATAACAACCCCGGCGCCGCACCCAACGAAGGTCCGTTTCAGTCGTTTCGCACCGAACTGGGTTATCTGGGAATAGCTCACAGACAGGCGGTCGTGACCCAGTCTTCGCCAGCGCGTCATGAACATCTGCTGGACTGCTTCAATTCAGCATTCGAAACCGCGCGCACCAGTCTGCATGTGATAAATACCGGCATGCGCCCCCCCAGCAAACTGGTGACGCTGAATGCCTGGCTGGTGGCAGGGGCCGCTATCGAGAGTCGTGCCCACCCGTTTTTTCGCATCAACCCGTCAGCCGGGGATTCGGCGGCGGCGCGTATGGATTTCAGTGAAAACCCACAGGCTGAAATCGACTGGCCGGTACACCCTTTCCGTTATCTGGACGAAAACGGCCTGACGGTCGACGGAGAACTGGGTTTCACTTTTGCCGACTACATTCTGCTGATTGCGCGACTGCGTGACTATTTCCGTTACATTCCGGCGGAATGCGACTCGGATGCACTGACACCGGTGGATCTCTATCTGTCGATGAATCCGGAACAGACGCGAAATCTGGTTCCGTTTGTCTGGGCTGTGGACAGCAATCTGATACTGCACAGGCTGGTGGTTTCGATCGAGGTCACCAATGCCGCCCGGGACCGAAGAAATTACTGGCGCGCGCTCCAGGAGATGGCCGGCATTCGCAACAAATACGTAGAGCGGGCGGTGGAGGAGACCCGTCTGCAGGAGCGGCAGCAAGCGGCGGAAAAACGTGAGCTTATGCTCGCCGATCATGCTGCGGAACTCAATCGCGTTCGCAACGAAGCGGCTGGCGAAGCGATGCAGCGGCTGACCGATATGCTCCTCGGGCTGGATACCGGAGCCCTCCCCCACCCTGCTCCTGCCGTTGCGTCAACCAGAGTCGTATCCGCCAATCAGACTGCGTCGGAAGCAGAAACGGAGCAGATCCCGGCACCGCAACAGATTCCCGACGCGGAGATCGAAGAGAGCCTCAACTTCGACGAGCCCTGGATTGATACGCCGCTGTGCACCAGCTGCAACGACTGTCTCAAGATCAATTCCCAGCTGTTTATCTACAACGAGGAGAAGCAGGCGCTGATGGGTGACCCCAGCAACGGCACCTACGCACAGCTGGTCGCGGCGGCGGAGCTGTGCCCGGCAAAATGCATTCATCCCGGTATGCCCCTGAATCCAGACGAACCCGGTCTGGACGCCCTGATCCAACGAGCGGCACCGTTCAACCAATGAGCGGCCTGCTTGTTGCACCGGCCATCATGGCCGGGTTAGGACTCTTTTTTTCGGTGATTCTGGCGGTTGCCTACCGTTTTCTGAAGGTTGTGGAGGATCCCAGGATCGAGGAGACGGAGATGCTGTTGCCCGGCTCCAACTGCGGTGCCTGCGGCCAACCCGGATGTCATGCATTTGCCGAAAAACTGGTATTGGGTACGCTCAAACCGAGCCAGTGCACAGTGGCGAGCGCGGATACCATCGATGCGGTCGCCGATCTGCTCGATGTCGATCCGGGACAGCAGGAACGGCGTGTCGCGCGCCTGCGCTGTGCGGGCGGTAAAAATCAGGCTTACCAGATCGCCGAATACCGGGGATTCGAAAACTGCCGCGCCGCCGCCAGCGTTTCCGGTGGAGGTAAAGGCTGCTCCTGGGGCTGCCTGGGGCTCGGCGACTGCGGCATAGCCTGTGATTTCGACGCGATACATTTAAACCGGAACGGACTGCCGGAAGTGGATATCGATAAGTGCACGGCATGCGGGGATTGCGTCGAGGCCTGCCCGCGCAATCTGTTTGTGTTGGCCCCGCTGGCGCAGAAGTTGTTCGTACAGTGCAGCACCCCGTTGCGCGGCGACGCGGCCATGGCGCTTTGCAAAGTCGCCTGTGACGCCTGTGGCCGATGCGCAGCCGACGCCGCGCAGGGTTTGATACAGATGGTGGAGAATCTGCCCCTGGTCGACTACTCGGCCGGTGGACCGGCGCTGCCGGATGCCACGTTTCGCTGCCCCACCGGCGCTATTCAGTGGCTCGAAGGTCCTCAGTTTACCGATCAGGGATCTGCCATGACCCGAAGGGAGAACCGTTATGCACAGCTTCACTGATTCGTCCCTAAGGCTGCTAAAGCGCCTGCTCGGCAGTCGATCCCAATCCGTGAAAAGTGATAACGGTTTCGCTGCAGTGCTCGACGGAAACAGTGCCGTCGCCCTGATGGAGGCGGCTGTCAGCCAGGCTGCCGGTCTGGGCGCGTCCGCGCCAAACGATATCGCCGCGATGACCTGGCGTACCGAGCAGTGCCGCAGACAGGACGATGAACATCAGAGTCGGCTCACCACCGTTGCTGCCGAGGGGCCCAGAGGCGCACTGGCGTCCGCAGCCGGGCTGGCACAGTCTGGAGTACGGGCCACTGCATTCATATCCGGGCAGGAGGCAGCCTCCCTTCAGGATCTGCTGGCAACCATGGCCGGGCGGCATCTGCCGCTTGTCATACATGTCGAAAATCGCGCAACAGGCGGCGCATCCGCAGCGCTGGGCAGCGGTCACGAAGCGCTTCACCTGAGCGCAGAGAGCGGTTGCTTTCTGCTGTGCGCGGCCAATGTGCAGGAAGCGGTCGATTTTTCCCTGATTGCACGCAGGGTAGCTGAACAGACGCTGCTGCCCGGTCTGGTGTTCATGGACCGCGAGCAGACCGCAGCGGCGCCGCAACAGGTCAATCTGCCCTCCTGGCAGCTGCTCGAAGATTTCCTGGGACGGCCCGATGATCCGGTTCCCAGCGCTATCCCAGCCGAGAAACTGCTGTTCGGCAGTGAACGCCGACGGCTACCGCGCTGGTACAACTCCGACAGGCCTGTCATGCTGGGCAGCGTGCAGCCAACCGAGATCTGGGGACTGGGAAAGGCCGCGTCCCGGCTCTATCTGGAAGAGACGCTGGCCAAATCAGTGACGGAATCCATCGAACTGTTTGCCCGCCGCAGCGGACGCCAATACGCCGAGGTCAGCGACTATCGGCTCAGCGATGCGGGTCTGATACTGGTAGCCTTGGGATCGGCCATCGAGACGGCAGAAGCAGTGGCTGATCGACTCCGTTCAACCCGGAAGCTGAAGATTGGTGTGCTCGGTATACGCACCGTGCAGCCTTTTCCCAGTGGGTTGATCGCGGAAAAGCTGGAAAAAGCAAAGACGGTTTGTATTCTGGAGCGCCTGGATTCCCCGGCGACATCCGATCCTCCCCTGCTGCGGGCGCTGTCGACGGCTATCGGCCGAGACGGGCGGAACCGTCCCCGGCTGCTATCCGTGCTCTATGGACTGGGCGGGCTGCCACTGCGCGCCTCGGATCTGGTCGAACTCTGTCATCAGGTGGAGAGGATTCAGAAGAGGCGGGTCTATCTGGGCGTCCGCTTCGATCCGGGTGCCGACCCGTATCCCAAACGCCAGGCTCTGCTGGACCGGCTCCGCCGGAACTACCCCGAACTGGACGAGTGGGGATTATCCGGCAGTCATGAAGATCAGCCCGATCTGGGTCCGGAAGACGCCATCGCGCTGGCATTCCACCGGATATCTGGAACCGGCGGTGACGGACTGGCCCAGGAGATGGCCGACTTCCTGTGGCGGGCTGCCGGTGGCGAGCTGCGCAGCCGCATGGCGCACTCGCCGGCACCCTGGGGCGATGCGTGCATCGACTGGTTTATCTGGGCACCCGGGAAGTTGCGTGATCCGGGCGACAGACTGCCCGTCGATCTCGCAATTGTCACCGACAGTGCCATTGACACAATCGCCTCGGGACTGGAACTGAATCAGCAGGGTTGCCTGTTGCTCGAGCAAGCCGGGGCGGATGATATCCGCCTGCCGCCGGAGCTGATAGTGTGCCTGCAACGACGCGGCGGACGACTCTACTGTGTGGATAGCCACAAGGCGGACGGCGATGCTGGTCTGCGCAGGGAGCGGCTTCTGGGGGCCACATTGGGAATACTGCTCGAGAGAGCGCTGCTGGAGACCGGATTTCGCCGCCTTCTGTCCCACCGTGAAACAGTATTATCCGACTTGTCGGAGGATGCCCGGAATGCGCGCCTGCACGCCTTCAGAGAGGGATTTGACCAGCTGATCAGCGTCGATCCGGCGACATTGACGGCTCTCCCGACGGATGCCTTGACCAATGCAGACATGATCCCTCCGCAGCTGCACCGGATGGGAAACATCGACGACAACTATGACAGCCTGCCCCGTTTCTGGGACCAGACCGGAGTACTCTACCGGGATCGTAAATCGAGTCGGCTCACCCCGGATCCCTATCTGGCAATAGGCGCTCTGCCACCGCTCTCCGCAGCCTTCAGGCAGTTCGACCGGCTGCGTAAGACACTGCCGGTTCTGGATGCGGAAGCCTGCACCGGCTGCGGCGCCTGCTGGACTCTCTGCCCGGACGGCGCCGTTGGAGTCACTGCATTGGAGCCGGGTGCACTGCTCGAGACCGGAATGCGCGTAACCGGTATGGAGGCGCTCCGTCCGCTCTCTTCCAATTTGTCTAAACGCATGGCCGCCAACTGCCGGGTGCGGGGAGCGGCGCCGGTAACCGCCGGTGAGCTGCTGGATGGCGCGTTCGACTGGATGCTGCAGCAATCCCTGCCGGAACCCCGCAAACAGCTGCTGGCCGAGGCTCAGGAGAAAATTGTCGGCGCGCTGGGAACACTGCCGATGGCGCTGACCGATGCACTTTACCGGGAGCCCGAAACCCAATTGAACGGTAGCGGCACCGTTCTTTTCCTGGCCGTCAATCCGGCGATCTGCAAAGGGTGCGGCATCTGCGTCAGCAACTGTGAACCGGGTGCGATGACGCTTGGCAACCAGACCCGCGAACTGGCGGCGGAAGCAAAACGCAACTGGAAGAATTGGGAGCAACTGCCGGAGACGACACAAGCGACGATGGAGCAGGCCGGTGCCGGCAGCTTACCAGGCAAGCCCGCAGCCGCGCTGATGGCGCAACGCTTTCGCTGTTCGCTCGGCGCCGGCGACGGCGCCGAGCCAGGGTCGGGAGAGCGTCTGGCGCTGCGCCTGCTGCTGGCGACGGCGGTAGCCAGGCAGCAGCCGCTGATGACGGCGTTTATCGCGGATGTGGGTGCTGTCCGGGAGAAGTTGTCCAATCTGATCAGGAAGATGCTTGCCGACGCGTTGCCTGCGGATGATCTGGATGCACTGGCGACGGGGCTGGACAGCGTCGATACCAGAGAGACCGACCTGACCAGCTTCATCAACGAAACAGAGGGCACGATCGATGCCCGGATCGATGCTTTGAGATTGCGCCGGCTGGTAAGCCTGGCGCAAAAACTGCGGGATCTTTCATGGCAGCTGGCCGAGGGCCGGCAGGGTTTCGGACGGGCTGGGTTGGGCCTGGTGCTCTGCAGCAACCTGCCCGCAGGCTGGGCCGGCGTTTTTCCGGACAATCCGTTCGCCGTGCCGGTAACGGTGGATACCACCGGAGACGCAGCACAATATGCTGCCGGTCTGCTGCAGGGTCAATTGCAGCAGGCGCTGGAGGGCTTCGTGTTGATGCGCAAGGCGCGGGTGGAGCTGGAGAGCCCGGCCGATGCGGCACGCCTGTGGTCGACACTGGATAATCTGGGTTGGGACGATCTGACGATGGAGGAACGTGCGCTCTGTCCGCCGGTCATCGTCGTCGGCAGCAGCTCGCTCCTCGCCGGGCGGGGGCTGTCGCAGCTGTCAGGGATAATGGCGGGTAATCTGCCGATCAAGTTCATAGTCTTCCCGGAACTCGACTTTGGACTTGCCGCCGGTGCGAACACCGGACTGCCGCTCTCTCCCATTCAGGATACCGGGATGGATCTTGCGCTGCTGACACTCGCCTGGCGCAGCAGCCTGAATGCGCAGTGTTCGGTAGGTTATCCCGAACACCTTGCGGCAACAGTCGAGACCGCATTGAACTTTCCCGGACCGGCGCTGATTCAGATCCATGCGCCCAGTCCCGGCAGGCATGGCTTTCCTGCGGACCAGACTGTCATGCAGGCACGTCTTGCGGTGAAGACGCGGACCTTTCCACTGTTTCTTTACGATCCCGGAGCCGAAGGGGTTTTCGGTTCGCGCTTCAGCCTGGCGGAAAATCCTGATCCCGACAGCGGCTGGTTGTCGGACGAATCAGGCCAGCCGGTGACAACCGCGCACTGGATGCTGGGAGAGCGTCGCTTCGCCCAATGGCTCTCGCGGCTGCCTGCGGATGCGCCGGACACGCTTCCGCTGGCGGAGTACCTGGCCCTTCCGGAGATGTCGCGTGCCGGGAAGGAGCCATTCATTCCGGATTCTGGTATGCATACAGCCACCGTCCGCTACCGGGTGAAAGCGCCACTGGTTACGGTTTGTGAGGAGCGGCTGCGGTGCTGGAGGACCCTGCAGGAAATAGCCGGTCTGGTGACGCCGTTCACACGCCGCGTCGAACAGCAGGCGCAGCAGAATGTCGCAGCAGCACATCGGACGGCGCTGGAGAATATGCAATCGAGCTACGAAGCCCGGATCAGCGAACTCAAACGGGAGCTGCTGGAACAGTCGCGTTCCGAGATCCGAATGCGGTTGATGGCGATGGCGGGATACGATGCGACCAGTGAGGGGAAATCACATGCTCCGCTATGACGGGAAGCGCGGAAAATCCCGGGGAGTAAACTGAAAGTGCTGTCGAAACTGCTGAAGTTCAGCTTTGCCCATGGCGTGCACCCGCGCGAATCGAAAGAAGCCACCGTGTCGCTGCCGATTCAGCGGATGCCCTTCGTGCGCGAGTATGTGATGCCTTTGAACCAGCAGCTTGGCGCACCTTCAAAGCCGGTGGTCGAGGTGGGAGCCCGGGTACACCGGGGAGAACTTATTGCAGAACCGGGCGCGTTTATCTCCACCAGTCTGCACAGTCCGGTGGCGGGCTGGGTACGGGCGATCGACAACCGCCGCTATCCCGGCGGCGTATTCGCACGCTCGATCGTGATCGAGGCCGATCCTTTCGACACCCAGCAGTTCCCGCGTGCGGCACGTGACTGGCGGCAGCTGGGCGCCGAGGAGTTTGTCGCTGAAATTCAGCGCGCCGGAATCGTCGGTATGGGAGGAGCGGCTTTTCCCGCCCATGCCAAATATTCGATCCCCGAAGGCCAGCATATAGAGCATCTGCTGGTGAACGGCGCCGAGTGTGAACCCTTTCTGACCAATGACCACCGCATGATGGTGGAACGGCCTGATGACCTGCTGCGGGGTATAGAGATTCTGCTGCACAATCTGGGTGCCAGATCAGCAACTATCGGCGTGGAGACGAATAAACCGGACGCTATTGAAATTCTGCGACGGCACATCAAACCCGGTCAGCCGATTCAGGTGGCGCCTCTGCGCGTCAAGTATCCTCAGGGCGCGGAAAAGATGCTGATCAAGTCGATCTTCGGCAGGGAGGTTCCGGCTGGCGGCTTGCCCAGGGATCTCGGTATGGTGGTAAACAATGTTGGCAGCGTACTGGCTGTCGCCGACTGGTTTGAATTCGGGATGCCGCTGATTGAGCGGGTGGTAACCGTTTCCGGCGACGGCGTCGAGCAACCCTCCAATCTTCTGGTACCGCTCGGTACGCCGCTGCGGGAAGTCCTCAAATTCTGTGACGGACTGAAGGAGGGTGTCTCCCAGGTGGTGATGGGTGGACCGATGATGGGAACCAGCGTCGCCAGCCTGGACGTGCCGGTACTCAAAGGCACCTCCGGTATTCTCGCATTCCGCAAACCGCGTTCCGTCCAGAGCCGCGAGTACGCCTGTATCCGCTGTGGCCGCTGTCTGGAGGCCTGTCCGTATTTTCTCAATCCGTCGCGGCTTGCCAGGCTGGCGAGAGCGCGCCTGTACGAGGAGATGCCGCGCTATTCGATCATGGATTGCGTTGAGTGCGGTTCCTGTACCTTCTCCTGCCCCTCCGGGATACCGATAGTGCAACTGATCCGTACCGCGAAATCGCAGCTGCGGCAATCCGCAGGCAAAGTCGTATGAAACCGAAAGAGACACGGCTGCAGCTGCAGGCAGCACCACTACTGAAGCAGAACATGACCACTGGTCAGACTATGCGCGACGTGCTGCTGGCGCTGCTGCCGGCCACCCTCGCGGGACTCTGGTATTTCGGACTGGGCGCGTTGCTGGTGCTGCTCTGCAGTATCGCCGGTGCGATGTTGACCGAGTGGATATTCTCCCCTGCCGACAGTCGTTTCGAACGTTTGAGCGATTATACCGCGCTGCTCACGGGTCTGCTGCTGGGCCTGACGCTGCCGCCTGCCCTGCCCCTCTGGATGGCTTTTATCGGCGGCGCTGCCGCCATCGGTCTGGGCAAGCTGATCTGGGGCGGCATGGGCCAGAATCTATTCAATCCGGCGCTGGTCGGCCGCGCGTTTCTGCTTGCCACCTTTCCCATTGCCATGACCACCTGGAGCCCGCAGACGGGACCGGCGGATTTTTTTCAAATCAGTGCAAGTAATCTGGCCGCCCCGTTCATGCAGGCGGCCTATGACGGCGTCAGTGCCGCCACACCGCTGGGTTTGATGAAATTCGAGCAGCAGTCAACCGCACTCTGGGCACTCGTCAGCGGTAACACTTCCGGCTGCATCGGCGAAACCAGCGGATTGCTGCTGCTGCTCGGCGGCCTCTACCTGCTGTTGCGGCGGGACCTGGACTGGCGGATACCGGCGGGGATCCTCGGTTCTGCGGCGCTGTTTTCCGCAGTGCTCTATATACTCGATCCCATTAAATTTCCCGGCCCGCTGTTCTCCATCTTCTCCGGCGGACTGCTGCTTGGCGCCATCTATATGGCCACCGATCCAGTCACGTCGCCTCTGACACCCCGGGGAGCCTGGATATTCGCGGTCGGAATCGGTCTGCTGGTGATTCTGATCAGGATCTACGGCGGTTTCCCCGAGGGGGTCATGTACGCGATTCTGTTGATGAATGCCGCCACGCCGCTGATTGACCGCTACACCCAGCCTCGCGTGTTCGGCAAAGGGATCAAGAACCAATGAGCAGCAGCCGGAACACCCACGTCGGCAAAGGTGATCCGGGGTCGTTGAAACTGATCGCGACACTCAGTTTCGCCGGCCTGCTGTCCGGTCTGATCATCGTGCTCGCCTATGAAACCACACTACCGACCATCACCGCTTACAAAGCGAAGGTGCTGGAGGAGGCGGTATTCAAGGTACTGCCGGGTGTCACCAGCATGCAGCGCCTGGTCTACCGGGACAGGGCGCTGACCGTCAACGACCAGGTGCAGAAAGGCGATGAGGCGATCTTTAGCGGCTTCGACGCGTCCGGCAGGCTGGTGGGATACGCCATTCCCGGTGCCGGTCCCGGTTTTCAGGACACCATCCGCCTTCTCTACGGCTACATTCCGGAACAGCGGAAGATCTCCGGCATGGAAATTCTGGAAAGTCGCGAGACTCCCGGCCTGGGCGATAAGATCTATAAGGACCCGGCGTTCGTCGCCAACTTCGAGTCACTTTCCGTCGATCCGGAGATCCGTGCGATCAAAAAGGGAAAACCCAAGGCAGCCAGTGATATTGATGCCATCACCGGCGCCACCATCTCATCGAAGGCGGTCGTGCGCATCATCAACGAGGCCAATCGGCTCTGGTTACCGCGGTTGGAACAGGCATCCGGGCCGGAGGCAGAGAGGTAAGCCATGGCGAAGCATAAAGAGGATCTGCATCAGGAGTTCATCAAGGGGATCTGGCGCGACAATCCGGTGTTCGTCCAGGTGCTCGGCATGTGCCCGATGCTGGCGGTCACAAATACCGCGGTGAACGCATTGGCAATGGGAGCCGCCACCTTTTTCGTGCTGGTCGGATCGAGTTTCCTGGTATCGTCGCTGCGCCTCTGGATACCGCGACAGGTGCGCATCTCCACCTACATCATCATCATCGCCACCTTCGTTACGGTCACCGATTTCACGCTCGAGGCGCTGGTGCCGAAGATCCATAAAGAGCTTGGTGCGTTCATACCGCTGATCGTCGTCAACTGCATGATTCTTGGAAGACAGGAGGCGTTTGCCTCCAGAAACTCGGTGCGCCTGGCCGTAATGGACGCACTGGGTATGGCTGCCGGCTTTCTGTTTGCACTGCTGTCATTGGGAACGGTGCGTGAGATACTTGGTGAAGGAAAGCTGTTTGGCTTTTCGCTGTTCGGACCCGATTTCGAACCCTGGGTAATCATGATTCTGCCGCCCGGAGGTTTCCTCACGCTGGGTCTTCTGCTGCTCTTTTTCAGCTGGGTCAAGGAGCGCAAGCAACGGCTCGAACAGCGTCTGACGCAGCTGGAGAGTGAAGCGCAATGAACGAGCTGCTGTGGATATTTGTCAGCGCATTGCTGATCAACAACTTCGTGCTCTCTTATTTTCTCGGCTTGTGCCCGTTTCTGGGTGTATCCGGACGGCTCGATACCGCCTTCCGCCTGGGACTGGCGACGATATTCGTGATGCTGATCACCGCACTGTGCAGCTGGTTTCTGAACACCTATGTATTGGTTTATGCGCCCTATCTCAGACTGATCAGTTTCATCGTCGTGATCGCAAGCACGGTGCAGTTCATCGAGATGGTGATCAAGAAGCTGAGTCCCGCGCTGTTCAAGGCACTGGGTATATTTCTGCCGCTGATCACGACCAACTGCGCAATCCTCGGTCTTGCCATATTCGCCACCAACCGCGGTTATGGGCTGGCCGAAGGGCTGGTGTTCGCATTCGGCGCGGGCGCCGGCTTCACGCTGGCGCTGGTGCTGATGGCGGGCATACGCGAGGAGGTTGAACTGTCGGATGTACCTGCGCTTATCAGGGGAACCGCGATGAACCTGATTATTGCCGGTATTCTATCGATGGCCTTCATGGGTTTCGCCGGGCTGTTCAGTGCAACCTGAATCGAACCACACTGATATTAACGGCAATGCTGACTTATCTTATCGCCATTCTGGGACTTGGAGCGCTGTGCGGAGTCTGGGTCTATTTGCAGCAGTTACTGGGTAGGCTCGATCCGGATCCCGATGATGACCCGCCAAAAAGCCGCTGCAGTGGTTGCAGTGGTTGTGAAAATCGGGATCTTAATTGATCGTTTGGAAGTTTAACGGCAACCCATTACATATGGCGCAACACCCTTCGTTTGTTTCATCCGTTGTGTACTGTGCATTATTGCTCTCTGGATGCACCTCCACTCCTACAGGCACCATCCGGACGGATCTGATTCACACATTGCATGGTAGACAAGTACAGATTACCCGCGTGTCTCTGCCCTTCTCTGCTACTGGTCAGGGAAATGTACAAATTGCTGCCAAATCTGCCTGGGCTACCGAGCCCAGTCCTCTCGGGCGACACAAAAACATAAGAGTCAATACTGAGACCTACCAAGTGGCGGAGCTTTCCCGGCCGTGGACCGGTGGAATCGCCGATCTATTGGTTGACGAACACTCGATATGGCTTTCGGATGGCATGACAAAATCCACCGGCCGCGGTGAATTGTTTCGTATCGATCCAACCACCAATCAGACGATCGCGGTCGTTGAGGATGCAGGGAGTCCTTTTGCCAGTGGTGACGGGTCGATCTGGGCTTATAACCTCCGAACAGGCGTTGTAACCGGGATCAACGCATCAGACAACCAAGTGCACACCCAATTGGTCACGACAGGTTCATCGGGGATTGGTGATTTTTCTTTTGGCGAAGGCGACATCTGGCAATACATTCATGGAAATGGTGTTGATTTATTACGCCGGATCGATCCACATTCGAAAAAGGTTATCGCCGAGATACCCATTGCCCTTCATCATACATCTGATCGACTCCGTTTCGTCGCTGGGTCCGTCTGGATTTTGGGTGAACGCGAACAAACAGGAAGCGAATTTATACCGGTTGCGGTACGCATCGATGCTGCCAGCAATCTCGTTGCCGCGACTATACCATTGAAAAGGTCCATAGCTGTGTGCGCGGTGCATGCAAGCCCGAAGACACCGGTACTCTGGGACGGTGGGCTTTGGATTTCAACATTCTGCTCGAATGTCCATAGGGTACCGGGTGTTCTGCTGAAAATAGACCTGCAGACCAACAAGACTACGGACGAGATCATCCTGTCGACGCTGAAAGGTCATCTGGGCGGCCAACCTGCACTGGCAACCGGGTCAGATTCTTTATGGGGATTCGATGGAAGCTCTGCAATTAGGTTTGACTTCCAGCCCCCGTAGGGTGCAATGCCTTTCGGTTATTGCTCCTTAACAAAACCAACGAAGCTCAGAAGCCCAGTCCCAGCAACACCACCACGGAAATTACCGTGGCGACGAAAGCCGAGCCGTAGCAGATCAGTTTTGCCGCAAGACCGGCATGAATACCGAACTCGTGCAGGGAATGATATATGCGATGCGCGGCAAACCACAGAAACAGGGCTATCACCGCCAGGATGAACCCCTTGCCGATGAGGTTCTGCGCAAACGCCAGCATCTTGGGATAGCTCATCGCGTCTGCCGGGAGCAGAAAACCAAAGGGCACCGCGATCCCGGTGATAAACACCAGCGCAGGTCCAAAAAGCGCTGACAACATCCCTCCGGCACCAAACAGGCTCCAGAATATCGGCGCATTGGAACGTTTCAGTCCAGATTTCATAATGCTAACCTCCGAACCAGAAAACCAGAACAAGCATCACCAGACTGACTCCGACAGCCGCTAACAGTCCGCTGCCGGTAATGACGCCTGGCCCTACCCGCTTTCCACCGACGATAATCGGCGGCATGGTGATGGGCATGATCTTGAACCAGGTATAGGTGTGGTAGGCGATGGCAACCAGAAAAACCAGGTGAAAGATCAGCGACAGCGGAGATTGCATGGCCTCCAGCCAGCCGTTCCAGGCGGCCTCGCCCTGCCCCAGACGGATCAAACCGACCAACAGAACGAAAGCGTAACCAGCCACGAACAGGGCCGTGCTTTCGTGAATCATGTACTCTACGAAATAGGGGTTCTTCTTCCACCAACCCTCCATCGAGCGGACATAGGGACGACGCTTGCTCATTTGGCACCTCCTTTCGGAGAGAGAAAGCGCAGGAAGTAATCCTTCGCTGCGTTTGTTTTGTTGATGTTGACGGCGTTGGCCGGATCGACATGCTTTGGACAGACTTCCGAACAATACCCGACCGCACTGCAGTTGAAGACACCCTCTTCGGACGCAACCAATTCCATCCGCTCCGCTGCGGCACCGTCGCGTGAGTCCATGTTGTAGCGATGCAGCAGGGCTATGGCGCCGGGGCCGATGAAATCAGGGTTGAGGCCAAACTGCGGGCAGGCAGCGTAGCACAGGGTGCAGTTGATGCAGGAGGTAAACTGGATGTAGTCGTTGAACTGTTTGGGTGACTGGATATATTCACCCTGATCGAGCGAACGCGGCTCCTTTGGAATGATGTAGGGCTGGATGCTCTCGAGTTTCTCGATGAAGCCGCTTAAATCGACCACCAGATCCTTTTCTATCGGGAAGTGGGCCATCGCTTCGACGCGGATCCGGTCCGGATAGTAGTCGCGCAGGAAAGTCTCGCACGACAGCTTGGGGATGCCGTTGATCATCATGCCGCAACTGCCGCAGATGGCCATCCGGCAGGACCAGCGGAACGTCAGCGAACCGTCGAAGTTGTCCTTGATGTATTGCACTCCCTGCAAAACCGACATGTCATCGGAAAACGGGACGCTGTAAACTTCCAGATGAGGTTCCTGGTCGCTCTCCGGGTTATAGCGTAGAACCTCGATTTCAATGATTTTCAGGTTCTCAGTCATGGGACTCTTTCCTTTCCTGGTCTGCCTTTTCACCCGCGGCACCATACACCCGCTCGGCCGGTTGCGATTTGGTGATCTTGACATCACCCAACGCAATACGCGGTACGCCGCCGGCAACGTAGTAGGCTTCGGAATGCTTCAGGAAGTTTACGTCGTCACGCTTTTCGTAGCCGTCGAGACGCTGGTGCGCGCCACGGGACTCTTTGCGGTTGATCGCTGAGTGCGCCATGGAAAGCGCCACGTCGAGCTGGTTGTCCAGTTCGATCGCGGTAAGCCACTCGGTATTGAAGACGCTGGACTTGTCGTCGATGTTGATACGCTTGAAACGCTCGCGCAATTCGGCAAGTTTGTCGCAAGTGGCCTGCATGGTCTTCTCGACGCGGTAGATGCCGCAACCCTCTTCCATCGTTTGCGCCATCTCCTTGCGGATCACCGCGATTTTCTCTGTTCCGTCCGTTTTGGTTTTCAGTTCAGTGGCGCGTTGTTCCACCGCTTTTGCCTGTTCAAGCAGATTTGACGAATTCCCGGGCGCGGAAGATTTCGCATTTCCGGCGGCTTCGACACCGGCCACTTTGCCGAAGACAAGCAGTTCAGTCAGAGAGTTCGAACCCAGGCGGTTGGCGCCGTGAAGGCCGACGCTCGCACATTCGCCGATCGCGTAAAGGCCCTGAAGCGACGTGGCGCACCTGCCGTCGACCTTGATGCCGCCCATGGTGTAGTGCACCCCGGGGCGAACCGGGATCGGTTGCTTGGCGGGATCGATCCCCATGAAGGTTTCGGCCATTTCGTAAATCAGTGGCAGCCGCTCGTGCAGATAGGCTTCGCCGAGATGGCGCAGATCGAGATGCACCACCGAACCGAGCGTCGGATGCTCGATGGTTCGGCCCTGCTGTTTTTCAAAGAAGAATGCCTGGCTGAGTCGGTCGCGCGGACCGAGTTCCATGTATTTGTTCTTTGGCTTCTCCTGCAGCGGGCCAAGACCGTAATCCTGCAGGTAGCGGTAACCGTCCTTGTTCACCAGATATCCGCCCTCGCCGCGACAGGCCTCGGTAAAGAGCAGCCCCGTAACCGGCATGCAGGTCGGGTGATACTGCACAAATTCCATATCGCGCAAAGCGACACCGTGACGATAGGCCAGTGCCATGCCATCGCCGGTGACGATGCCGCCGAGAGTGCTTTCGCGGAAGACACGCCCCGCTCCGCCGGTTGCAATTATCACGGACTTGGCTTCGATCAGACTGAACTCACCCGTCGACGTTTCGATGACCACGACGCCCAGACACCGGCCGTCCTCTTCGACGAGGTCGACGCAGAAGTGCTCGTCAAAGCGCCTGATTGAGGGATACTTGATTGAGGTCTGGAACAGTGTGTGAAGAATATGAAATCCGGACTTGTCGGCCGCAAACCAGGTGCGCTCGATCTTCATGCCGCCAAACGCCCGCACATTGACATGGCCATCTTCCGTCCGGCTCCACGGGCAACCCCAATGTTCAAGCTGGGTCAGTTCCACCGGGGCCTGGGAGACGAAGTATTCCACAACATCCTGCTCGCACAGCCAGTCGCCTCCGCCCACGGTGTCATGGAAGTGGTACTCCAGGCTGTCGGTTGGTTTTTTTACGCCCGCCGCACCCCCTTCCGCCGCCACCGTATGGCTGCGCATGGGGTAGACTTTTGAGATCAATGCAACTTTAAGACCGGGATCACTCTCTGCAACGGCTATGGCCGCTCTGAGCCCAGCCCCTCCTGCACCGATGATTGCGACATCGGTTTTGATTATCTCCATCTATTTTCCCCTCGTCCTGCAGGCGGGATAAAGCAGCCACCGGCAGCTTGCATACTTGTTATAAATCCCTGGATCGAAGCAGGGATGAATAGTGATACAGCGACTCTATTAACCTGGCGATTATACTTATCAGTAAATATTATTGGCATCTGTTGTGACAACAGTGTTACAGAGTATTATAAAGGAGGCTGGATAATAAAAGGGAGTATACAAGCAGACTTGGCATCGATCCAAGTATCCATTCGCCCGATAACAGTTTTAATGGTTTCTTATATAAATTCTGTATTGTGCCAATTGGTGCTGTGACGCTGATCTGCCATTTCTTTACCGATGACAGAGATGTATCAGTTTTTTTGCTTCCGTAACAGTCTGGGCATCTGCCCGACATTTTTACGGATTACAATAACAAAATACAAATGGGCGGCAGATGGATGGAAACGCTGATGTAGAATGTATTTAACGGACAGCCAACCGAAGACACTGTTGCGTTTCCCAATAACCAACGATAATCGAAAAGCGACCCAGAGAGATAATAATGCAGAAAAATGCAGTCCAAAGTATTGCTGAACCGGTGATCGATGGATTCGAAGAGAAAGCGGTACCTCCGGCTGCTGTTCCCAATTACTTAAAAAAGAATTACTGGTGGGCCTACCTGCACCCCCGGAGTATGCGCTTCTTTGAACAGCAATGGGTGATCAACGGTATCCTGTGGGGAAATTATGCGCGACTCAGAGATGCCACTTTGGAAGAGATGGGGCGAACCATCAGCGGCCGCACGCTGCAGGTGGCCTGCGTCTATGGAAACCTCACTCCGAAACTGGCACAGCGGCATGGAGCGGACGCGCGTCTCGATGTGGTGGATGTGGCGCCGATCCAACTGGAAAATCTGTCGCGCAAGCTGAACGGGAGTAAAGTAGTTCTCGAATGCCAGGATGCAGCCAGACTCAGGTTCGATGACTGCTCCTTCGATCAGGTGCTTATGTTTTTTCTGCTGCACGAACTTCCTGAAGAGGTGAGAAAAAACGCGGCAACAGAGGCATTGCGCGTACTCAAACCAGGCGGGAAGTTGATCTTTGTCGATTATCACAGACCTTTCTGGTTGCACCCCCACCGATATCTGATGCCGCTGATATTCAGAACACTGGAGCCATTTGCGCTGGATTTGTGGCGAACGGAGATTACCGATTGGGTGGCTGCGGATACGCCGCTGCGTTCGGTGGAAAAGAAGACCTATTTCGGTGGTCTCTACCAGAAGGTCGTAATAGAAAAATAGTTGTGACGAGAAAGCAACGGAGCGTCAGCGGTACATGGCATAGGCTCTTCGTTCAAATGCATTGACGATGCCCTGGGAGGCTTCGCCAAGAACCATTTCGGTGATCGGGCGCAGCATCAGCGGGGCAACGCTGCAACGCAGCGAGAAATCTATCCGGCACATCCGTTCCGGTAAAGATTTCAAATCCCACTGGATGACAAATTCATCAAACAGCGGATCATCGGAGATGATATGAATCCGACTTGGCCGCTGCATGCTGGTTTCGGTGCGAAATGTTTTACGCAGCGGACCAAATTGCAGCGTCTGTTCGGTATAGTAGACATTCCCGTCCAGTTTGGAACGGCGGGTACTGGCCGCATGCCAGAGGGGTAAAAAATCCGGGTAGCGCTCCACGTCGGCCACCAGATCGAATATCTGTTCCGGCGTAAACGGCAACGTCCGCGTTTCACTATGGAGCGCCATTATTGCATGTACCCCCCTCTTCTTCGGGGAACAGATCTATTCGAAACGCCGACGATAGCCGGTAAAGCCCAGGTCTCTGCGGGTAAACCGGCGCGCAGACCTGCGACCGGAACCATTGCTCAACCTACGTAACTGCACTTGCTTGCCGGTGTACGGGTATCCATATTTCGACCCCGGTTGGTGTGGTCGTCGATCTCCGCCGCGGTACCGACCATTCTGCCGAACAGGAATGTGGTAAAGGCGGCCGACTCCATTGTGCTTTCGCTGACACTGCCGTCCATATAGGGGCGCCACAGCATTTTCAGCAGAATCACCGCTATCACCGCGTCGATATTGACGCAGTAGACGTTGCTGGAGACTCCGGCGGTGAACAGCGCCTGAACCAGTTCATGGTAGAAATCGAGGAAGACATTGTAGCTCCCCTGATTTTTCAACAATTCGTTGACAAACACCTCGCGCGGATCGAAATTGACATCCTCGCCCTTGAATATCGGGTGATTGATGCAGGGTATTTTAGCGTAGGAGATCTCCCCTTCCGCCTTGGCCTTTTTCTTGTAGCCCATGTACTCCCGGGCATAGAATGCCGCCATCTCTTTCAGGTTCAACCCGTGTTCGGTGTTTCCCGGATCCTCAAGGCCGGAATCGCGAAACCGTTCCAACAGAAAAGCAATCGCCTCGAAGCCGTTTCCTCCATGCGCATATCCGGTATGGGAGAGGAAGCCGACATAACCTTTGTTGATCTGCACCCTTTTCGGTGCTTCCGGACCGTCTGCGCTCACCGCGCCTTTCGGTCCCTGGGCGGAGATAGTGCCGGGACCATTGCTGACGATCAGTCCTAGCAGTATCGAGAATGCAAACAGCTCACCCTTGCTTGGCCGGCTTCCGAACAGCGCGAGGTGGGCGGTCTCGGCAAATGACCAGTCGTTGATCAGTTCTTCGTTCTCCACGCCACAGAAGCGTTCCTTGGTGTGCAGTTCGGCGCTGGCTGCGCAACCCACCATCGTACTGAATATTCTGAAGTGCCAGGGCATGTTTTCCACGGTCAGCGCCGCGATGCGCTTGCGCAGCATGGGCCGCCAGCCAAGATGAGTCATTATCGCCGCCACCACGACCTGGGCCCGGACCCTGCCATTCGTCTGCTTCGCCAAAGCCTTTACAAAATCGATAAAGACCGACTTGGCGCCTTTGGCTTTCAGCGCATTCAGCATGACACTCCCTTTTACGCAATCCGCTTCCGAAATCAGCAGATCGCGCATGTTCCCGGTATTTGCCCGTGCGAGCTGAGCCGAGAAATCGAATTCAGTATCCTCGGGATCCTGCAGTCCGCTTTTCTTGAACAGATCCACCAGCGCAGCGACTGCCATGCGAGCCGGCTCCATCTGGTTCGGTCCCTGCAATGCGATTGCAGCGCACAACGCGGTATTGGGGCTGTTCCCCGCCGCACGTGCCGCATCTGCAGCGGTCAGACCAACGGATCCATACTGATTGACGTAGGCGTTCAACGCCACATTGACGAGCGCTCTTCCATTCTCACGCGGATAAACCCGGATCAGACTCTTGACCAGGTTCTCCTCGAAAGCGTGGGTGGCGGCATCCAGCACACTGGTCCCGTGCAGTTGAGTCACCTGGGTTTTGGGATCCATCATGGACGCACCGGAGGCATCCTTCATCGGCTGACGGGGGAAGATCGCCCCTATCTGTTCGCCCAGACCCTCAATCTGCGCGTCATAGGGTGCGATTGCCCTCACCAACGGCGGATTGAGATGCTCCGGAAGCGCGATATTCTGCGTATTTCTGAACCAGCACTTCAGGGAGAGATCGCCTTCGGGTCTGAAATCGGGATTGACTTCATTCAGCTTCATCACCGCGCTCATCGCGGCGGGCAGGTACGCGATATTGGTTACCACCGCACCTTTCCTGGTACAGACCGGATTTTCCGGGGTGTAAAGCGCGTTCACCCCGAATTTCTCCATGAACCATTTCTCCTTGGCGATGGCATTGTCTCCGCTGCCGGATATGGCCCCCGCATGACCGCAGGCCCGGGTGAGTTTTGCCTTCCAGCGGCCAACGATGCATGCAATCACCGGTTTCTCGAACACCAGATCCTTTTCGTAGTAACCGCCTGGCTCGACGTAAAGGACCGCGGCTTTGGTGCGATAGTCATTATGGAAGGCGTGCGTGAACTCGGGAGCGGCATAGTGAATGTAGACATCCTTGCCCGAGGAGATCGACACCGTGGTGCCCCAACCCGCCGTTGCCAGATAGACTGCGATCGTCGTGGTGAAATTTCCGGAATTCGAAAAAATCGCGATCGAGCCGGGACGCAGAGACTCCGCCGGTGCATTGCCGCCCAATGCGCCTCCGATGCGCACACGGTTATGGGCGTCTGCGATGCCGAGGCAGTTGGCGCCGAATATATCGACGCCGTACATCTGGCCGAGGGAACGGATTATCCGGGCATCGTGAACCGGCACCTTTTCCGTGAGAATAACTATTTTCTTCAGATCCGGATTGATTCGAAGCGCTTCCAGCACACCGTCACGAACGCCCGACGGCGGCAGATAGATCACCACCACGTTGAACTTGTGTCCAGCTTCCATCGCTTCTGCGATGTTGTTGTAAACGGGGATGTTTCCCTTCGGTGTCTTCATTACCGTACCGGAACGGCCGGGAGCGGTACCGCAGACGATATTCCCGCCTGAATAGGTGTGGCTGACGGGCGTAACCGTCCGGCTTTCACCGCCGGTGATGTTGAGTACGCAAACGCGGTCCTGGCGGGTGGCGAGTTCCGCCAGGGAATTGATACCCACGAAGTAATATGGAAACGCCGCTACGCCTTGCTGATGCATCTTAAACCCCTTTTTTCCTGGTGCCGCTTTTCCGGCTTCCGTTAATCAGATTGGTTGTGCCGTTTGATGCCTCGCCGGCGGTTTTCAACTTATACCCATTGCTCTGGCCACCATCGCGCGTCCACCCGCTTTCATCCACTTGTCCACCGATTGCGCAAAATTGACAACTTCACTCATCGCGGAATCGTGGCCGAACATCTGATACGGCAGACCCAGACCGTCCAATGTGTCGCGCAGATAACCCATGCCGCGGATCAGATTGGGTCCACCGCGGCCAACCACCACATAGAGCGGTTGCGGGCCTACATTGTGGAAGTGGTCGCGCAGCGCGTCGGCCATTGCGCGGAAGGTCTCATGTATATCGGTGTTGTTGGCTTTTCCGCCGATTATGAAAAGCACCTGGGACTGTTTGAGCCAGTACTTGTAAACGATACGGGCAATATCGTGCATCTTTTCGTAAGGCGGGTTGCCGCCGAAGTCGGAGGAGATTGTGGCGGTATCGCCCAACTGCTCGGTGACCAGCGCGTTGGCTCCCCCACCGAAGGTCATCGCGGTAATGGTTCCCTGGGGATTGATCACGTACACATCGGACTGCCCCTGATAGGTGCGCAGTTCATTCACCTCCTGTTCGAAATCCGAGTAACTGGAGGCATCCAGGTCCGAGGGAAGACCCAGACGCTTCCAGTTCGGGTCGTCTCCATCGAAAGCGCATTTGAAGTCGCAGGCCAGTGGCAGCAATCGCCCTTTGCCTGCCGGCATCATCCGGATCGGATTCAGTTCCAGCGTGGTCATGCCGTAGTAGTGATACAGCTCCCAGAGCTTGGGAAGATTCTGCACCAGCGGGCTCACCAGCTCCTGGGGCGCATTGATTTTACGCAATGCATTCGATACCACGAATCCTTTGAGTCCGGTCAGCGGGTCGAACGGTATGCTGGCGATCTTATCCTTCGGCAGCTCTTCGATATTCACCCCACCATGGTGGGTGATGGTAATGACCGGGGCACGGTATTTGGTGCTGTCGGTGATTGAAAAATAGACCTCAAATTCGGCCGGCACCGCACCCTCGAACGTGACGCCCTCAGCCTTGGTCCGCACATCGTTGTGTACATGTTCGGCGAAATAGAGCCGTTCCTTCTCCTTCATCGCGGTGGCAAGATTGTTTGCCCTGCCCAATAGACCCGCCTTGCCCTTCTTGCCCACCCCGCCCTTGAACATCGGTTTGACGAAGATCTCCCCCCATCGACCGATAAGCTCCTTGATCTGGTCGCCGCTGGCCTCAGGGCCCAGTACTTCCGATGTTGGATAGTCGACGAACTTGAGAAGTTTCGATCCCCAATACATACCTGTTATCTGCATCGTTCCGCTGCTCCTGTAACAGTTGGTTGTCTGGCTTTTTGAAATAGTATGGCGGGTAGATGCTCATCCCCCTCCCGGTTTTCTCTCTCTTATTTATTGTTTTTTTGTTTGCGTAACGCTTTTATTGTTATTTTGACAGCTTCACTTCGACTGGATTATAGGCTTTTTATCTCTCAGTGTAAGGTTATTATACACGGCGAGGCACCCGTGAAACACGGCCACGGGTGCCTCGCCGTCACTCAACCAACGGCATTCAATGCCGCGTTTAAAGTTGCGCTGGGCCGCATCGCCTGCGCCACGCGGTCCGGATCGGCATGATAGTAACCACCCAGGTCGACAGGCCGGCCCTGAGCTGCGTTCAGTTCATCGACTATTTTTGTTTCATTCTCCTGCAGTTGCGCCGCCAGTACGGAAAAGCGCTCCTGGAGCTTTTTATCCTCGCTCTGCGCGGCCAGCGCCTGAGCCCAGTAGAGTGTCAGATAGAAATGACTTCCCCGATTGTCCAGTTCGTTGACTTTTCTGGAGGGCGACTTGTTGCTGTCGAGAAATTTACCGGTCGCCTCATCCAGGGTTTTCGATAAAATAAGGGCTCTGTTGTTGCGTGAGGTGTTGCCCAGATGTTCCAGGGATGCCGCGAGCGCAAGAAATTCACCCAGCGAATCCCATCTCAAATGCCCCTCCTGCTGAAACTGTTGGACATGCTTGGGTGCGGATCCCCCTGCGCCCGTTTCAAACAGTCCTCCGCCATTCATCAACGGCACGATCGACAGCATTTTTGCACTGGTTCCCAGTTCCAGAATCGGAAACAGATCGGTGAGATAGTCACGCAACACGTTGCCGGTAACCGATATGGTGTCCACGCCGCCGGTGATTCGCTGCAGCGAAAAACGTGTCGCCTCGATCGGCGACATGATACGAATCTCCAATTCCTCGGTATCGTGATCCCGCAAATAGCGTTTCACCTTTTTAATCAGCTGCGCATCGTGTGCCCGGTTCTCGTCGAGCCAGAAAACAGCAGCGGTATTGGTTGCCCTGGCCCGGGTAACCGCCAGCTTGACCCAGTCCCGGATTGGAAGATCCTTCACCTGGCACATACGCCAGATGTCGCCCTCTTCCACTTTATGCTCCAGCAGCTTTTTACCGTTGCCACCGACAACCCGGATAACGCCATCTCCCGGTGATTTGAAAGTTTTGTCATGCGAACCGTACTCTTCCGCCTTCTGGGCCATCAACCCGACGTTCGGCACGCTTCCCATTGTCGCGGGATCGAATGCACCGTTCTCCCTGCAGTAGTCGATCACCTCCTGGTACACGCCAGCATAGCAGCCGTCTGGAATCACGAAGCGGGTGTCGTGCAGTTCGCCGTCAGGACCCCACATTTGTCCCGATGTACGAAGCGCCGCCGGCATTGACGCGTCGATGATCACATCGCTGGGAACATGCAGATTGGTGATGCCTTTGTCCGAGTTCACCATGGCCAGTTCTGGCCGCTTTGCGTAACAAGCCTGAATATCGGCTTCGATTTCGACACGCTGATCCTGCGGCAGGTTGGCAATCCTTGCGTACAGATCGCCCATGCCATTGTTCGGGTCGACGCCCAGCTTGTCGAACACGGCGGCATGTTTTTCGAAAACGTCCTTGAAAAATACCGAGACCGCATGGCCGAATATTATCGGGTCGGAGACCTTCATCATCGTGGCTTTCAGATGAATGGAGAACAGCACCCCCTCTTTTTTGGCATCCTTGATCTGCGCCTTGAGGAACTTGCGCAGGGCACGCCGGCTCATCACGGTCGCGTCGATTATTTCGCCATCGATCAGCGGCGTTTTCTCTTTCAGGATCTGGACCTTGCCTTTGTTATCGACAAACTCAATCCGGGCGCTTCCGCTTGACGCTCCGGTGATCTCTATCGATTTTTCGTTGGAGCGGAAATCTCCACTGCTCATGTGTGACACATTTGACTTCGAATCCCTGCTCCATTTACCCATCGAATGTGGATGCTTCCTGGCGTAATTCTTAACCGAGAGAGGTGCCCTTCTGTCGGAGTTTCCCTCTCTCAGGACCGGATTGACGGCGCTTCCCTTGACCTTGTCGTAGCGCTCCCTGGCCTCTTTCTCGGCATCGCTCTTCGGCTCCTCGGGGTAGTCAGGCAGATTATATCCCTGTGCCTGAAGCTCTTTGATCGCGGCCACCAACTGGGGAATCGATGCGCTGATATTGGGCAGTTTGATGATATTGGCCTCAGGCGTATTGGCGAGCGCGCCCAACTCCGCCAGATCATCCGTCTGCCTTTGACTCTCGGTCAGGTGCTCCGGAAAGCTCGCGATGATGCGACCGGCGAGCGAGATGTCCCGTGTCTCCACGGCAACGCCCGCCGCATCGGTAAAAACCTTCACGATCGGGAGAAAAGAAGCGGTTGCCAACGCGGGTGCTTCATCGGTTATCGTATATATGATTTTTGGTGTTTCGGCTGTCATTGCTTTCCCCTGAAAATTTTAAATCTGAGTGCCGATCGAACTCATCGGGTTGATGTGGATTATCCAAGTTATCGAATAAAGAGAGCTGCAATCCCAATCTGATAGTCTATCCGGCACGCTAAATCGCTTTCTCACCTGCATGGCGTAGCGCCCCGCCGTCCACCGGATGCGCGCAAAGTATCTTTTCCGTAAGACTCATCGGTTCCACCTGAATTCCTCCCGTATCATTTTAAAATATTATTTTATTAGCTAAATGAGGAGCTATCCCGTTGCCGTTTCGATCCGGCGTTGATGTGAATGCGCCGCTGTTCTGAATCTGTGCGCTTATGAGCTGCCTGTTCGTCTGTCCGCAAGTCGGTCAGCAGATATTAGACTTGTATTAAAACGAAGGGAACACTTTCGGGCAACAATCGGGGACTTTGGCAGCAGCATGTCCGGAGTTTGGGGGTTCATCCGCACTCCCGGAAAAATTTTCAGGAATCAAAATCGCGCTCGACCAGCATATTGTTCAACTCACGGATCCTGCGTGCCATGCCTCGCGAAAGGTTCAGCAGAAGCAGACCAAAATCCTTTGGCCATGATTTCTGCAGTCGATTGAAAAGTGCAGAGGAGATCTCCAGAACGATCGAAGCCTCTGCGGCATGTGCGCTGCCTCTCCTGTTGTGCAGCGCAATCATCGCAATGAACCCCAGCTCCTCGCCGAAGACGTGATCCCGGATATAGGTGCATTTGTCATGATGGTGTTTATAGAATCTGAACGATCCTTTCAGGATGATATAGAAACGATTGCCCGGGTCGTCCAGCTGAAACAGCGTCTCCCCCTTTTCCAGCTGGAGGACTCTCCCCTCCTTGAAAAGGTACCTGATCCCGTCATCGGAGAGTGCACCGAATGTCGAACACTGCCTGATATAATCGAGGCCAAGCTGTGTCATCACCCGGCTGCCTTTCAGGGTCTGCATGGTGAATTTCCAAGTCGGGGGAGCGACCGCTCCCCTGTTTACCGGTCTTTTTCCTGAAGTATAGATTAGAAAGATGGTTTCCCGCATCTGCTCCGACGATCTCGCCGGCAGACCTGTCCATGCCCGCCAGATAGATCCCCTCACCCGCTTTCAACGGCGAATAACCTGAGGGAAAACCGCCCTGCCGCTGCTGTTTCGCCCGGTATCAACCGGTGGCCTGACAAAACATCCCTCAGCGCCGCGCTGTGCAGCACAATACACTAACTGCGGGCAAGCGGCGCAACGCAGCAGGGACGCATTTCCAACCCCCTGGGGACCGGATGGTTTTGGCTCCTGGCTTTGTTGCAGCCCGCTGATGTAGCATCGTCTGCACCACGCTTGCCGCATCGCACCATGCACCAAAATCGCAGCGGCCGCGGGGGATTATGAGTGAGGTTCTGGTAGTCTATAGGGATTGCCGCAGCGGCCGGCTTTTTCTGTTTTATCGGCGCTGCGCCAAAACCTGGCTTTGAGTTGTCGGTAACGGCTTACGGATGACGCGGCGGGAGTGTCCGACCCGCGAATTCAAAGCCGGAGGGGATCTTCAGGTGAATCGTTGTTTGAATTTGAGCTGCCTCACGCTGTTGCTGGTCGGTATGCTTTCTCTGTTGGCACCCGATTTCACGTTGGCGCAGCAGCCAGCTGCCGATTTGCCTTCCGGCGAGACGCTTGCCAACCGCGCGCAACTGCTGGAAAGCGAAATCGCCGCCACCGAAAACGAAGCGGCTGAGCTTGCTGCCAGGCGTGCGCAATTCGACGAAAGAATCTCAGCGCTCGCCACCCGCCCGGTCGATCAGACGGAACTGGAGCAGGTTGGATTGAACGTCGATACCCGCAAGGTCGCGCAGGAGTCAATCGAGCTTGCAATCAAGTCGGTGCAGGGTACGCGTACGGATCTGAGCGCCGAGATACAGCGTCTGGAAAATCAGCTCCAGGTCATGGCTTCGGCGCCGCGGGACGCGGTGGACGATACGATGGTCGTGCAGACCCGGAGCAGGCTGAACGAACAGCAGGCGCTGCTGAAACTGGAACAGCGCCGCCTGGAACTGCTGGAACGGCGCAAACAGGTGGCCCGGGAGCGTACTCAACTGGCGGAGCGCTGGCTGGAGGCGATCAAAGATGCCTACCGAAACCAGCAGGAGCAGGCCCGGAAACTGACCCTGGACGAACTCGAAAAGCAGCTGATCGCTGAACAGCAGAGCCTGCAGGCCAAAGCGTCCGAGTATCGCGATGAAGTCAACCGACTGCGGGAGGACTCATCGGTCAGCCAGTCCGCCAGAGACCTCGCCGATACCCGATTGACAGAAGCCGAAGAGTCGCTGTTCCTGACCGGAGTGCACCTGAGGAGCGCCCGGATGAACAGCCAATTCGATAAGATCTCCGAGGGCATTGCAGAGGAGACTGTCGATCTCAGGACGCTGAAATCCGCTTCGGTTGAGCTGGAAAGCCTCAAACGTCAGCTGGAATCGCTGCGCTTGCTGATCGGCAGCAAGTACAACCTGCTGCTGCAGCGACGCGATGTCATTCTCAAGGGACTCGAACTGGAGGTGGACAGCCGTAAAGAGTACCGCCAGGTGGAATCCCTGTTCGACAATCTGATAACACGTTTCCAGAAACGGATCACGGAACTGACGACATTCGGCACTGCACTGGATGCGCAGCTGGAGAAAGCGGAGGCCGCCTACCTGGAGCGCAAGAAACGGGGGCTTACCGAGCGCCATAGGTTGCCGAACACACTGCAGCAGTGGCAGGGCCTGCTCACTGAGGCGACCCGGCTCCCGGACAAGATAGCGCAGATCGGACGCAATATACTGCTCTCTCTGGCTGCCGCGATGCAGCAGGCCGATCTGGCCCGCTGGTCGAGTCTGTTGCTGCTGGGTCTGCTGTGGACAGCCGCCTGCCTCGCGCTGGGCAGACTGAAGCCCCCCGCGCCCGTGTCCGATGAGCAGAGTTTCACGCGCAGGGCGGTATTGATCAGCAGCGACCTGGTGCGAACGAACCGTTTCGGACTGCTGATCGGTGGATTACTGCTCATCGCCGGCTGGTTGCTGGAAATCGTGGCGCCCGGTCTGGCCATCATCGCAACCCTGTTCAGTATCTGGTTGGGGGCGCGTCTGATCATCGGATTGAGTGGCTGGATTCTGAACTCACCCCTGGGACTCGCGGACCCGCATCCTGGACTGTTCCGTCTGGTGGCACTGTTTACCGTGCTCATCTCGCTGTTCACGCTGGGGCTGGCTCTGGGATTTCTGGAGTTCGTCTCGCAGCCGATGAAGGAGCTGATCGAGCGATGTTTCATGCTGCTGTTGCTGCCTCCGGCCTACCTCGCATTGCGCATCCGCAACCTCTGGTACGGACTGCTGCTGGAGCGCAGGGGCGCCTCCCACTGGGTGCGACTGGCCGGTCTGTTCGGTATGCTCATACCCCTGGCCATAGCGGCCGCGGCGTTACTCGGTCTGGTCGGCTATATCAATCTGGCCTGGACATTGGGAAGTTACCTGGCCATTTTCTTCGCCGTAGTCATTGGCTGGATGATTGCGCGGGGAGTGGTTCTGGATCTTGCCAAGAGTGTGGAAAACTCCATCGCACGCAAATCCAGTTTCACCGGATTCTGGGTCAGGACCCTGATCGAGCCGGTGCAGTACCTGCTTCGCCTCGGCCTGTTTCTGGCCGCGATCTGGATTCTTTACCAGATTTTCCTGCGGGACCCGGCCACCGGGATCGACCTGAATGCCTGGCTTGGCCACACCCTATTCACCATCGGTGACAATTCGATCGACAGCCTCGATCTGCTGGGCTCCATACTGCTGCTGCTGCTGGTCTTTTATCTGGGCCGCTGGGCCAGGGAGATTACCTACGGCTGGGTGTATGCCAGGATCAAGGATATCGGCATACGCAACAGCCTGTCGGTGTTCACCCAGTACGCCGTGGTGGTCATCGGCCTGCTCGTCGTACTCAACGTTATCGGCATCAATCTCACCAGCCTCACCGTGTTCGCAGGCGCCCTGGGCGTCGGTATCGGCTTCGGCATGCAGAATATCGCCAACAACTTCATCAGCGGACTGATTCTGCTCGCGGAGCGTCCGGTGCGAACCAGCGACTGGGTGACCATCGGGGACAGGGAGGGAACCGTTGCCGCCATCGGCATGCGTTCGGTCACGGTCACCACATGGGACAACCAGGACGTGATCATCCCCAATTCGGACCTGATCAGCAACTCTTTCATCAACTGGACGCGCACCGACAGCGAGGTGCGAACCGTGCTGTTGGTGGGGGTCAGTTATCATGCGGATCCGCACCACTCCCGTCAGGTCATTCTTGACGCGGTAACCATGCAGCCGCAGGTCTCGCTGACCCCGAAACCACCTCAGGTATGGCTTGTCGATTTTGCTGCCTCGTCGGTCAATTTCAGGGTTCAGTATTTCATCGACGTTGCGCGCTTCAGCCGGCTGGAGGTGCAGTCATCGGTACTGTTCGCCATCTGGGATGCGCTGAAAGAGGCCGGTATCGGCATACCCTTCCCGCAGCAGGATGTCTATATCAAAGAATTGCCGGTGCGGCGGGAGGAGCAGACCGGCTGAACAGTTCGCTTACCGGTGAAAACCCATCGGACCCCTGTTACGCTCCGGATATCCGGCAGAGTGATGCACCCTGTTGCAGCATGGGCGGGGGATGCCCCGCAGTTTTGGATGCAACCCCCTGGGGGGGCGATTCCGGCACCTGGCTCTGTTGCGGCCCGCTGATGTGGCATCGGCTGCACTGCGCTCGCCGGGTCGCGGCATAAACCAAAACTGCCGTGGGGGATTATGAGACGGGTTCTGGTGAATCAGGCGCCGGAATTGCCGGGGCCGATCAACTGCAGTTTCAAATCCAATGAAACCAATTTATCCTGCACGTTGTCGGATTCAACTTGACCGCTAATCAGCAGATTTTAACCATGAGAAAAATGACAGGCAGAGGAAAAGAGTACATCGCCCCGTGGGAGCGGGCTTTCGACCGTGTATTGACGCCTCTGGAAGATTTTATCCATCGACAGACCACCAGCGGCGTTCTACTCATGCTGTGTGCGATTGCGGCGCTCTATCTTGCCAACAGTCAGTGGAGTGACGCCTATTTTCGCCTGCTGGGAACGCCGTTTACCGTCGGCATGGAGGGGTTCCAGTTGTCCAAGACAGTGCACCACTGGATCAATGACGGGTTGATGGCGCTGTTTTTTTTCGTGATCGGGCTGGAACTCAAACGGGAGATACTGGTGGGGGAACTGGCCGATCCGATACAGGCCCTGCTGCCGGTGATTGCAGCTCTGGGCGGCATGCTGGTACCGGTTATCATCTATATCGCCATCAATCCGACAGGGCATACCCTCGATGGCTGGGGTGTGCCGATGGCAACGGACATAGCCTTTGCTCTGGGCGCGCTTGCGCTGCTGGGCAACAGGGTTCCGAAAAATCTGCTCACGTTTCTGGTGGCGCTGGCGATCGTGGATGATCTGGGTGCGGTCGTGGTCATTGCGCTGTTCTATACGGAAACGCTCAATATCACGGCACTGGCTTTCGCAGCCGGCATACTGACGCTGCTGGTGGCATTGAATCTCGGTGGAATACGGCGCCCTCTGCCTTACGTGCTGCTGGGTCTGTTGCTCTGGATCGCGGTATTGAAAAGCGGTGTCCATGCGACCCTCGCGGGTATCTTTCTTGCCTTCACCATACCCATGCGCCCGAAATACGATCCGGAACGCTTCGTGGCACAGATCAGGGAGATGGTGAGACAGATCAGACAGGAGTATCTGCGCGAAGAGAATATCGTCAGGAACCATCAACTGCGTTCCCGGGTTCAAGCCTTGGCGGAAGGTGTTCAGCTGGTGCAGGCACCCGCGCAGATCCTGGAAAACAAGATGCATCTGCCATCCGCCTACATCGTCATTCCCATCTTCTCTCTGGCCAATGCGGGCATCCCGATCGACTGGTCATCGTCCGGCAATATCGTGACGCATCCGGTATCGGTGGGAATTGCCGCCGGTTTGCTGTTTGGAAAACTGATCGGCATCGCCGGCTTTACCTGGATAGCCGTCAGACTGGGCATGACATCCCTGCCCTCCGGCGTCAACTTCAGGCACATTGTCGGCGTCGCACTGATGGGGGGCATCGGCTTTACCATGTCGATATTCATTGCGGAACTGGGATTTGCCCACCATGCCGAGGATCTTTTGATGGCTAAAACCGGCGTTCTCCTGGCATCTGTACTGGCTGGGGTATCGGGATTTCTCTGGCTCTATTTTACTTCCGGAAAAACTGCTGAGCGATCCGACCCGTAGGCCGATCCACCCTCCGGCCGGAAACGGTAATTGCAGTAAACTGCATTTATCACCCTTGTTCTCCACTGACTTTGGCTTTTGAAGGAAATGCCTGCATGATCAGATCCCTCAGCACTATAGTTTTGTTTGTTTTCGGCACATGGAGCCATATCCATGCCGACTCGGACGACTGGCGCATCACCGCGCAACAACCGGCAATGTCGGCAGCCGACATGCAGGCCATCGGCAGTGCGGTATGCGGCGACGGCGGATTCGAAAAGCGTGCCGGTGGATTGATTTGCAGCACCTGCCCGGCGTTTACCGGAAACGCGGGTGCCGATTCCGGATTTGAAGTCGGGCCTCCGATACGCGGTCGTTTCACCGGTGCCGGCAGCGGTGAGGAGTGGATCGTGGATACCGCGGGTTGCGAAGCGCACTTCGCCGGATTCGGTGGCGCAATTCTGTTGGCAAAAGCCCAACCGGCACCTCTACCCGGTTCGGCTGCAGCTGTTCCGGGTTCGAAACCGATCGCGAAGCACCCCGACCAGCCACTGTCACTGATCTATTACAAACCAGGCTTTCGTCTGAATGATTGTCTGGTTTTCAATGGCAGGGGCCCACGCAGTCTGCTGGTATGCAGCGAGGCGGATATGGCCCAGGGCGAGGTTATCGGGCACATATCGGCGATGGAGATATCGAAGCGGGAGATCACCCGATGGCGACTGCTGCGCTGGTATGATAATAGTGCCGCACATACGAACGAAATCATATCGGTGATTCCGACGGAGATGCGCCAAGGGCGGTTGGCGGACGGGCGGCAGGGATTGTATATCACGATGACAGTCCTCGAAACCACCAGATCGTCTATGGAAAAAGCGTCCGCTCCGCCCGAAAAAGCGGTCACGTTGAAGTACCAGCTCAAAAACCGGCGGCTATTTGCAACCCCGGAGACCCAGCAGCTGTTGGGAGAGATAAACCTGCTGACCGGAAAAATGCTGGATTAGCTTGGACTCCACTGTAAAGAGGTAATCTGATGACGATAAATGATGGGCTTCTCAACGCTTTTCTGCTGGATGGCAAGGGGGGCGGCGCAGCGCTGGACTGGGCCGGCATCCGCAACTGGAATCCCGATCAGGGCACACTGTGGGTGCATCTGGATTTTACCCAGGAGGGGACGCACCGATGGCTGATGCGGGAGAGCGGATTGGATTCGTTGATTGCGGAAGCGCTGACCGCCGACGAAACCCGGCCCAGGTGCGAATCGATTGACGAGGGACTGCTGCTCAGCCTGCGCGGGGTCAACTGCAATCCCGGATCGGAACCGGAGGATATGGTGTCCGTCCGCCTTTTCTGTACCGCGGAGCGGATAATAAGCACCAGGCGGCGTCAGCTGTTAAGCATCTCGGATCTGGTTCAATCGCTCGAGCGTGGCGATGGCCCGCGTACCGGCGGTGAATTGACCGCCATGCTGGCTGAAAGGTTGATCGAGCGCATGATCGACGTGATAAACGGACTCGAAGAGCGCATCGATGACATGGAGGAGAACATCATCCTGGAGATGGGCCAGGAGAGTCGGGGAAACATCCTCGATCTGCGCCGGGAAATCATCATGCTGCGCCGCTACATCGCGCCGCAGCGCGATGCAATGAACAAGCTCAGCGCCGCCGACGCAGCCTGGCTAAGCAAGAAAAACAAGCTGCAACTGCGGGAATCCTCGGATACCATCACCCGCCATGTGGAGGATCTGGACTCGGCCAGAGACCGGGCCAGCGTTGCCTACGAAGAGCTTTCAAGCCGGTTGTCGGAGCAGATGAACTCGCGTATGTATGTACTCTCCCTGGTCGCCGGACTGTTCCTGCCGCTTGGCTTTCTGACCGGTCTGCTCGGCGTCAATGTGGGTGGCATACCGTTGGCGGACGACCCGCTCGGGTTTCTCGAAGTGGTGATTTTCATGATCATCCTGATCGTGATTCAGGTCATCGTTTTCCGACGCAAGAAATGGTTTTGACCTGAGGAGTCACCGACCATCGACAGGCGGTTTATCCACTCGGCTTCATGCTGGCTGCTGCCGGAAATAGAGGGTGAATTCCCGGCGACGGTGGCGGGCGGCGTTTCTTTTTTTTATTGGATTCGATTGTATTGGTGCCATGACGATAAAAGAGCTTCTGTTTAAATCACTTCCACTGCAATTTTCTGCTCGTACCGCTTACCTCCCGGGAGTGGTGATTTTCGCTCTGATGCTGCTGTTGAATAGCAGCGCATGGGCGCAGGAGACGGAAACTACCGCGGAACAGAGCGATGTTAACGATACCCTCGTCACTCTGCAGAAGTTCACCAAGCTGCGCGCTGACCGGGAAGCACAGATCAAGGAGATAGAACGTCAACTCCGCTCCTCGCCTTCCGACTCGGAAAAAAAGGAGCTGCAGCGGGATCTGGGGGAGTTGCTCAAGGAACTGAACACTGTCAAGGATAATTTTGTCGAGATCGCCGCCGGAATCAGCTTCGCGGCAATCAGCAATAAGCAGGAGAAAGAGTTCAATCTCCAGGCGGAAATGCTCTCCCTGATGGAACCCGTGGTCAGGGAGATGAAGCATATGACCAGTGAAGTCCGGAAGAAGTCGGACATTCGTGAAGAGATTACCTTCTACAAGACAAGAATCCCCAAGGCCAGGGTGGCAATAGAGAATGTCGCGGCACTGCTCGAGCTGGCGAAAGACAAATCTTTGAAAGCGAATCTGCAGGATATTCTGGACGACTGGAAACGTCATCTGGCCAACATGGAGAGTCAACTGCAGGCGCTCGAACTGCAGTTGAGCCGGATTGAGAGTGCGGAGACCTCGTTTTCCGATGCATCACAGACCTACCTGAAAACCTTTTTTCAAAAGCGCGGACTATATCTTACTCAGGCGCTGCTGCTGGTTTTCGTCATTTTGCTGCTGTCGCGTCTCTCCCACAGAATGATTGTACGACTGGTTCCCGGATACCGTTTGGAACACCGGAGTTTCCGTATCAGGCTGATGGATCTGGTGCACCGGATCATCACCGTGGTATTGACGATTGCGGGACCTATGGTGGTGTTCTATGTGGCCGAGGACTGGGTGCTTTTCAGCCTTGGCGTGCTGCTGTTGTTGGGTGCGGCGTGGACGTTGAGGACTGCGATCCCGCGCTACTGGCAGCAGATAAGAATCTATCTGAACATCGGATCGGTACGCGAAGGCGAGAGAATTTTTTACGAGGCGCTGCCATGGCGGGTCAAGAAGATCGACATCTTCAGCCTGCTGGAAAACCCGGACGCCGGCATAACCCAGCGTATCGCTATCGAGCAGCTGGTGGATCTTAAGTCCAGACCGCTGAGAAAGGATGAGCCGTGGTTTCCGTGCAGAAAGGATGACTGGGTACTGCTGAGCGACGGTGTCAGGGGCAAGGTCGTGGGAATCTCCCAGGAACTGGTTGAACTGGTTGAGAGAGGCGGCGCGCACAAAACCTATGTCACCCAGGATTTTCTCAGCCAGTCGCCGCGCAACCTCAGCATCGATTTCCGGCTGAAAGAGACAATCGGTGTCAGCTACGACCTGCAGTCGATCAGCACCACCAGCATGCTGCAGATACTGAAAGAGCATCTGCTCAAAAGAATCGAAGCAGAAGGCTACGGCCCGGATCTGATCCAGCTGAATGTTGAATTCCAGTCCGCCAACACCTCTTCTCTGGACCTGGTGGTGCTGGCTGACTTCAAGGGGGTGCAGGCACCGCTGTACAACCGTCTGCGGCGGGCGATTCAGCGCTGGTGTGTCGATGCCTGTACCGAGAACAACTGGGAGATCCCATTTACTCAGCTGACCCTGCACAACCGGAGCTGACACTTGAAGAATCTGAAAATACCGGAGTCAGATCCCAGTCACTGATTTTAGAGCGGATCGGGTGCGCGCAGCAGAATAATTGCAATCAGCATTGCCAGCAGGCCTGCCCACAGCAGAAAGTAAAAAGTCGTCGACTGTTTTGCCTGACTCCTTTCGTACCAGGTGCGGGGTTTTACGCCTCTGATCAGCAGCACCAGCATGGCTGACAGCAGCACGCAGATCACATTCACCGCCAGCATCAGTGCGGCACCGCTCGCGAGTGCGGGCTGACCACTTCCCAGCAGCAGGCCGACGGTCGCTGTCGGCGGCAGCAATGCCACTGCCACCATCACGCCCACCAGCGTCGCGGAGAGCCCGGTCGTCAGTGAAAGCACCGCCGCCGCGCCGGATGCAAGCGCCAGCGCCACGTCGTCCAATCCCACGGAGGTGCGCGAGATAATCTCATGGCTGTCGATACCGACGGGCCAGATCAGCCCGATGGTCAGCGCCAGAACGAAGGCCAGCAGTACACCGGCGAGATTGGTCTTCAGCGCCCTCAGCATGAACTCGCCGTCCCCCAGCGATGCGGCGAAAGCCAGCGCAATGTTGGGACCCAGCAACGGGGCGATCACCATGGCGCCGATGATCGCTGCGACATTGTCCTTGATCAGGCCGATAGTCGCGACGATGGTGGACAAAACCGTCAACAGCAGAAAGGTGTTGTCAAGCCGGGCCCCTTTTTCGATCTGGCTGTAGAGCTCTTCCCGGGTGGCTGCAACCAGTTTGTGCTTTTGTCGCTCCTCATCCTCCGCTTCCCTGGGCTGCCCGATCACCGCATCCACCGGCTGGATGATGATCCGGGTATTCTCGGTCGCGGCAAGCAGGTTCTGCAGCGCATCGATCACCGATTGACGCTTCTCATCGTCTACCAGCATGCGGAAGCTGCGCCTGTCGTCGGTCTTCTTCGATCCGATCCAGACCTCATCCACCTCAAAATGTTCGGCAATGCCCGCAAGGGCATCCGAGTGCTTCGTATGGGTGATTATCTCTACGATTCGCATTGATCCTCAAACCTGACCGGTAGCGTGGATATCGGACTGACGTTGGCCGGCGGGGATTTCCGACAACGCTCTTTCCGTCAGATCTTCTCTGGTGAAACAGCGGCTGATTATACTCTATCCGGCAGGTACGGCGTGCGCACCCAGGATACCCCAGCATGGATGCGAATGGAAAAGCGTGCCGCCGGGTGCAAACCGGGATGAGTTCCTTGGAGCGGCGCAGTCTGTCCGAAGCGGGTCGGCAGGGAGGGAGTGATCGTTGAGCCCGGCAGATGCAGGCTCTTCGATTAGGTGCTCTCCGGAGTGGATACCGGTCAATCCTGTTGCAGGCCCTCCAGCACTTTCACCCCTTTGGCATACTGCAATCTGACGATGCTGAGCGCATCACTCAACTGCTTGTGCTTCCCTTTGTTTTTTTCCTTTTCCAGCTTCTGTTCCAGGTTTGTCTCTTTTTTCTTCAATTTCTCCAGAAGCTCCTCAAGTTCTTCACGGTGGTCGCGTTGTTTCTGCCCTTCCTTGTCCAGCCAGCCGGCAAGTGCCTCGAGTAATTTTTTTCTTTTCATCAGAGATTCTCCTGTAACAGTTCAACGGTTGGTGTTGTGTACGCGGCAGGAGAGGTGGCGACAGCGCCGCGATGAACCAACCGACCCTGCATTCAATGTTTCAGACCCGGCACGGTCACCCGGCTGCCTGCACCTGCTTGAGTTCGTCCTCATCCAGCACGACATCATGTGCTGCCTGATCCAGATCACGGTCGCTGCTGACAAACAGGCTCTGCGCAGCCTCGATCAGGTTCACCGAGATAGCGTAAGCGAACCCGCTGTCATTGATCAATGAGGATCCCATCGCGGGCGTGATGGCGCGCTGGCTGATCATCTCGGCTATGACCTGGTTGATGCTCTCCTGTTCCTCGTTTACCTGCAGTTTAAGCGCGTCCAGAGAGAGCGCATCCACCACCTCGGTGGAGGAGTCCCTCATCTCCTCCAGGCCGCGGATGACCAGTCCGACCTGGACCCGGATCCTGTTGTACAGCTCTCTCATTTTCGGATTTTCACTGTCGGCGTCGACGTATTCAATCAGGTTCTCCTGAATATGATGCGTATCCTTGACGGCTTCCACCATACGGGTACAGGCGTTTCGGAGCCAGCGCAGACCAGAAGAGTGCTCCTCCTGGCGGGAGAAGGCAGTGCCGCTGATGAAGGCAACGATGGCGCTGTAGATCCCCTTGATGTGTTTCTCATACATTGCGTCGATATCAAATTCGTGCACGCGAGGCTGCGCCGCGACCGCCTCCTCCAGATCCGGACTGGAGACAATCTCCTCCCTCCTCATGCCGAGCCCGTCTCCGATGATACGCAGCGCCGCCTCATAGACCCGCTGGGTCTCCAGGCGGACCGCCTCCAGCGCCGTCTCCGGGAATGCCGCAGATGCATCGGTCAGGTACTTCGGCTGATCCACTTCCGGCTTCTTCTCCGGGATGAATTTAATCAGTCCGGCAACCAGTTTTCCCATCAGCGGCAGCATCACGATGATGCCCAGCAAATTGAAAAGCGTATGGAAGACCGCCAGTTTCAGGGTGTAATCGTCAGGTGCAATGCCGACAGCACCGGCGGTCGCATCAACCACCGCCACGATCTGGTAGATGAAGATGATCGCGATGACGCCGGTCACCACATTGAACACCAGGTGTGCGGCGGCCAGCCGCTTGCCGCCTTCATTGGCGCTCATTGCCCCCAGGATCGCGGTGATCGTGGTGCCAATGTTGGCACCGATGGCCAGGCCTAGCCCGTTCTCGTAAGTAATCTGACCGGCTGCCAGCGCGGTGATGGTCAACACCAGCGTGGCGTGGCTCGACTGCATCACCACAGTGGCGAAGATACCGATACCGGTAAAGATCAGCACACCAGGATAACCGGCGATGGCGTATTCAGCCAGATTGATGGTGTTTTTGAAGGTCTCGAAACCCTCTTTCATGTAATGGATGCCGAGAAACAGAAAACCCAGCCCGGCCAGGATATATCCAATGCCCTTGAGCGACTTGGATGACTGAAATATCAGAATCACGCCGAATGCCAGCATCGGCATCGCATAGGCGGCTATATTGACCTTGAGACCAAAGCCGGCAATCAGCCACGCTCCCGTGGTGGTGCCCAGGTTGGCGCCGAAGATGATCCCGATTCCGGCAGCCAGCGTGATCAGCCCGGCGCTGAGGAACGAGATGGCGATGACCGAGACCAGAGAACTGGACTGCATGATCGTGGTGCTCACGATACCGAACAGAACGCTCCGGCCGGTGGAGGAGGTGGTGCGCCGCAGCAGCCGTTCCAGTCCCCCCCCGGTAAAAGCCTGAAATCCCTGCTCCAGAGAGAGCATGCCGAACAGAAAGATGGCAACGCCCGCTGCAATCGCCTTAAAATTGGGGCTTATCCAGAAACCGTATGCAAGCACCAGCAGAATGATGGGGAGAAGAAATTTTTTCAGCACCGTATTATCCACCCTGGTTGAGCCGGCCGGTACGGACGTTGGTCCGGACGGGCCGGGATATCAGTTAAAACAAACGACACCTGCGCCGTCGACGCACCGCTCGGATTCTCATTCGCCGCGGTAGTCGCGAAGTGATACTAGGCTGCATTACTGGCCAAAAATACACATTTATTAAACATAAATATTTTTTATTTTAATTTATTAAACACATTTTAGTGATCAGACGCAAGTATGGGTGGCGGTGTATTCGCTTATCCGCCAAGTCGGATGTTCCCGCCGGCGATTCCCCGGGGGCGGTGCCTGAGGCAGGGAAAGTTTCCCGCGTTCCGCTGCACTCTTTTTTTTTCAAATGCAATTGAAAAAACCGATCGACGCCGATCGTGTCGGAATCTTATGGAAAAATGGAACCGTATATCCGGATCGTCAGTCTGCTCCGCGCCCCCCGCCCCACTCTGCTCTCCGCTATCAAGCCGGCTCCGTTTCAGAGCTCCCCGCGGCGCCACCCGCTGTTTCACCGGTCGACGCAACCCGATCGATTCGGTGAAAAAATCGCGTCATTCTGGCAGAGTACACTTTTCCGTAACCGCTCAACAAAGCTGCCACCGGGCATTCGATTGAGCCTTGCAGAATCAGGATAACGATGTCCACCAGAAACCTGGATAAACTCTTCACACCCGGATCGGTTGCCGTCATTGGCGCCTCCAACCGCCCCCATGCGGTAGGTACCGTCGTCATGCGTAATCTGCTCGAAGGGGGCTTTCTCGGGCCGATCATGCCGGTCAATCCAAAACGCAACGCGGTCGCGGGCGTACTCGCCTATCCGGATGTGGAGAGTCTGCCGATCACGCCGGAGATGGCGATCATCTGCACGCCGCCTGCCACCGTTCCCTCGCTGATCGACGCGTTGGGACGCAAGGGAACCCATGCCGTGATCTGCCTGACGGCCGGTCTAGGCGGCGTGATCGACAAGCCGAGCGGCCGCAGGGTCATCGACCTCGTGCATGAGAAGACGCGCGCGCTGGATATCCGTATCCTCGGACCCAATTGTGTCGGCGCGCTGGTACCGGGTATCAGGCTCAATGCCAGCTTCGCGCATGTCCCCGCCAAACCGGGAAAAATCGCGTTCGTCTCCCAGTCGGGTGCGCTCTGCACGGCGGTGCTCGATTGGGCCCGCACCCACGACGTGGGCTTCTCCCACTTTCTCTCACTCGGCGATAAAATCGACGTGGATTTTGCCGACGTCATCGATTATCTGGGGACCGAACCGGGCACCCGGGCAATCCTGCTCTACATTGAGTCGATTCGCAGCGGACGCAAGTTCATCTCCGCTGCCCGGGCCGCTTCGCGCAACAAACCCATTATCGTCATCAAATCCGGCCGCGCGGCGGAGGGAGCCAGGGCCGCGGCCTCGCACACCGGTGCACTTGCCGGTCTCGACGAGGTGTACGACACGGTGATCCGGCGTGCCGGCATGCTGCGCGTGTGCAACATCGGCGAGCTGTTCGCAGCGGTGGAGACGCTTGCCAGATCAAAGCCGCTGAAGGGTGAAGCGCTTGCAATCATGACCAACGGCGGCGGCATCGGCGTCATGGCGGTTGACGATCTGATTCACGAAGGCGGCCGGCTCGCCACACTTTCGGAACAGACCATTGCCGCGCTGGATGCGGTGCTGCCGGTTAACTGGTCCGGCGCGAATCCGGTGGACATCATCGGCGATGCACCGGGCGCACGCTACGCCGCGACGGCGGAAATTCTGACCACCGCGCCGGGCGTGGATGCGCTGCTGGCGATGCATGCACCGGTAGCCACGGCCTCCCCCACCGATGCTGCGCAGGCGGTGATAGATGCCGCAAAGCGGGCAAACTGCAATGTATTGACGAGCTGGGTCGGCGGAGAGTCTGTCGAACCCGCCCGGCGCATGTTCGCTCAGGCCGGTCTCCCGACTTACGAAACACCGAGTCACGCGGTGGGTGCTTTCATGCACATGGTGAACTACCGGCGCAATATGGAGATGTTGATGGAGACGCCGCCGTCGGCGCCGGAAGCGTTTACACCGGACACGGTAACGGCGCGGGCAATCGTCAAAAAGGTACTGCTCCGGGACAACGGGATGATGACGGAGCCGGAAGCCAAAGCGGTGCTGGTGGCCTACGGCGTACCCACGGTGGAGACCCATGTCGCCGGAGACCCTGCGAGTGCCGCGCAGCATGCGACGGAGATAGGATATCCGGTGGTCGTCAAGATCCTCTCCGAGGATATTTCGCACAAATCGGACGTGGGCGGTGTTGCGTTGAACCTGAAAACAGCCGAATCGGTCAGACAGGCGGCCGAACATATGCTCGGCCTGGTTGCGGAAAAGCGGCCCACCGCACAGGTGCAGGGTTTCAGCGTACAGGCAATGGCGAAACGCCCGGGCGCTCACGAGTTGATCATCGGCGTTTTCAGCGATGCGATCTTCGGACCGGTCATCCTGTTCGGGCAGGGCGGCACTGAAGTCGAGGTGGTGAAGGACAGCGCCATGGCGCTGCCGCCGCTCAACATGAATCTGGCCCGGGATATGATCAGCCGCACCCGGATTTCCAGACTGCTGGCGGGCTATAGAAACCGGCAGGCGGTGGATATGGACCAGCTCTGTCTCACGCTGCTGAAAGTGTCGCAGATGGTGGTGGACCTGCCCGAAATCCTGGAACTCGATATCAATCCCCTCTGGTCCGATGAGCGCGGCGTGCTGGCGCTGGACGCCCGCATCCGGGTGGCGCCCAACGAGAACGGCGCCCGGCAACTCGCCATCCGTCCCTACCCCCAGCAATTGGAGGAGCATTTTGAAGCAGCCAACGGACGGCGGGTGCTGCTGCGGCCGATACGCCCGGAAGATGAGCCCAGGCACCATGAATTCATCTCCCGGCTGACGCCCGAGGATATCCGTTTCCGCTTTTTCGGGTTGGTAAAAAGCCTGCCGCATTCGGAGATGGCGAAGCTCACCCAGATCGACTACGACCGGGAGATGGCGTTCATTGCCGCCGGCGTGGATCCCGGTATCCGGGATGAGACGCTCGGCGTGGTGCGCACCGTGACCGACGCCAACAACCATACCGCGGAGTTTGCCGTGGTGGTGAGGTCCGACCTCAAGGGAGAGGGTCTGGGCCGTAAACTGCTGACCAAGATGATCGACTACTGCCGCGCAAGGGGCACCAGGGTAATGAAGGGAGAGGTGCTGGCGAACAACCGCCGCATGCTGAACCTGGCGGCCGCGCTTGGTTTCAGCATTACGCCTGAGGCGAATGAAGAGGGCATCAAAAAGGTCTCGCTGGATCTGACCAGCCTGCCGGCAGCACGCGATGGTAATTTGGGGTCAGAGTAAAAACTTCCGACTTCTAGCGTTACTGCTTTAATCCCAAAACTACAGTTTTTACTCTGACCCCAAATTATTCCGGTCAGAGCAGAAACAGTGTTGCCATTCCCAAAAAGCTCATGAAACCGACGACATCGGTAACCGTCGTGAGCACCACCGAACCCGACAGCGCAGGGTCCAGACCGAGCCGGTCCAGAATCAGCGGAATCGCCAGTCCGGAGACGGCAGCGACCAGCAGATTGATCACCATCGCCACTCCCAGGATCAATGAAATACCGATCTGGCCGAACCAAAGCCAGGCGATCACACCCACCACGGCCGCCCATACCAGGCCATTGATAACGGAGATGGCCACCTCCTTGGTCAGCAGCCAGCGTTTATTGGAGTCGGTGATCTGATCCAGCGCCAGCCCGCGGATGGCCAGTGTCAGGGTCTGACTGCCGGCGATGCCCCCCATGCTGGCGACAATGGGCATCAGCACCGCCAATGCCACGATTTTATCCAGCGTGGCCTCGAACAATCCGATTACCGCGGCCGCGAGGAATGCGGTAATCAGGTTGATGCCCAGCCAGAACAGGCGTCGCCGCGCAGAGTCCGCAATAGGCGCAAGCAAATCCTCGTCCTCCTCCAGGCCGGCCATCTGCAGCATGGGTTTTTCGGTCTCGGTACGTATCAGTTCGATGGCATCATCGAGCACGATGCGGCCCAGCAGTTTGTGGTCGTCGTCCACCACCGGCAATGCCACCAGATCCAGGCGTTGAAACAGATTTGCGACATCCGGCAACGGCGTCAGCACATTGACCGACAATGCGCTGGCATCCATCACTTCGGAAACCAGCGTCTCCGGGTCTTTCGTCAACAGAAACTCCAGCGGCAGCTTGCCCAGAAACCGCCGCTCCCGATCCACGACCATCAGCGCCGTGGAGCGGCGCGGCAGCGAGCCGCGCTGGCGCAAATAGCGTTTGATGACATCCAGCCGCTTGTCGGCCCGAATCGCCAGCAGCTCCCTCTCCATCAGGCGACCGGCGCAATCCTCGGGGAAGGAGAGCGTACTCTCCACCAGCGCACGGTCATCCGCTTCGAGCGAGTTCAATATCGCATCGTGCAGTTCGTCCGATGCCTCATCGATCACTTCCGCCAAGTCCGCGGTGTCCATGCCGACGGTTGCCGCGACGGCGTCTTCCAGATTCAGGGAGTCCAGCAGTTCGGTGCGCACCTGCTCGCCCAATTTGGCCAGCACCTTCGCCTGCCGCTGCTCGGGCAGCAGCCCCCAGAAGCGGTGGCGTTCGTCAACGGTCATCGCCGCCATGGCACTGGCGATCTCACTGGCCTTGCACTGTTCGATCAGTCCCGGCAGGTGCTCCAGCCGCTGTTCGCTCAGGCACTCGTGAATTTCCGCTATGTGGTCTTCGGTAATCGAGGTTGGTGCCTGCGGCGCGGAAGAACTTTTGTCGGTTTCTTTGTTATCCATGAAGAACTAACCCCTGTAACTGTTGACGTTGATGCAAAATTCCCGGCATATCGGGCGGGCAGCGTCCGCGCGCTCTGCCACCGGAACACGCCTGCGCTTCATTCGCTGGTTCCGGAATCCTTGATCTCTCCCGCATTACCCGCATCCCTGACCCTGACCGACTGGCGGCTGCGGACAATCTCCTCGATGGCTGCTCCCAGCCGCGAGTGGTCCCAGGCGGAATTGACTTTACGCACGTCCGAGATGAGTGCCACCAGGTAGCGCTTCTGCTGCGCTCCGGCCTGGGCTGGCGACTCGACGATCAGAATCGAATTCATCGCATTCTGCGCGTTACCCATGTACTTGCCGCATTTGAACCCCTCCTCCGGCCGGCAGCGGAACTGGGATCCGCTCTTGAAGTAAACCGCCGCCTGTGCCAGTTCCGGTGCGTAGACGTAGCGATAGCGGCGCTTGGTCATGTACAGATAGCGCTTCATCTCCAGGCTGGACCAGGCGTCCACCAGCCGGCCCTGCTCCAGCCGGAGCAGCCAGCGCGCCAGCTCCCGAGGCGTGGCTCTGGAGCCACCGACGCCTGCCACCTTTTTTTTGCCGGTGCTGGTCCAGAAGTTGCCGACACGCAGTTCATCCGGCAGCAGGTCCGCCGCGGTCAGCGCATCGTTGATGACGGCCTGTGCAAGTGCGCTCAGCTCAGCTGCCGGCGTATTGCGGAAGAAAGCCGTCTCCTCTTCGGGAGATGGCGGATACGCACTGCCGTAGGCGCGCAATAATATAGCCTCCTTCCACACGATCGAACCGGCGGCATTGGCCGAGGGGGAGATCATATGGTCCACCCACTCCCCCAGGGTAAAACGGTCGCCGGGTTGAATTACCGCATAGCGCAGACCACCGCCGGCGCTGTCCAGGCGTGGCACCTTGTGCGAGTCTTTAACCACCCAGTCGGTGGCCACCACCCAGTGCTCACGCAGTATGCGTTTGCGCTCCCCGATATCCGGAAACGCCCGGCGCAGACCGTCGAACAGTGCCGTCATGCACAGCACCTTGCCCACGCTGCCGGGAACCTGCCGCCGCTCCTCCCGCACGCCGGCCCAGCGGATATTGGCGGGATCGGTGAAATCCACCACGACCACTCCGTAGGAGGGATCCCTGGACGCGAATACCGATTCGAGAGCGCTCTGCAGCGCCGGATCGCGCTCCTGAGGATCCAGGTTCCAGTCGGCATGCCGCTCCAGATGGAGAACGATATCGTTCACCGACAACAGCGCGCCCGGGGGGAGTTTCGGTCCGCCTGAGCGGGCCTGAATTGCACGCTGCCCCTGCAATCGCCTGATACCGCTCTCGTCGGCATCCAGTGGATAAGCCTGCAGAACCGGGGGCATCAGCGGCATCAGCCCGATGACGGCCAATGCCGCAGCCTGCATGCGCCGCATAGGTTTTTTGTGCTGGTAACGCGCTCTCATTTTTACTCCGGAAAAAGCCAAAGGCTCGGCAGTGAAACTGAACATGGTTGTGTCTGAATAAGCCGTAATCCCAAGCCGCTTCCTGTGCTGATACTGATCGCCGGATTCACCAGCGGGGACGCGGCGCCTCATCGTCTGATTACACTATCCGGTACCTGGTCGAGTGAAACAGTGCCGGCCGCAACCGCGGGCGGCACCCGTGCATTGACTACCGCATCCGCCTCCACCCGCCCGCGCTGAATCAGAGGACGGATCTGGAGAAGCCACAATTTGCCCCCGGCGAAACCGAACTCGATGTCCCAGGGCAATGGGTTGCCGCGCTCGTCCAGCGCCGGCGGATAGCGTTCTCTCACCTCATCGGCCAATTGGCGCAACGCGTTCATCTCGCCGTCGGTCAGGACCCTGCCGGCGTCTGCCGGCAGCCAGACGACACCCCCCTCTTCCGCCAGGGCGCGGCGATAAGGGGCCTTCGCCTCCGCCAGCAGCAGGGAACCCCCATCCGCTCTGAGGACCCTGGATTCGGCACTTTCGTTGTCCACCGCACCGCCCACGCCCCAGGCTACCGAAACGGTCAATCCGCTGCCGCCGGTTGTCAGATCCGATGTCACCAGCACACCGGACTTTTCGGATGGCACACTCTTCATCAGCAGTACCGAAGCGAACACCGCCTCCGGATTGCTCAGAATGCGGGCGCGCCATGCCATTGCCCGCTGGGTATAGACCGAGGACCAGACCTGGGGAACAGCGGCGAACTGGCGATCCAGTCCAACCACATGCGGTATGGTCTTATTGAGACCCGCCCCGGTAAATTGCGGCAGATCCTCGGCATTGGTGTCTGAGCGGACGAATACCCCGTAGCTGCCCACGGGACCGAACTCCTGCTCCATCAGCGCGGTCAGTTGCGTGACCAGCTCTGCTTTCAACGAAACCTCCGCCACCATCCGGCGCACCTCATCCAGTTCCGCCTCCAGTCCGGCCTGGCTCAGTTCACCGGCCTGGCGGCGATGGAACGCCTGCTCAAGACGCTGCCTGGGCGCCAGCGTATGCTCTGCGAAAATCCCGAAGGGAAGCGCTATCGCGGCTGAGATGCGACCCGGAAAGAGTCGGTTCAACTGACCGACATTGGCAGCCTTGGGACCCACCGTTTTGCCGGAGAGCCCGGCATGCAGTTGTGCCAGGCGCAGCGGCTGCACCTGTGCCAGGTCCGGCAGCGGGAGCGCCACCTTTTGCGGCGTTGCGGCCTGATCGCGCTGTTTTTCTGCGCCTTCCGCAACTCCATCCACCCGCTCTATCAATACCCGGCCGTCACCCGCCACCGCGAGCAGCACCTGCTCTCCGGCGTGGGCGCTCAGCCGGGGCAGCAGCTCCTTGGCGACCACGGCATTGGGTATGCCCAGGTTGCGTGCCAGCATCTGCACGTGGGACAACGGGTTGCCTTCCCCCAGCGTGAGAATTCCCGCCACCGGGTTCAAATCTGCCACGGTTTCAGTCAGAACAACGATTTCGCCGTCCGCCGCATGGATGCCCTGTGCCAGTTCCTGCGCTTCCAACACCCGCAGACGTCCCCGGGCCACCCCCGGGTTGATGCCCAGCAGTCCACCTGCCGGATCACCGAATACGCGGTGACCGATACCGGCGGCGCGGGCACCGTCGACCGCCAGCCGATGCGCCAGCTCACCCAGAGGCAGCAGCAGTGAATCGCGCAGCAGATCGTCCACAAAGCGATCCGCCTTGGGTTCAAGCGCGCCGTAGTAGAGCAGGGGTTCGGCAAAGACATAGCGCACCGTCTGCGCCGTCCAGCCCGCAGCCAGCGACAGGCGTCTGGTGGCGAACGCAAAATCCGATGCCGCCGCATCGCCGCTGTTCAACAGTCCGTCGAGCGGTGAACTCAGGGCCTCGGTTTCTCCGTTGGAGAGCCAACCCAATCCCCAGGACGCGCGCAGCAGATTGCGCGCCAGAGCCAGCAGTTCCCGCCGGGTCAGATCGGTTTCCAGCAGTTCCAGCGCCGAGGTACGCAGCTCCGCTTCCAGTTCCACCAACAGATCCAGCCGCCGCAGACTGGCGCCCGGTTCCCGCTCTCCGGCATCTCTGCGCAGTTGGGCCACCGCCTGGGACAACCGCTCGATGCGCAGCGCGGGCGCTGCCCCCTGCGCCTCTTTGATCAACCGGGTCGCCTCGGGTGAAAATCTGGCCAGGGATTGCGCAGATGCTTTCAGCCGGAATTGCCGGCCGGACGGGCCGTACAGATCATCCAGACCGGCGGTCAGGCGCTCCACCCTGTCGCGGATCTCAACCGGCACTTCCGGTTGACCGGCCAACCACTCGCGCACACGTGCCGCGGTGCCTGAGGATGGCCGTGAATGCACCTCGATTCGCAGATTGTTGAAGCTGGGATGGGTATCGGCGATCTCCTGGGAGAGATGGCGGATATCCCGCGTCCGGTCGCCGGTCGGCCTGCCGTGCGGGAGGGTGCGGGTCAGTTCGCGCGCCAGCAAAAAATTATGCTGGAGAAATTCGGGCTGTTCCAACAGCTGTAACAACAACGACCGGCCCGCCTGCTCCTCGTCTTCCAGTTGTATCCGTCCACGGTAGTGTCGCGCCCGGCGCAGCACCCAGCCATCGTCGACCGAGTCCAGATAGAACTCCAGTGGCAGCGCCCTCAGCCGCCGATGGCGCTGCTCCGGCTGCCACAGTTCGTCCCAGGTGAGCGCCGCCACCACTGTCCCTGTGGGCCATCCCAGCTGCGCCAGCCGCGAGCGTTCCGCCGAATACTCCGCGTACTGGTGTCCGCCGCCCCGCTCCGCGCAGGGATAGGGTGTGGGCGGGTGAGAACTGCCGTCTTTGCAGAACCAGCGGATACGGCTGTAAGGTCCGCGCTCGTTCCTCTTCATGGACAGCACGATGCCCCTGGCCTCTTCCACGACTGCCGCCGGCGGCAGCGTCAACGCGTCGGCGGAGGCCACCGCCCGGCTGGTGGAAACGATTAACGCGAGCAGAAGAATGGGTCGCATGCTGAATTCCTGTGCTGATGGTGATTCGGTGGGTTGTGGAGGTTCCCGGAAACTTTTGCCGCCGCCTGGATTCTACTCTCCCCGGCAGCATTCGGCCGCCGCTTGTTGCTGCTGGATTCTCGTTACATAATAGCGCTCCATTCTAACATCCAATTCGGCATTGCTCATTCATGTCCCTCTCCACTACATCCAGCCCCAGCTGGCCGCGGCGTCTGCTGGGTGTTGTCACCGAGGTGCGCCCCGGCGAAGTGGTGCCGGCGCTGACACTGTTCACCACTATCTTCCTGGTGTTGTGCGCCTATTACTTCATCAAACCGGTGCGCGAGGGCTGGCTCTCCATCTCGGTCATCGCGGGACTGAGTAAAATCGAGGTCAAGGCTTATTCGAGCTTTGCCCAGTCCCTGCTGCTGTTTGCTGTGATTCCGTTTTACGCCAGACTCACGACGCGCTGGTTCAGGCGCGACCTGATCAGCCGTGTCGGGCTGTTTTTCACCGTCAATCTGCTGCTCTTCTGGCTGCTGCACCCGGGATTCCTGTTTCAGCTGGTGCCCTATCTGGGGCTGGTGTTTTACCTCTGGACGGGCATCTTCGCGGTGACGCTGGTGGCCCAGTTCTGGTCCTTCGCCGCCGATCTCTACGATGAAGAGCGCGGCAAAAGGCTGTTTCCGCTGATTGCGCTGGGTGCGTCCAGCGGCGCCGTGGTGGGTTCCTGGCTGGGTGAGATAATGGTGAAGGATCTGGCGATCGAGACCTTCCACCTGCTGCTGGTGGCCTGCGTTCCGCTGCTGCTGGCGCTGATGCTGGCACGTTGGGTCGACCGTCACGGCGTGAGCAAAAACCACAGCGGCACCGACACCGGTGCACATGCCGCCGCACCCGATACCGCAGGCGCCTACGGCCTGATTATGCGGACCCGTTATCTGAGGCTCACCGCGCTGATGGTGTTCGCGATGTTCTGGGTCATGACCAATGGCGAGAACATTCTGTTCGCGCTGGTGCAGCGCGCTCTGGAGACGGAGGGTCTGGACGCCGCCGCCACCAAAGCGGGTACCACGGCCTTCTACAGCAATCTCTATTTCTGGGTCAATCTGACCGGTCTGCTGCTGCAGGCCTTCGTCGTCTCCAGGCTGCAGCGGTGGGGCGGCTTCGGCGCGTTGATGCTGACCCCGCCGCTGGTTTCACTGGTGGGCTACGGCGCGATGGCGAGCGAAAGCGCGCTGGCTGTTGTGACCGCCGCCAAGACGGCCGAGAACGGCACCAACTACTCGGTGAACAACACCGCACGCCAGGTGCTCTGGCTGCCGACCACCAGGGAGATGATCTACAAGGCCAAGGCTGCCATCGATACCCTGTGCGTGCGCCTGGGCGACGGGTTGGCGGCGCTGACGGTACTGATCGGTACCAGAGTGCTTAATATCGAGGCGGTAAGCTTTATTCTGTTCAATATGCTGCTGATCGGAGCCTGGCTCACGCTGGCCATCCTGGTGGTGCGCGAGCACAAGCGGTTACTGGACCATCCACTCCCGGAAATATCGAAATGAAAATCCATCTGCGCCACCTTTTCGGGTTCGGCCTCTGTTTTCTGATGTTGACCGCAACCGCCAGGACCGCGGATTTGCAGGAGCTGCCGGTCTCGGTGCACAGGGGCGACTGGCTGCCCCTGATCAAGCATACGGATCGCAGTCTGCAGAAACGGCTGGAACAGCAGCTCTCCACGCGCCTGCAGTGGCGGAAACTGATAAGAAAGCGAAAAATGGCAGTCGGGCTGGTGGACCTTTCGGATCCTGCCGCGCCGCTCTACGCTCAAGTCAACGGCCAGCAGGAGATGTATGCGGCCAGTCTGCCCAAAATCGCCATTCTGCTGGCAGCGTTCGACCATTTCGAAAAAGGAAAGCTGAAGCGGACGCCCGAGATCGAACAGGATCTGCACGCGATGATCCGGACATCGAGCAACTCGGCCGCCACCCGCATGATCGACCGGCTGGGCGGACTGATGGGGGTCAACGAGGTATTGCGGGATCCCCGGTATCACTTTTATGACGGAAAAAGCGGCGGATTGTGGGTCGGCAAACGCTACGCCAAGGAGGGGCCCCGATTTCCGGACCCCGTCAACGGCATATCCCATGCCGCCAGTGTGGCCCAGGTCTGCCGCTTCTATTATCAGCTGGCAACCGGCCGTCTGATCAGTACACAGGCATCCCGTGACATGCTCGAGATGCTCTCGGATCCCGGCATCGAGCACAAGTTCGTCAAGTCACTGAACGAACTGGCGCCCGACGCGACGCTCTACCGCAAATCCGGCACATGGAAACAGTGGCACGCAGACTCGGTGCTGGTCTGGGGAACGGACTGGCGCCGCTATATTCTGGTCGCACTGGTGGAGAGCCCGAAAGGGGAGAAGATTCTGCGCGACCTGGTCGCACTGGCCGAGAATGCGCTGCAAACGAATACCAACTGATCAAGCCGACCTGCATCGACACCTGCTCCGGCCAGGCTGGCGGCAGTGTTCACGGTCGCTTGTCGGGGACTTTACCAACCCAATATAAGTCACGACCAATTTTCCTGGTACTACATGGAGTGAAAACCGATCATATTGCCTTCGGTGTCTTGTGCAAGGCTGATAAATCCGTGTTCACCGATAGACATTTTCCCCTTCACAACTCTTCCCCCATTCTCGATAACGCGGGATGATTCCACAGCACAATCTTCACACGAAAAATAAACCAGTGTGCCACCATTGCCAGAGGAAAATCCTTCCATTTTGACGAGCATTCCACATGCACCATAGGTGGTCATTGAGTTGTCTTTGTCAGCAGGAAAGCTCCACATTTCCATATCCATTTCCTCTGTTGGGGCCGGCATTTTTTCCAGCGTGACAGCAAGCACCGCTTCGTAGAATGCTTTGGCACGTTCCATGTCCTGCACGTAGATTTCAAACCATACGACTGGATTACTTTTCACGATATTATCCCTCAACGGGTTGATAATTGTGCGCCACATCAACGCTTGGGCTCACAGGGCGCCGCGTTTAACGGTGTTAAGCATTATGTTAGGCTGTTACCAACAAATGCTTGGCCACTTCAGTCAGTTTCATATAAACCTGAAAACTTGCATAGGCGTCATTGGCTGCGTAGAGTTTCTGACGTGCGGTTAACGGGTTTCTAGCCCAGTTTGAGGTAGTCAAGCTCTTGGATTTTTGTAGATACTGTTCAAGTACGATGGCTACCGCTGCCTGAAGACCTACTTTCTGTCTGTAACCTAAACGACGAACGATTACTGATAGATCTAAAGTTGAGCGTAGCTTAAAACCGAGCTTTTTATATATGAGCCCTCGATCCGATTTGAGGCCAAATCCTACTTTGACAATATTTTCTGATTGGATGATTTCAGAGAGAAGCTCGTTACTTGTTGTGTGGTTAGGTAAAAACAAAAATGCGTTGTACTGTGTAGACACCTGCAACAGATGTGGCCCTGTTTTCGGCTGATTTGCAACAAAGACCGGTTTGCTCTCAGTATCAAAACCAACATGGGAGAATTTGCTGATTTGTTCATGTGCAAAGATCAAGTCGTCCTTGGAGCGGACTAGACAAATTCTCTCCAGAGGCAACCCCTCAAACTTTGGTAGTTCACGCATTGCCTCTCTTGTTGGTCTTTCAATATACTGATGATTTTTCATATTTGCCAGCCGTAACCGATGCATTTGTAGTGAGCGCAGCGAACGACTTGTTGCATGTTAGGGCCTTTTCATTTGCCAGCTCAGATCAATCTCCCGATGTTGGGAAACACAGTCTCTTAGATAGAGGTTGATCAGACTCTGATATGGTATACCCGTTTCTTTTGCCATTACTTTGAAATATTCAATGACATCTTCGCCCAGCCGAATTGTTACCGACCTCTTCAATTTCGACGCATAGGGGTTTTTTCGAGACTTCATTTTCGAGAAATCGTATTCTGCTTTCATAGGACACTTTGTGGATAAAAGCTGCGCTCTTTAGTCGTGGCCTTTCGGGCAGAGATGGTTCGAATCACCGAAACATCCTCCCTTTCGCAATGGCATACCACGAGGATGCGGCTATGGCTACTCATACCGGGCATGATGAAGCGATCTGCTTCGGGAGAGTTCTATTCATCGAAAAACTGCACGACCCTGCTCAAGCCGTCAATTGTGCTCGAGGCGATAGAACAGGTCTACCGACTGCTCGCTGCCGGAGCGGCTCTCCAACTCCAGTTTTTCGCTCAGCTTCAGGCGCAGCAATACCGCTCCCTCGGGATTGAAAAGTCCCTGTGAGTAGCCCAGGTAGAGGTCGGGATTCAGATATTTTCCAAGAATCAGCGAGCTATCTTCCAATCTGCCGTCGCTGTCCACGCGCAGCTCGTCGAGACCCAGCCTGTCGCTCAGCTGCTGCAACATCGGCTCGCTTTTGGACACACCGATTGACAGCGCCGCGCCCGCAATGTTCGCACCCTGCTTCCGGTCCGCCTGCCGCAGTCCGTTTCCGGTCAACAGATACGCCAGCGCCTCGGCATCCGGCAGCGAAGGTATGCTGTAGACCCGCGGGCGTGGCTTCGACAACGGTCCGCTCAGCGCCAGAAAAGCCTTGACCTCTCCGTCGCGCGACACCCGCACGGCACGCAGATCGACATCCGGGTTACCCGGCGGCCCGGCGAACAGCAGCCGCCCCTGCTCCACCTTCAGATTCTGTCCGTAGGATCTGTAACTGCCCTCTTTCATTTCGACCTTGCCGTTTACGCTGGTGCCGTTGTTGTCGACACGCGCATCCACAGCGCCCGTCAACGCTGTTTTCAATCCGAAACCGCTGAATGTCACCAGCTTCCCCAGCACAATGCGAACGGCCGCGGTCAGATTCTGCGTGCTTGCAGCGGGTTTCTGCACCGACTCCTGACCAATAACGATTTCGTCTTCCGAAACCGCAACAGTGCCTTCCGGCAGTTCCCTGATTTCGATCACGGCCTTGGGAATGCGCAGATTACCGCTAAGATGAAACGGTCCGCTTCCCTGCAACCGCAGATCGGGAGAGATCTCCACCGCCGCCTCTGGTAACCTGACAGCCTGGAAATTTTCCCCTTTGACCGTGAAATCCACGGCGGGACCAGCGGTTGCCGACAGATCGACGTTGCCGTCGAGTTCGAGACGGCCATCACCGGATCTTACCCCTCCCTGGATCCGCAACGGCGTGCTGCCGTCGCCGCGTGCGGTCAGCTGGATATCGGACAGTGCAATCCCCGCCGCCGGCAGCTCACCCTGCGCGTTTTCGATCTGCAGTACGCCAGTGGTTTGCGGCTTCGCCAGCGATCCTCCCAATACCGCCTCGATATGCAGTTGTCCCTGAACTTTTTCCAGCACCGGCACAAATCCGGCCACCAGCGCCAGGTCGGGAAAATCGACGTTGACCTTCCCGCCGAGCGCTCTGCTGCCGCGCTCCTCCGCTCCCAGCAGCAGCTCTCCCTGTGCCCGTCCCTGGCTTCCCAGTTCGAAATTCAGGTTGACGCTCCCGCGGTCATTCCTGAAGCTGCCGTCGATTTTCGCGTTGCGATAAGCCACTTCAAATGGCTGTGTCTCATCCGCCACCCTGATCAAACCGTCGCCTGGCTGCAACTGGAACTGCACATTCGGTTTGGCGGTGGCTCCAGTGACCTTGAATGCCCCCTGCAATCCGCCTTCGATTGCCGCCTTGCCCGGCATCAACGGCGTCAACCGCGCAAGTTGAAAGCCCTTGAGCCCGCCGGCAATGTCCAGTCCCTTCTCTCCGCTCCATCCACCCTCAATGCAGACGCTGGCGGCAGCCTGTACCATGCAGACCGGGTCGGAGCGAACCAGCGTCTCGCTCAGGCGCAGCCTGGCGGGTGTCTGTAAAAGCCATGCACCCAGCCCGGGATCGTCCAGACTCAGACGCGCCAGCGTCCCCTCCCAGGTACGCTCCCGAATCCCCCCCTGGGCGGTCAGCCCGATGTTGTACGGCGCAGCCATGACCTCCAGGTTGAGGCGATGCGATGCCGCAGTTCCGTCAATTTCCGCGTTCAGATCAGCGACCTGAACACCCTGGAGATCCAGTCCGCTCAGACGCAGTTCGCCTTTACCCCCATTCTGCTGCCAATCCAGGTTGAGAGTGATGTGCTGGGTGCGCAAATCCTGGTAAGCGACCGCATCGCCATTGAGTCCGGCTGTGACCACGGGTGCGGCGCGCGTCCCGCCGAGTGCCCCTGCCCCATCCAGCCTGCCTGACAACCCGGGAAAAAGAGAGGCCAGTTCGGGTGCCTTGATATCGAACTTCAGGTCAAGTGTTTCACCGACACGACCGTCCAGATAGACCCGGTTGGGACCTGACGCGATTTCAAATTTATTGGCATGCACTTCATCCGCACGATAATCCAGGCCGCCACTGGCGCTGAACTGCTGACCGCGCAAATCGCCCGCCAGTTCATCTATGCGTGCGCGCAGTGCGATTCCGTCGGATGGCTGGGCAGCGAGGGCTCCGCTGACACTCATGCGTCCGTTTATGCGCCCCGGCCAATCAGGCTGGTAGAGGCCGGGATTGATACGTTCTGCGCGCAGATCCAAATCCCAGCGAACCGTCCCGTCCCAGGCAATGTTTCCGTTGGCCTGCAGTTCGCCATCCAGCACGCCAATCCGGAGCGGCTGAAGCTTCATCCCCTGCAGGTCACCCCGGGCGGCCAGATCGATAGTGGCGGACGGCACGCCCTCACCGACCACACCGGTTTTCAAATCGAGCCGATAATCGCCGGTCACCCCGTTCAGCGTGAGCCGACCTGTCCGGGCAGTGATTGCTGCGGCACCCTGCAGCGGCCAGTTCAACCCGGGCCATTCAGCCACCAGGTCGAAACCGGGCTGCAGCTGATCCAGCTTCAGCGAACCGCGCAGATGCAGATCCGCTGGCGAAGTCAATGTCAGATCGAACGCCGGCCCCAGCGCCGTACCGCCCAGCACCGCGGTTGCCTTCACCTCACCAACCTGTTCGCCGGTGAGCGACTGGTCGACGATAGCGGAAAGCTCTCCGGTCAGGGCATGCGGTGCGGTTGCCTGTATCGTTGCGCCTCCGTTCAGCTGCACCCCGCCGCCCTGGTAGTGCAGATCGCGCAGCAGCAGACCCTGTTGGTCGAACTTTGCCGCCAGCGCGGCCCGGCTGACGCCGAGGCGGGTCTCCCCCTGCTCGATCTGCAGGCTTTCGAGCAGGAATTTGTCCACCCGCAGCGCGAGCGGCAGCGTGATATCGGGAATCTCGGGGATGGCAGCGGCACTCTCGGCCGGCGGCGTTGGCAGCACCAGCCGCGCATCGGCCAGTTCCAGCGCCTGAATATGCAGCGTCCGCGTGGTGAGGGCCAGCGGCTGCCATTGCAGCAGCAGGCGCGCCACTTCGAAGCGGGTGTCAGCCAGCGTGACTTGTACACCGCTGAGCTCCAGACGCTGCAGCAGGTTACCCCGACTGCCGCCGTAACTGAACTCCACCCCCAGCGGCCGCACCAGCGCAGGCACCTGCTGCAGAACCCAGCTGGTGGCGGTTTCGGTCGTCAGCGCCGCGGTAAACGCCAGCGGCAGCAGGATCAACAGCAGTACCGACCACAATAGCCAGCGCAAAAAGAGCCTCACCGGCTTCACAGATCGGCACCCAGTCCAAAATGGAGCCGCCAGTCATCGGCTTCGGTATCGTTGGGAAAGGCCAGGTCCAGTCGCAACCGCCCAATCGGAGAATACCAGCGCACACCCACACCGTAAGCGGACTTGAGCTGGATGCTGTCGGTATTCACGGCATTGCCGGCGTCCACGAATGCGGCAAGCCACCAGTCGTCATTTACCACCGGATGTTCGTATGCGAGGCTGCCGGTGAACAGATGCCGCCCACCCACCGGTTGACCGGCCGAATCCACCGGTCCCAGGGATTTATACTCGTATCCGCGCACGCTGTTGTCGCCACCGGCGAAAAACCGCAACGATGCCGGCAGATCCCCTATGTTTCCGCCCAGCGTGGTGCCGGCCTCCACCCGCGCGATCACCCGTCCGCCCTCTCCGAACCGGTAGATCCCCTTGGCATTGGCGCGCAGCTGGACAAAGGTTGAGGTTGAAATCAGACCTTCGTAAGCGGCACGTGCCTCCATGCCGATGCGGTACCCCTTGCGCGTGCGCAGCGGATTGTCGGCCCTGATCCGCTCAAAGCCGATGCCGGGCATCAACAGCGTCGCAGTCGTACTGTCGTCTCCCACTTCCGACTGCTCATGCAGCAACTCGAGAAACCGGGTCTGAGTCCAGTTTTTGGATTTCAGCGTCTGTTTGCCGACCAGCGTTGCGCTGTTGCTGTAGACGCTGTCGCTATCCTCATGCAGCAATCGCGCACCCAGACTGTAGTTTTCCTGAAGGGGATTCTCTCCCGGGAAAATGTAGTCGGCGGTCAGTCCCGATTCGATCTGTGAAAGCCGCATTTCTGATTCGAATCGATGCCCTCTGGGATTGATGTAGCGGTTGGCGTAGCCCAGACTCATGCGCGCTCCGGTGTCGGTCGCGAATCCTATACCCGCGCGCCAGGCGTGGCGTGGTGCGGGTTCCAGCAGGAGATCCACCGGCACCTCTCCGGCACTGGCTTCGTCTCGTCTGGGATTGACCTCCACTCGTTTGAAATACCCGGTGTCACTGAGTTCACGATCCAGATTGGTCAATGCGCGGGCGTCGTAGGGGTCTCCCGGACCGAAGCTGATCAGGCGGCGGACAAAATCCTCGTCCAGGAACTGTTCGCTCAGTCGCACCTGGCCAAACCGGTAGCGCGGTCCGCTGACGGCCTCAATATCGATATCCGCGGCCGACTCGGCCGGGTCGACGCGCAACGACTTGCGGGAGAAGTCGAAGTCGAAATAACCGCGCTCCACCGCAAAATCACGCAACCGGGTCTTGATCTCCTCGTACAGACCGTGATCGAGCGGGTCGCCCCTGGCAAGCGGCAGCTCCGAGAGCAGAGACTTCAGTTGTTTGTCGCCGGATGCCGCGCCGCGGACGGAAACGGTGCGCTGCCTGATGGTGACGCGCGTGCCCGGATCTATGGTGAAAACCGCCTGCCAGCACTCCCCGCCGGTATTCAGTTTTTTTTCCACTTTCGCCCGGTAGTAGCCCAGCGCCCGCAATGCAGGCTGGAAATCGCTCTCTGCACGCTTGAACAGGCGCTGTATACGCCACGTTGGGGCGTCGCATGGCTCCGTCTGCAGGCCCAGATGGGCGCGCAGGTTCTTCTCCAGCGCGGCATCGCCGCCGGAAACTTTCAGCAAAACGTCTGCGCGCGCGGGCAGCGCCAGAAGCAGCAGGGCGACCAGCAGCCATCTCCACCGCTTCATCACAGTGAAATACCGATTGAACTCATTAATGTTCAGACCTTCAGCACGCACAAAAAGTGCGCCTCCGCCTGGTTAAAATTGGAAGCGGAATATTACACGAACAGTAATGAAATATTTGCCTGGCCGGCACAATCGGAAAAACAATCGTTCCCCGATATATCCGTGACCTCCGGTTTTCATGGTGCCTCCCGGTTAACTTTCGGTGCGCGGAGTCATGTCGCTCAGCTGTGCATCCACCACCGCCACCGCGGTCATATTGATGATTCGCCGCATGGTGGAGGAACGGGTCAGTATATGGGTTGGCCAGCGCAGCCCCAGCATGATGGGACCGACCGCGACACCCTCTGCGGCAAGCACTTTTATCAGCGTGGTGGAGATGTTGGCCGCATCCAGATTAGGCATGATCAACAGATTGGCGCTGCCCTTCAGACGGGAACCCGGAAACACCTGCTCCCGCAGGCTCTCCAGCAGTGCCGTATCCGCCTTCATTTCACCGTCCACCTCCAGCTCCGGCGCCTGCTTTCTGATGCGCCTCAGCGCTTTTGCCATTTTTTGCGATGCGGGGTCCTGCCTGGCGCCGAAATTGGTGTGCGACAGCAGCGCCACTCTGGGCTCGATGCCCATCTTGCGAAGCGCATCCGCCGCCAGCAGCGTGATATCGGCGATCTGACCTGCATCGGGGTCCAGTGTCACGTTGGTGTCGGCGATGAACACCGTCCCCTTGGAGGTGATGAGCATATTCATGGCGGCCGCGGTCTTCACCCCCTTGCGCCTGCCGAGTACGTCGGTCACCAGTTTAAGATGGCGGTCGAAACGGCCGATGGTGCCGCATACCACGGCATCGGCATAACCCAGACGCAGCAGCAGCGCACCCAGTACGGTGGGCTCCGTGTTGACCCGGATGCGCGCCACCGTCGGGTCTACACCATGCCGCCTGCGTAAGCCGTGGTAGGTCTGCCAGCAACGTTCGTAATAGGGATTCTCACGCGGATCGATCAACTGGAAGCTGGCTTCATCCATCTCCAGATTCAGCCGTTTGATCGTGGCAAGGATACGGTCACGGCGTCCGATCAGGATGGGTCTGGCCAGCCCCTCGTCGATGACTACCTGTACAGCCCGCAGCACCCGCTCCGACTCCCCTTCCGTGTAGATGACCCTGCGGGGATCGGCTTTGGCACGCTCGAACAGCGGCCGCATGGCGCTGCCGGTGCGATAGACGATCGTGCTGAGCTGCTCGCGGTAGGCGTTGAAGTCCTCTATCGGCCGGGTGGCCACGCCGCTGGCCATGGCGGCCTTGGCCACGGCGACCGGAAGCTCCAGGATCAGACGGGTGTCAAACGGCTTGGGAATCAGGTACTCGGGACCGAAACTTAACTGGTCGCCGGAATAAGCACTGGCCACGTTTTCGGAGGCCTGCTTCATGGTCATGTCCGCCAGGGCATGCACCACCGCCAGCTTCATCTCTTCGTTTATCGTTTTCGCCCCGACGTCCAGGGCACCCCGGAACAGATAGGGAAAACAGAGTACGTTGTTGACCTGATTCGGGTAGTCCGAACGGCCGGTGGCGACTATCGCATCCGGACGGACTGATTTGACCAGATCCGGCATGATCTCGGGCACCGGATTGGCCAGTGCCAGGATCAACGGGTTCTCCGCCATTGTCCTGACCATATCGGGAGTCAGCACGCCTGGTGCCGAGAGGCCGAGAAATATATCCGCACCGGGAATAACCTGGGCCAGGGTGCGGTGAGGTGTATCCTGAGCGTAACCCGCCTTGCGCGGGTCCATCTCCTCCAGCCGGCCGGCATAAACCACCCCAAGCCGGTCGCATACGGTGATATTTTCCCTGCGCACGCCCAGCGCCACGAGCTGATCGAGGCAGGCCAGACCGGCTGCTCCGGCGCCGGACCCGACCACCCTGACCTCCCCGATCCGCTTGCCCACCAGTCGCAGTCCGTTCAGCACCGCAGCAGCGGCAATAATGGCGGTACCGTGTTGATCGTCGTGAAACACAGGGATATTCATGCGCTCGCGCAACCGGCGCTCCACCTCGAAACATTCCGGCGCTTTGATATCTTCAAGGTTGATACCCCCGAAGGTGGGCTCCAGCCGGGCGATCACCTCAACCAGCATCTCCGGGTCCTGCTCGTCGATCTCTATATCGAACACGTCGATGCCGGCGAACTTCTTGAACAGAACAGCCTTACCCTCCATCACCGGCTTGGAGGCCAGCGGTCCGATGGAACCCAACCCCAATACAGCGGTGCCGTTGCTGATCACCGCCACCAGATTACTGCGTGCAGTGAGTGAAGATGCTGTATTGGGATCGGCGACGATGGCATCACAGGCATGGGCCACACCGGGCGAATAGGCGAGCGAGAGATCAAACTGATTGGCCAGCATCTTGGTGGGGGTGACTGCGATCTTGCCGGGTACCGGCAAGCGGTGGTACTGCAGGGACTGATGCCTGAATTCTTCGGTCATTATTTCTCCTCAGCTCAAGAAACGAACTCCGCTGCTAGGCAGATTTGGGGTCAGAGTAAAAACTTGGAGTTTTTACTCTGACCCCAAATCTGGACCCAAATCTCCGCAGCGGCCGCTCCGACGCTTGCCGGAAGCAGAGACTAAAGATAGTTCGGAAAGCGCTTCAGTTGCGCCTCAACGATTGCGGCGAATACGTTGCTGTCGTCACCACTGTAAACCATCGACGAGGCCAGCGTACTGGCCAGAATGGCATGCTTTATTTTAGCCGGAAGTCGCGCTATCCGCTGCCGGTAGCGGCTCTCGCTGCGGATCATGCGCGGCATCGAATGGAGTATGGCGTTCTCATATTCCGGCTTCAGGCAGAGGTCGGGATGCGCCTCGAAGAAGTCAAAAAAGCGCGTGTAATTGCCGTTGATCTCACGGCTGACAATATCGGATATCTCGGTATAGGTGGAGGCGCCGGCGGTCTCCCGGTGCCGGCTCAGAATAACCGATGCCTCCTGTTCCGCCAGCCGGTTGAGGATGGTGATGACATCGGCCACGTATTCGGCTTTGTTCTCCAGAAACTCCGCATCGCTCAACATCAGATTGGCCAGGATCTCATAAGAGGAGGAGATGACACCGCACTTGTTGGCCGATGCGTCGCGCATGATCACCACACCACGCTTTTGCAGCTCACTGCGCGCCGCCGGCGTGATGAACGAGTTGGCACCCTCAACAATTACCCGCGCGGAGGGTTCTCCGTTTGTGTTGCGGAAATCCTGTACATTGCCGGCTTCGATCGTTTCCGGGCGGCCTCCGGCGGGAATAAAGAGGTCCGCATCCACGGAAAAAACGAGGCTGTTGTAGGCGCGGTAAAAATCGTCGTTCGACATCCAGGTCTCCTGCAATCCTTTTTCCGCACAGGAGACCTTTTTATACAGCTGGCGCATCCCCTCGGTGCGGTGATGCCGGCGATAGAGGATATAGCCGCCCGGATTCAGCGCAGCCGGATCAAAGGCGTCCAGATCCGCCCGCAGCACTATTTGCTTCAACGCCAGGTGGTTCAGCCCCATTGGGTCGTAAAGCGCGCCGCTGCCGTCCACGATCAGCCTGATCTGACTCTTCGGACAGCGTGCCAGCAACAGACTCATCGCATTTCCGGCAACATCGCCGTTGGGACCGCCGGTGAATTTCACACTGAAGGGCTGGCTGTGCATATCGATGCCCAGCTCCCGCAATGTCACTTCGGCGAAGCGCACAACGCCGATCGATGTGACGCCGTACTCTTTGTGGTTTATTCCGATCTTTTTGCTGGATATGATGCCCTTTCCCAGCACATAACCGCGCTTCACCGCCTGCATGGCGATCAACTCCACCATCTCGTCATGCATATTTTCATCCGGTCCCAGTTCAATCGGCTCCTCCTGCCCGTAATAATCGATGACCCGCGCATCCGCCGCCCTGCCGTCCCGGGTTACGTAGATATCCAGAAAAGCATTGATGAATCCGAACTGCAGTTTGTACAGATACTGGCGCAGAGACTCCTTCGACTCCTCCGGATCGGCGTTGAGAATCGCCACCAGTTTCGATCCGCCCTCGTAAATATCCTTGTTCTTCAGATGCTGCGTGTGCGCCAGTACGTAATTTTCCCGGAACATGGTGTTGGCGCTGGTGATGTAGTCGTCGCGGCCCTGCGTTATCAGCGTGCGCCAGCCCCCGCGGGCGATGTCTGAAAAGCCAATATGGTAACCGGAGCCGTTTCTGCCGAAGAAGAAGGTTATACGGAAGGGGCGTTCGGCCGGCAGGTCGGAGGTGAACTGTTCTCCAAGTTCGTCCAGATAGACGGGGTTGAGGCGAAACGCCAGCGCGTGCTTCTCCGGGATGAAGAAATTGGTCTTCAGGCAATGGCGGATAAACGCCAGCGCGCAACGGAATATGGTTCTTCGGAACCGGTCCAGAAAGCGCCGACCGGTGTCGTAATCCTCGACCAGCTTCAGTGTCTGCGCGAGAGTCTGCTCATACAGCCCCACGTTTTCCTGCAGATCCGGATCGAAACGAACCTGAAACAGTCTGACCAGCTGCAGACTGATATCCGGGTGATTATGGAAGGCACGCATGATCCCTTCCAGGTCGAAGGTATCGGGCAGGTTGTGCGCCAGGTTGGTGTGACAGAAACCGATCATTGCGTTGATCAGTGTTGCATCCGGTCCGCTCGACAGACCACCCTGAACGTAGAGCGCATAACTTTGCGACCGGGCCAGCAGTATCTGGGTGTTATACAACTCAAGCTTCAACTGCCGGAAAAGCTCCGACTCTTTGCTCAGCGGACTGTCGTCTGTCAACCGAATATAGAAGGTCGAGAGAAAATAGGGATAGACGCCGTCGTTGAGCGTCAGCGAGTAGGATCTGTGAACCTCGATGTGCAGACGATGGAGCACCTCCATGATCTGCAGCAGAAAGCCTTTCCGGGGTGGACTGCCGATACCGAAAATGAGGCGGAACTCCTCTCTCCCCTCGCTCTTCCTGAGCGGCTCCATATCCAGATGCACCCCGTCGCCCGATCTTGTCTTCCAGTACAGATAGAGAATGCGTGCAACCCGTTTCGGCGGTGACACCCGAACGTACTCCTCGTTGTTCCGCCACAGTATGGCCAGCAGTTCCGCCACCGACCCCGGATCAAAATCCTTGTACAGGGCTGCCATGGTATTCGCGATCGTGCCGGCAATGGCGTCCGGTATCGGGGTAGCGGCGTTCGAAACGTTGCGTTCACTCTCCAGATGGCCATAGTCGAAACGCAGCACTTCCAGCCGTTCATCGATCCCGGGCAGCGGGGCGGTGGAGGTGGTGATCTCCGCGTAAGTGGTGTTCTTCTCGCCCATATCGCGCAGCGCACGGTAGAGAGAACCGCTGGTGCACAATTGCGCGATCATCGATCGCTCTTCCCGGTTGACCAGATTCAGTCGCTTGAAATCGGCCAACCGGTGAAGATTGACCGCCAGCAACGTCAATGCTTCGATATCGTCCTTGTTGAAGCTGAAGAAATAACGGTGCATCTCCGCCTGCAGCCAGGCCAGGTTCTGTTCCAGTTTCTGCTGGTCCAGTTGAATTCTTGCAGTAACTGCGTTTAGCACCGTCTCCACGTTGGTCATTCTGTCACCTCTTACGTTTGCTCTCCGAATGCAGGACACCTGGCCGCAAGCGCAGATAAGGCCGGATTCGCGGTACGGTATACCGGACGCGCAGTCCCGCATCTGTCAGAAAATTGCCTGATTTGACGCAGCCTTCTGATTTTTGTGGAAAAATGAGCGCAGTCAACTTCCGCCGGTTCGCTATCCTTCACCCGGAGGAACAGCCCGTGCTCTCCGCATTCCCTGACCGGGAAACGGGCGGATCATTTTGACGTGAGCGTATCCAGGCAGCTTTCGATGATATCCAGCCCTTCGTCGACCTGGTCGTCGGCTGCGGTGATGGGCACCAGCACGCGAATGGTGTTGCCGTACATACCGCAGGAGAGCAGGATCAGTCCACGTTCGGCCGCCAGCGTCACCAGCGCTTTGGTCAGATCCGGATCAGGTGTACGGCCGTTGCTGTTGCTGAACAGCTCCATCGCCACCATGGATCCCAGTCCGCGTACATCGCCGATACAGTCGAAGCGGGACGACATCTGCCGCAGCCGGTCCCGGATATGTTTGCCAAGCACCAGACTGCGCTCGTAGATGCCCTCCTCCTCGAATACATCCAGCACCGCCAGCGCGGCGGCGCAACCGAGCGGGCTGCCGGCATAGGTGCCGCCAAGACCACCCGGGCCGACGCTATCCATGATATCCGCGCGGCCTACCACCGCCGAGATCGGAAAACCGCCGGCAATGCTCTTCGCCAGCGTGGTCAGATCGGGCACCACGCCGCTGTGCTCCATCGCGAACATTTTGCCGGTGCGCGCGGCTCCCGCCTGCACCTCGTCGGCAATCAACAGAATGCCGTGCTGATCGCACAGTTCACGCAGCGCCTGCAGAAATTCGAATGGAGCGACGTAGAAGCCGCCTTCGCCCTGCACCGGCTCGATGATGATTGCGGCCACCCGCTGTGGCTCGACATCGACCTTGAAGATGTTCTGCAGCGCGGCCAGCGACTGCTCGATACTGATGCCGTGTACCGATACAGGAAAAGGGGCATGGAATATCTCTGCCGGATAGGGACCGAATCCAACCTTGTAGGGCACCACCTTTCCGGTGACGCCCAGCGTCATCATGGTGCGGCCGTGATAACCGCCATTGAAGGCGATGATCGCCGGACGCCCGGTATAAGCGCGCGCGATCTTGATCGCATTCTCCACCGCCTCGGCGCCGGTGGTCAGGAACAGCGATTTTTTCGGTGCATCCCCTGGTGCCAGTGCATTGAGCCGCTCGGCCAGCGCCACGTAGGGCTCGTAGGGCATCACTTGAAAACATGTGTGGGTATAGCGCTCCATCTGCGCCTGCACCGCCGCCATCACCCTGGCGTGCCGGTGACCGGTGTTGAGCACCCCGATACCGCCGGCAAAATCGATGTAGCGTTTCCCTTCCACGTCCCAGATCTCGGCATTTTCGGCGTGATCCGCGAACAGATTGTGCATGTTGGCCACACCCCGGGCCACCGCCTGGTTGCGCCGGGAGAGAAGATCGGAATTGGTTGTCATTTTGGCTTGACCCTGGTTGGTAACTGAATTGGTTTGCTGAAGCCCGGGAACTGATTCGTTCATTACGAGTCGATACCCCCGATACACATGTATTTGATCTCCAGATAGTCCTCTACGCCGTATTTGGAACCCTCACGTCCAATACCGGAGGATTTGACACCGCCGAACGGGGCGATCTCGTTGGAGATGATGCCGGCGTTGATCCCGACCATGCCGTATTCCAGCGCCTCCGCCACGCGCCAGACCCTGGCCAGATCACGGCTGTAAAAGTAAGAGGCAAGACCGAACTCGGTGTCGTTGGCCATCTCGACAGCCTCCTGTTCGGTGGAGAAACGGAACAGCGGCGCCAATGGACCGAAGGTCTCCTCGCGAAGCCACCGCCATCTCCGGCAGTACGTCGGTCAGCACGGTGGGTTGGAAGAAAGTCCCGCCCAGCACATGCCGGCTACCGCCGGCCGCCACCTTGGCCCCCTTGCTCACCGCATCGGCGATATGCGCCTCCACCTTCTCCACCGCTGCCTGGTTGATCAGCGGCCCCTGCACCACACCCTCTTCCAGGCCATTGCCGACCTTGAGCCGCTCATTGACCGCCAGCGACAATTTGCGGGCGAACTCGTCATAGACGCTGTCGTGCACCAGAAAGCGGTTGACGCAGACGCAGGTCTGGCCGCTGTTGCGATATTTGGAAGCCAGCGCGCCCTCGACCGCCGCATCCAGATCGGCATCGTCGAACACAATGAACGGTGCGTTGCCGCCCAGCTCCAGCGAGACCTTCTTGATTGTACCCGCGCACTGTTCCATCAGCAGCCTCCCGATCTCGGTGGAACCGGTGAAGCTGAGCTTGCGCACGATCGGGTTGGAGGTCATCTCACCGCCGATGGCGCGGGAGTTGCCGGTGACCACGTTAAGCACGCCCGCCGGGATACCCGCCCGTTCCGCCAGTTCGCACAACGCCAGCGCGGAATAGGGGGTCTCCAGCGCCGGCTTGATTACCATGGTACAGCCGGCCGCCAGTGCCGCGCCGGCCTTGCGCGTGATCATCGCGGTGGGGAAATTCCATGGCGTGATGGCCACGCAGACGCCGATCGGCTGCTTGATCACAACGATGCGCTTATCCGGCTGGTGGGTCGGAATCACGTCGCCGTAGACCCTTCTGGCCTCTTCGGAGAACCACTCGATGAACGATGCGCCGTAGGCGATCTCGCCGCGTGCCTCGGTCAGCGGCTTGCCCTGCTCCGTGGTCATGATCCGCGCCAAATCCTCCTGGTTTTCCATGATCAGGTTGTACCAGGCGCGCATCTTCACCGAGCGCTCCCTGGCGGTCAGTGCGCGCCAGCCGGCAAGCGCCGCCTGCGCCGCCCCGATCGCACGGCGGGTTTCGTCCGCGCCACAGTTGGGCACGGTTCCGATCACCCCGCCGTCGGCCGGATTGCTCACCGGCTTGGTGTCACCGCTGTCCGCATCCGTCCAGTCACCGTTGATGTAGCAGTGCTGACGAAACAACCTATTGTCTCTGAGATTCTGCATGGTCTTGTACCTGATTTGAGTTCCGGTTCCGCGACGACGGCTTTGCCACTCAACGCCGCAGCCGGTCGGGAAAAAGCCCGTGCCGGAACCGGGTGCGGAACGCGCTGCATCTGGTGCTGAATTTCCGGCTGTATTAAAGAGGTCTGTGGTCTCTCTGAAGCTTAACAAAGCTCAATATACTAAACAAGTCGTTTATGCAAGGATATTCAAAGGCGTTGCCACATGCACTCAACCCGGGCCGTGAACAGGCAGAAACCAGATGGGCAAATACGCTCTTTTAATAATGAATATATTGGAACCTACTTATCTAGGTCAGCGTTTGACGGTAGCGGGAAAGCCGACGTCTCCGGTTCGACTTTCTTGACAAGAATAGTTTAATATGTCAAACATTATCTATCGTGCATCGCGAACATTTGCACTCTTTAAGGGACCTCCTGCTGGAAGAATCGATGTTTGCGAAAGCAAGGTTGCTGTAAACGCCAACTGCAAGCGCCGGCTCTCGCGGCCGTTGCGCATAACAATGTGCAATAGAAACCCGCAACAGCCTGAGACGGGTGCGCAAACATTGTGCCATCGTTGATCCTGCACCTGATGGCACGCCACTTCGAATAACGAAAAGGATTGCTTATGTCCGATCAACCAGTTGCAACGACCAGCGCCGCAGAATACGCAGCCCTCAACTTTTATCATCGCATCTCTTACCTGCGCTCTGACACCTGGATCAAGCTTCATCGCATGACGGTAAAGCTGAGCGAAAAGCAGGCCACGGGCGCGGAAACCACGTCGCTGATTGCCGATGCCAAAGCTGCGATGTATACCCTGGAGCAGGTGGAAGACTACACCGCTTTTCCATCAAAAGAGGATTTCCGGCTGTTGTGGCGGCTGCTGGCGGAAAAGGATTTTGGCCTGTTGTCACGTGCGGTTGGCCGGATTTCACGCGCCCTCTCCAGCGATGTTTACCGCAACCGCCAGATTCACTTGAGCCGGGGGCAGATCGACGGCGAAGAGAAAGACCAGGAAAAGGAGGTGCTGGAGCTTCATCTGGATACCACGATGACGCAAACCCGCCCCTACTTCGAGCTGCTGGTGGTGGATGATCTCTCCGCGAAGGAGGAGGCGGTGATCCGCAGTTCGTTCCGTAGTGTGCAACGTCCGGAAGATGAGTTCACCTACGACGTGATCGTGGTGCCGAGTTTCCAGGATGCGATCGCCGCGGTACTGGTCAATCCCAACATCCAGGCATGCATCCTCCGATCGGGTTTTCGTTATAAATCAAAAAGAGAGCTGGGACTCTTCCAGCGCTACCTGAGCACTATCAGCAATGTCGATGTCGAAAATGTCACCTCCACCGATCTCAGCGTAATCCTCGGGCGCGTGATCGCGGAACTGCGTCCCGAACTGGATCTCTATCTGATCACCAACATGGCGGTGGAGACCTATGCCGCGCAGGACAACGAGAGCTTCCGCCGTATCTTCTACCGTGAGACCGATTATGTGGAACGCCATCTGAATATCGTGCGAGGTATCAACAGGCGATTCGAAACCCCGTTTTTCTCCGCGCTCAAGAAGTACAGCCGGCAACCCATGGGCGTATTTCACGCGATGCCGATCTCGCGTGCCAAATCGTTGATGTGTTCCCACTGGATCCGCGACATGCTGGAGTTTTACGGGCTCAACATTTTCATGGCAGAAACCTCGGCCACCTCAGGCGGTCTGGATTCGCTGCTGCAGCCGACCGGTCCGCTGAAGAAGGCACAGGAGCTGGCTGCCCGCGCCTTTGGTGCCCGCAACACCTTCTTCGTCACCAACGGCACCTCCACCGCGAATAAAATCGTGGTGCAGGCACTGGTGAATCCGGGGGACATCGTGCTGGTCGACCGGGACTGCCACAAGTCGCACCACTATGGCATGGTGCTGGCGGGCGCCGAAGTAGCCTATCTGGACGCCTATCCGCTGCACGAGTACTCGATGTACGGCGGCGTGCCGCTGCGCGAGATAAAAAGCCTGCTGCTGAAATACAAGGCGAGCGGCCGCCTGCACAAGGTCAAGATGCTGCTGCTGACCAACTGCACCTTTGACGGCATCGTCTACGACGTGGAGCGGGTTATGGAGGAGTGCCTGGCGATCAAGCCGGATCTGGTATTCCTGTGGGACGAAGCCTGGTTTGCGTTTGCTGCGTTCAACCCCGTCTACCGCACCAGAACCGGCATGTACTGCGCACGCAAACTGCGCCGCAAATTTCGTACGCCTGAGTATCACGCCGAATACCAGGCCTATCTGAAGCGAACCCGGGAGCTCGACCCTGGCGATCCCGAAGCCTGGCTGAATGTCCATATGCTGCCCGATCCAGAGACGACAAGGGTTCGCGTCTATGCCACGCACTCGACGCACAAGACACTGACCGCACTGCGGCAGGGATCGATGATCCATATTTACGACCAGGATTTCCGGCAGAAGGTCGAGGCCCCGTTCCACGAAGCCTACATGACCCACACCTCAACCTCTCCCAACTATCAGATCCTCGCTTCGCTCGACCTGGGCCGGCGACAGGTTGAACTGGAAGGGTATGAGCTGGTGAACAAGCAGGTGGAGACGGCATTGGCGCTGCGCGAGCAGATCAAGAATCAGCCGCTGTTGAACAAATATTTCGATATTCTGGGAACCGAGGCGCTGATCCCGGAACAGTACCGCCCCTCGGGTATCAAGAGCTACTACGATCCTGAAGCCGGCTGGTGCCGGATGGAGGATGCCTGGCTGTACGAGCGTGACGAGTTCGTTATCGATCCCAGCCGGGTGACCATGTTCCTGGGTAAGACCGGCGTCGATGGCGATACTTTCAAGAACGAATACCTGATGAACAAATATGGTATTCAGATCAACAAAACGTCGCGCAACTCGGTGCTGTTCATGACCAACATCGGCACCTCGCGCAGCTCCATAGCCTATCTGATCGAGGGCCTGCTGGGAATTGCCCGTGAGCTGGAGTGGCAGCGCGAGGAGAACAGTGCAGCGGAAAACCGGATATTGCAACGGCGCATCAAGTCGCTGACCCACGACCTGCCGCCGCTGCCGGATTTCAGCAGGTTCCACCCCTCCTTTCACCGTTCCGTATCGGGTGATACACCGGAAGGTGATATTCGGACTGCCTACTTTATGGGACAGAATGACAGCCTGTGCGAATTTCTGAGAATCGACAACGGTGAGATGCAGCGCGCCATGAAAGAGGGACGCGTCATGGTCTCCACCACCTTCGTCATCCCCTACCCCCCCGGCTTTCCAATCATGGTACCGGGACAGGTCATCAGCGACGAGATTCTGACCTTCATGCTGGCTCTGGACGTCAAGGAGATTCACGGCTACCGTCCCGCGCTGGGCCTGTCCGTATTTACCGAAGATGCACTGCGGGAAGTCAAGAATGCCGAATCAGTCAGTGAGATAGCCGAGATCGTGGAGGAGGAGCAGGAGCAGAAAAGTAAAAAGTCCAAGGTCAAGAAATCGAAGAACAGAGATACGGCCGCATCCGCGTCTGCTGCACAGGCGAAGAACGAGGATATTCCGCAGATCTCTGAATAATGCCCGACCGGCGTCTTGTTCACCTCTCCGACAGATCTGTTTTCCGGGAGAGGGTGTTGCGGCTCATACACTGAAGTGTGATGTTAATCAATAGATGATTTTTTTGGATTTCCGGTGGCTGCTGAAACGCCTCCTGTCAAAACTCGGTTTCCGGCGGCAACCGGAGTCAAAGGACAGCAGCCCACTCCGCCATCAACAAAGCGAGGAGCAATTCAGCATGAAAAGAAAATTGACAGGCATATCCGACATTCGACGCTTCTTCCATCGCAATGAGCGCCCGATCTTCTTTATCAGCGCCACCAATTTCAATCTGCTGGGCATAGACGAATGGGTGAAAAACTTCCATTACATCAGCTATGTCGATTGTTACGACGGCGCTCACCCCAATGTATTCGTGCCGACGGAGATCGCGCATCCCGAGTTCGAGAGCATCGAGGATATCAACAACTACCTGCTCGAGCATAAAGAGGTCATCGATTACATCAACAGCTTCGGACCCGACCCGGTCGCGGTGTTCCTGATGTTCGACGAACGGACCGAAGCGCTGTGCAAGGAGCTGGGCATCGAGATCTGGTTCCCGCCCGCCAGCCTGCGTGCACGCTGCGACAACAAGATGGAGACGGTGCGCATCGGCAACAAGGCCGGCGTGCCGAGCGCCCCCAACGCCCTCTCCAAGGTGGAGAGCTGGGCCCATCTGCAACAGATCTGCGAACAGCACAGTCTGAGTAACGACGTGGTGATTCAAACCGCTTTCGGCGATTCGGGCCATACCACCTTTTTCATCTCCAGCGAAGCGGACTGGGACAAATACGCGGATCAGATCACGCCGGATCCGGAGGTGAAGATCATGAAACGATTGAACTGCCGCGGTTCGACCCTTGAGGCATGCACCACCAAGCAGGGAACCATCGTCGGCCCCCTGCTGACCGAAGTGGTGGGTGCCAAAGAGCTGACTCCCTATCGCGGCGGCTGGTGCGGCAACGAGATCTTTCCCGGCGCCTTCACCCAGGAGATCCGCGACAAGGCAAGAGATTACACCTTCCAGTTTGGCGAGCAGCTGCGCAAGGAGGGCTACCGCGGCTACTTCGACCTGGACTATCTGATCGATACCGACACCGGCGAAATCTACCTGGGGGAGCTGAACCCGCGCGTGACCGGCGCCAGCTCGATGACCAACCATGCCGCTTTTGCCCACGCCGATGCGCCGCTGTTTCTGTTTCACCTGCTGGAGTTCTCCGGTGCCGACTTCGAATTCGACGTGGAGGATCTGAATGCGCGCTGGTCGGACCCGGATTATATCGACAGCTGGTGTCAGCTGGTGATCAAATACACCGAGGATAACGTCGATATTGTCACTGACTCGCCTTCGACCGGCATCTGGAGGATGAATGAGGACAAGAGCGTAAGCTTTAACCGGTTCGACTACCACCGCCGCGCGGTCAGCAATGAGCAGGAGGCCTTCTTTCTGCGCATCACCGGCGCCGACGACTACCGCTACGAAGGCGCCGATCTCGGTATCCTTATTCTGCGTGGCCGTTCCATGACCAACGAGTTCGTGCTCAACAACCGGGCACGCGACTGGATCAACGGCATCGTCTCCTATTATCGGGCGAAGCCTCTGCCGTCAGCTGCACCGGTACCGGAAGCAGGCGCATTCAAAATCCTGTAACCGGCACTGCCGGGATAACGGTGGTGGATGTTTTTCTCTGAAAACAGCGGAAAACATCCACCGGTTGAGGCCGCCCTTTAACCGGCCGCAGCGCAAAACGACTAGCAGAGACTATGGAACGACTCATCCAGGCAATCTCAGAACCGCTGCCGGGCCCTAAATGGCAATCGCTGTTCCGCTACCACTGGTCCGCTTACAGACGCTGGTTCCTGAGCGAGGGGGTGACCGAACGGCCGCTCTATCTGAGTTCGCGGCGGGCGCTGGCGAAGCACATGCCGGAACTGCTGCCAACCTATGAGCGGCTGGTGGAGTTGGCGGGCGGCAGCGATATAGCCGCCCGGTTTTTGTCCCTCTACCGCCCCCCGGCCTATATGCGCGGGTGCTCGCAGGCTGTCTGGAGCGGTCCGCCGCCGCTGTTGATACGCAACTATGATTACAGTCCCCAACTGTTTGAAGGTACCGTTTTCCACTCTGCATGGAACGGCCGCATCGTCGTGGGCACCGGTGATTGTCTCTGGGGTCTGGTCGATGGCATGAACGAGGACGGGCTCGTGCTCTCGCTGAGTTTTGGCGGTCGGCGGACCGTTGGCAAAGGCTTCGGTGTACCCCTGCTGCTGCGCTATATCCTCGAGTTCTGCACCACAGCGAAGGAGTCGGTCGAAGTGCTTTCGCACGTCCCGACGCACATGTCCTACAATGTCACCGTCCTGGATCGAAGCGGGGTTTTCAAGACCGTTTTTATCGCGCCTGACCGCAAGCCGCTGGTGCAGGATGTCGCTTTCACCACGAATCACCAGCAGGAGGTGGAGTGGCATCAGCATGCCCGGGCCACCGCCACGCTGGAGAGGGAACAGGCGCTTCAGTTATACCTGAAAAGGTACCGGGATGATTCCCACCGAATGATTCGGGCGTTTCTGCGCCCTCCGCTGCACTCAGACGCGTACCGGCGCGGTTTCGGCACCCTCTACACAGCGGTTTACAACCCCCACTCCCTGGAGTTGACCTATCTCTGGCCCCACGACTCCTGGTTTATGTCGCTGCGGGCTTTTGTCGAGGGTACACGCAGCGTGCAGTTCCCGCATGTGCCGGACGCACTGGAACTGCTGCACTGAAGAGTTATCCGCCCACGAAACCCGCTGTCTGATTTGGCGGCAGCGAATCCAACTCCTGCGGCGCCGGCTGCTGGCTTTTCATGCCTGCCAGCGAGCCGCGATGAGGTTTGACCAGCGGCCCGAGACTTTTCAGGTATGCCTCTGACTGCTCGCTTCTCTGGTAGGCGGGGAACTCCACGGGCCGGTCGCGGAAACTTTTCAGAGGTTGCCCCAGACTGCGGATACCCATGGCCCGTTCGCGCCGCACCCTTCCCAGATTGATCTCCACCGGGATGGTCTCCTCTCCACCGCCTGCCTGGTGAATGATATAACCGGCCGGGCCTACGATAATCGAGGAGCCGACGCCGCCGTCACCCACACCGTTGATGTCGAAGAAGTAGCATTGATTGGTTACCGCGGTGGCTCTGGCGATGGAGAGTTCCACGTCGCGGTCGATGGTATCGGTCATGGTAGGGTGCAGGATCACTTCCGCACCCATCGATACCAGCGTGCGTGAAGTTTCCGGAAACCACATGTCATAGCAGATCGATACACCGAACCGGCCAATCCCCGGCACATCGAAAACGCTAAATTCGGTGCCGGAAGCGACGTGATTTTCATACGGCTGAAACGGGAACATTTTGCGATAACGGCTGATCACCCGGCCATCCGGATCGATGACCGGCGCCGTGTTGTAGATACGGTCCCCGGCATCCTCGAACATCGAACCGGGAAGCAGCCAGACTTTATGCTTTGCCGCCATCTCCTGAAATGCGGCTTCGGCCGGGCCGGGAAGCGTCTGCGCGTGCCCGGGAAGCGGACCGAATGCCGCCAGTTCGCTGAACATCACCATCTGTACCCAGGGAAACCGGGTCATGGTGATATCCAGCTTGTGTGCCATGGCCGGGATATTTTCATGGGAGGCGGAAACGCGCATCTGGATACCGGCAATGGCGAAAGGGGTCATTTTTTTACTCCTGAAGTTCTGTTCGATTACAACTGAAAGCCAAATACTGGATTTTACCTAAACATCCCGATTGCTAGAACGCGGAACTGCTCACCCCCCTGTATTCTCCACTGCACCAAAGCCGATGACCTCCCGCACCCCGGATCATCACCCAAACCGCACGTTGCCGCCATCACTGTCTGAAAGCGTTGCTGCAACCACTGGGCAGTTGCCTGAACACGCTGCCTGCCGAGCCGGCGTGACAATTTCGCCTGCACCAAGGGTCACTCCAATACCAGCACCGAGGTGGTGGCGTGGTGGATCACCCGGTTGACGTTTGAACCGAGGTTGAAATGCCGTCTCAATCTGCCTTTGCGGCTCATGATGATCAAGTCGCACTTGATCTTTTCCGCCGTAGCAAGAATCTCCTCGTACACCGAGCCCACCGCCATGATGGTCTGGATCTTGAGCCCCTTGGGAAAATTTTCCGCCACGAACTTATGCAGCTCCTCATTCGCCTTGGCGTGGGCTTTCTCCTCGAAATCGACCGGGAAAAAACTCTCCACCACCGGGTAATCGAAACGGGGAAACACCGTCATCACGTGCAGTGTCGCCCCGGTGGCCTGCGCCAGTTCTATACCGGTCTTGACCGGATTCTCCCAGGTCGCCTTGTCACTGGTATTAATCGGGATCAGAATATCCTTGAACATGTTTGCTCTCCGTCAGTTTGTGGCTTCAGCGGCTTCAAACGCAGCCCGCCGTTTGCGTTGCATGACATATATCAACCCTAACAGCAGAAGAGCGGGTATGTACATCAACTCCTTCCACGGCTGGTCAACCGGCGAGCGCACAAGCAGCACCACCTGATCCCAATCGAGCCCGGCTTTCTGGGCAGGGGAGCCGAAATCCACGTTATCGATGACGACTTTTCCATCCCTGTCCGCCGTGACCACGCCAGCCGCCTTCAGTCTCTCTTCACCGGTGGCACCCTCGACGATGGGCAGCAAAGCCGTGAATTCCCGCGGGTTGCCGACCGAATCCTGTCCCAGTATACGCAATCGCAGTTCATCGCCCACCGGCATTTTCCCGACGACCTGGGCAATTTGCGTCGCGTCGACGTCTTCGAACGGCGCGATCAGGCGGTCCATCCAGAATCCCGGCCGGAACAGCGTGAACGCGATCAGCAGCAGCAGCAGGGATTCATAACGGTAACTTTTGGCGATCATGAAGCCCTGCGTGGCGGCAGCGAAAATCAACATCGCGACGGTTGCGACAATGAAGATGAAGACACCGTGCGCCCAGTCGACGTTGATCAGCAGCAGATCCGTGTTGAAGATGAACAGAAACGGCAGTGCCGCGGTTCTCAGGCTGTAGAAAAATGCCTGAAAACCGGTTCGCATCGGGTCACCGCCGGAAATCGCCGCAGCAGCGAAGGATGCCAGCCCCACCGGTGGCGTCACGTCCGCCATGATGCCGAAATAGAATACGAACATGTGCACCGCGATCAGCGGCACGATCAGGCCGTTGTCGGTGCCCAGCTGGACGATGACCGGCGCCAGCAGCGAGGAGACGACGATATAGTTGGCCGTGGTGGGCAGTCCCATGCCGAGGATCAGACTGAGAACGGCGGTGAGGATCAGAATCATCAGGATGTTCCCGAACGAGAGCGCCTCCACCATATCGGCCAGCACCGCACCCACGCCGGTCTGGGAGACCGCGCCTACGATGATGCCGGCGGTGGATGTAGCGATACCGATGCCGATCATGTTGCGGGCACCGGCGATCAATCCGTCGATGAAATCCCTGAAGCCCAGCTGGAGCTGTTGCCCGATATCCTTGTCCCCTCGGAACACCGCCTTCAGCGCGCGCTGGGTCACCAGAATGAAGATCATCAAAACCGAAGCCCAGAACGCGGACAGCCCGGGCGAAAGCCGCTCGACCATCAAACACCAGACCAGCACCACCACCGGCAGCAGATAGTGCAGTCCGGATTTGACCGTGGGACCGGGCGCCGGCAGCGTCGTGACAGGCGAATTCGGATCATCCAGTTCGAGTTCCGGATAACGTGAACCGAAATAGGCCAGACCGACATAGATGACGGTCAGCAGGATGGCAATGATCCAGCTTGCGGCGTCGCCGAACGCCGGTTTCATCCACCCCACGCCATAATAGACGGCCATGGCGATCACGCCGGTGAGAATGAAGCCAAACAGGATACCCAGCAGACGCTGGACCCAGGGTTTGGGTTCGACCGCCCGCGGCAGCCCCTTCATGTTGGCCTTCAGCGCCTCCAGATGGACGATATAGACCAGCGCGATGTAGGAGATGGTTGCCGGCACGATGGCGGATTTAATCACCTCGACATACGAGATGCCGACGTACTCAACCATCAGAAAGGCCGCCGCACCCATTACCGGCGGCATGATCTGACCGTTGACGCTGGACCCCACCTCGACTGCACCGGCTTTCTCCGAAGTGAAACCGACCCGCTTCATCAGCGGTATCGTGAAGGTGCCGGTCGTGACCACGTTCGCGATACTGGAACCGGAGATCAAACCGGTCATCGCCGAGGAGACGACCGCGGCCTTGGCCGGGCCGCCGCGCATGTGGCCCATCAGCGAAAACGCAACCTTGATGAAGTAGTTGCCGGCACCCGCCTTGTCCAGCAGCGCGCCGAACAGCACGAACAGGAACACGAAGCTGGTCGATACCCCGAGGGCAATGCCGAACACACCCTCGGTCGAGATCCACTGATGATTGGCTATGGCGGAGAGGGTCGCGCCCTTATGGGCGATCATCGACGGCATATAGGGTCCCGCGAAGGTGTATACGAGGAATACTGACGCGACAATCATCAGCGGCGGACCAAGCGCCCTGCGGGTGGCTTCCAGCAGCAACAGCATGCCGACACAGGCAACCGCGATGTCCATGGTAATCGGTGCCGCCGGCCGCTCCGACAACTGCTGGTAGAAGAGAAACAGATAGCCGGTACAGAAAGCCGCGACTATCGCCATCACCCAATCCTGTATGGGAATGTAGTCGCGTGGAGAATTCTTACCGGGCGGGTAAGCGAGAAAAGTGAGAAATATCGCGATGGCCAGGTGAATCGAACGGGTCTCGGTATCGTTGAATACACCGAAGCCGACGATAAAGGGCAGCGGCGAAGCGATCCAGAGCTGGAACAGCGACCAGAATGCCGCCGTGGTCAGAATAATCTTGCCGGCAATTCCGGGCGGTGTGCGCGCACCGGTGTCGGACTGCGCTACCAGATCCTGAAGATCATCCGCCTGACTTTTCACTGCTTGACCGGTATTGTTTTCTGTGGTCATTGATCCCCCTTTCTTACCCAATCAGCAATATCTTTAGAGACAAATTTGACACTCATTTGGCAATCAGCCCCTGTTCCAGGTAGTAGCGGCGCGCGCCTTCATGCAGTGGTGCGCTCAGACCCTCCTCGATCATCTTCGATTTTTCAAGCGTGGCAAAAGCAGGATGCATCGCTTTGAAAGTATCGAGGTTTTCGAACAGCGTCTTGACCACCGTGTAAACCAGGTCGGGGTCCAGCTTGCTGGAGGCGACAACGGTCGCATTGACGCCAAAGGTCTTTACCGGGTCCGGATTCGCCGGGTACAGCCCACCGGGAATGATGGCGTGGACATAAAAGGAGTGGTCATTGACCAGACGGTCGATCTCCGGCCCGCTCACTTCGGCGATTTTTGCACCACACAGAGAAGCGGCCTTGGCAACCGATTGATTGGGATGACCAACCGTGTAGACCATCGCCTGCACCCGGTCGTGGCAGAGTGCCATCGACTGCTGCCAGGCGGGCAGCTCGTTTGCCAGTGAAAAGGTGCGCTTATTCCAGCCCATCGCCTCCATGACCACTTCCATCGTGGCGCGTTGCCCGGAACCGGGATTGCCGAGATTGACCCGTTTGCCTACCAGATCCTGCAGGCGATTGATGCGTGCATCCTGACGTACCACCAGCGTGAAGGGTTCACTGTGCAGTGAAAACAGCGCGCGCAACTCCTGATCCGGACTCGGGTCATTGAAAATCCTGGAACCCTTCTCAGCGTAGTACTGGGTATCCGACTGGACGATGCCCAGATCGAGTTCGCCACTGCGAACATCGTTGAGATTACTGACTGAGCCATTGGAGAGGTGCGCCACACAAGAGACGCCATGCTGAGCGGTGGTGTTGTTGATAAGCCGGCAGATGGACCGCCCGGCCTGATAATAGACGCCAGCCTGACTGCCGGTACCAATGGAAACTTCGGCGGCAGCCGCAAGCGAAAATCCATTCAGCAGGAAAACTGCGGCCAATAATCCTCTGATGTTCATAGGACTCCTCCAACCATGCATAGCTTTGAATTTTTATCGGACCAGCAGACGGAACGAACCAGGCCGGCCGGTTGGCCGGCCTGTTGGCACTACGCTTACATCCAGCCTTTTTCTTTATAATATTTCACTGCGCCATCGTGCAGTGGGGCACTCAGACCATCTTTGAGCATGTTCTCTTCTTTCAGATTCTCGAACGCAGGATGCAGCTTCTTGAAACGGCCGAAGTTGTCGAACACTGCCTTGACCACCTGATAGATGGTCTCGTTGTCGGAAGCGGTGGAGGAGACGAAAGTGGCAACCACGCCGAACGACTCCACATCGGTATCCGAACCTTTATAAACGCCGCCCTTGATGCTGGACTTGGCGTAGTAGGGTTTGGATTCGACCAGTGCGTCCACTTCGGCGCCGGTGACCGGCACGATGATGGTATCGCAGGAGGTGGTGGCCTCCTGAATCGAGCCGCTGGGGTGACCGACCACGAACACCATGGCGTCGATCTTGTTGTCGCACAGCGCCTGCGCCTGCTCAGCGGACTTCAGCTCGGATGCAAGCTGAAAGTCGGCATTGGTCCAACCCTTGGCTTGCATCACCGCGTCCATGGTGGCACGCTGGCCGGAACCCGGGTTGCCGATATTGACCCGCTTGCCCTTCAGATCGTCAAAAGCCTTGATGCCGGAATCGGCGCGGGCAACGACGGTGAACACCTCGGGGTGTACGCCGAACACGGCGCGCAGATCGGCCCACGGGCCGGCTTCCTTGAATGCGCCCTCCCCTTTGTAGGCGTTGTACTGCTGATCCGACTGCGCCACACCCATGTTCTGATCGCCGGCTTTGATTGCGTTCAGGTTGGCCACCGAGCCGCCGGTGGAGGGTGCGGTACATTTGATGCCGGTCTTGGCGGTATCCCTGTTGACCAGCCGGCAGATGGATTGACCGACTACGTAGTAGACGCCGGTCTGACCACCGGTCCCGATGGTGACGTATTTATCTTCTGCTGCTGCGGTAAATGACAGGCCGCAGAGCGCTAATGAAGCAAGCATGGGGATGATGCGTAATTTCATGCGTTTATACTCCTCTTTCTCTATAAGACTTTACTCATTAGAAAATTGACGGTGGAGACCAGGATGGTTCTGGTCCGTCTTTAATTTTACTGCCACGACTCGACAGCGACGAAAAGTCCGGCACTGGATTGGCTATCGAAACCGGCTTTGGTCAGTATTCGAAATACCTACTCCCCGAAAAATGACGACCTGACTCTAGCATAGTTTAAAATATTGAACAATAAATTTCTGAATCGTCACAGGCCGGATACCGGGAGAGTGATTTAACGAGACAAAATTCCGCAACCGGCCCTCTGCTGCACACCTATTTGAATTGTAATATATTGGGTTTTACTTAAATTGGCAGACAGCATAAATAGCGACGTAATTGATTTGGACTCCAAACCATGCCTATACTCGCTCCGGAGGCATAGTTTAATATGCCAAACATCTGTTCATGCCACTCATGAGCCTGAAAACAGAAAGGTGTCTTGATGGACGTTGGAACCCGCCTAAAAAATGCCCGAAAAAAAAAGGGTCTCTCCCAGCGCAAGCTTGCGCAGCTTGCGGAGGTCAGCAACGGCACCATCTCGCTGATTGAACAAAACAAAATAAGTCCTTCGGTATCCCTGCTGAAACGGCTGCTGGAGGCTGTCGCCATGACCCTGGGCGAGTTTTTCGACGATGAAAAATATCCGCGTCACAAACAGTTTTTTCGCGCCGACGAGTTTACCGAACACAGCTTTGGAAATATGCGGTTTTTCCAGGTTGGAGGCGACGTCAAAAAGCGGAAACTACAGATCCTGCGCGAGTATTATCCACCCAATGGCGATACCGGAGAGTTAATGCTCGTCCATCAGGGCGAAGAGGGCGGCATCGTCATCCACGGGGAGATCGAAGTCACGGTGGGTGACGAAATTGCAGTACTCAGAGCGGGCGATGCTTACTATTTTGAGAGCGACACACCACACCGCTTCCGCAACCCCGGCACCGAGGAGTGTGAAATCGTCAGCGTCTGCACGCCGCCGAATTTCTGAGCATAACCGCACACCGGGTCAATCTGTCGGGCGGTGAAGACCGCATCCCCGTTACGTCGACCAGCTCACTCAAAACCATTCGGGATGACAGATACCACACAGGTTTCGAAAATCCGGCCATTCTAAAAATCTGGAGCGCTTCTACTATACTTCCGCAAGGTCGCGGCCAACGCAGTGACTCTGGTACGGTTTCCCGCGCTTGCCGCGTCAGCCATGTCCAGCGCTGAAGTCGCGATCCGGTGATCCGGCTCGATTTCACCACTGTCCGACAGCCTGTATGGGTTGGTGCGGAGTGTTGTCCCGTTTTGAGTCCCGGGCTACCGGGTAGTGACCAGGCCCGGTCAGGTCCGGAAGGTGCAGCTCCATTCATTTCACTGCTCGGCACAACTGGAAGGATTGTCATATCCGATTGTACGAAAAACCAATATAAAAAATAAGTATAAATACGTTGCAATTTGCATCATTTGATTACTATTCGCAACACCATGACTGAGGCCGATTTAAAATATGTAATTTTTGTGTATTATAGATGACAGGTAAGTTGCAAAAGGACCAAAAACGTTGAATATTGCAACGAGATAACGATTCGGGGGATAAACAATTTTTATTTACATAACAAGAAGTAAAAAGGAATAGAGTTACTGGCACGGTATTTGATACATAAAACGCCGGTAGCTTGAATGGGCTCACCATTAAATCCGTTCGGTGGGCAGTTTCAACCAACGCACACCATAACAAAAAATTATCGAGATTCTCTAAACCTATGGATATCATCCTCACACTGGCAGTTGTTGCCGTTATCATTGTTCTGATCTTCGACTACACCAACGGCTTTCACGACGCATCCAATATTATTGCCACCGTTATCGCTTCGCGTGCGATGACACCGGTTCAGGCCGTGATCATTGTTGCGGTATTCGAATTTCTTGGCCCCATGCTCGGTGGAACGGCGGTGGCCAATACGATCGGAAAATTCGTGCAGATCGGTGATCTTGAGGCGCTCCCCTCGATAGCGATACTGTTGTGCGGCATTTTCGGTGCGATATTCTGGAACCTGGCCACCTGGTGGTTCGGCATACCCTCCTCCTCCTCTCATGCGCTGGTGGGTGGTCTTGCCGGCGCGGTCATCGTCTCGGCTGGTGCAGACCATGTGGTATGGGGCTTCCAGGAACTCGGCCAGGGTCATTTCACCGGTGTCACCAAAGTACTGCTGGCGCTCATCATCTCTCCGATAATCGGCTTCTGGGCCGGATTCATCATCCACCGGCTGATGAGTTTCTTCCTGCGCGCCGCCAAGCCGGTGGTCAACACGTACCTGCGGCAGGTGCAGTTCGTCACCTCGGCCGGTCTCGCCTTCTCGCACGGTGCCAACGACGCGCAGAAGAGTATGGGTATCATCACACTGGTACTGCTGTTGGGCGGCTTTATCCCCGAGTTCAAGGTGCCATTCTGGGTGGTCCTCTCCTGCGCCACCGCAATCACGCTGGGCATCATGTCCGGCGGCTGGCGCATCGTGCGAACCGTGGGATTCGGAATTTACAAGGTGCGGCCACTGCACGCCTTCGATGCCCAGTTGACCTCCGCGTCCGTGATCTTCGGCGCCTCCATGATCGGCGCTCCGGTATCCACCACCCACGTGGTCAGCTCTTCGATTATGGGCATTGGCGCGTCGGAGCGGCCGAAGGCGGTACGCTGGGCCAAAGCCAAGGAGATCGTAAGCACCTGGATCATCACCATCCCCGGTGCCGGGACCGTTGCGGTCTTAGCCTCTCTTCTGCTCAAGGTGGTTGGGGTGGCATAAGAAATTTACGTCCAGGCATCAACATTGCCTGACGCTGCTTTTATTCACAATTCTGAACATATGGAGACAAAAAGATGAGCGGTAGTTCCAACTCGATGATTACCAAGCTGGTTGACCGGGTATTCCCCGTAATGCCTGACTTTTACGGCCTGATGAACGAACAGTGCGATGTGCTGGTGGAGGCGATGGAGGCCCTCGTCCAGTATATGGAGGATGGCAGCGAAGAGAAGGGGTTGGCGGTCCGGCAGATTGAAAAGCGTGGGGACGAGCTCAAGGCCCGCAACATCGATGTCCTGAATCGCGCCTTCGCCACACCGATGGACCGGGAGGATATCTACCGGGCCATTGTTACCCTGGATATGGGCATGAACTACGCCAAGACAACCACACGCGAACTGGAGGTGCTGGGCCTGACGCCCGACAAATTCATGCTGGAGATGGCGGTTGAGTATAAAAATGCCGCTCAGGCGCTGCAGCAGGGATTTAACAGGCTGACCGAAAATCCGGCACAGGCGGAGGAAAACGCGGCTGCGGCACGCAAGTCGGAGCGCAACATCGAAAAGATCTATCGCCGCGCCCTGGCGGATCTGTTCAATGTAGACGAGATGGTGTCCAAGCTCGATGCCGATGAACCCGGCGCAAAAGCACAGGCGATGCTGGCCGTTGTCGATATGTTCAAACGTCGTGAGGTTTACCGTCATCTCTCCAACGGCGCCGACCGCATCGCGAGAGCGGCTGACAGGCTGCATGACATAATAGTGAAGATCTCCTGAGTATAATATCCGCGGCTTGGTCACTCCCTGACCGGCGCATGCAGCAACGGAGCATGTCTCAGATGGGCAGAGTACATCTGAGGCATGCAACAGCAGCGCTACCCCGTCCATTCCCGTATGTCGACATTTAGCGGCCGCGCCCTATTTGATGCCGGCTCGCCCACTATTGACCGTTGGGCAGTTGAAGCGAGCTGAACGCGAATTGCAGGCATGCGGGCTTTCGGGTTGTGACCAATAGTCAGAATCCATAGATCCAGGCACACGGAATGCGTCAGGTTCTTAAAAGATCAGATTCATCATCAGCAACAGCACCACCAGAAACAACAGCGTCATAACACTGCCGGCACGCAGAAAATCGGGCACCCGGTAGCCAGCCGGACCCATAATCAGCGCATTGACCTGGTGTGTGGGTATCAGAAACGAGTTGGATGTGGCAAGAGCCACTGTCAGGGCATAGACCGCCGGGTCCGCTCCCACTCCGATGGCAATATTGACGGCCAGCGGAACCAGCAGAACCGTCGCGCCGACATTCGACATGACCAGCGTGAAGAAGGTGGCCAGCACCGCTACTGAAGCCTGGATCACCCAGCCCGGTGCCTGACCGACCACGGAAAGCACCTGCTCCGCAATCCACTTTGCGGTACCGGTTGTCTCCACTGCGAGTCCCAGAGGGATCAGGGAGGCGAGCAGAAAAACGGTCTTCCAGCTGACGGCATCGTAAGCCTCCTCAATATTCAGCACGCCGGAGAGCACCATACCCATCGCACCGGTCAGCAGCGCGACGGAGAGGCGGATATCGGTAAACAGCACCATGAACAGCGCGATGGCAAAAAACAGCGCCGCCGGTTTGATTTTGTGAGGGCGCAGCTCCTCTTCACGCGGATATTCCGTGGTGACGACGACAAAGTTCCGGTCTTTTTCAAGACGGGCGAGATTCAACCAGGTCGTGTGCACCACCAGGGTGTCGCCCGCGTGGAACGGCATACTCCGGATATTCTCTCCACTGCGAAGCGTCTCCCCGTCCCGGTGCAGTCCAATCAGGCTCAGCCCGTAAGTTTTTCGCAGCCAGATTTCACGCGCGCTCTTGCCGATGAGCTTTGACCCCGGGGGGATAACGACCTCGGCGATGCCCGCCTTGTTCGGAGCCAGGGATTCCGAGAAGCTTCTCAGCTGGGAGCGCTTCTTCAGATTGTATTTGCTGATCAGGGTTTCAATATGGATGTTCGTTGCCACAACGCCGAGCACCATACCGCCCTCGATCTCGGTGTCGTATGCAACCGATCCAGGTCCCACCATGCTCTCTTCACCGCGGCGTTTAACCCCGATTGCACGGATGCTGTAGGTGCTTTCTATCTCTCCCAGCAACCGCCCGACGAGTTCGCTCTCTTCCGGAACAACGATCTCGATAAGCCTTGGCTGCAGGCCGTAGAGGTTCTGGACATACTCCAACGTGTCCGTGCCGCTGGTACTGCTTTCGCTTTTTGTCTCCGGCAACACGAACCGCCCCGCCAGCACAAAGTAGATGATTCCGGTTACAACCAGCGCCAGACCCACCGGAGTGACGGAGAAAAGACCCCATACCTCCATCTGCTGGTCAGCCGGCAACGCCCGGTTGGAGGTCAGTATCAGGTCATTGAGCAGGATGAGCGGACTGGACCCGACCATCGTCATCGTGCCGCCCAGAATGGCGGTAAAACCCATTGGCATCAGCAGGCGCGACATGGGAAGACCGGAGCGGGCGGAGATGCGTGAGACAACCGGCAGGAACAGCGCGGCGGCGCCCACATTCTGCATGAAAGAGGATATAAAACCCACTGTGGCGGAGATAATCGGAATAATCCGGCCCTCCGTGGTGCCGCCGATTCTGAGAATGAAAGCTGCGACCTTGCTCATGATACCCGTCTTGTCCAGCCCCGCGCCAATGATCATCACCGCGATAATGGAGATAACCGCGTTGGAAGAGAAGCCGTCGAACAGATGCTTGTTGTCCACCAGTCCGTGTTCCAGCCCCATCAGAGGCGCCAGCAGCGAAGAGAGCCCAAGCATTATCATAATGGTGGTGGCCGCGACATCCACTCCCACTATTTCGAACGCGAACAGATAGATGGTCAGAATCAGCAGCCCGCTCACCCAGGCCATTTCAACAGTGGGAACAACCGATGCAAGGTAGAGGGCAAGCACGGCAAACAGCAGTGCCGCTATAAACTGCTTCGGTATGACAGCGCGTGTTTTTTCTTCTACAACCGTATTCATTACTTCTCTCAATTTAAAAGATCTTTTGATTGGTCTCTATCGATCAAGACAATGTACACCTTTGCAAAACGCCCGCCTGCCGTATCCCTCACAAACATTTTTTCATTTACAGACGACCGGCCCACCTGTGCTCCGCTGGACAAGCCAGGTTTGTATACTTGTAAAATTCAGGGTGATTTTTTTCGATTGTAATCAATTATATTACACTAAACTTATATTTTATACGTTATATGAGCCAACGCAAAATTTTTCTTAGTTGTTGTTTTACCGAGATTAATTTTACATTATAAAGACAAATTCGTTGCAATTTGAAACAAAATAACATGGTGTTTCCGTATAGGCCGTTGGAAACGTACCGTAGTTAAAACCACAATTAAACTACTGCAATATACAACAGATGACAGCGTTTTAGTATGACTACCCTCTTCGATCTGAACAGTTTACGGGGCAAAATCACAAGTGCATATATTACGCTGGTTATCAGTACACTGGCGCTTGGTATAATAGCGTTTTCGGGACTTCTGCTGCTTGAACGGCAGGTGACCGAGGGAGAGGTGATCGCCGACTTGAGAAATGCAGTCCTGGAAATGCGGCGTGAAGAAAAAAACCTGTTGCTCTATGCAGACTTCGACGCGCTCGCCAGGGCCGACGAACAGGCTTCGCTGGCGCGTGAGATCCTGCATGAGAATATTGCCTTGCTCAAAGCACTTTTAAGCGAATCCGATTCATCGGATTTAATTCACGGCTTAACTGCCTACCGCGACAGCCTGAGTCGTTGGCAGGATGCAGCGGAAACAGAACGGGATGCACGTCAAAACAGCATACGAGCGCTGGGTCACAAAATCTATACCGACGTCGAATCGCTGTCTTTTCGGGAGCATCGTATGCTGGAGAAGATGGTTCGGGAATCACAGTGGTTTTTGTTCATCTCGCTTTTTATGATAGGACTTTCCATTTACATCGTTGGACGTCAGCTCAAACGTGCGGCAGTGACTCCGCTGAAGCAGCTGGAGTCTAATCTGATGCCAATCGCCAAAGGACAGTTCAATCACCTGAATCCGCCGTCGGGTGACCGTGAGTTTGTCGCCTTCACCGATGCGTTCAACCGCATGCTCAACGAGCTGAAGAGCCGTCAGAAGCGCATGCTGCAATCCGAGAAGCTGGCATCACTGGGAATACTGGCTTCCGGTGTGGCGCATGAGCTTAATAATCCACTGTCCAATATCTCATCTTCCTGCCAGCTGCTGATGGAGGAGCTTACGGAAGCGGATCAGGAGCAGCTCTACACCTGGTTGAAACAGATCGACAGTGAAACCGAGCGCGGCCGCAATATCGTCCGGACACTCCTCGATTTCGGCAGCCGCAACATCTTTCAGAAGAGCCCGCTGAGACTGCGGGAACTTATCAAGGAGACGCAGATCATTATCGGACAGACGCTACAGCTCCATTCGGCAAATCTGAAAATCAACATCCCCAAGGAGCTCAGCATAGATGTGGATAAACAACGTATGCAGCAGCTGTTTATCAACCTGATTCAGAATGCTCTCAATGCCGGCGGTCGGGGCGTTCAGTTGCAGATCCAGGCCAGGTTACGCGAACCGTCCCCTGCGGTATTTCCGGATGGGGCCGAAGTGGCGGGAGACCTCAGGTTCATCACCGATTACAATGGACTATACATCGAGATACTGGTTGCCGATGATGGGCCCGGTATACCGGCTGAACAGCTTCCCAAAGTTTTCGATCCCTTCTTCACCACAGGAGAACCGGGGCATGGCGTTGGGCTGGGTTTGTACATAGTCCAGGAGATCGTGAGCGAACACGATGGCTGCCTGGCGATCAGTTCTCGGCCGGGAAAAGGAACTCAGGTAATAATTTTGCTCCCCTGCAGGGAATAGTGAAGTGTTTGATCTCCGAACCGGTACAGGCAGCATACTGATCGTCGACGACGAAGCGACCGCTGTGGAAAATCTGGCTCATGTCTGTCGGAAAGAGGGGTACGAAGTCACGACGCGGACGACCGGTATCGGTGCAATAGAGGCGATGGAGCTCAACCGATTCGATGTCATTCTATCCGATTTGCGTATGGAGCAGGTGGATGGCATGGCGATACTCGAACGTGCCAAAGCAGCCAGCCCGGACACTGCGGTAATTCTGATCACAGGCTACGCCACTCTGAATTCTGCTGTAAATGCGATGAAATCGGGAGCGTTTCATTATATTGCCAAACCTTTCCGTCTGGACGAGGTACGCGAGGTCGTGCGTAATGCCCTGCAAATGGTCCAGCTGAAACGGGAAAACCGGCAGTTGAAGAGTCAGCTGACAACCGGCCAGGGTGGTTCGGCCATTATCACACAGGATGCCGTCATGCGGCGACTTCTGGAGATGGCGCAACAAGTCGCACCCACCGATACCAACGTCCTGATAACTGGAGAGAGTGGAACCGGCAAGGAACTGCTGGCTCGTTTGATTCACGATCAGAGCAGTCGAAAAGATAAAACCTTTCAGGCCGTCAATTGCGGCGCGCTGCAGGAGGAACTTCTTGCAAATGAGCTTTTTGGCCATGAGAAAGGTGCCTATACCGGTGCCAACGAATCACGCATTGGACTGATCGAGGCGACAGACGGTGGTACGCTGTTCCTGGATGAGATTGCGGAGATGTCTCTGAGAATGCAGGTAAAGCTGCTGAGGGTCGTCCAGGAAAGGGAGGTCCAACGGCTCGGGGCGATAAAAACGAACCCTGTCGATATCCGGTTGATAGCAGCCACGCACCAGGATTTGCGCGAAGCGGTCGAGGCCGGACGTTTCCGCCAGGATCTATACTACCGTCTTGACGTGGTTGGACTGCGCCTGCCGTCACTGGCCCAACGGCGGGGCGATATCCCGCTGCTGGCGTACCATTTTCTGCAAAAGCATGCATTGCGCATGGGCCGTGCAGTGGATGATATCGATCCTGCGGCAATGATTGCGCTGCTTGATTATCACTATCCGGGTAATATTCGCGAGTTGGAAAATATCATCGAACGCGGGGTGGTTCTGGCGCGGGAGAATTTACTCACCATGGCCAGTCTCCCAGCCACACTTTCAGAGCATGCGGTACATATCGTGCGCGAAAAGGCGGGACGGCGTCTGCCGACACTGGTTGAACGGGAAGCTGACTATATTCGGTATGTACTCGCAAGTTGTGGTGACAACCGTACCCGGACGGCAAAGATTCTGGGCATAGATCGCGTCTCGTTATGGCGTAAGTTGAAGAGATACGGAATAGACGAGGAACATGCCGACAGCGACTACCTGCACTCGGGAAACAAATCCTGACCACTCCGGAAAACGGCTTTAACATGTCACCAAACAGTATGGAATTTATGCTGCTTGAGCAGTTACTCTGTCCCGCCCGAAGCCTTTCTGTCAGTAGTTTTCGGTAAACCTCTACCCCCAGCAAATGAGAAAAAGCAGTAAATGAACAGTGCTACAATTTCGGTGGAAAGAGCGATCATTCTCATCGCTGTCTTGTTTACCGGTCTTTACAACCTGACGTTTTTTACCAACGTTTCACAGGTCTATCCGCTCTCCCTGCCGAATGCGTTTTTCTTCATCTCGATCGCCACGGTACTCACCTGTGTGTTTATCCTGCTCCTCTCGCTGGTCTGTTACCGCCGCACGCTTAAACCGGTTGTGATACCCCTGGTTCTTATTACATCCGTGACCGCTTATTTTATGGATAGCTATCATGTGATCATTGACGACGGCATGATCCAGAATATGGTCATGACCGATACGAACGAAGTCCTTGATCTGATAACGGTCAAACTGATCATCTATTTTTTGCTGCTTGGTGTCCTGCCCGCGCTTGTCGTCCGGCGCTTGTCGTTTCAAACCCGTCCCCTCCGGTCCGCACTCGTCGCCAGAATGAAACTCGTGATCCCGACACTGGCCGTCTCTGCAGCCATGGTTTTTGCGTTTGGCAGTCACTACGCCTCCTTTATCCGGGAGCACAAGCCACTGCGCTACTATACCAATCCGACCACCTATATTTACGCCTCCGTCAAGTATGTGGCCGGAATCATGGAACAGGAGCAGGGTCCGATAAAACGAATCGGTGAGGATGCGAGGATAGCGGCCACTGACGGTCACCGGGAACTGATCATTTTCGTGCTTGGAGAGACGGCCAGGTATGACCGCTTCTCTTTGAATGGTTATGCCCGCGAGACAAACCCGCTTCTCAAGCTGGAAAACGTAATCAGTTTTAAGAATTTCTGGTCCTGCGGCACTTCCACTGCATCTTCGGTACCTTGCATATTTTCCATTTACGGGCGCGCTGATTATACCGAGTCCAAAGCCGCATCAGTCGAGAATATACTCGATATTTTGCAGCATACCGGGGTAAACGTACTCTGGAGAGAGAATAACTCCTCGTCAAAAGGGGTGGCGCTGCGTGTACCCTATGAAAGCTACAAATCGGCCAAAATCAATCCGGTATGCGATACTGAATGCCGGGACGAAGGGATGCTCGACGGGTTGCAGGCGTATATTGACAAGCACCCAACCGGCGATATTTTCATCGTGCTGCACCAGATGGGCAATCATGGGCCAGCCTACTACAAACGTTATCCCCCATCGTTTGAGAAGTTCACGCCGGCCTGCAAAACCAACCAGCTGGAGGATTGCAGTAAACAGGAGATCGATAACGCGTACGATAACGCAATCCTGTATACAGACTACTTCTTATCCAAGGTAATCGCTTTATTGAAATCGAACGACGATGGATTCGAGACCGGCTTGATCTATGTCAGCGACCACGGCGAATCTCTGGGTGAAGGCGGACTCTACCTGCATGGACTACCCTACGCTTTGGCACCCGAAACCCAGCGCCACATTCCTGCCATTATGTGGTTTGGAGCGAATAACGACGTCGTGAATGTCAGCAATCTGCGGAACAGCATCGGAAAAAAATATTCGCACGACAACCTGTTCCACACTATTTTGGGTCTGCTGGAGGTTGAGACCTCGGTCTACAAGGCAGAAATGGACATTATCCGGGTTCCAAAACTGCTTTGATTGGCCCCCCATCACCGCATGTCGATTATCCGGTAACGGTCCGTTGCCAATTGACTTTTGAGCTGCGTTGCGTACGCCCCTCAGACTACAAAACACATATCGACCATTATGCAGCGCTGTGCTTTTTGAAAGCGCTGTGGAACCATGCGCAGCTGGCTTGCAGCGTGTCATCGACATGATTGAACGGCAACATGTGGTTTCCTTCATCAATTACAATTAAATCAAATTCTTGTACGCTTTTTTTAATTAGATTTCGAGTATAATGCAGACTGATGACCTCGTCCCTGCCGCCGATAATAATGGCTGCCGAATTTACCGGCAGTGCCTCTCTGAGAATCGTACTGGGGTAGGAATAGGTACTATGCAGCGTGTAGACCGGATAGTCCCATACCAATAGCGGGTCCCGGTCGGCATACTTACTCATCGGATTATTTTTCAACAAATTGTCAATATCCACGAACAGCCGAAGATTTATTTTCAGCTGGGGTGTGAAAAGATTGCTGAAATAGAGGCTGTTCCAGCCCATCAAATGCCAGATGTCCGGAGGCATCTCCGCCAGAAACAGCGTGTGACACAGCAGTGCTACGATACGATTTTCCTGTTCAGCAACGGCCAGTCCGAGTCTTGCGCCCAAAGAGCAGCCAAAAAGCCCGAAAGGGCCATCAAAGCGCTGCTGTAACCGGTCGAGCAACTGCCGAACATCTGCAACCACTTCGCTCACTTTGTAACCGCCACGCCGCCCGCCCGAACAGCCATGACCGCGAATGTCGATGGAAACGAGGTTAAATCCCTGATCGCTCATGCGCGACAGTAATTCACAGTAAAGCTGGCTATAGGTGCCTATACCTGGAATGAAAATTATCGTGGGAGCTTCGGGAGCATATTGATAGAGTTCGCAATGAAGCGGCAGTTCTCCAAATTCCATGACTTCGCAACGCTCAATATAGGGCATCAAACCAAGCTTGGTCAGCACCCGTTTGCGACCTCTCTCCTGCTGCGCTGTTTGGCATCTGTACGGCATTGTTGTTTCCGTTAAAAAACTATAACAATATTATACGGTTATATGGCTATCATATGAATTATTCTGTAGTCCGATCACGCTCCACGGCGCGGCGAGGCAAAATACAGCCACGGTAATAATATTTGCTGCCAGTTACGGAATCGTTACCCGGACCCATCACCTAAAAGCAGTTGCCTCAGCATCGCGTTAAGGCTGGTCCGCCAATGCGGGATATTGTAGTCCAGCAGGCCACGGATTTTGCACTTGCTCAATACTGAATACGCGGGCCGTACCGCGGGAGTCGGATAGTCGCTGGTGGGAATGGGCCTTACCCGTTTCGTTCTGACCGGGCATCCGAGTTCGCTGGCAGTGTTGAGGATCTCGCTGGCAAAATCGAACCAGGAGGCAACCCCTTCGTTGGTGAAGTGATAGATTCCGGACGCATCAGCGGCTATCAGCGCCTGGACAGCGCGTGCGATATCGAAGGTCCAGCTCGGCGTACCGATCTGGTCATCCACCACCCCGAGCTCTTCGCGCTCCGCAGCCAACCGAAGCATGGTCTTGACGAAATTGTTGCCGTGCACTCCATAAACCCATGCCGTGCGCAGTATGACAGCATCAGGCATGCACTGTAGAACGGCTTTTTCGCCTTCCCATTTGGAACGACCGTATGCACTTAGTGGACTGGCTTCATCCTCCTCTGTGTAAGGCGTAGACTGCCCGCCGTCAAAAATAAAATCCGTGGAGATCTGAAGCAGACGACCGCCATAGCTTTTTACCCCTTCGGCCACCGCCAGCGCGCCGTCCCGGTTAACCAGAAACGCGGCATCGCGCTCCTGTTCGGCTCTGTCGACCCCGGTGTAGGCGGCACAATTGATGACCCAGTCCGCACACTCCTGTGCAATACCCTGGGCAACCCTGTCGGGGAAGGAGAAATCCAGGGCAGCGCGATCGACCGCAACAACTTGATGGTGCTCGTCACCCAGCAGGGCGGCTACCTCCCGTCCCAGCTGTCCGGAGGCACCGGTCACCAGAAGTTTCATCTGGCCGCTCGATAGACGGGCAGCAACTCACCCATCTCTTTGAGCCGTTTGTTGCCGGCATCTTTTTCCGAAACCTGGAAGTCACCACCCGGCCATGCAATGGCGATATCAGGATCGTTCCAGAGGATGCCGTGCTCATCGTCAGGGGCATAAAATTCAGTGCACTTATAGGAAAAATCAGCCATCTCGCTGAGCACACAGAACCCGTGGGCGAAACCTGGAGGGATGTAGAGCTGCTTGTGATTGATATCGCTTAACTCCGCACCGACCCAGCGGCCGAACCAGGGCGAACCGCGACGGATATCCACCGCCACGTCGAATACCCGGCCATGAGAGACGCTTACCAGCTTACCCTGGGGTTGGTTAAGCTGGTAGTGGAGTCCGCGCAGCACCCCGTAGCGGGAGCGGGAACGGTTGTCCTGCACAAATTGGGTATCCAGACCCGCTTTCGCGTAGCGGAGCGCATGCCAGGTCTCAAGAAAATATCCGCGCGCGTCGCCAAACACATCCGGTTCGACTACAACCACCTGCGGGATCGCGGTGGTGCTGATCTTCAAAGGCGCTCCCGCTCCTGTTCCAGGAGATTCAGCAGGTAACGTCCATAGTCGTTCTTTTCCAGTTCCCTGCCGAGACGCTCCAGCTGGGCCGCATCTATATAGCCCTTGCGGTAGGCTATCTCCTCCACGCAGGAGATCTTAAGGCCCTGCCGCTGCTCGACGGTTTCGATAAATGTCGACGCCTGCAGCAACGACTGATGGGTTCCGGTATCCAGCCAGGCAGTGCCCCGACTGAGAATCTCGACATGTAGATCCCCCCATGCCAGATATTTGTTGTTGACGTCGGTGATCTCCAACTCGCCGCGTGCCGAGGGCTGCAAAGCGGCGGCAACATCCACGACCCGGTTGTCGTAGAAATAGAGTCCGGTGACCGCATAGTTGGATTTCGGCTTTTCTGGTTTCTCTTCGATCGATACCGCCTGACCCCTGGTATCGAAATCGACCACACCATAACGTCCAGGATCGCTCACTCTGTAGGCGAACACGCTGGCGCCGTTCTCCCGCCTCACCGCATTGGACAGATTGGTGCCAAGACCGTATCCGTAAAAGATATTGTCACCGAGAATCAGGCAGCAACTCTCACCGCCTATGAACTCGCGTCCGATAATGAACGCCTGAGCCAACCCCTCGGGTCGTGGCTGCTCGGCATATTCGAGCCGCAGGCCGAACTGACTTCCGTCATCCAGCAGTTTCCGGTACTGCGGCAAATCATCGGGCGTGGATATGATCAGAATCTCGCGTATTCCCGCCAGCATCAGTGTCGAGAGCGGATAATAGATCATCGGTTTATCATAGACAGGCATCAGCTGTTTGCTGACTGCCTTGGTGAGGGGGTATAACCGCGTACCTGAACCTCCTGCCAGAATAATGCCTCTCAATGTTCAGCTCTCATCGATAAAACCCTCTTTGAAAAGATACAGCAGTACCTCCTGCACCGCCTGCGCGGGGGTGAGTGTGCTGGTATCGAGTCTCAATTCCGGGCACGCAGGTACGTCGTAGGGATCGCTGATACCGGTGAAGTCCGGGATAATCCCTTTTCTGGCTTTCGCATAAAGGCCTTTCCGATCCCGCGCCTCGCACACCTCCAGCGGAGTGGATACATGAATCTCGATAAAGGCGCCGTGATCCTCAATCAGTTCGCGTACCGCACGGCGGGTTTCACGATAGGGTGCAATAGGTGCGCAGATGGCCACTCCACCGTTCTTTGTTATCTCTCCGGCAACAAATCCGATGCGGCGAATATTGATGTCGCGATGCGCTTTGGAAAATCCGAGTTCGGATGAAAGATTCCGCCGCACAACATCCCCATCCAGCAACGATACCGGCCGGTCTCCGGCTTCAATCAGTTTGGCGTAGAGCATTCTCGCAACAGTGGATTTGCCTGAACCGGAAAGCCCGGTGAAGAACAGGGTAAATCCCTGTCTGCTTCGCGGTGGATAGACTTTGCGCAGTTCGTCAAGCACGCTTGGATAACTGTACCACGCCGGTATCTCCCTCCCCTGCGTCAACGCCTGTTTCAGATCGGGATTATCGTAGTCGATACCGGTCAGACCCTCAGCGTCGAGTTCGCGCTGAGAAAGAAAACGTTCTTTTTCCGGAACGTATTTCCACTCATCAACCTCGACTATTTCAATGTCAAGGTCGTCGGCATACTTTTTTACAAGTTGCTGGGCTGCATAGGTAGAGTAGAATTGGGATCCCTCCTGCCGGCTTTCACTGCCGTTAGCCACCGACGGCTGCCTTGGCGGAGATGCGTGGTGTGGACCGAGAATGAAATGGGTGCACCCGTAATTCTGATTGACTATCGCATGCCACAAAGCCTCTCTCGGGCCTGCCATGCGCATCGCCAGCGGCAACAGAGAGAGCGCTGCCATATTCAAAGGGAAGTGCCGGCGAATCGCTTCGTAGCAGTGGACCCGGGCGTAGTAGCGCAAATCTCCGGGTTTGCTGACACCGACGGTCGGGTGCAGCAGAATGTGGGCTTCGTGTTTTTTTGCCACACTCAGGATCATCTCCCGATGCAGACGGTGCATGGGACTGCTGGTCTGAAACGCCACCACCCGCCGCCAGCCCATCTTGTCAAACAGACGGTGCATCTCCTCCGGAGTGTTCCAGAGGGTCTCAAAATCGTGATGCCGGAGCATATGAATGCCCCCCAGTGCACCGGAGATGTAGGTGTTTCCGGTTTCATTGTAGAGATAGTTCACCCCCGGATGGTCACTGGAATCGGTACCGTACACGGCTATGGCTTCGCGTCGTTTGTCCGGCTGCCAGCTTTCGCTGAAGGTCAGCACAGCTGGCATGAATCCTTCCGCATCGCGCAGCGCAATCTGATCCCCGGGTTCGAGGGATTCCACGAACGCCGCATCCACGTCGAGCACTATCGGAATCGGCCACAATTGGCCATCAGGCAGCCGCAGATTCTCTACTACGCTGTTGTAGGATGCTTTATCGAGAAAGCTCTGCAGCGGCTTGAAACCGCCGCACAACAACAGCTCCAGATCGCATAACTGGCGCTTGTTGAGGGTAATGGATTTAAAACCAAAAGAGCGTCTTTTCAGCGCTTCCGCATGCTCTTCATCGATCAGCAGGACGCCATCGGGATTATCGGGATTTCTGGATTCCATCAGTAGCGACCAATCAGCGGAAAATCTTCGCCTCCGTCATCGGAGACCGACTGTTTTTAAGTACGGTTAACCAGTCAATTGTCTAAAGCTGATTTAAATCAGTACGGTAATTGCCTGGCCAAGCGGGCTTTATTGTACACCGTGCCCAGCATGTTTGACTTCTCCAGTAACAAGAGACTCTGCTCTATCTCCGCAGGCGTATTCACCCCCTCCTCCACCACCAGCAAACTCGATTTTACCTGGGGCAGAAATATCAGTGCATCATCCAGATGCAACAGCGGCGGCAGATCAAACACGACAATGCGCGTGGCGTAGCGATTGGTGATATCCTCCACCAGATGCGCCATACGCGGAGTGGAAAGCAGCTCGGACGATTGCGGCACCGGATTACCCGCCGGCAGAATAACCAGGCGGTCGATTCCCGGCTGAAACAGGAGCCCCGGCAACTCCGCGCCCTCCAGCAGATAGTCCGATACGCCCTGCTGTGCATCGAATCCAAAGTACCGGCTGATGGCCGGTTTCCGCAGATCCAGATCGACCAGAATCACCGTTTGGTTGGCTTCCATCGCCAGGCTTACTGCGAGGTTGGCGGCAACCATCGATTTACCTGCCCCCTTGGTGGGGCTGGTAATCGCCAGAGAATTGATTTTATCCACCCGCATCCGGTGCAGGATTTTGGTTCGCAATACACGAAAAAGATCCGATTGAGGATGATCCTTGATTCCCGCAATCACACGATTCGATTCCAGCAGGTCCGCGGAAATCTCAACGCTGCGGGTCTGGGTGTATTCGATTTTGCTGGCAACAGCGGATTTCTGATGGGAAGCACTCCCTTTGGGCCTCTTTACGAACTTGTCTCTTTCGGGAGCATCGACACTCTCCCTGGCTGTTCCCGACGCGCCAGACTGCACGCTCTCCGACGGCAGCGGTGAGCGCGCAACCGGTTCTACAAGAGCTGCCACCTGTTCCGGCTTCAAGACAGGGCTTTCGGGCGGAGGAGCCGAAGAGGTATCCGGTTGCACCTTGGCAACATTGGCGGACATCTGGTCGGATTGAACGGGTTCGGTCCGCGATGCTGCTTCCCGCATCTTTTTCAGAGGGCTGTCAGCCTGCTCAGGCCTCAGTTCCCGAGCCCGTTCCAGTGCCTTTTTGATTCTTTCCATTGCCGCGTCTCCCCCGGATCAGACGTCAAAGCCGAGACGGCGCTGTATAACATACCAGGCTACGTCCAAAGGCATAAAGAAGTTGTGGAACAGGACGACCACCCCTACAGCGACAATCATAGCCACTACTATCAAACCCGCCACCTGGTACCGCCTGCGGCTGCGGTCGGCGGCTATCTCAATATAGGGAATAACGATCATTGGAGGCGCATTGGTGATCGCCATCAATGCCTTTGGACTGCGTATGGCTTCGCTCATGCTTTCCGCCACCGCCACAGTGCCGAAGCCACCAGCCAATGAGAAGACAAACCCGAGAAAGAAAATGGCGATGCGGTTTGGCTTGTCCGGCTCCTCCGGCAGTTGTGGGGGCTCGATTAAAGAGAAACGCTCACCCTTGCTCTCCCGTTCCAGCGACTCGGCCAGTTCCGCCTGGAACTGTTTCGCCTTCACCTCCTGATACTTGGCCAGTGAGTTTTCGTATTCGCGTGTCAGGTCAAGGTATTCCCTTTCCACCTGAGGGCTTTTCAGCAGGCGGTTCTCGTAGTCCGCGAGTTTAGCTTCGATTTCCAACACGGATTCATGCAGCGAGTGCAGTTCCGAATTAGCTGCTTTGAGCTGAGCCTGCAGCTGAATATAGGCTGGATTGTCCGCCTCCCCGCTTCCGGGCTGGCGTCGACTTGGCCGCTTACTGCTTTTGGCTTCCCGCAGCAATTTTTCATTGATATCGATGGTCCGCTGCAAGCTCTTTACATCGGGATGTTCACTCGAGTATCTGTCCCGCAGCACCGCCATTTGCGATTTCATATCTGTCAGCTTACGGCGGATCTCATTTACGTTTCCAACTGCCCCCGTCTCTTTTTTGAGTGCGGCGATCTCCTTCTCCATCTTAATCAGGTCAGGATGATTGGAAGAGTAGCGGGCCGAGAGACTGATGTATTGACTCTCCAACGCCTGCAGGCGATCCTCGGAACTGAGAACGCGGCTGCCGTCCGAGTCGTAGAGCTTGCTGGTTGGATTCATCTGCGCCAATTCCGACTGCAGGTAGATTCTGCGCTCTTCAAGTGTGCGTATCTGTTGTTGCTTGTCTTTGAGGTCCCGTTCCGTGCGTTCCATCAACTGAATATTGAGCTGCTGCAGATTGGGCAGCGTATTTATATTATTTTCTTTGAATTCAGCCAGCTTCGCTTCCAGTCCAGATATCTGTTGCTGAAGTTTGTCCGCCTCTTCGGTCAAGAAACTGGAAGTCTCGACCGCATGCGCTGTTCGCTGTTTCATGTTTTCATCAAGATACAGCGACACCAGATCGTTGGCGACCTTCTGGGTCAACCGCGGCCCCTCACCGCTAAAGGCAACCTTGAAGGCGATGGTGGCGGTGGTGGGCCGGCCACTGCGGGGATCCACAACATCGGCGCTGATCATCTCGAGATCGATCTGTTCACGCATCTCCTCGACCAGTACACTCATACTTTTGGATCTGCGCTCGTCCTCGTAGAGACCGTACTCTTCGATGATCCGGCTCAGGTTCTGGGTTGTCATCACCCGCTGACTGATAATCTGTATACGTTCACCGGCAAAAGAGGTGACGGTGGAACGCACCAGGTCGTCGGGAATCTCCTGTTGTTCGATTAGAATGGTCGCTTCCGACCTGTAGATGGATGGCAATCCGAATGCCAGGCCGACGCTGGCCAGCAGGATTATCAGCGCAGGCACGAAAAACTGCTTCTTGCGCCTGTCCAGTATCTCCAGATATTCACCCAGCCCTTTTACATCTTCTTCCATTGTCCACCCGACAATCTAATAATGTTAGTACAACAAACCATTAACCAGCATTGGAATCGGCTGAATCTGCTATTCTGGCCTGACCGCCCGCAATCTTGGTCTACTGGAGTTCGAAGCATTAAAGTAAATCAGAATCCCGATGCGCTTCTTTCAACATAGCGGCGATGGGCAGAATATCTTTACAGCTCCATCCAGCGCGCATAGGAGGGACGCGGCCAGACATATTCGACGCCGATATAGACCGCATTGGATTCCGCCACACCGCTATCGCTCTCGGTATACTCCTGTGCGCGGTAGCGATAGCTTCCGGATATGGTCCACCAACGGGAGGCCTTCCAGCTCAAGCGGGGTTCGATGGCGAAATAAGTGCGTGTATCCCCGGAAACCGTAACCCCTCCCGCCGTCTCATTCCGGGTGTAGCTGGTGTTCAATGCAAAGTTGAGCCGTTCGCTAAGTTTGCGCTTGAAATCCAGCGCAACGCTGTTTCTGCTCAGCATCCTGCCCTCACCGCCCGGTGATGAGGAAGTGGTCAACGAGCCGTTCAGGCTCATTCTCTCCCAAGTCTTGTCGAAACTGATCGAAACCAGCGGCGCAATATCATTCTCTTCATCCTTTACCCTGTTGGAGTTGAGAAATAATGTATCGATATAGTTGAGTCCCAGCGCAGCGGAAGCGCTGAATGTTTCGCTGAATCGGTGGGCCAGCCCAACCTGGAATCCGATGCTCTCAGACTTCGAATAGACACCACTGGCCTTGTAGCGACTGCCAAGCAGAAACGTCTGCAAATCGGTTTTTTCCGACAGCTTCCGGATCAGTCCGATATCGGCAGTTTGATAGCGGTAATCGGTCAGATTGGTACCAGAGCTGGTAGCAGAGCCCGATTTGTTTATATAGTTGACATCGGTGTAGGCGTAATGCAGTTGTAACTGGCTGGTTTCCGATAACTTACGGCTCCAACTGGGGCTGAGGTACGTCCTGATTCGGGGAATGCTGGTGTCGACGGAGCCGGTGGTGCTCAACTCGCTGGTTCTGGACGAGTCCCTGTGAATACTGGCGTCAATACCAAAGGTATCGAGGTCATGGCGCAGACTGGCATCCACCCCGAACAGGGCCTCGTTATAATCCAGGTCGCTCAACCCGTTATATTGATGGGTGGCGAGCAGCGTCTGGAACTTGACGTCGCTTACCTCGGTTCTGAATCCGAACCTGGCATCCCCAGACAGGTGATAGTTGAATGCTGATTCTTCGTCGGAGGGTTCCAGCCTGATATTGTCATCGTAACCTGTGCGCGCCCTGAACACGGGTTCCCAATACCACTTTTCAGCCGAAGCCGCTACGGGGAAAAAGCTGCAAAGCAACACCGCCGCCAACTTGAACCGATTAATTGCCATCATGACCCGCCTGGATGAGTATCGTAGTTCCCAACGTCAATCTGTCGATGCTGTTGTGTCAGGGTACAAGTATGACATCACCGGGAAGTAAAATCCTGTTTTGCTTCAGATCACCCTTCTCCACCGCGCTGAAAGAGAAGCGTGTGGAAGTCTGGCTACCATCCTGGAGGCGCCTGAGAATCTGGATGGCATCGCCATCTGCAAACGGATTCAGACCACCGGCCATACTCAGTGCCTGAAGCACATCAACATTTCTGTTGATGACGAATTCCCCCGGTTTGTTGACTTTACCCAGGATATAGATGCGGTTGCCCAGCATCTGCTTCAGGCTGACGGTTACCACCGGATCAGGGATGTATTTTTCCAGTTTGGCGGCGATTTCTCTGGAGAGTTGCTCTACCGACATCTTGCCGGCTTCGACACCTCCCACCAGCGGAAAGGCGATTGTGCCATCCGGCGTTACCAGCACGTCCCTTTCCAGATCAGGCTCTTTCCAGACTGAAACCTCAAGAATATCACCGGGCTGAAGCTTATAGCTATCGGCGGTTGCAGCTCCGGCCAGAACCAGAATGGTAAATAACAGGATAAGGGTATTGAAACGGAGCGCAGATCTATTCATTAATCACTATTTCCCTGGATGGCTGAAAACGGAGGGATTATCCCTCCGAAGATGGATGTGTTCCACTGCTATCGGCCAAATAGTTTAATTCTTTAATCGGGGAAAATAAAACGGCTGCGCCGACTGTAACATCAACCCGTTGATTTTCGTATTGAATCGTGGCGTGGCTTGAGTTGCTGCTAGTCAGCAGAGTCGGCGACGGCTGAAAGCCACAAAACCTACCAGTACGGAACCAAACAGCCAGACAGCGGCAGGTATCGGGACCTGGCTGAGGGTTTCGACTTCCAACGAGGTGAAATCTTTGACTATCGCTGCGACGCCGCCCGTTGAGAGCGCCACCAGGCTGTTGGTGATTGTCACCGTGGCGCTGGTCACCTGTCCGAATTGGGATTGATCCAGAAAAGTCGATAAGGTCACCATTCCGCCATCACCGGCACCGTATATGTGTTTTCCCAAGCCTTTTACAAAGCCGTTCACCGACAGACTGCCATCGGCAATGGCCAGCCCCTCGCCCACAACGGAAGCGGTAAGTCCCTCGCTGAATTTGATCCTATCGATGAAGTAACCCGCATGCGCGACAATATTGAAGGAGATGGTATCGAACATTGCATCAACAGGGCTAGGGGTCGTAGCGCTGGCGTTTACCTGGAAAAGCGACACGTCGACGTTCAGTGTATTTTCATTGACCGTCTGAACCCCGAAACCCGCGCCGACGAGCGCATCTGGGGTATTGATGTTCAGGAAATCGACACTCGCCGCCTGCGCGCCTGTAACCGGCACCAGGCACAACATGCCCATCATCACCATGTGCTTGAAAGTTAGTAACATTTTCTGTTCCTCATTCTTATTTGAACTGGCTTCCTGACCGCTGTTATAAATTTTGCGTGGGATTATTAACTATTCCGGAACCATGCCTAAAACCCTACTACACTGATAAAACGAAGAATATTTATCATTGGCCCGGCATATAGTCCAGCACTACAGCTATTTTCAGCTTAAATCTTAGACCATATATTAGAGAAGAAATATCTTAAGAATAAGCGATCAATGTCACGTTTCCGTTAAGCGTTGTAAAATTGACACATGACCGCAATTTTCTATCTGAACGAAATGTAGACCGGGTGTTTTCAGTCGCTCTACGCAGACTTGAATCCGTACGGGACGTAAAAATGGTTGTGCGGTGTAGGGTGGATGATGCAATTTAGAATATAATCCCCGCCGCTCCAGTATGAGTGCTGTATTTGGTACAGATTCACTCCAGGTAATAGCCGATGGTGCCGCTATTCAGCAATACAGAGCATAGACAGTTCATTGAAAACAGGTTCAAAGTTGTTAAAGAATCAATCCCGGACACGTTCCCTGCTACAGCGCCGCAATAGCCTGTCAAATGCGTTTCAGGCACTGCTTGACGGGTTACTGGTCATCATCCTGACCGTATCGCTCAGCTACATATACCAGGACGCTTTAACGACTCAATACATCATCCTGGCGATTACGCTGCTTGGTCTGATGGCTGTGGTTTATGACCGGTTTGGCATCTACCGGTTGCACGGCGGTATGACCAAAAAGCTGTTGACGCTGGGGAAGGCCTGGAGTATTGCGTTTTTCCTGCTGTTTCTGCTGGCATTTCTTACCAAGAGTACAGATCTTTACTCCCGCGTCATTGTCACCCTGCTCTATGTCCTCGGATTCCTGGTACAGGTCGCGGGCCATGTCGGTTTCCGATATCTGCAGCGTGTCAATCTGGCACGGCAGGAACAGGTCAAAGCGCTGGTGGTCGGCACCGGTGAACTCGCTAACCATATTTTTGACCGGATCAACAGCAATCCCTGGTTGAATGAGGTTGTATTGGGCGCCATTACGCTCAATGGCGAACCGACAACTGAAGCGAACACGGATCATATCCCGGTGATGGGAAAGCTCGAAGAAATTGGCAAATTGATTCAGGCACATCAGATCCGGACGGTGTATATCGCTGTCCCCCTCGATGCGTCCCCATTGATCAAAGATATCTACCATGACCTGCTGGATACCAACGTGAACATTCACTGGGCACCGAATATCTTTGCACTCAACCTGATAAATCACAGTGTGAAGGAACTGGCCGGAATACCGATTCTTACACTGTCGGAGACCCCGCTCATCGGAACCCACCTGCTGAGCAAAGCCATTGAAGATAAGGTAATTGCTACAATCGCGATCATCCTGCTCAGTCCGATTTTCCTGATCACTGCTATCGCCATTAAACTCGAATCACCGGGACCGGTGTTTTTTCGTCAGGCCAGGACCGGCTGGGACGGCCGTGAATTCAAGATTTGGAAGTTTCGCAGTATGCACTTGCAGCCGTCAGACAGCGACAAGGTCGAGCAGGCCACCCGCGATGACCCCAGAGTAACCAGAGTCGGACGTTTTATAAGACGAACCAGCATCGATGAGCTTCCGCAGCTGCTGAATGTGCTGACGGGACAGATGTCGCTGGTCGGCCCGAGGCCTCATGCCGTTCAGCACAACGTCGAGTATTCAAAACGCATCTCCGACTACCTTACCCGCCACCGCATCAAGCCCGGAATTACAGGTCTCGCTCAGGTTCGGGGTTATCGCGGTGAAACCAAGGAGCTGTCGCAGATGGAGAAGCGGGTTCAGAGCGATCTCGAATATATCAACAACTGGTCAATTGCGTTTGACCTCAGCATTATGGTGCGGACACTGTTCGCTCTGTTCAGTAGAAACGCGTATTGAATCAACTGAATTTCACTGACGCTGGTTCGGGGAGAGTCACTCTCTGTCCGGCAAGGAAACTCCAGAGTTTGTCGCTCCATAACCGGTGCGATGGTGTCGCTGCACACTTCCCCGGTTTTCAGCGGGACAGAAAACCGTAAAAATACCCTTGCAACCGTTCGATGGTTTTCATTTCCGCAGGCCAGCTGCACGCCGGAAAAGAGACCTATCTGACCAGTGTAATCAGCACACCGGCAAAAATTGCCGATGTGATAACGCCTGAAATACTGGCCCCAAGTGCATGCGGCAACACCACAGCGTCGGGAGTCACCTCAGCAACCGATTTTTGCGCCACCTTGGCGCAGGTGGGCACACAACTGACCCCGGCAATTCCAATTACCGGATTAAACTTTTTGCCGGTTACGAAATATAAAACCCATCCGCCCAGCAATCCGCCGATACCGGAAAACGTCAGCGCCACGATTCCCAGGATCAGAAGAGTCAGCACGTCCGGGCTCAGAATGGTACTGGCTTCGCACAGGATGCCAAGCAAAAGGCCGAGAAAGAAAGTGGCCCCGTAAAGGATCGGGCCAGAGAAAGTTTCGGCAAACTTGACCATTCCGCTTTCTCGAATGATCACACCGATAAAGAGAGAGAAAAACAGGGGTGCCGCCACCGGGAACAACAGACATAGAATCACGTTGGCGATCACGGCGAAAACCAACTTTTCCGTCGACGAGATTTCCCGGGTCTTCTCCACCGGCATTTTCATGCCGCGTATATGACGCGGCACCATCAGTTTAATCAACCAGGGATAGCCGCCGTAAGTCAGTCCCAGGTAGAGATAGGCAACTACGGTGATAGGCACAAACAGGTCTTTGGACAAAATCAACGCCGTGAACAGTATCATTGGCCCGTCCGCACCGCCGATAGTGGCTGTGGCGGCCGCATCCGCGACTGGCAGACCCATCCATACGGCCAACGGCAGCGTGATGACGGTGCCGATCTCCGCGCAAAGCGCGATGAACATGGAGGTGAAGGGTCTTGCCATGACGAAACCCACGTCCAGCAGGACGCCAATACCCATGAACACCAGACATGCAATCAAGCCATTGGAAAAAGTAAAAGTGTAAATTGGCTGCAGCCAGTCAATCTGCAGCATGGTTATCAACTGTTCGCTGTTATTGATCAGGGGATCCAGAAAAAGGGTGCCCTTACGGCCGTCATCCAGAAACAGCACGGCGGCGTTGACCGTTGCCATACCCAGGCCCATCGGTATCATCAGCAGCGCTTCCAAAATGCCTTTTCTTCCAAGATATATCAGCAGCATGCCCAGAAACATCAGAAAGATGCGCCCGATCATGATTTTCGGCTCTGAATCGGACAGCGTCGCCAGGCCCTGGAAAATATTCAGAAAATTGATATCCATGGATTCCGCCTTCGGTGACCTACGCGATAACCATCAAAGCCTGGCCTGCTTCCACGCCGTCACCGACGGCAACTGCGATAGAGGAGATCTTGCCTGATTTGTGGGCGCTTACCATCGTCTTCATCTTCATCGCCTCCACAACAATGACCTTGTCGCCTTTTGCGACGGACATGCCGGGACTGACAGCGATTTCAACAATCACGCCCGACAGCGGACTGGGCAGTTCATCGGCGCCTGTTGCAGCGTTTGCCGGTGCGGCAGTTGCTGCGGCCGCGGCGGGTGCAGTGGTGACTATATTGGCCCTCAGCCCCGGTGATGGATATAAATTGGTGCCCACTTCCGAAACATCCTCGACGATGACTTCGTAGGGCTTGCCATCCACGGTAACTTTAAATTTCCTTTCCATAATTCGTCTGTCTGACCCCCTGAAACTCTGCGCAATGGTTTACTGCCATTGTATCAAGCTGAATTCGTTATTAAGTGCCGGTATTAAGTTCGTCGAACATTGTGTGAAGTGTGATGCTGCAGTTTCCCCTCCACAGCCCAGCTGGGTGTCTGTCTTGCCCCTTCGATATGAACTATGCGGTGACTGCCCAGCACGGCAAAAACTGCAGCAGAAATCGCAGCCACATGGCTGGCGTCCACGTCACCGGTAAGCGCAGGCTCCGGCACCTTCTCCGCCTTGATTCTGGCCTGCTTTCTTCTGTCTTCCGATTTGGCGATAACCACCACGATCAATTTGATCAGGCAGGCAGAGAGCATGGAGATGACAATAGTCAGTCCATACATGCCCAGGGACTTGATGATGAGATCTGTCATTTAGCGTGTCTCTCCCCGCAGACATCTTTTAGAGCGGAATATCACCGTGTTTCTTAGGCGGCCTCAGCTCCCGCTTGGATAATGTTTTACGCAAAGACAGTGCCAGAGTAGAGCGTGTTTCCGCTGGCTCTATGACATCGGTGATGTAACCCTTGGATGCGGCCAGATAAGGCGACGCCACCTCTTGCTTATACTGTTCCGTGAGTTCTGCGGCCATCGCTTTCGGGTCTTTGGCCGCCTTGATCTCCTTGCTGTAGAGAATATTAACCGCTCCTTCCGCCCCCATCACCGCAATCTGAGCCGTCGGCCAGGCATAGACGAAATCCGCACCCATCTCCTGGGAACACATAGCCAGATAGGAGCCGCCATATGCCTTGCGCAGGATAAGGGTGATTTTGGGCACCGTCGCGGAGGCATAGGCAAACAGCATTTTCGCGCCATGGCGAATGATACCGCCCCGTTCCTGATCTATTCCCGGAAGAAATCCCGGTACGTCGACCAGGGTCACAAGCGGAACATTGAACACGTTGCAGACGCGGATAAACTTGGCCGCCTTGTCGGAAGCATCGATGTCCAGCGCGCCGGCTTTGACATTCGGATTATTGGCGATCAAACCTATTACGATACCTTCCACCCGGGCAAAGCCAACGATAATATTCTGCGCCCAGCCGGCATGAACCTCCATGAAGTCGCCATCATCGACAAGCCGGTCGATAATCAGACGAACATCCATAGGGGCTGACGCATCCTCCGGTATCAGAAGCTCCATCTCCCCATCATCACCCAGATCCATATCCTCGAACGGACGGTGCGGAGGATCTTCGGTGTTGTTGGCCGGAAGAAAACTCAACAGTTTGCGGGCCAGCTCGACGGCATGTTGATCATCTTCCGCCACAAAATGGGCATTACCCGAGACACTGGCATGGACGGACGAGGAACCTACCTCATCCATGGAGACATTGCGCCCGGTCACCGCCTTGATCACCTGCGGCCCGGTGATAAACATGTAAGCGTTTTCCCTGGTCATGATGGTGAAATCCATCAGCGCCGGAGAATAGGCGGCACCGCCGGCACAGGGACCCGCAATAATGGCGATCTGCGGAACTACGCCGGAAAGGAGAACATTGTGGTAGAAAACCCGTCCATAGCCGGAAAGCGCATCGACACCCTCCTGAATACGTGCGCCGCCTGAATCCTTGAATGCGATCAGTGGCACGCCCATCTTCAGCGCATACTGCATCACGCTGACCATTTTTTCCGCATGCATCTGGCCCAGCGTACCGGCGGAAACGGTGAAGTCCTGGCTGAAAGTGGCGACCTGGCGACCGTCCACGAAGCCGGTTCCGACCACAATGCCGTCTGCGGGGATGACCTTGTCGGCCATGCCGAAACCACGCGCACGATGGGTTATCAGGCGCCCAATCTCCTGAAAGGTGCCTTCCTGGAACAGAATGGCAATGCGTTCCCTGGCGGTCAGTTGCCCTTTTTTATGCCGCGCCTCGGCCTTATCACGGCCACCGCCCTCGTGCACTACCCTGCGCCGCTCGCGCAGATCGCGAAGCAACTCTCTAGAAACCGTCATTATCCCCCCTGTTTATTTGTCCTATGGCCGGGCAGATGATCCGCATGCAGTTGCACTCTGTTCCAGGTTTAGCGAATACAGAATTATCGTTATTCTCTGACTACAAATGTTCTTATAAACAAAACTAGGGGCAGAGAATAACAGATTTATAGTATGAATATCATAACTATTGTCGACAAGAAATATTTAACCAGTATTACCACCATCCCGGCATAGAAAATTAATCATCCGTCGCGTTGCTCCGGCTCGGTAACATCCACGCCAGCAACGGCTTGCCTGTCCAACCGCTCGACCGGTCGTTGGCTTGTCACGCCGGACCCGGCTCCGAAGAGAGTGCATATAACCACCGCCAGTTCAGTGGATCACTGTTTCAGGCGATAACCCGTTCTGAACATCCACCAGACGATAGCGATGCAGATGGTCAAAAAAAGCAGAATCATGAACAGGCTCAATCCAACGCTGACATCCGATACCTCAAAGAAACTCCACCGGAAACCACTGATCAGGTATAAAACCGGATTGAAAAGCGTCACCGTTTGCCATGCCGGAGGAAGCATGCCGACCGAGTAAAAGCTGCCGCCGAGGAAAACCAGCGGCGTGATCACCAGTAACGGAATGAGCTGCAGCTTCTCGAAGTTGTCGGCCCATATGCCTATGATAAATCCGAGAAGACTGAACGTAATAGAGGTAAGAACCAGAAAAGCCAGCATCCAGACGGGATGTGCAATCGACAGATCCACGAAAAAACCGGCGGTAAACAGGATAATTCCGCCAATGATCAGGGATTTGCTGGCAGCCGCTCCCACATAACCCAGGAGTATCTCGAAGAAGGAGATCGGTGCCGAGAGCACTTCATATATGGTACCGGTAAACCGCGGGAAGTAGATTCCGAACGATGCGTTGGAAATACTCTGCGTCAAAAGCGAAAGCATCATCAGACCCGGTACGATAAAAGCGCCGTAGCTGACACCCTCAACCTGTTGAATTCTTGATCCAATCGCTGAACCGAAAACCACAAAATAGAGCGAAGTGGAGATTACCGGACTTGCGATAGTCTGCAGGAAAGTATTCCAGGCGCGCAGCATCTCGAACTTGTAGATCACTTTGATCGCATGATAATTCATGGTTTCAGATTTACCAGATCGACAAAAATCTCCTCGAGTGAACTCTGTTTGGATTTGAGGTCTTTCAACGACAGCCCGGCGTCGCCAATCGCCTGCAGCAGCATCGTAATGCCTGTAGTCCGTGCCTGAGTATCGTAAGTGTAGGTTAACTGTCTGCCGTCAGCGGACAGCTCCAGATTCCAGTCAACCAGGTTCGCCGGCATGATATCTATCCGCTCCTTGAGCTCAATCTCCAGTTGCTTCTTGCCCAACTCATGCATCAGCGATCTCTTATCGTCTACCAGCAGTAATCTGCCTTCGTTGATTACACCGACACGGTCGGCGATCTCCTCAGCCTCTTCGATATAGTGCGTGGTCAATATAATCGTGACACCTGCCGTCCGTAATCTTTCGACTATGCGCCACATCTCCTTGCGCAATTCCACATCGACACCGGCCGTCGGTTCATCCAGAAACAGGATCTTCGGCTCATGCGCCAGCGCTTTCGCGATCAGGACACGGCGTTTCATCCCACCGGACAGCGTCATCAGTTCGCTCTCTCTCTTCTCGAACAACGCCAGTTGACGCAGCAGCTGGCGGAGAAATTCAGGATTGGGTCTTTTCCCGAACAGCCCCCGGCTGAAACTGACGGTATTCCAGACCGTATCGAATGCGCCAAGCGTGAGTTCCTGCGGAACCAGTCCGATCATTTCCCGCGTTTGCCTGAAATCGTCGATAATATCGAAACCCGCAACCGTAACACGCCCCGCGCTGGGAGTGACTATGCCGCAAATTATCGAGATTAATGTCGTCTTACCGGCACCATTAGGCCCGAGTAGTGCGAGTATCTCTCCTTCGGCGATATCCAGACTCACATCCTGAAGCGCCTGATGTCCGGAAGCGTATGTTTTTGAGAGATTTTTTATTGAAATTATCGGTTGCACGGAGTTGCTGCCTGTACGGATTGTCTTTACCCCGCCGATTTACCGATAGGCAAGCCAGAAACAATTTTCAAGCGATTGTCAGTAAGGTTATGGTATTCCGGCGACCGGAAAAATGCCAGAGTGTACCGCTCGGAAATTGAGCCTGAGATACTAGGGAATGAAGCGCGGACAGTTGTCGGCTGGAAGTATCGGGTTTCACGATTTGTGCCTGTGCGCAGTCTCTCATATCCTTGCTATCCGGCATCGATACTTCGGCATCCGGTAACTGATTTTGTCCGCCATTCCAGCATCCACCGGGACGACCGGGATTTATTAGAACATCGCATTTCCGTACATAGTATTCAGAAGATGATTGAGACTGCAGGCACAGCCACAAACATTCAGCCTCGTATCAGTCAGCTGATGGGATTTCTGCTCTGCCTTCTGGTTGCAGCAGCCTCCTCAGCCAGTCCGCTTGCCGGTTACAACGTCGATATAAGAGAGACTTCCGTCTCCGGCATCTCTTCAGGTGCTTACATGGCGGTCCAGTTTGCAATTGCCCATTCGGATATAGTCACCGGAATTGGGGTGTTTGCCGGGGGTCCGTATCGCTGCGGAGCCGGGGGAGTCGGCACCGCGCTTGGGCTCTGCATGCAGGGCCGGCCGGATCCCCGGAACGCCATCACCGAAACCGAATCCGCTGCCGCCGACGCCAGAATCGCCCCGTTGGACAACATTCGCCGGCAGCGGATCTGGCTGTTTTCCGGATATAACGATGGCGTTGTCAGACAATCGGTCATGAATAGCCTGTATGACTATTTTCTGCACTTTGTCCCCTCCACACATATCTTTTACCAAAACACACTGCCCGCGGGTCATGCCATGATCACTCTGGTTTACGGTAACGAATGCCAGCTGACCGGGGGTGCGTTTATAAACGATTGCGATTACGATGGGGCCGGGTTGATGTTGCAACACATTCACGGGGGACTGGCACCGCCTGTAAACGACCCCGGCGGTACCATTCTCCCCTTCGATCAGACAGCATACATTTCCGGCGACAATGACCGGTCAGGCATGGCCAGGGAGGGCTATCTTTATGTCCCGAAATCCTGTTCCGAGGGGGAGCCTTGCCGGGTGCATATCGCATTTCATGGATGCCGCCAGTATGCGGGAGAGGTCGAAGACAAGTTTTATCGGTATGCAGGCTATAACCGGTGGGCGGACAACAACAGAATCATCATTCTCTACCCACAGACACAGGCGACCCATCTGAGTCCGTTAAATCCCCAGGGGTGCTGGGATTGGTGGGGCTATTCCGGCGCGGATTTCGCATATCGCACTGGTGCGCAGATTAAAGCCGTTCGCAGCATGCTTGACCAGCTCGCAACAGATTACAGCGCTTCCGCACCTGAATCGATCGACAAACCACCGGTACTCTCCGCAATCGACTCCACCGCCGGATCGGTATCCCTGGTCTGGAGTGGCGGCAGCCAGGCATCGGGTTACCATCTCTACCGGGCCGCGGATGCGGACGGTCTGTTCCGGCGTATCACGGATACGCCGGAAACCGGCAGCAGTTACGTCGATCCGGGGCTCTCTCCGGATATGACCTACCATTACCGTCTGCGACCTGTATCCAGCACCGGCGAAGCGTTGGATTCAAATACAGCGACTATTGTCACCCGCTCCGCGCCACCTGCCTGCGACCCCTATTTCAGTGACAATGTCACGCACGTCAGCAAGGGTCGGGCAAACCTATGGTTTGGGCTCACTTTCGCCAAGGGATCCTGGGATTTCATGGGATTGTGGAACCTGTTTTCAGAGACTGCGCTGTACCGGGACAGAGATGGATTCCAGGTGGGTGTCTGTTCAGGAGCGCCGGCGGCCACGCCTTAAACGAAGCATGACGAATTGGACCAAAGTTCGGGGCACAGTGATGCATGGATACGGCGTCGCATCAGGAGCCAACCGCGACTCCCGTTTTCCCGCAGGCACCATCGCGCTGCAAAAACCGGTATTCCATCGTCTCGGTTTGAACCTGGAACGTTTCTACTCCGGTACCATAAATCTCTCCATCGCCCCGCTTCTGTACCAGGTGCAACGGCCGCGTTATCGGTTCTCCGGTGTTCGATGGACGGACAAAGCGGCAGCGGAGGACTTTTCGTTTTTCGACTGCAGGCTGTTGCCGGCGGATGGAACCCGATTGGACGGCCTGATCTACTACCCCCATCCGGAGACCAAACCAGAGCATTTTCAGGCACCTGAGATTCTGGAGATTCTCACCTACCCCATCAACGGGCTCTCCTATGGAGACCGGCTGACAATCGAGATCGACGAAACACAGATCCGGCTCCTGGGTAAACGCCGGTTTGGCCTGGAATCTCCCGAATAAATCTGTTTTGATTGACCCACTCCTGTCTATCCTGGACTGAAGGACTATCTATAATCCAATTACCCGAATGTTTCCGGTAATTGAATTTGCCCCTATTTCGAACACCCCGATCAGCAGGCCCGCGAAGCTCGAAGCGTTGCTGACAGAAGGATAGCAATTCGATGATCAGTCTCGTTACGTTGGCCCACCGGGCATCGAGTATCCATAACAGGTATGCCACCATTCATTCTGCGGTATTCGCCTGTTCGATTACACAGATGAAAATCAGTTTCTGGAAACGAGTCAAGCCGGATTACTGTCAATATGAATCCGATCTGGTTCAGCTATGCGATCAGCTCGCAGATATAAGATCCGTCATAGAGAGGGAAGACGAAGTGGAGATGGCGAATACGGTGAGTCGCGAGTTCGCCTTCGCGCTGGACGTCTATGTTATAGCATTATCCGATGCGGTTATGAGCTTATCCACAATCTGCGGTCGCCGATGCAGGGAAGGCAGAGGTATCGAGCCATACAGCGACACGCAGAACAGGGCTGATCGCCATGAGTACGATAATTTGATTCAACAGTACCGACGGCTGGGCGAACGTCTCGGCCAGCTCTTCAGACGGCTGTGACACCTCGTCGAGCCCCGTATTGCTTCAGATGCCACTGCGGCGCGCAGGCACCGACACCGACCCATGCTCGCTTTGCAGCGGTAATGTGATCCGAACGACAATCCTGGCAGTCGGATCTACGGAGCATTGTTAGGAGGCGATCAGTTAGGCTATTGTTCGCTCAGCTGTAGAACGACACCATAAATCAATCGAGGAGACAGGACACAGTGAACAGATATATTTCAGTAATCGGGACTCTGATGCTGACCGCCAGCCTGGGTGCTGCGGCGGCGGAGATGGGCACTCCTGACGAAGCCATGGCCATGAGCCAAAAGGCCGCTTCCCTGGTAAACAGTCAGGGCGAGAGTGCATTCGCGGTTTTTTCCGCGAAAGACGGAGGATTCATGGAAAAGGATCTGTATGTTTTTTGTATGGATCTTGACGGAAACATGCTCTCGCACGCGGTAAAACCCGAACTCGTCGGCAAGAATCTGAAGGAATTCAACAAATACGGCGATTTTCTGTTTCAGGATATGATAAAAGTCGCCTCTGGCGCAGGCGAAGGCTGGGTTGACTACAACTGGCCTTATCCCGGTTCAGATGAAGTCAGGAAAAAGACCAGCTACATCATTAAGAATAATCAGGGTTTCTTCTGCGGCGTCGGCGCGTACAAGTAATCCGTTATCCTCAGCATGCACGCCTCCGCCGCTCAGACGGAGGCTTTTTTTTGGCTTCAATCCAATGGCGTCTACGCCGCGGAGAGCCACGACTGTTGCGACTGCCTGGTATCAGATGGGCTTTGAAAGACGCATCATCCCGGAGAAAAACAACATCCCCGGGTTCCCATATGAAGGAAGCTGTCTCATAATCCCCCGCGAACCGCGTTGCTGTCCGGAATGGGTGCCGACAGGGCGCGCCAAGCGGTGCAACACAGCTGGGATGCATTGCGGCTGCAACTCCTTGGAGCAGAGCCGGTTTTGGCTCCTGGCTTTGTTGCGCTTCGTTGATGTAGCATCGGCTGCACCGCGTACGCCGTGTCACGCCATCCGTCGAAACCGCCTCGTTCGCGGCCGCGGGGGATTGTAAGACAGGACCTGAACTGCGGCTGCGCTACAGGTGAGACCTGTGAACGGTTCCGAACCGTGACAGTATCGATGAGGACAATGCAATGACCAAGACACTGCGCCACTTCATCAACGGGCAAAAGGTCGAAGGCGTCAGTGGACGCTTTGGGGACGTTTTCAATCCGGCCACCGGCGCTGTAACGGCACGTATACCCCTCGCCTCAGCCAGCGAAGCAGCCCTGGCGGTAGAGGCGGCCGCGAAAGCCTTTCCGGCCTGGCGCGATACCCCGCCACTCCAGCGCGCCAGAGTGATGTTTCGTTTCAGGGAGCTGCTTGAAGGGCATCTGGATGAACTCGCCGGACTGGTCTCGTCAGAGCACGGCAAGGTACTGAGCGACGCCCGCGGTTCGGTTCTGCGGGGTCTGGAGGTGGTGGAGTTCGCCTGTGGCGCCCCCCACCTGCTGAAAGGCGCTTTTTCCGAAAATGTCGGCCGCGACGTGGACAGCCACTCAGTGCGCCAGCCACTCGGCGTATGCGCCGGCATCACGCCGTTCAACTTTCCCGCAATGGTACCCATGTGGATGTTTCCACTGGCCATCGTATGCGGTAACAGCTTTGTGCTCAAGGTCTCGGAGAAGGTACCGTCAACCGCCCTCCGGCTGGCCGAACTGCTAACCGAGGCCGGCTTGCCGGACGGCGTCATGAATGTGGTGAACGGCGACCGGGAAGCGGTGGATGCGCTGCTCACCCATGCGCAGGTCAACGCGGTCAGCTTCGTCGGATCCACACCCGTTGCCGAGTATATCCACCGGACCGCCAGCAGCCGGGGCAAGCGGGTACAGGCCCTGGGCGGCGCAAAAAACCATATGGTGATCATGCCCGACGCCGATCTGGAGCAGGCTGCCGATGCGCTGATGGGGGCAGCCTACGGTTCCGCGGGGGAGCGCTGCATGGCAATATCGGTCGCGGTTGCGGTCGGTGATCAAGTGGCCGACGCGCTGGCAGAACGGCTGCAACCCAGAGTGGCCAATCTGCGGGTGGGTCCGGCCACGGACCCGACCGCGGAGATGGGCCCGCTGGTGACCCGCGAGCATCTGCAGAAGGTGAGCAGCTACGTGGATCTGGGCGTGCAGGAGGGCGCGGAACTGCTGTTAGATGGCCGCCACCCGAGTATAGCCGGCAACGAGGGCGGATTCTTCCTCGGCGGCTGTCTGTTCGACAAGGTAACCCGGAATATGCGAATCTACCGCGAAGAGATATTCGGGCCGGTGCTGGTCATTGTGCGGACCCCCGACTTTGAAACCGCGCTCAAGCTGGTCAACGATCACGAGTACGGCAACGGCACCGCTATCTTCACCCGCGACGGGGACACCGCGCGCAGTTATGCAGCGCGCGTTCAGGCGGGTATGGTGGGGATCAACGTGCCGATTCCGGTACCCATGGCCTTCCACAGTTTCGGCGGCTGGAAGCGCTCGCTGTTCGGCGATGTCCATGTTCACGGCATGGAGGGGATCCGTTTTTACACCAGACTGAAAACCGTCACCTCGCGCTGGCCCACCGGAATAAGAACCGGTGCGGATTTTCACATGCCAGTGATGAAATAGATTAGAAAATTATTGTAACCAATTGTTAAAAAACTATTGTTATATCCCATATTATCGGCCGACACACTTCGGGTCAGCGCAAATAACGCAGTGTCTATGGGCAAATAATTTGAAGAATGCCCGACATAATGTACAGTTGGGTATGTACGTGCAATCTTTCGATACAGATCAACCGGGGTATCGAAAACATCGTCGTAATACTGCCACTGCAGACATATCAGCAGAGTTGTAAGTCATAAGAGACCAAAACCAGGAGGAACAATAATGAGAGATGAAAAACCGACCACCTCGGGTGTTTCGGAGGATCCGGCCCAAAACAGCAGTCGACGCAGGTTCCTGAAAGGGAGCCTGGCGGTCGCGGCTGCCGGTACAATGGGTGCACCGGCAATCGTTTTGGGGGCACCAAAAGTAATCAAGATGCAGACCTCCTGGCCTTCGTCTGACATCTGGATGGATTTCGCGCGCCAGTACGTCGAGCGCGTGGAGAGAATGTCGGGCGGGCGCCTGAAAATCGATCTGCTTCCGGCCGGTGCCGTGGTCAAGGCGTTCCAGGTGATGGACGCGGTCAATGACGGCCTGATCGATGCATCGCATACTGTAGCGGTATATTGGTACGGCAAGCACAAGGCAGCCTCGCTGTTCGGCACCGGTCCGGTGTTCGGCGGCAGCGCGACCACGATGCTCTCCTGGTTCTACCAGGGCGGCGGCAAGGAGCTGTACCGTGAACTGACCCAGGATATCATGGGACTGAACGTGTATGGCTTCTATGGCTTCCCGATGTTCGCGCAGCCGTTCGGCTGGTTCAAGAAGCCGGTCACCAAAGCCTCCGAGCTGCAGGGATTCAAGTACCGCACCGTGGGACTGGCGGCCGACCTGATGCAGAAGCTCGGTATGAGCGTCGCGCAGCTGCCTGGCGGCGAGATCGTACCCGCGATGGAGCGCGGCGTGATCGATGCGTTCGAGTTCAACAACCCGTCGTCGGACATGCGCTTCGGCGCGCAGGATGTTGCCAAGTACTACTACCTCTCCTCCTATCACCAGGCCAGCGAGAGCTTCGAATTCCTGTTCAACAAGGACTTTTTCGACGATCTCGACGACGACCTGAAGGCAATACTGCAGTACGGCGTGGAGGCGGCCAGCACCGCCAACACCGCCAATGCGATGGACAACTACTCCGCCGACCTGCTGAAGCTGCAGAAGGACAGCGGCGTCAATGTCGAGCGCACCTCCAAGGATATCCTTGATGCCCAGCTGAAAGCATGGGATCAGCTCATTCCCGAGCTGGAGAAGGATCCCTACATGAAGAAGGTGCTCGACAGCCAGCGTGCCTGGGTCGACCGCGTCGTGTTCTACGAACTGATGAACGCGCCGGACTATGCCCTCGCGTACAACCACTACTTCCCGGGCAAGCTGAAGCTCTGATCCGACAAGCGGGTACCTGAAGCACGCGGCGGCATCGCGGGGATGCCGCCGCGTGCTTGCGGATAACGCTCATCAACTCGATTCCAAGGAAAAGCGGATGCTTCGCTATATCGAATTCGCGGATCGCCTGTCGGCCTGGTTCGGCAAGGCCTTCGCCTGGCTGATCATGGTCATGGCCATTGGTGTGGGCTACGAGGTTGTGGTGCGCTATGGTTTCAATTCACCAACCAGTTGGGCCTTCGATCTCTCCTACATCACCTACGGCACGCTGTTCATGATGGGCGGTGCCTATACGCTGTCGCGCGGCGGCCATGTGCGCGGCGACTTCATCTACCGGCTGTGGCAGCCGCGAACCCAGGCACGCGTGGAACTGGTGCTCTACTTTCTGTTCTTTTTTCCCGGCGTGCTGGCGCTGATCATCTCCGGCTGGAAATACGCTGAGCGCTCCTGGCGCTATCTCGAAGTCAGCGTCAACAGCCCCGCCGGAATACCGGTATTTCAATTCAAGACCGTGATCGTTGCAGCAGGGATTCTGCTTTTCCTGCAGGGTATAGCCCAGGTGTTCCGCTGCATCATCTGCGTACGCACCGGCGAGTGGGTGGAGACAGCCGAGGACATCGAGGAGACCGAAGTGCGGCTGGCCCGCGAGAAGCGTGAACAGGAAGGCGGTCACTTTGTCTCAGATGTCTCACGCGATGATGGGCGCGGGCTGAAGCAGGAGTACCAAGATCTGAATCAAGATAATTCTGACGAGCAGCGGAGCTGAGCCATGTCCGATCCTGTTGTCGCGCTGGCCATGCTGGCCATCTTCCTGTTCATCATCCTGCTCGGATTCCCGATTGCCTTCACCCTGATGGCGATGGGAATAGGCTTTGGCTACTACGCCTACTTCGATCCTGACCGGATGTGGCGTGCTTATCATCGCGCGGTCAAGGTGGATGCTGACCAGCTGACACAAATACAGCTGTGGATAGAAGGTCTGTTCAATAACCGCATCTTCGACCTGTTCGTCAACCAGACCTATTCGGTGATGGCCAACGATGTGCTGACAGCGGTGCCGCTGTTCCTGTTCATGGGCTACATCGTCGAACGCGCCAACATCGTCGCCCGCCTGTTCCATACTCTGAATATTGCGGCCCGCCATCTGCCGGGCTCGATGGCGGTGGCGGCGCTGATCACCTGCACTCTGTTCGCCACCGCAACCGGCATCGTCGGCGCGGTGGTGACGCTGATGGGGCTGCTGGCGTTTCCGGCGATGCTGAAGGCCCGCTATGACACCAGCCTCGCCGCCGGAGTCATCTGTGCCGGCGGCACTTTGGGAATCCTGATTCCGCCGTCGATCATGCTGATCGTTTACGCAGCGGCATCCGGTGTATCGATCGTCAAACTCTACGCCGGCGCACTCTTTCCCGGCCTGCTGCTCGCCGGTCTGTATGTGATCTATGTCATCACACGTTCGACGCTGCAGCCGAAGCTTGCTCCCAAGCCGACCCGGGAGGAGGTCGGCAGCTACTCGACTCTGCAGATCATGTGGCAGTTGTTGACCTCATTTCTTCCGCTCGCGTTTCTGATTCTGGCGGTGCTTGGGGCGATCCTGTTCGGTCTCGCGACGCCTTCGGAGGCTGCGGCTGTGGGCGCGCTCGGAGGATTGCTGCTCACCTTCGCCTACCGTGCCTTCACCTGGCAGCGGCTGCGTGAATCTGTCTACCTGACGCTGCGCACCACGGCAATGGTCTGCTGGCTGTTCGTCGGTTCCTGGACCTTTTCGTCGGTATTCTCCTATCTCGGCGGCGAGCAGATTATCAGTGAATTCGTCACCGGACTGGATATCTCGCCCATTGCATTTCTGTTGATGGCGCAGTTGATCATCTTTCTGCTGGGCTGGCCGCTCGAATGGTCCGAGATCATCATCATCTTCGTGCCGATCTTTCTGCCATTGCTGCCTCACTTCGGCATTGATCCGCTGTTCTTCGGCATCCTGGTCGCGCTCAATCTGCAGACCTCGTTTTTAACGCCGCCGATGGCGATGTCGGCGTATTATCTCAAAGGTATAGCGCCGCCGCATGTGCAGCTGAACCAGATCTTCAAGGGAAACTATCCCTTCCTGGCGATGGTGGTATTTGCCATGATCATCCTCTACAACTTCCCGCAGATCGCATTCTGGCTGCCTGATCAGGTCTATGGGCACTGACAGGATGAGCGACTTTGCGGATCTGACCGCGCTGGCGGCGCGCGAACTGCTGGCCAGCGGTGCGCTCAGCGCGGTTGATCTGACCAGAGCATGCCTGCAGCGGATTGCCGCACGCGAGCCGGTGGTACAGGCCTGGAACTGTATAGACGAGGATCTGGCACTGACCCGCGCCGGGACGCTTGACCGATATCGTCAGACCGGGGGGGCGCTCGGACCGCTGCACGGCCTGCCGGTGGGTATCAAGGACATCATGGATACCGGGGATCTCCCGACCGAAAACGGCACGCGCATGGATGCGGGACGCAGACCCGCCGACGATGCCTGGCTGGTGGCGCGTCTGCGGGCAGCTGGCGCCGTCATTCCGGGCAAGACCGTGACCACCGAATGCGCCTATCTCGCCCCGGCCAAAACGCACAATCCGCATAATCCGGAGCACACGCCCGGCGGCTCCTCATCCGGCTCCGCCGCGGCCGTCGCCTGCGGCATGGTGCCATTTGCGGTCGGTACCCAGACCGGCGGCTCGGTGATCCGGCCGGCCTCGTATTGCGGCGTGGTCGGTTTCAAGCCCACTTTCGGGCTGATCCCGCGCACGGGTGTGCTGCGCACGTCGCGCCATCTGGACACGGTCGGTACTTTCGCCCGTACCATCGAGGATGCCGCACTGCTCGCGGACGCCCTGGCTGGACAGGATCCGGCCGATCCGGACACGGTCCCGATGGCGGCACCAAGACTGCTCGAAACCGCGTCCACCGATCCGCCGGCTACACCGCAACTGGCGTTTATCAGGACCGGGGCCTGGCAAAGCATTGAAGCGGACTGCGCCGAGGGGTTCAGCGAACTGGTCGGGGCACTCGGGAATCTATGCGACGAGTTCGAGCTGCCGGCCGTATTCGCCGAGGGTGCAGCGGCTCACCGCCGCATCATGCTGGCGGAGATAGCGCACAACCTGCGTCACTACTACGACCGGGACTCCGCACTGCTGGCTGCCGAGACCCGCGCGGCCGTGGAAGCGGGCAGATTGATTACAGCAACGGAATATCTGGGCGCGATGGACTGGCGCAACACCCTCTACGCCGGACTGGAAGAGATATTTCAGCGCTACGACGCGATTATCACGCCGGCCGCGCCAGGTGAGGCGCCGTCGGGACTGCACAGCACCGGCAGCGCCGCGTTCAACGTACTCTGGTCTCTGACCGGGGTCCCGGCGGTTACACTACCGCTGCTCACCGGCGCGTCCGGCCTGCCGATCGGCGTACAGCTGGTGGCAGCACGCAACGATGACGGACGCCTGTTGCGCACCGCCCGCTGGCTGGTGAATACGCTTGCAGCGGCAGACTGAACCTGAATAGAGAGGATACCGATATGTCCGACAAGATAATGGCCTTCATCGCAGTTGCGCTGATGATTGCCTCGCTTGCTGTCGTTGCCGCATTCGTACCCGACATCGACCTTATCATTGTCATCACGCTGGTCTCGGCGCTCGCTATCTACGACTTCCTGCAGGCGCTGCGCGCTAAACGCTGATCTATTTCTCCTGCAACTCGTAAATGTAATTCACCAGCGCGAGAATCCGGCCGCGAATGAAGCCGGCGGTATTGAATTCACGCGGGTAATCCATGTAATACTCGGCAGCCTTGTCGTTGTACTCGTTTCCCCAGATCGGCATGTCACGGGAACCATGTGCCGGCACCGCCTCCCTGCCATCGATCATCTCGTAGACCCGGTTGAACGGAAATACACCGCCGTTTGCTTTTTGCAGCATGGTCAGATCGGCTATCTTGGTGCTGATTATTCCCGCATAAGGGCCGTCGCCCTTACCTGATACGCCATGGCAGGCAACACAGTTATTGCTGTACTCCCGTTTACCGACATCGTCTGCTGTGGCTGCCGTCATCGCGGTTGTCATCAATGCGGCACCCAGCAGGAGAGCTCCGGTTTTAAACGCTTTCATCTCGCTTCCTCCGTCATTTTCCTTCAAGAACAACCCCTTCCGCTAAATTAATTCTAGTCTGGAAATGCGCTGGAACTGCGCCCGGCGAATGACAGAGGTCAAAAAATCAACGGAAAAAACCAGAGATGGCGCTCGCGGAGGGAAACCATGCGCATCGGAACACTACCGCGCGCTAGACCGGATCCGGATATGACCGGGAAAGCAAATACGGCGCAATCACAGCCCCGGTCGCCGATCAGACCAGCCGGTCGCGTGGCTCCCTGCCGGCCATGATGGCATCGAGATTATCCAGCGCACGAAACCCCATCGCATCCCGGGTTTCGCGCGTCGCGCTGCCGATGTGCGGCAACAGGAAGGTGTTCTTCAGCTCGCGGTAACCGGGGTGAATACGCGGTTCATCATTGAATACGTCAAGACCGGCCGCGAACAGCTTGCCGGAGCGCAGCGCGGCGATCAGCGCATCGTCGTCAACCACCGCACCGCGCGCGGTATTCACCACCACCGCGTCGTCCGGCAGCAGCGCAATGCGTTCAGCGTTCAGCAGATGACGGGTCTCCGGCGTTGCCGGACAGTGTATCGAGAGAAAATCGCAATGCGGCAACAGCGATTCCACGGCGTTATGATAGCGCGCCCCGAGTTCAAGATCGGGCGGGAGCCTGCTGCGGTTATAATAGTGAATCTGCATGTCGAAGCCGCGCGCCCGCCGGGCCATGATCTGCCCCACCCGGCCCATACCGACAATACCCAGGCGCTTGCCGCTGACCTGCAGACCGAGCTGGTAGGTTGCACTCCAGTCGCTCCAGCTGTCGCTGCGTATCTGCTGCTCGCCCTCGTATGCCCGACGAGCCGCGCCGAGCAGCAGCAGCATGGCGATCTCCGCAGTTGCATCGCTCAGCACTTCGGGTGTATTGGTCACAATGATTCCCCGCGCTTTTGCCGCCGGCAGGTCGATATGATCGAATCCAACCGAGAAACTGGTAATGGCGCGGATGCTATCCGGCAGGCGTGCGATCACATCGGCGTTAAGCTTTTCCGTGTGGCACGGCACGATGGCATCGGCACCTTTTGCCAATTCGATCAGCTCGTCGCTGCGGTAGATCCGGTCGCTGCCATTAAGACGGGCATCATAATCCCGCTGAAGACGCTCCTCCACAGCCGCCGGAAGCTTTCTGGTAACCAGCACAACGGGTTTGTCACTCATCGGAATTTTTGCTCCAGGCTGGTGAAAGGGCTCTTCTGTCATCGCTGTCAGCATGGAGCGCGACACGCGGGAGCGGCCGCATCACCATGCATCGTCCAATGTCCGTTACAGACGATTCCATATTCAGGCACTATACTAAAAAGGTTCGATATTTCACAGGTTACACTCGTTTGAGGCAATGCGGTCTCCGTCCGGAATAGAGATCAAACCGCGATAAGTTCCGTCAATCCTAGAAACTGAAGAGGCATCAAAGATGACACAACGCATTCAGGCGGGAAGCCTCCAGGTCGCCGCGGTTCTGTACCGCTTCGTCGCCGATCGGGTGATTCCGGGCACCGGCATCGATAACGACGCCTTCTGGGCGGCATTTGCGCGTATCCTCGATGAACTGGGTCCTAAAAACAGGGCGTTGCTTGCGCAACGAGACGAATTACAGGCCAGTATCGACGCCTGGCATCGCAGGCACATCGGCCAGCCGTTCGACCAGGCTGCGTACAAACAGTTTCTGCAGAAGATCGGATATCTGCTGCCACCGGGAGAGGATTTTCAGATCGGCACTTCCAATGTCGACCCGGAAATCGCCGAAGTTGCGGGACCGCAACTGGTAGTGCCGATAACCATCGCCCGATATGCATTGAACGCGGCCAACGCACGCTGGGGCAGCCTCTACGATGCCCTCTACGGCACCGATGTGATCGCGGAAGCGGATGGCGCGCAAAGGAGCGCCGGTTTCAATCCGGCACGCGCGGCGAAGGTGGTCGGCTACGCCATGGATTTTCTCGATCGGACGCTGCCGTTGCGGCACTCGGGACACGCCCATGTGGCGCGCTATGCCGTGATTGACAACGCACTGCGTTTGACCCTGGAGGATGGCAGCGAAACCGGGCTGCAGCGGGCAGAGGGCTTTGTCGGCTACCGGGGCGATCCGAACGCGCCGGGGGCGGTACTGCTGCGCAATCACGGTCTGCATATCGAGCTGCAGATCGACGCCGCCCACCCGACCGGGAAATACCACCCTGCCGGAGTGAAGGATGTGCTGATGGAGGCCGCGGTCACCACTATCCAGGATTGTGAGGATTCCGTGGCAACGGTCGATGCGGCGGACAAGGTTCTGGCCTACAGCAACTGGCTCGGGCTGATGCGGGGCGACCTGACCGCAACATTGGAGAAAGCCGGAAAGACCATCGAGCGGCGGCTGAATCCGGACCGCGACTACCTCACCCCGGACGGCCGCACTTTGACCCTGCCCGGACGCAGCCTGTTGTTTCTGCGGCATGTCGGCCATCTGATGACTAGCGACGCGGTGCTCGATCGGAACGGCAGAGAGGTTCCCGAAGGTATATTGGACTGTCTGGTCACCAGCCTGATAGCGCTGCACGACCTGCGGGGCAATGGTCCGTTGCGCAACAGCCGGAGCGGCAGCGTCTACGTGGTCAAGCCGAAGATGCACGGACCTGATGAGGTGGCTTTTACCGGCGAACTGTTCGACCGCACAGAGGACGCCCTGGGTCTGCCGCGCAATACTCTGAAAATGGGCATCATGGATGAGGAGCGCCGCACCAGCATCAACCTCAAACAGTGCATCCGTGCCGCCAGAGAAAGAATAGTGTTCATCAATACCGGTTTTCTCGACCGCACCGGCGATGAAATACACACCAGCATGCAGGCCGGTCCGATGGTGCGCAAGAGCGCCATGAAAGAGGAAGCCTGGATCAAAGCCTACGAAGACTCGAACGTGGATATCGGTCTTGCCTGCGGTCTCAAGGGCAGGGCGCAGATAGGCAAGGGCATGTGGCCGATGCCCAATGAGATGCGCGCGATGATGGAAGCCAAAATCGGTCATCCACTTGCCGGCGCCAATACTGCCTGGGTGCCCTCTCCGACGGCTGCCACGCTGCATGCAATGCACTACCATCTGGTGGACGTGGCGGCGCGCCAGGACGAACTGGCACAGCGCCATCCAGCCAGCATCGACGATATATTGACCATACCGCTTATGGGCGACCGCAGGCTGACTGCAGAAGAGATCCAACAGGAGCTGGATAACAATGCCCAGGGCATCCTCGGGTATGTGGTGCGCTGGGTCGAACAGGGCATAGGCTGCTCGACGGTGCCGGATATCAACAACATCGGACTGATGGAGGACCGCGCCACGCTGCGCATCTCCAGTCAGCACATCGCCAACTGGCTCTGCCACGGTGTATGCAGTGAATCCCAGGTTCTGGAGACGCTGAAGCGGATGTCGGCGATGGTGGATCGACAAAATGCCGGAGATCCCGATTACCTCGACATGTCCTCGCGTTTCGACCGCAGCCTGGCTTTCCAGGCTGCCTGCGATCTGGTGTTTAAGGGCACGCAGCAGCCCAATGGGTATACTGAACCGCTGCTGCACGCAAGGCGGCGCCAGATGAAGGCATCCGATTGAGCTTTCATTGATTCAGCGGCCTCTGTTGGAAGCCGGGCGCGATAAGACAATCCCCCATAATCGCGGCAGCGACCGGAATGACGGGAAACCTGTTTAAGGACGGCGGACAAAAAGAACGAAACACGGATAAACATCAGCCATGAAACCGCTCTCGGATTATAGTATCGGATTTATCGGACTGGGCCTGATGGGGCGGCCCATGTGCCTCAATCTGCACCGGGCGGGAGCCCGAATGACAGTTCACAACCGCAGCCGTGCGGTGGTCGGGCAGCTGGTACGGGATGGCATTGAGGCTGCCGACAACCCTGCCGGGGTTGCGCGCCGGACGGATATCGTTGTTTTGATGGTGTCAGACACCCCGGCTGTGGAGCAGGTGCTTTTCGGCTCGGACGGCCTTGCGGGCGGGTTGCGGCCGGGCACTCTGGTAATCGACATGGGGACCAGCGCCGTGGCCGCGACACGAGAATTTGCCGGTCGCCTGCAGCAGGCAGGTGCCGATTTCATCGATGCGCCGGTTTCCGGAGGAGAGATCGGCGCACGCGACGCCAGCCTCGCCATCATGGCCGGTGGGGAGAAGTCAGCCATCGAGCGTGCCCGGCCGTTGTTCGAAGTTCTTGGAAAAACTTTCACGCATGTCGGCGCTGTGGGCGCCGGACAGGTCGCCAAGGCAGCGAATCAGATCATCGTCGGGCTCAATATCGGTGCGGTGGCCGAGGCGCTGGCGCTGGCGGAAAGCGCGGGTGTCGATCCGGCCAGGGTGCGCCAGGCACTGTTGGGCGGATTTGCCGCGTCCCGCATACTGGAAGTCCACGGTCAGCGGATGATAGACGGGAATTTCACGCCGGGCGGCAAGGTCACCACGCAACACAAGGACCTGCGCCAGGCGCTCGACCTCGCTGCCGGCCTGGGTCTCTCGCTGCCGGCAACCCGGCTCAACATGGGACTTTATCAGACGCTGATCGACAGTGGGGACGGTGCTCTCGACCACAGCGCACTGATCAGATTATTCAGAAAATCCGATTGCTGAGGGGCCGCCGCGGATCTCTCTTTTCGTTTATCTTCCATCCGCCAGCGGACGATTTGTCAAAATTCCTTATTCCGACACGGTGCGGCATGGAAACATGACAGAGTTCAAGCAGAGATCAACTGGTGACATAGTACTTTATATTAAAACATTATATGCTTGATTAATATGTATATTATTTCATAATCTCCAATAGAGGATCCGTAAACTCTCCGCCTTTAGGCGATGGATAAGGATGCAGGGGAAGAGATTCAGAATAATTCACCCCGATGCAGAAAAAGGAGTTCCCTCTCCTTCAGGAGGGTATCGTAAAAGCGCCCTCTCCCTGTGCGGGAGAGGAAGTTCATCGACCGAACGGCGGATCGATCCGGCTGCCAGCCGTAACCCGAAGCCACCGGCTACGGTGGAGTGTTCACGACCTTGGCGGATGACTTTGGCGAACTGTCGCGCAGGAGCGTACAGTGGCAACCTCCCTGGCGCCAGGCAATTCGTCAGCGAGAGTGCAGTTTTTTACAATTTTCCCATGTAATAAAATCCATACCTGCAGAATGCAGCTTAACCCATTGTTCAGGGCGCACAGGCACCGAAATCTACGCATGCACTTCGATAACAGCTACGCACGACTTCCACCACGGTTTTATACCCGGCTGCACCCGACACCGGTGGCGGCGCCCGGCCTTATTCGCGTAAACAGTGCACTCGCACGGCATCTGCGGATCGATCCAGACTGGCTGCAATCCGCGGAGGGAGTTGCCGTGATTGCCGGCAATCGAATCCCCGCAGGCGCGGATCCAATCGCCACGGTTTACGCCGGCTACCAGTTTGGCGGATGGAGCCCCCAACTGGGAGATGGGCGCGCTATTCTGCTGGGCGAGGTCATCGGTGCAGACGGTGTGCGTTACGACATTCAGCTCAAGGGCAGCGGTCGAACACCCTACTCCCGCAACGGCGACGGGCGTGCTCCACTCGGTCCGGTTCTACGTGAATATATCGTCAGCGAGGCAATGGCTGCACTGGGCATCCCCAGCTCCAGAGTGCTGGCTGCGGTTACCAGCGGTGAGTGGGTGATGCGGGAGGGAGCTGAACCGGGTGGTGTGTTGGTGCGGGTGGCGCAAAGTCATATTCGAATCGGTACATTCCAATTCTTCGCGTCCAGTCAGGATCTGGATGCGGTCCGGCTGCTGGCGGATCATGTGATCCAACGCCATTATCCGGAAGTGTCACTGGCGGACAACCCATACCTGGCACTGCTCGAGAACGTGATTGCGCAGCAGGCCCGGCTCATAGCCAGCTGGCAGCTTGTGGGATTCATTCACGGCGTGATGAACACCGACAACATGCTGGTCTCCGGAGAGACCATCGACTACGGTCCATGCGCCTTCATGGACGCCTTCGATCCGGCAGCGGTATTCAGTTCCATCGATCACCACGGTCGCTATGCCTACAACAACCAGCCCGGTATTGCCCACTGGAACCTGGCCGGTTTGGCTCAGGTACTGCTGCCGCTGCTGGATCGGGACCCGGACAAGGCACTGGCATTGGCGCAGGATTCGATCGACAGCTTTCCGCAGCTGTATCAGAACGCTTACCTGCAGGGGATGCGCCGAAAACTGGGACTCGCCGAAAGCGCGCGCGATGATGCGATGCTTATTCAGGATCTGCTGGATATCATGGCGGAACAGGAAAGCGATTTCACGCTCACCTTCAGGTGCTTGTCGGAACTGGCGGACGCAGATCGGGAAACCGCATCGGGCCTGGCCGGCCTGTTCGAACTGCCGCAGGCATTCACGCCCTGGCTGAGCCGATGGCGCCAACGGCTCGCCGCGGACTCCGGCGACAGTGCCACGCGTCGGGCAGAGATGCTCTCGGTCAATCCGGCCTGCATCGCGCGCAACCACCTGGTTCAGGCAGCGATCGAGGCGGCGGTCATACGGCAGGATTTCGCACCGTTCCACGATCTCGTCGATCGACTGGCACAACCTTACGACCACCACCAGCGCGACGCGTATTACGCCGCCCCGCCCCGCCCCGACCAACTGGTAAGACAGACCTTTTGCGGTACCTGAGGGAAGCGCGGCCGGAGTGGCGCGGCATCTGTCGGGCTGGCAAACGCCTATAGAAACAGAGAGAGTACCCCGGTATACCCGTAGAGACGACCGTTGTAGATTTCGCCGTTGGCAAAATAGCCGACCAGCGGGAAATTACCGAGCTGCTGCCGAATCAGTTTCAACTCTTCAGAGTTTTCCCCAAACTGATATCGCCCCCGGCCAAGACAGGAGATATAGATTCCCCCGCGAATGGTCCGGTCAGCCACTCTCCTGCGCAAGCGCTCAAGCATTCGTTTCATATCTTCCTGCGCGCTGTTGCCGTCGCGGCGACAAAACATCAGCTGCTGCCTCGTTTCCAACAGATCACCTACCGCCACCAGATTCTGCTCCGGGTCGATTCCGATCAGATTACGCACCAGATAATCCCCGGTATCCGATCCCTGAATCGGAATAGCTGCGAAAATATACCCACCCAGTCTGGTCAAATCTTTACTCAACACCTCCCCAACGTCCCGTTTCAGCACTTCCAGCGCCGGTTCATAATCCAGTGTAATGGCGATGTTTTTCCTGGCCTCGGTTATCCGGTGTTTGCCGCCGATAGGCATGCAGCCCTGGGTGTGATCGGTGATTACCTGAACGCTGCTGTCGAAAACGACACCGGAGACACCCGCACCAGCCAGTCCGTCCGCGATCTGTGGATTGGCGCCGTGGGAAGAGGTGAGGCCGCCATTGATAAAACTCAAACCGGGCTCACGCGCCAATCGCTCCAACCACTCCACTGTCCGGGAATTGGAAGGATCGGCGTGGACCAGTGCGAAACTGAAATCTCCCGAAATGCCCGCCTGTTCCAGGTTGCCCTGGAACCCGCTCAGCAGGCGAAAGCTGTTCACCGGAAAATCGCCCAACATCAGCGTCAGCGCCGGCTGGTCATAGATCTCCCGGGCGCCGGTGCAGATGCCCATCCCCACCGTGCCGACCCAATGCAGACCGGACACTTTCTCCGCCAGCAGATCAAGAACCGTCTGCAGTCGGTCCGTCAGATGATCGCTGGCATAGAGAAATCCAAGATTGAACTCCCCGGGAACCGGACCGATCTGCTCCAGGCACTCCGCCACCATTGCCGTTACGTCCGCAGCCTGGCTGCTGGCGATCAGGAACTGTTTCATTCAATCATCTCCTTGCATCTCCGCACTGTCGAATGGAGCGATACCGAAGCGGCTGACATCCCCGTCAGACGAAATACTTGCCGAATTTCCGGTAGTACAGCTTTATCCAGAAAGGGGAAAGCAGTGTAGTGTAGGTGATAACCATAATCAGTGCTGTATAAACGTTGCTGGCAAAAATGCCGGCGGCAGCGCCAAGGCCAGCGAAGATAAGACCGACCTCGCCACGGGGCACCATCGCCATTCCGATTACAAAACGGCGTGGAAAAGGCTCTGAAATCAGCATCGCACCGGTGAACTTGGTACAGATAGCGACGATCACCAGGGTGAGGGAGAGCAACCAGAAAAATCCCGAACTCCAGTCGATTGCCCTCAGATCCAGAGACAAACCGACGGTTACGAAAAAGATCGGCGCGAACAGTTGCACAATCGGCTTCATCTGATTCTCTATCTTGTGGGAGAACGCCGTGTTCGTGCGAATCGCTATGCCAAAGGGGAGGAAGAAGCGCCGGGAGAGCGCCAGCCCGGCGGCAAATCCACCCAGCAGTTTCGGCGCGCCGAACCAATGCGCCAGCCATGCAAAGAAGATCACCAGGGAGACAATGGTAACAGGAATCAATCCCGGATTTTCCACGCGCTGATCAATATGTCCGATAAACTGGGAAATCAACTTGGCAAGTATCGGGGCGAGCAGGAAGAAAACGGTTACATAAGCAAGCACCTTCGACGCATTGATCAAGTTGATCTCACCGGTGATGGAGAACTCATAAAGCAGTGCCAGCAGTACAACCCCGAGAACATCGTCGAGAACGGCGGCTCCGAGTGTGATCTGCCCCTCCACGCTCGTCTGGCGATGAACGCCTGCCAGTGTACGAACGGTGATGCCGATACTGGTTGCCGTCAGCGTTCCGCCGATAAACAGCGACGCTATCAGGGAGAGATCAAACAGATAATACGCCGCTCCAAAACCGGCGATCATGGGTGCAATAAATCCACCGATTGCCACCGTGACCGCTTTACCGCCGGCATCGAGCAGTTTGCCCAGATCGGTCTCGAGGCCGACCTCGAAAAGCAGCATGATGACGCCGATCTCGGCAAGCAGAAGAATGATATCGTTGGTTTCCACCCAGCCAAGCAGACTCGGACCGATAACGATGCCTGCGACAAGCTCGCCGATAACGCTTGGTGCACCCAGCGAAGTCGCAGCTTCAGCCAGTATCCGTGCGCTGACCAGAATGGCGAGTAACTGCAGCAGAAATGTGTGGGCTTCCATGGTTGTTCCGGGGTTGGCCAGCTATGCCGCGCATTCTCTCTGACGCGGCTGCCTTAATCAAAGTCTGGAAACTGTCTCATACTCCCCCGCGGACCGCGTTGCTGCCCGAACCGGGTGCCTGCAGGGCGCGCTGCGCGCACAAGACAGAGTGAACGGGCAAGCGGCACAACACGGCAGGGACGCATTTCGGAGGCAATCTCCTGGGGACCGGGGTATCCGCATAGTGTTAACAGGCCCTAGATAAACCGCCGCGTCATTTCTGCGGTAAAGTCATCCACATTGTCAGCTGTCACTTTGTACGCAAGCATCGCTTTTTCGGCATGCGATCGCAGATACGGATCGGCGACCTCCCCCAGCTTCGAGAAAATCCCCGTTCTTCTGCCCACGATAAAGATCAGCTGATCATTTTCGTGCATCGCCAGAAACCTTCTGAGGGGTTCTGCCATCGCCGTCTTTCCATCGGGCAGGCGTCCCTCTACCTCCTGCAGCAGGTTTAGCACATGGTCGCTCTTTACGCTGCTGTGTATACCCTCGAGATGCTCGATAAAAAGCAGTAACTCTTCTGCCGCCTTGCGATCGCCGAGCGGTTTGAAGCGGCCCGCCCGGACTTCTTCGTGCAGACCGGTTTCCACCGGAATGGCCAGCGTTCTTATGCGAATGAACTCCGGGTCTATCTGATTCACGGCATCCGCCGTTTCCAGCGCATTCTCCCGGGAGAACCCCTCTCCGCCCAGCCCCGGCATGTAGTACAATGAGAGTTCCATGCCCGCGCGCTTCACTTTCCGCCCGGCGATTATATGCCCCGCCTTGTCTATCCCCTTGTCGACCAGTTTCAATACGCGGTCCGAACCGGACTCCATACCGACATGAATCCGATTGAGGCCCGCATCGAAAATACGCCGCATATCGCTGTCTTTGATCCTGACAAGCGTGCTGGAACGGGCATAGGAGGTAACTCTCCGAATGCCCGGAAAGGTATTCCTGAGATGAGTCAATATTTTCACCAGATCGTCGGGCTTTACGATCATCGTGTTCGCATCCTGCAGGAACACCGATTCCATTCCCCCGCTTATCCAGTTGACTGCCGCTTGCAACGCCAACGTACAACCCCTGTCATCAGCGGATAGGTGCGCCGCAATCTGCTGTATGCCGCTGCCATCCCTGCTGGCGACAGCCTCCAGAATCATGCCGGCATAGTGCTTTATGCTGTCAATATCTTTAATGACATCCGCCACGGGTCGCAGGCTGAATTTCTCCCCCTTGTAAAGGCCGCAGAATTTGCAGCGGTTCCACGGGCAGTTTCTGGTAACCCGCAGAATCAGACTGCCGGCTTCGCTCGGAGGACGGATTGGACCCAATTCAAAGCTGTTGCACTCGTTCACACTTTTCATTCTGGATTTATCCCCGAAACAAGTCCAGCCGGGCCGATGTCCTGTACCGGCAACGGATTAACTGCCATGTCCGGGTCAGCGATCAACCATGGTGCCGGGGGTGTTTTGTATATTGTAACAACCGGTAACAAACCGTTGCCGCAGCGGATCCCTTCCAACGGTGTAGCCCTTCTTCTGATAGATTCCGCTTATCCATCCATTTCGTAAACCTTTCCATCTCGACAAAGCGGCCGGATCCAGCGTCACGATTGACTGCGTGATGCGTTAAACTTTTCAGACCAACAGCGTACCGGAACACTTTCCATCCGGAATCACTCCCTGCAACCGCGTTCGGCTCGTCCATGAACCGGACAAAGACCATCCCCGAGCGTGAGTGCAGGCCCGGGTTTTGCAATCCGCATGAAATTCATGATCCGTGGATAAAGCGGCGGCACGACACAGCAGAGCGCGATTCCGGGGGCGTCGCAGCATGCCGGAATTGACAGCAGGGTTTCGAGATAGCGAGAATGACCGTAATCGATGTATGGGAAGTGCTATAGAGTGAAACAATACGTAGATCCGTTGATTTTCAACCGGACAACACAACAGGGGGGTATATGGGCAAGAAATCTGGGAAACCAGCAAAAAAAGTCAAGTCGTCTGCACTGGATATGGAGAAGATTGAAGAGCAGTTGGAGCAGCTCTCTGAACGACATGCAGCAGCCCTTCGCAGCCTGACCAAGCTGGAAAAGAGTACCGCTGAGAAGCTTGAGCAGCTTTCGGAGCGGCATGCGTCCGGTGTCCGCAGGCTCAGTGAGATGGAACATTTGATACAGGATCAGCTGCATCAGCTTTCGGACCGCCACGCTTCGGCTTTGCGCATGTTCAACGAGCGGGAAAAGAGTACCGACGAGAAGCTGCAGCAACTGTCGGAACGCCATGCGGCGGGAGTGCGTCAGCTGGGTGAGATGGAACATGCGATAAAAGATCAGCTGCAACAGCTTTCAGACCGCCACGCTGCGACGTTACGCAAGTTCAGCGAGATGGAAAACAGTGCCGGCGAGAAGCTGGAACAGCTCTCTCAGCGGCATGCCGCGACCCTGGACAAACTGATTTCCCTGGAAAACCGGGTTAACGCGCAACTGGATGCCGGCAGCCAGACCGGATGATCGAGTCGCCGGTCGCCTGTTGGCGATGATTTCCGTTCCTGGCAGAACAACCTTACTTGCGCAGGGTGGAATTTTAGACCATTGTTATATTTCGGGTAGTGGCAATTGAGTAGAATAGCAGGTCAGTCGGAGGGAATAGCGTGAAAAGAGTGTTGGCACTGTTGGCGTTCTGCATGCCTCTCGTTTCCCATGCGGGCGAATTTGAGAACACACTGCTGGTTCAGACCGGCAAAATGAGCGAGCATGACCTTATCGTCAGAAACATAACCGATCTTGGAAGCAACAGAACCTGCCTGGCTTTCTATATCAAAACCAGCGGTACCAGTCCCGTCATCAATTGCTACCCCACCGCCGCAGGATTTGGCGCCAGTCTGGTTCAGGTGGGGCATTTGAAGGCCGACCGGATCGTTATCCGTAAACTGGATGACACCAAGAACAACATGTCGTGCATTGTTGCCTACGTCGGTACGCCAGGCACCTCCCCGGCAGTGGATTGTTATGCCAACAAACAACACTCCAAGGACCACATGGTGGAAGCGGGACATCTGCGCGAGGGCGATTTGGATATGCGCAGAATCATGGATGCGGGTAACCTGAAAGCCTGTCTGATCGCCTACGTCGATACCGAAGGAACCTCACCAGCGGTGAAATGCTACGATTCGAAGGTCGACGGCAAGGGTGGTCTCTATCAGGCCAGTTATTTGAAGGAAGGCGATCTGGTGGTGCGTAAAATTCTGGACATGGCCAATGGTTATGCCTGCCTTGTCTCGTACGTCGGCACGAAAGGCACCTCCTCTCATCTGTACTGTTACCAGCAGTAGGTGCTTTGCCTGTGGATCGGGAACGGGGTTGAATTGACCTGTTGAGTCGTTCAATGATAGAAAAAAAAGCAACAATCGTCAGCTCTCTACCAACTTTGTTGCCGGTGACAAAGGGCCAGGGGGTGTAAATGTTTTTTTTGTTGATAATTGAAAAAGAGGTGATCTGGCCGTGAACAGAAATGCAATTGTTTTCTATAGTGTCCTGGCGACGCTGGGATGCGCCAATCTGGCCTACGTTGAGAATGCCGGCGCTACGAACATGATGAATATGTTCAACCCTTCGAGGTGGTTCAGCGGAAACAACGACCGCCGTTACTACGATGACGACTACTATTACTACGACCGCCCTTATGGCTACCGCTACGGTGGTCCGGGCTGGGGCTACGGTCCGGGCTGGGGCTACGGTCCGGGCTGGGGGGGGTATGGCTATGGCCCCTATGGTTATGGTATGCCGGGATACGGCGCTCAGCAGACGCAGCCAGCACCGGAAAAAATCCCGGAGTAGGCACGAAACCACCACGGCACATTGCGGGAACCGCGTAATTCAGCGTGTGCCCTGTCATAGGGTGCGTATTTTGATAACCGGACCCCTTTGCGCGGATCAGGCGAAACAACGTTATCTTTGAGCGCTTGGCGAAGTGTGCCGCTCAGTTCCGTTTTCGATTGGGCAAGCGCCGCCTTTCACGGAAATCTGCCGCTTAAAACGGCGCCGGATAGCGTTTAAAGACTGCCAGAATCTCGCTCAGGATCTCCGCATCCAGCGTGATGGCGAAAGCCGCAATATCCTCTTCCAGCTGCGCCATGCTGGTGGCGCCTATTATGGTCGAGGCAATACCATCCATTTGACTGCACCAGGCGAGCGCGAGCGTGGCCAGGCTTATATTGTGCATGTCCGCCACCCCTTTATAGGCGGCAATGGCTGCGTGCGACAGGGCTTTATCGCGAAACAACCCGTTTCGTTGAGTCATCGACCAGCGCGTGCCCGCGGGCAGCGCGCCGTGCATGTATTTACCGGTTAACGCGCCTCCCGCCAGTGGTGACCAGGCAAGATAGGCCACTTTGCTCATGACGCAGTTCTCTATCACGTAAGGCCAGTCCTTGGCATGCAACAGATTGAATTCATTTTGCAGGGAGACCATTCTCGGCAGATCGTGATTTTCACTTAAGCGCAGATATTCATTGATACCCCAGGGTGTTTCGTCCGATAAGCCACAATAACGGATCTTGCCCGCCTTCATGCAGGTCGCCAGCCCGTTCAGAATGTCCAGCATCTGCTCGCTCTGGCGGTCGGCATCCACGCCGGTAAAGGTTAGCCGGCCGGGCCAGTGCTTGGCGAAGTGCGGCGAACTTCTGTTGGGCCAGTGCAACTGGTACAGATCGATGTAATCGGTTTGCAGGCGTTTCAGCGAGGCGTCCACTGCGCTGACAACCGCTGCGCCGGTAATGTCCGCGCCGCCGCGGATCCACTGCAGTCCGTTGCCGGCTATTTTGGACGCCAGCACGATGGTTTTGCGTTTGCCGGCATTGCGTGCAAACCAGTTTCCGATAATGGTTTCGGTCGTGCCGTAGGTTTCTGCGGTGGGCGGGATCGCGTACATTTCCGCCGTATCCACAAAATTTATACCTTTCGCCACAGCATAATCGAGCTGTCTATCCGCCTCCGCCTGGCTGTTCTGCATGCCCCAGGTCATGCTGCCCAGACAGATATTCGACACCCTCAGGTCACTGCGTCCAAGATTGATGTACTCCATGGTAGTCTCCCGCCAGTTGACATTTTCCGCTGCCGGCGCATCGTCTTATCCAGCGCCGCACATGCCGGGACTACAGAACCTGTCTGCCAATTCTCCGCGAACCGTTTTGCGCCATGAACCGCAACTGCCACGGTCGCGGCTGTGGGGAAGCATGAGACAGGTTCCGGTCAGTTACCATGCCACAGCACATTTCCGGGACGCAAGCGCGCACTTTCCGGAAAGAGACGGTACCATCCCGTTCGCGGCTGTCGACCCTGATCAAGCTGAATTCACGCGCGCGGATTGTGCGTTATGTTTTCATCCAACGGCGGGCATCCTCCCCATGCTGTGCGGAAACATGCCATGTCGGGAGGCGCCCGCCATCGCAGGGAGCCAAAACTGATTTCCGCTCTCCTTCAATTTTACCCGCTTACAGTGACAGGCAGCACAATAGATCCGTATACTTCGGGGACCCATGATTCAACCTGGCGTTTCACAATATTCCTTGCAGTGACGCAGGTTGAATCGGTTCCCACTTCGTAACCGGTTAACGCAGCACCGGCGGGCCAACATACAATTTTCCGGAGGCATTATGGCAGGCAAAGAGTTGTTCAAGAATCCCCAGGAAATATTCAGTGCTTACTTCGAACGGCTCGACGATTTAATCGAAGGTCAGCCCGCTTCGGTTGTTCAGGAGATGTCGAAAGAGTTTATTCGTGCCTGGAGCGACCTGACGATCCAGACATTTCAACATCCGCAGGACTGGATCGATACCATGGCCCGCTATCAACGTGACCAGATGAGCCTGTGGCTGAAGATGTTCACTCAACCGGGTTCGGAACCTGCCGCACCGGTCGTTTCTCCGGCACCGGGTGACCGGCGCTTTGCGGACAAAGAGTGGAGAGAAAATCCGGTCTTCGACTACATCAAACAATCCTATCTGCTCGCGTCCAATATGTTGAACGGACTGGCCGATGCCACCCATCTGGATAAGGAGAATAAAGAGAAACTCAAATTCTATACCCGATTCTTTGCCGATGCGATGTCACCCAGTAATTTCGCGATGACCAATCCCGCGGTGATTCAACACGCGATGGACACCAAAGGCCAGAGTCTCGTGGACGGACTGCAGAACCTGATGGAGGACATGGAGAAAGGCCGTATCAGCATGACGGACGAAGCGGCCTTCAAACTCGGCACCAACCTGGCCACCACACCGGGCGCGGTGATCTATGAAAACGAAATCATGCAGCTCATTCAGTACAACGCCACAACGGAAAAAGTTGCGGAGCGTCCGTTGCTGGTCATCCCGCCATTCATCAACAAGTTTTATATACTTGACTTGCAGCCGGATAACTCATTTGTCAAATACGCGGCGGATCAGGGTAATACGGTATTCATCATCTCCTGGTTGAATCCCGACAAGGATCACAGCAGCCTGACCTGGGATGACTATCTCGAATCGGGTGTGTTTACCGCGCTGGATATCGCCAGCAGGGTTACCGGTTCCAAACGGGTAAACACGGTGGCCTGGTGTGTCGGGGGAACGCTGCTCGCCAGCGCGCTGGCGGTCATGAAGGCGCGCAAGGACGAGACCGTGGCATCGGCAACCTTCTTCACCTCGCTGCTTGACTTCAGCGAGCCGGGAGAGATAGGCATATTCGTGGACGAGGCGCAGGTGGCCCAGAAAGAGGCGCAGCTTGAACACACCGGCATGCTGAACGGCAAGGACCTGGCGATGGTCTTTTCAATGCTGCGCGCGAACGATCTGATCTGGTCCTATGTCGTAAACAACTATCTGAAGGGAAAGACGCCACCGCCCTTCGACATTCTTTACTGGAACAGCGATCCAACCAATCTGCCGGCCAGCATGTACATCGCCTATGTACAGAACATGTATCTGGAAAACAAGCTGGTACAGCCGGGTGCGCTGACCATGTGCGGCAAATCCGTCGACTTGAGCAAGGTGACGACGCCAAGTTATTTTCTATCGACCATCGAGGACCATATCGCCCCTTGGACGGCCACTTTCAAAACCGTCGATCTGTTTGCCGGTCCGGTGGAGTTCGTGCTTGGCGCAAGCGGTCATATCGCAGGCGTCATTAATCCACCGGTCAGAAAAAAGCGCAATTTCTGGATCGACGGTGAACGCGGCAAGGGTGCGGAGCATTGGCTGCAGACTGCGAAATCTCATCCCGGCAGCTGGTGGCCGAACTGGACTGAGTGGCTCGCGCAGCACAGGGGCGGCGAAGTGGATGCACCCAAATCGCCGGGCAACAGGGAATTTACCCAGATTGAGCCCGCTCCCGGGCGTTATGTAACGAAACGCGTCAGCTGAAGCGTGCCGACTGTCGGCTGTCTGCCATGGCGTGACGCCGGTTCACAGTCAGGCGCAATGCCATCATGAAACAGGCCGGGTATGCCAGCCGGTGAAAACAGCCGGGAAGGAGGGCTGATCATAAGGTCGCGTCAATCAATTGCGACACGGTCAGCTGCTCCGCTCCCGAAACCCTGATATCCGGCTGCAGGCCCTCAGCATCGCAGCCGGTGCAGTGGCACGGACTATTTACCAAGTTCCAGATAGAGATCGAGCAGCAGGCGATACTCCTCCTCCAGACGGTCGCGCTCGCTCTCCAGTGCGGCAACCGAAGTATCGGAATCGCGCTTCCGGTCGAGATCGGCGATAGCGCTGCGCAGCGCGGTGAGATCCTGTTCGAGTCTGGCCTGCCTGCTGCGGTTTTCGGCCAGGTGCGCGCGATTGGTTTGCAACTCCGTCAGCAACTGCCGGGACTCCGCATCCAGCCGTTTCAGTCTCCCTTCGAGCTCATCGAGGCGAGCCTGTCGCTCACTCCTGTCCGCCTCCAGCTGTTGCTGCTCCGATTTCAGCTCCTGCTGCATCTCCCTGAGCCGCTGCAGACGCGCTTCCCGCTCCTCGATGCGCTTGTCGTAGGCGCCTGTGCCAATGCTGTGCATCCCGCTTATCAGTCCGCCCTGGCGGGGGTCGTCGGTGGTCGCGCAGGAGACGCTCAATAAACCGGAAACAAAGACGGCGCAAAGCGGCCGCACGATAAAGCACTCTCTCATTTTCAAACCTCATTCAACAATCGGCGTCCGCCTGAAAACATTTTTTCATTCCGGGCAGGCGGCGCAACGGAGCACGGGTGCATTTCGGACCCCAATCCCCGGGGGATTTGCGATCTGCTCCAAAGCGTGGGTCCTGCGCTGCGGAGACAACGCAGTACGCGTTACAGCCGCGTCAAATCGTCAGACGCTCGTCGATCTGCGCCAGTTGCACGGACTGCGCCTGCAACTCATCCATGTTCTGCTTGAGCGAAGCGATCTCCTGATCGAGCTGGCGGACATATTCGTCTCCGCCGCCTTTCTGCTGGCGCCGCTCGTTCGCGACCGCGACCTTGATGTCGTACTCCTTTTTCAGATCCTGGTAGAGCTTCTCCGAATCCGCTATCTGGGTTTTCAGCGTCTGCCGTTCCGCCTCCACCTCCGACTTCGACGCCAGACCGGCACGGTAGCGCGACTCAACCAGTCGGGAGCTGTTATCCAGATCGACTATCTCATCCCGTAGTTGCGTATTGTAGGCGGTCGCGGTCTGGTTGAACTCCCTCGCCGTGGCGATCTCCGAATCGAGAAAATCCTCCTCCGTGGCATATTGCTGTTTGCGTTTGGCAATCTCATTGCCGACGATATAGCCGACGCCTGCACCCACTGCGGCGCCTATCAATGCTCCCTTACCGCGATTTTTATCGCCCACTGCGTAGCCCAGCAGGCCGCCGACCAGTGCACCCATGAACGCACCCTCGGTGCGGGTGCGCGTCGCATCCGATGAATCGGCCTGACCGGACGCTGGTTGCGCGCCGGCCGGGTCGTCGGTTTGGATGGGATTGCTCTGGCAACCGGTGGTCAATACTGCGGCCACCAAAACCACCTGTACAGATTTATCCAATTTCAATGTCATTTCGATGCTCCCGTGTCGAGAACTGGTTTCATACCGCGCCCCTGTCAATACCCTCAGTCCGCCAGATTCCTGAACGTCTGGTGGAACTCTTCACGCCAGACATCCGCATCACTGCGTCGCAGTTCACGGTAGGCCTGCAACTGCCGTCGGATCACCTCCAAAGCCTTTTCGGAACGCCGGGTGAGACGGCTTTCAGCCAGCGATTTCAATGCCTGCTCAGCGTGACCCGTGCTGAACTCGCCCAGTTTCTGCAGCTCCTGCAGATAGCGTGTGAATATCTCGTTCATATATTCCCGCCTTTTTTCCATCTCAGATTTGATCTTCGCTGCCAGATCCTGATAGCGGGTGGAGAGGGAAGAGAGTTTCTCCACGTCCGCAAGCCGCTGCTGAAAACTCTCCAGCTTGAATACATCTCTGCCCAGGCTGGTCGCCTGGCGCAGCAGATCCCGCGCGGTGCTGCGCGCCGATTCGCGCATGGCATGATCGAGGCGCTCCTGAGCCTTGTCTATATCCTGTTGAATACGCGACAGTTCGGATTTCAGATGTACATTCTGTCCGACTATCTGATCGATGCGCGCGTGCGCGGTGGTAAGCTGGTCTGACGCCTGCGCCACCTGATTGTCCAGCGTCCTGCCTACCGGCATCGTCGCGCGCACGCTCTGACGATAGCCCTGATACTCCTGTTCCAGTCGCTGCCGGTTCTCGGTACTGCGCACCACGTTGGCCCCTATCGCCAGGCGCATACCGGTATTGTATGAGCGCCACTCCTGCATCCGGTTGTCGTCCGCCACCCAGCGGTAAATTTCCACCTCTTCCCGGCGCGAGGATCGCAGCTCCCGCGCCGGGGTTCCGACGCTGCCACCGCGGGCGACCAGCCCGCCCGGCTGTCCCTGCCACCACTCGGGTCTGAACGGGCCTTCGCATATCTCCTGGGCATTACCCAGCATATCGTACAAACCCAGTTGATTGGGGTTGCGCAAACCGATCGGGCGCACTTTGTGTTTGGCATTCTCCAGATGCCAGGCATAACCGGTTATCTTGTTGGCGGGAAAAGGCTGCGACTGGGTAAAACTCTCGTCATTCAACGCACTGAGTCCGCCGCGCGCGGCGTACTCCCACTCCAGTTCCGTCGGCAGCCTCAGAAATCCGGGTGAATCCCCGGCTCTGGGTAAATTATCCAGACGTTCCGGATGGGAGGGATCGAACAACCACAGATTGTAGCGATGGAAGAATTCGCGCATCTCCCGCCAGGGAACGAACACCAGCGGGTAGCCCAGCGCCTGCTGCAGTTTTTTTCCGGAGAGGGTTGGCAGGCGGCGTTTATCGTTGCTGTCGCCGGTAGCCTCCAGCAGCCGTTCCAGTCCCATCACCGCAACGAATTGCGACTTGGTAACCTCGTACTTGCCCAGATAATAGGCTCTCCCGTTTCCCGACCGCTGCGGGAAGGAGCCGCTGACCTGCAGCCGCTGGAGTCCCTCGAATATGCCGCCTTCGCCGTCACCCACCTGAATCAGCCGTTCGCTGTCACCCCAGAAGTTCTCGCCTGGAACCTGTACCATGCGGAATACCATCTCCGCGCCGTTTGGCATCGGCAGCACCAGATCCCCCTCTGCGGGTTTGGGATTGTTTGGCGTCGCCGCGGGCGGCATAGCTGCAGCCGCCGCACCCCAGAACAGGAGAAGGAGCGTGAGTGTCTTACGCAAATCACTCATAGCGCAGCGCCTCGCCGGGGTCGATGGAAGTGGTGTGCCAGGCAGCGAGCAGCGAGCTCAGCACCGCGACCGTGGCGGTCGCGATAACGGACGCCGACAGGTAGTGCCAGGGCAGATTGCAGATCTTTTCACCCATGTCCAGGTCGGCCGAAAAGACAAAGTTGATGACCGCGGCCAGACTGAAGTAGGCAGCCATTGCCAGCAACAGGCTCAATACGGCCAGTGCAGCCCCCTGATAGACCGGAAACATAAACACCTGGTTGCGCGAAAGACCGATCAGCCGCAGCACGCTCAGTTCGTGCTGTTTCCGTTCGACCGCTGCATACAGGCTGGCGATCAATGCTGCGATGCCGCCGCTGATACCCACCAAGGCCACCAGCCAGAAAATCCGGCTCAATCCGCGATCGAGCACGCGCACCCGCTCGATTGCCTCGATCTGTGCGATCACATCGATACCGTCCGCTTTGAGCGCATCCACCATCGGCGGCACGTCGTCGATGCTGCGCGTATACATGCGAAATCCCCGGAAGCCCGCGCGTTGCAGCAGAAAGTCCCCCTGATCCGCACTGAAGGTCACTTTTCGCTGTCTGGCGGTGCGCAGTATACCCGCCAGTTCCGCCGGTATGATGGAGAGCTTCGCGTCGGTATGCCCGCTCACCCGCAGTGGAAAAGCGAGCGCTCCGGCGGCACCATCGGGGTACTCGACCGGAAGCCGTTCATGCTGGTTCCGGCCGCTGACCACTATCTGGCGCAGACTCTCGGCCGACGGCGACGCCTGCAGCGCACCCCAGGGCAGCGATTCCATGCCCAGGCTTTGCAGCTGGTCGGCACCGAGGGAGAGACCGGTTAGCGGCAGGCTATCGCCGGTTGCCAATTGCAGCCTCAGGTCACGTACATAGGGGATCACCAGTGCGCCTTTGCCGCGCAGCTTGTCCCTGATCGCGTGGTAGCTGGAGAGTTGAACCGCCGACTGGGACGTGGTCAGATCATACAACGTGAGCCCCGGCGGCAGCGCCAGACCCGTCCTTTGCAGAAACCTGTCCGCGTCCGCACGTTCGATCCCGGTCAATCCGGTATTGATGATCAGACCCGTCTCCTGGACCGGTCGCAGCGCTTCCGGCAGCAGCACCAGCATACCGTCGTAACTGGGATACGGGCGCAGCGTGCCGCCCGGCCAGCTGCGGGCGGGAACGGCCAGCCCCTCTTTGTACGACTCGACATCGAGTACGAAATCCAACGGTGCGTAAAGCCGGTTCAGCGCACTGGCGCGGGGATTGAGCACCGCCGCCACCCGCAGCTCGGCCGGTGCCGTTTCCCTGCGGCCGCCGCGGATACGCGTTGCGCGCACCGAGATGTTGTCACCGGTACCGACCCCCAGCTCTTTCGCACCCGCATCGGTGAGCACGCACTCTCCCTCCTCCGGAACGACGCCACCGTTCTCCAGCAGCAACGGATCGCCGTTGCGGGTCGGCACCAGATCGTAGATCAGGCTGCGCCGCGAGCCGGGCTTCACCACGCTGATGATGGAGGAGGCGGCGAGTATCGTGGGGATAATAAACTCAACCTGCTCCGAAGCGGCCTGCCGTTCCAGCCAGTCTGATGCATACTCGCGTGTCTTGGCCGGCCTGATTTCGCGAAACTGCGGATCCTGGATCAGTTCGTGTCGCAGTGTGGTGATGGTGCCATGCTTCAGACCCATCAGCAGCAGCAGCGGGGCGATCACCGCAGCGATGGCCAGCATCAGACAGGCGCTCAATATCCATTCGTGGCGCAGATCCGCCAGCGCGAGGCGGAAAACAATAGCCGGCGGCTTGCCCCCTTTTCCGCTCATCGGCTGCCCGCTACGCAGACTGAACGGGTCAATCTGTCGCTGGCTTGCTGGACATTGAAGGTCCAGGTTGCATCGGCCACCCGCTCCACCAGCTGTGGATCGTGCGTCACCATGATCACGCTGCTCCCGCCCGCGACCGCGAGCCGCCTGAAATCGTCGACGATGACGCGCGCCCGCGCCCGGTCCACCGCCGCGGTGGGTTCATCCGCCAGTATCAATGCAGGCCGGTGCACCATCGCGCGCAGAATCGCCACGCGCTGCCGCTGCCCGCCGGAAAGAAACCGCGGCTTCTTGCTCAAAAGTCCGGCAATACCCATTTTTTCCGCCAGCTGCTCCACCCGGGCGTACCCATTCCGTTCGGCGTTGATATTCAATGGCAGCCGCAGATTCTGACGCGCCGTCAAAAACGGCAGCAGTCCCCCGCTCTGCAGTACATAACCGAGTCGGCTTCGGCGCAAACCGGCCAGCGCCTTCTCGTCGCCTGAGCGCCACAGCGCCAGCACATCGTCTGCCGACGACCCTGTTTCACCGCCGCTGTTCCGGAACAGGAAGCGCTCGCAGCTGGTGGGCTGCAGCACCAGCGCAAGCAGATCGAGCAGGGTGCTCTTGCCACAGCCGCTCTCGCCGACCAGCGCAACGAAGCTGCCGCCCGGCAGCATAAACTCGGGGACCGCCAGTTCGAACTCAACGCCCCCCTGCCGCCTGACCTTTACCAGATTACGGATCTCTATCAAGGGATCGTCTGGAGTTGCGCTACCCGCGGTAGCGAAGTTTGCATCTGTTTGCGCCATCGGAACTTTCCCTGGAAGTAACCCGCACCTATCTCAACACTTCCGGCAGCCCCCGGGAAAGCCGGGGATTTTGGCTCCCGGCTTTGTTGCGGCCCGTTGATGCAGCACCGGCAGCGCCACGGTCGCGGCCGCGGTTGATTACCAGAGAGGTGTTATGCATCAAAGCCCTTAAGCTGTCTGCGACCGTAATCCCCGCACCCCTGGAGGGTGTCGTAAATCCCCCTCTCCCCGTAAGGGAGAGGGCCGGGGTGAGGGTATCTACAGATAAGCCTCTGATATTAATCACCCTCATCCTGACCTTCTCCCTTGAAGGGAGAAGGGACAGATCCTTTGCGACTCCCTCCTGCGATTAACTTCCTCTCCCTCGGGTAAGGGTGTCGTAAAACCCCCTCTCCCCGTGAGGGAGAGGGCTGGGGTGAGGGTATCTATAGATAAGCCTCTGATATTAATCACCCTCATCCTGACCTTCTCCCTCGAAGGGAGAAGGGACAGATCCTTTGCGACTCCCTCTCGGGGGAAAAGGGATAAAGCCTTTTGCGACACCCTCGTTGAGCAGGTGAGCGAGCCGTTTTCCGGATGCAGCGAGGCGGCGCGATGCATCAAGGCAGATAGTCCAGGTACAAAGGGTAGACCTTGGCACCGTCCGGATCCTCCTCGTTGAGAGAGACCCAGCCATCCACCTGCTCGTTGATATCCTGATACTGGCGCAGCTTTGCCCGCAGGTTGCTCTCCAGCGCGCTGCGCTGCTCCGCGGTCATGGCCGCGTACATCTCGTCCGACAGGGAGAGCACTTCGCTGCGATAGGGCAGACTGCGGATAAAACCCGGCAACAGTCCGGTCTGAGCGAGTTTGTCGGCCTTTTCGATCGCATCCGGCTGTTTCAGGGTCTGGCCGGCTACGCTCTGCAATGCCTCGAAGAACTGTTGATGGCTGTACTCTGCGCGGGCCAGCGCCTTGGTTACCTGTTCGATGCTTCTGATCAGATCGCTCAGCTGGTTTTTACTCAACAGCACCCGCACATCCATCGCGTTCAGAATCGGATTGCCGATATCCCGGTCCAGCGCCCAGACGACGATATCCTTGGGCGGATCCGCCTCCTTCCCCAGATACTCGATCAGCGCCGAATCCATCAGCTTCTCCATGGTCTTCTCGGCCTGTCTGCCGGAATCAACCGCGGCAACCGGCGTGACCTCGGTACCGGGCTGCGCTTTGTCCGGCGCTTTGAGGGTTCCCTGCCGTGCCTTGTCGAGGGTCTTGTAGATCACGCCCGCACTCTCTCTGACCGCCGATGTGAAAGCCGCCCGGTCCTCGGTGGAGATCTCCACCAACGCAGATTGATCCGCGCCCTCGATCCGGGAGAGACTGGCGTACTGCCGGCTGGCGATCGCATGGTCCGAGGTCATGCGCGGATCCAGCAGATGCAGCGCCAGAATGCGCACCCCGGCCTGGCGTGCGGCCAGATTGAGAACGGCTGCGTTTTTACCCGTGGTGCTCTGTTCGTGATCCTCCTCGTGGGCGCTGGCATCACCGATCAGAAACAGAAACCGCATTGCGTCGTCCCGCCAGGCCGAACCCAGCCCGGTATCCATACCGGCATAAACCTCCTCCGCATAATCGATGCTGCCGACCAGCGTGGCTTTTGCCTCCTGCTCCAGCAACTGGATGAAGCGCTCCACGTCCACCAGTTCCGGAGTCAGGTTTTTGCTGGTGAACTCAAGTGCGGGAATCTTGCGCGTATCGTCGCGGTAGCCCACCAGACCGAAGCGCACACGCTCTCTCATTTCATCGCCGGCCATACTGCTGACCAGCTCCTTGATCGCATCGCGGGTGCTATCGATATAGGGTTGCATACTGCGGGACATGTCCATCACGAACACGATGTCCATCTTCAGCGCCCCGGCCTGTTCCTGCGACATCTCCGGTTTGATCTCCGAGGCCTCGCGATAGGCGCTGTCCTGCAGAACGTCGGCGCCCCGTTTTCTGGGAACGGCAGCGGCCAGCTGCAGATAACGCACCTCGTCGCCGTCGATTTCCGTCACTTCGAAGTCCAGTATCGGCAGCAGATAGAACTTCTGATCGATGTCGACGTAACGCTCCGGCTCCTTGCTCGCCAGTGACGGCGGTATATCGCCCTTTTCGATTTTCTGGTACAACAGCGTCGCCATGCCATCGCGCACCGGCGATTCCACCACTTCGCGCAGCGCATCCAGGCTGCGGAACATCAATACCGGATCGCGCCGCATATCGTCCAGCCCGCGGTGCCGGTAAGAGATGATCAGGGCCTGCTTCCACTCCAGAACGTCGCGCGCCTGCATCCAGCCGATCGGCTCGCCGTCCAGGCTGTAACCCACCTGATACCAGCCGCCGGGTTGCGCCGGGTTGCTCAGATCCAGCTCATCGCGGGCGAACACGTACAACGCTTTGTAGGCTGCGACGTTCTCCACCGCGATGTTGTCGCTGCTCGCGTCCTTGCTCCTGTATACGTGAGAGAATGATTTCGGCAGCACCCGCAGCGGCTGCCCGGTCTCGCGCTCGCGGCAGACTCCCGCGCCATCGCAGGAGACGACCAGTGAGATCTCCCGCTTCATGGTCAGCTTGCGTTGCAGTGGAATCCCTGGCCCGGCGGCAACATTCTCCTCTGCAGCCGATCCCTCTCCGTCTTTCTGCACCAGCCCCTCGGGCTGGGATTCTTCGGTCGGATATGCGGCTGTGTCGGCTGCCGACGATTCGCCGGCCCGCTGTTCGCTCTCGGGTGCCTCTTCGACGGTGCCCGCCGCGGCAGCGGCATCCGGATTCAGACTGCTGCCGGATTGCATTGATTCGGTCGTCGAATCCGTCGCCTCAACCTCCCCGGCCGGCCCGGGCCCCTGAGTGCTCTGCAGCGCCGCATCTTCGGCTTCCGGATTCAGACTGCCGCCGGGCTGCATTGATTCTGTCATCGAACCCGTCGCCTCAACCTCCCCGGCCGGCCCGGGCCCCTGAGTGCTCTGCAGCGCCGCGTCATCCGCCTCGGGATTGTTGTCCTGGCGTGTGCCATCGGCGTCTGCCGGCAGCTGGTCCGCCTCGGGATTTACCGCCGGCGCCACCTGGCTCTCCGGCTCCCCTGCCGCCACCAGGTCGCTCCCGGGCTGCTGCGCCGGGAGCAGCGGACTGGCCACGCACAGTATCATGGCCAGCAGAGCGCCTATGCTGCGATTCGTCAGTTTGATCGTTTTCATTTCAGGCTCCTCTTTTTCGGCAGCGACCGGATCATGGAAGATAATCGAGTCGCAACGGATAAACCTTGTCCAGCTCGGCACTGCCGGGATAGAGCGACTTCCACCCGTCCACGTCGCTGCTGATATCCCGATAGGATTGCAGTTTGGCACGCAGTCTGGAATCCAGATCGGATCGCAGCTCCGCTGTCATCGATGCGAACATCGCTTCGGTAAGATGCAGAATTTCACTGCGGTAGGGCAGCGCGCCGATGTAGGCCGGCAACAAACCGGTCTGGGACAGTTTCAGGTTGGGCGTCAGCGCATCAGGATCCTTCATGGTCTGTCCCGCCACCTCCTGCAGCGCGGTAAAAAACTGCTTGTTACTGATGCTGGCCCTGTCCATCGCCTGGATGACCCGGTCGAGCGCCAGAATGAGATCGTTCAACTGGCGCCGGTTCAACAGCACTCGGACGTCGAGGCTGACAATGGACGGATTGGTCAGATCGCGATCGAGGGTCCAGGCCAGAATATCCTTGGGTGCGTCCACGTCCCGTCCCAGATACTCCATCATGGCCGCGTTGATCACCGCGCGAACGGCTTTGCCCGCCTGTCCCGCGGGGTCTTCCGGCAGCGGCGCCGGGGAATCCGGCGCCGGCCCCAAGTCGGAGAAATCCTCGAGTTGCCCCCGCTGCGCCCGCTGCACGATCCCGGTGATGCTGCCGCCTATCTCCTCCACCGCCGCCTGAAAACCTCCGGTATCCTCGGTGCTCAGCGATACCAGCGCAGCTTCGTTCTGGCTTCCGCGGATATGGGAGAGTGTGGCGTATTGCCGTTGAGCCGGTTCATGATCCTCGGGGTGAGCGGGGTTCACGAGATGCAGCGCCATGATATGGACCTGGGCGTCATCCGCCTCCAGCTGCAGCGTAGCCGCGTCCTTGCCGGTGGTATTCTGGGCGTGTCCGACAGGATGAGAACTGGCGTCGCCGACCAGCACGATAAAACGCAGCGATGCGGGTCTCCAGTTGCTGCCCAGCGCGGTGTCAACGCCGGCAAAAACCTCTTCGGCGTATCCGACGCTGCTCTTCTCGGAGGCGCGAATTCCGGTATGCAGCAGGTTTTCGAATGCATCGATAGCGAGCAGCTCCGGTGTGAAATTCCTGCTGGTGAACTCCAGCTCCGGCGTCAGCGCGACGTCGTCCCTGAAACCGACAAGACCATAGCGGATGCGCTCTTCCAGACCCGCTTCCGAGGCACGATTGGCTATCGCCCTGATCGCCTCCCGGGTCTTATCGATGTAGGGCTGCATACTGCGCGTCATATCCATCACGAATACCAGATCGATATTCAGACCGCGTACCGCCGTCTCCATCACCTGCTCCGGTTTCTTCATCGCCGCCTGCCGATAGGTGGGATCGTCCAGTCTGTCAGCGCCTCTTTTACCGGGCAGTGCGGAAGCCAGCTGCAGTACCCGCACTTCATCGCCCTCCCAGTCGATCTGCTCATAATCGACGATAGGCAGCAGATAAAAATCCCGGCTGATATCGACAAACCGCTCCGGTTCTTTGCTGATCAGTTCCGGCGGCACCTCGCCGCCCGCCAGTCTGCGGTACAGGCTAATCGCCTGCGCGGCGGGGTCGTCGGACTGCAGCAGCGCCAGCAGAGCGGATTTCTGCCTGAACATCAGCACCCGCTGCCGACCCTCCCCAAAGACACCCGGGTGGGTATAGGCAACCACCAGCGCCTGACGCCACTCGAGCAGATCCACGGCCTGCATCCAGCCCAGCGCGGGTCCCGTCTCGCGCTCCGCCACCAGGTACCAGCCCCCCGCTTCCGCGGCGGAGTCCGGCGGCTGCAGCGCGGCCAACCCGAATACATAAAGGGGCGCAAACGGTCGAATATTGGCCACGGCGATATCAGCTTCGTTCGGGGACTTGCTCCTGTAAACATGCGAGAAAGACCTGGGCAATACCTGAAACGGCAGTCCGGTGGCCGCCTCGCGGCAGACACTCGTCCCGTCGCAGCTTATGCCGCGAGCGGTCGGCAGCGCAGCTTGAGCGGCGATCTCCCCCGCTCCGGCGGTCTCCGCTTCCGGATTGTAGCGGGCAGTCATCGCGTCGTCGGCCAGCGACGCGGCTGGTTGCGAAAAAGTCAACACCAGGCACGCCACGGCTGCGAAAATGGCTGCAGGCGTCCGGCAACGCATGCGGTACTGAACTTCGTTTCTGGCCACTGTCTCCTCCTCGGTCTTCCCGTCCCGGCCGCGTCAGGGCGTCTGAAAGGTCGCCCGCGCTTCTGCGAAATAGGTTCCGCTGGCAAGCTCGAACGAGATAAACGCGGTGCACTCGCCTTTCGGGTTGCAGCCGGAAGCGTTGAGTTCCACCCGATCCCGCAACGCCGCTCCCCCTACTTTGGGCTTCATCGCCACTTCCACGGTAGTGCCCGCCGGAACACCCCGGGTTCTGACCTGCACCTTGACCACCCCCGGCGCATTTACGATCAGATCCACATCTCCGTTGATCCCCTGCAGCGTCTCCGGCACCGCCTGGCCGGCGATGGCGGTGATCGCCACCTCCGAACGCACCGGATTGACCACCGGGCCGATCACATTGCTGCGCATGGCCGGCGGCGCCGTCCAGTCCGGCCGCAGCTGGTCGTCATGCAGTGACTCAATGCGGATTATGCCAGGAGAAGCCTGGCGATGGTTACCGCGGTCCCCGCGCGCGCTCATGCCCCCCTTTCCAGTCACGGACCGGGCGATAAGCCTGATCGCGCCGCCGCTGCCATAAGCCCCGTAAGTGGCACATTTTCCGTCAGAGATATAGGGTCCGCGGCGGCCGCCATCGGCATTGATCCCGCCATCCAGCGTGATGGTGCCATTCGCCGCCAGTAAAATTGCACCGCCGCCACCACCGCCACCGCTGGCGGCGCAGTTTCCACTGCGCGAGGAGGCGCCACCACCGCCGCCTGATCCGCCGATCAACGGCCGCAGATCGGTCGACCCGGCGAACTTGCCCGGCTGACCTTCGGTCATGGCGCCCTCTTTGCCGGTGCCTGCGGCGCCGCCGCCCGGACCCTGCCCCTCTCCGCCGTCGTTGGCGCCGTTGACGTCGAAGTAGGCACCGTCGCCGCCGCGAAAACCACCAGGACCAGGCTCCCCGCCACGTCCGTTGACATGAACATTCCCATGGCCGCCGTCCGCTCCGCCCAGATAGAGCGTGACATGCGGGCCGATGGTGATAGCCCCGGCAACCAGCAGCGTGACCGGTGTGTTTCCGGCGTTTTTCTTGAACCGGATCTGATAATCGCTGCGCTTACCCCATGGTTTGGCGTTAAAGTTGTCGAATATCAGCACACCATCGGGGGGCAGCGGAATGGTCAGCACGTAGTTGGCATCGTTCATGACCGAACCCGGCGGCCAGCTCTTCTGGCTGGCAGGATCGAAATCACCCAGACTCTGCGGGTGACCCCTGCAGCCGCACAGGTCGGGTTCCTCGCCGCTTGCCCGGCCGGAGACGATCCACGCCATGATCAGGAGCGAGAACAGAACCGCACGCCCCGCTGTTTCGAATCGCATGCCTACACCTCTCATCTGCCTTCCCTCCTGCCGGTTGTTCTGGTCATTGCGCAAAAAACCACTCGCTTCGCAAACCTGTCATTTAAGTTCTACGCCGACCGCCCGCGAAATCAGACTCGGGCGCGCCTTTGGCACCGCGTCGACGATTATCACCCGGACGGTCTCCCGGCGCCCCCCGATCTGCAGATCCAGCACCGCATCGCCGCTTGCGCCGGCTTTGGTCAACAGCGCCAGATCGAACTCGTTTCCGCCGGCGGGAAGTTTTGCGGTCGGATTCTCCGCCACCGCAACCCGGGGATTGCGGCTTCTGATCGTCACGGTTCTCTCCGTTCCACTAGCCACACCCGGCACCCTGACCGGCCAGGTCTGGCGTGTCCCGGGCAGCATGTAAACCGTACCTCCGCCACCAGCCTGCAGAATGGTGATACCCGTCGGCCGGCTGGCACTGCCGCCGCTGTACGCTGCGGGCAACTCCACCGCGCTGACCCGAAGCCGCGTCACCCGATCCCCGGCCTTGATTTTCACAACCGCCTCGCCCGGTGCCAGCGCGCGCAGCCCGATCAGCGCGTTGCGCGCTCCCGTCGGGATGCTGGCTTGCGGGTCGACAGCGACGATGGAGGCGTCGCTGCTCTCGACCTGCAGTGCCAGGTCGGCCGCGGCGGGTTCCGCCGCCAGCTGAATCGACAGATTGCGCCGGCCCAGCTGTGAAAGATGCAGCCGACCGGAATAGCCTGATGGACTGACGGATAGACCCGCATAGATCGATTCCACACCGGTTTTGCCGGTGCCATCGCCGGTCTGCACCTGCACCGGCAGAAAATAGCTCTCCCCACCGGCGCTCATCTGCACCCATGTGGCGCCCTGGGCCAGCGCCTCGAAGGCGATGGAGAGGCCTGCTGCGCCAGCCTTTCGCTGTACGCTGGCGGGCACCGACAATAGCTTTTCGTTGCCGCTGCGCAGCGTAAACGTGGCTGCCCCGGTGGCGTCCGAAACGGCCAGCGGAAGCGTTACCAGATGGCTGCCAAGGTGGGGTATATGCAGCGTCTTCAGATGTCCGGGCACTCTCCGGGATATTGCGGTGCCGGCATGAATCACGCCCTTTTCCGGCAGTCTGTCGGCTGCTGGAGAGACGGAGAGCGCCGCCGCGGACGAGTTCACCAGCAGCTCCCTGCCGGCCACCGGTTCACTGACGTAAACAGCGCTGAAAATATCCCCCAGCTCCGATTTACCCTGAATCCAGGTGCTGCCGGCCTTGACGCCTTCGACGGCCACTTCGGCGGCTTTCGTCCCGGCGGGAATGGTGACGCTGGACGCCGGCAGCCGCGCAATTTCCGCCTGCCCGGACGACAGATTGATCCTGACCGGCTGTCGGGAGATTCGCGGAAGCGTCAGTCTGAGCATTCCCCGACTGCCGGGGGTCAAACCGAGAAGCGCGGGATCGCGCCGCAGCGCGGCCACTATCGGCACGGTGACACTGTGGCGCGCTATCTCCCGCTTCTGCTCATCCCTGGCAATCGCCAACACTGAAAGACTCTGTGCCTGATCGATCGGAGGCAGCGGATAGATCATGCTGAAATCGGGTCCCGGCACCGGCGTCATGCGCTGGCCGTTGATCTCATAGACAACATCGGCAATGGCCATGCCCTCGCCGGATATTTTTATCGGGACCCGCTCGTTCTCACGCAGCGTGGCGCCATCGGCAGGTGTGATAAAAACGATGGAGCCGGTGGTAAACCGCAACATGCGCGACTCAAAGCGACTGCCGTCCTGCAACAGTATGGTGTTGCCGGCCAGATCGGCAATCGAACCGGAGAGCGCGATCCGATAGCGGCTTGCCAGTTTCAGCACCGTCTTCGGATGCAGCTCGATGACCTTGTCCTTGTCACCGAGGCGAAGCTCGGCCGGAACCTCCGCGCCCGCCTCGTCCAGCAGCCGCACCGCACCGCCGCTCGTGGTCTCCCTCTTCAGCTGTTCACTGAAAACCAGACGAATCACCGGATTGACCGGAACGCCGTCCGCGTTTTCCGCGGGATACTGCTCCACCAGCAGCGGGGGCTCGGCATCGGTCCTGAACTGAAAGATGCGCGCCTCCTTCAGCTGGTTTCCGGTCGGATCGGTTATTTTCCGGGTGACCCGGACCTGATATTTTTCCCCCCTTTTCAGCGCTTCAGCGGGCTGGAAGTAGACGATATCCGGCCGGTAATAGCCGAAGCTGAAACGGCCCTCCACGGGACCGGCCGGGCCGGTCACGAGCAGCGATTCGGCATTGACGCTGCGGGTATCCAGATACTCTGAAAATCGAATCGTCAGGCGGGCATCGGGCACTGCGTTTTCCGTGCCGTCCGCCGGATCGCTCCCGGCAAGCTCCGGAGCGATCTCATCCAGCACCGTCACATAGTGGTTGACGCCATGGCGGTTTCCTGCCTGGTCGGTCGCGTAACAGGTCAGCAGAATCTGGCCGCCGACCTTCGCCTCTTCCGGGATCGGGATTTCAATCCGCTTTTCGAACAGCTTGGCGGCGTCAGGCACCTTGATCTCCTGACTCTCCTTGACCGGCCCGGAAATCGAGTAAGAGAGATTGGCCAGTCCATAGGCATCCTCCGCGCTGAGCGTATAAACCAACGTCTCGCCGGCCTTGATCGGCTTCTGCTTGCTGTGCGGGGATGCCACCTGTACCACCGGCTGTGTCATATCGCCGGTGGTCTGCAGCAGGATATCGGAAACGCCTGCGTTTCCGGCCTTGTCCCAGACCCGCACGCTCAGCTTCAGCTCGCTGTTCAACGGCAGATCCGGCGGAATCATCACTTTCGGATACTGATCGATATGCGTTTCCGGGGGCACCTCGGCCGCAAACAGGGATTGCTCCCCCAGCATGATTTCGTAACGGACCACACCGATCTCATCCCTGGCTTCGACCTGAAACTGCGCCTTGTGTCCCGGCTCGACCCGGATCTTATCGCCCCAGTGCTTGCGCAGCCAGGCGACCGGTGCGATGCGATCGTTGACAGCCAGAACGATGGTGCGGTTGCCGGCGTTTTTGCGACTGTCCAGGGCGCGCGCCGACAGTGTCAGCCGGGCAGTTGCCGGCGCATCTTCCGGAATCCTGACCCGGAAGATCCTCTCCGCCGCGGAGGTTGCGGGCGCGATCTCCTGCACCTGGTTGAAATTGATCAGACCGGAACCGCCAAGACTGAGTTCGGTTATCCCGGTGGCGTCTTCCGCGCGCACGGTCACAGTCAGCTCCGCGCCCGGATCGACCGACTCCCCGTTGGCCGGCGCGGCGATGATCACCTCCGGAGGCAGCTTGCCGAGCACGTCCAGTTTGACCACGGCGGACCCGGCCACCAGCCCCTGGGTATCGGTCGCCAGCGCCTGCAGTTCGATCTGCGAACCGATGGGGAAATCCGCCGGTATCCTGAAACTGAACGCGGCCTGAGCGCCGGCGGATGGGGGCAACTCCCGCCTGCCGCCGGCAAGTGCGCCGCCGTTGGCGGTAAAGGCAATCTGCGTCAGACCCACATCATCGCTGGCGGCGACCTGCAGCGCTATCACCTGTCCGGCGCTGACCTGGGTGCCGGCCGGCGCGACTATGCGCACCGCCGGCGGCGTGTTACTGATCAGGCGCAGCGGCAACCGCTGACGCGCGCTGCGGTTGTCCGACTGATCTATCGCCACCGCCTCTACCACAAGTTCGGGCCCCAGCTTCGGATCCAGATAAATCTCCGCCGACCACGGCGGCTCGCTGGCGCTGCCCGCCAATCGGCCGGCAAGATAAAACTCCACCAGCCGAATATCGGGCGCCTGTTCCAGTTTTGCCGCGACCTTGACCCGTTTGCCTTCGATCGGTTTGTCGCCGGCGGCGAGCGCGATGTCTATGATCTTCGGCGGCCTGGTGTCCAGCGTATTGAAACGGTAGTTGATGCCCCCTTCAGGCAGTGCGTTGCCGGCCATGTCTTTGACCGGCGCCGCCACCGTGACCTCGAAACCGGCGTTCGGTTGGAGCCGTCTGCCCGGCGTGAACACCAGCAGCCGCCCCGCAAACTGCGCCGGCATATCCAACCTGCCGGGAACGGGTTTATCGTTCTGCATCAGCCTGAACGTCTGCAGGGTCTCCGCCTGTATCGCCTCGGAGAACTCCAACCGCACCACCTGGTCCAGGCCGACTCCGTTGGCATCCGGCTCGGGGGATCGCTTCACCAGCGCCGGCGGTGTCGCGTCGCGCGTGGTGTAGACGAACAACAGATCCTCCGGCAGCCCCACGCCGGCACTGTCCAATATGCCGCGGCCGGTCAGCTGTCCCTCGAAGCCGATGCTGTCACCCTTGACCAGCACGCGCACCTGCTTCAGGTCCGGGACCGGGCGGGAGGGCGTGAAAGTGATGCCCTGCAGATCCCTGTCGACGCTGAGACTGCCGGCGATCCGATCGCCGTCCACGCGCACCTGCAGATTGTCCGGCGTAACCGACTCCGCATCCAGCGCTTCGCTGAAACGGATATGGATCGGCGCGCCGCCGTCGACCGCGGTGCTGTTTGCCCGCGGTTCCGTGGAGACCACCTCGGGCGCTTTGCTGTCCAGCACGATCGTTTCGAATTCAATCGACTCTCCGTTCCGCGTCAGGCCCGGATGGCGTGACGCCACCCCGTTGCTCAGACTGTCCAGTACGGTCAGACGGTAATCCCCGAGGGGCAGCGCGTCGAAACTGAATCTGCCGTCGGCGTCGCACTCCCGGCCCAGGCGGATGCGATTCCCGCGCAGCTCCGCCACGGCACCGGCGGCGGGAGTCCTGCCGTCATCGTGCAACACGCGGCCACCGATGCTGCCGGCCGGCTGCAGGCGGATGGCTCCGGCCGGACCCTCGGTCGTATCGACAAAGGCGACGGACTCGCCATGCCGTTGCAGGCGTCCCTGAACGCGTGCGCCCAGCTCGCTCTCTGCGATAGTGGTCCTGATCCCGATCTCGAAGTCGCCGACCGGCACCCGGTCAAACAGAAATTTACCGTGCTGATCACTGAACCGGGTCAGTTCGCCGGGGCTGAAGGGACTCCTGCTGCGCAGCTGGACGCGCGCCGCCTTGACCGGCTTCTCACCGCCGGAATCCAGCACCACACCCTTTACTTCGCCCTCGCCCGAGAGCGCCAGATTGATCTCTTTGCGTTCGCCGTTGTACGCCAGCAGCGTTTCCGCCTCGGCGCCGTCATTGCCCTGCTGCGGCGTCACCCTGAGATGGTATTTGCCCAATGGCAGGAAGGGCGTAGATGCAAACCTCCCCTCAGCATCGGTCTGCAGTGTCTGATTTGAATTTGGCCCGCGCAGCAGCACACTGGCGCCGGCCACCGGCGCAGCGTCTGTGCTCTGCGGCTCACCCCGGTCGTTCAATTCGACGCCGGCGGCGAAGATCCGTCCGCTGATCCGCCCGCTCGGCTCCAGCAGCACGTCGGTTGTGCGGCGCTCACCGTCGCTGCCGATATCGCCCTCAGCCCGCCCTTTCAATCCGTTCTCATAGTCCTTGACCTCGATCCGGTAATGCCCCTCCGGCACGCCAGGCAGTTCGTAAATGCCCTGTCTGTCGCTGCGGCTGATCAGGCGATCGGAAAAACGGCCCTCCGGGTAGAGGATCACATCCAGGCCCGACATCCTGAGTTTGCCGTCGCTGCTCAGCACCGTACCGCCGACGGTACCCAGACCGATCAGCCGCAGCGTGACATCCGCGGTCTGATCCTGCCGGTCGATTCGCGCCACCGCCAGCCCCCTGCGCGCCGTGAAGGGTTCGAACGCCTCGATCTGCAACGTCCCGCCTGGTACATCGGTCAGGCTGAAGCGGCCGCCGTCGTCGGTGGATGCCAGCAGGCTCGCACCGGCCACCTTGACCGTTACCTGCACCGGATTGGTCTGCGCACTGCCATCCGCCTGCAACACGCGTCCCGTCACGCTGCCGAACACGCTGGCCTTCACCACTTCTCCGGCTGCGCTGGTAACCGCGCCCAGGGTCAGCGTGGAGAGCAGCGGCTGGTGCCTGCCCGTTTCCCGTTCGACGACGCCCTCGCTGCGGCCGCGGGCCGGTGAAAGCGGCTGTGCGGCGCTGATGGAGTAGCGCCCCTCGATAACCGGAAACAGCTCCACCACGCCCTGCTTATCGGTATATACCCGCGCCATGGAGGCCTCTTCGTCCGCATCCAGCGTGGACGCCGTGCGCAGCGTCACCCTGGCAAAAGGAACCGGCGTGCTGCCGTCGTTCTCCACCACTTTGAGCCGGATACCGACCGCGTCCAGCAGACGGATCTCCGTCTCCAGCGTCTCTCCAGCAGGCACCACGCCGTTGGCGCTGCCATGCAGGCGCACATTCAACAGCCGCCTGCCCTCATCGTCGGCGAATCTTGCGGTTTGAATCTGCCCGGCGGATTTCGCATTCAGGCCCCTCTCGGGAGTGCCGGTGTCGGCGTTCAGCGTGAAACGCCCGCGCAACACCAGTGGAAAGTAGAAGCGGCCGTTGTTGTCGGTGGTAACGCTGTACTCCGGCAGCACCGGCTGCCTGACGCCGCCGGTGGCGGTCATCACGCTGCCGGAGCTGTCGAGTGAACGGATGCGCACCGTGACGTCGGCACCCACCGGCGTTTTGCCGTCGGGCATATAAACCGTGCCGCGCACCTTGCCGGTGGCAGGCTCCAGCACTACGTCGCCGGCGTCGACGCGGCGGCGCCCGGGTTCCCGGGTGCGGGGTATCTCCACCTGCTTCTCGGCAGGCGCCAGAAACGGACCGAACGCGGCAACCTTGTACGAGCCGGCCAGGCCGTTGCTGAAACGGAACTCTCCGGTAAGCTCGCCGTTGGGACCCCTGGCATCGCTCGCAATGAGGCGCGACTCATCCACCAGCATGAAAAAGTCGCTGGGTGGCTGAGACAGTCCCGCGGACTGCAGCGCACCCTCGATCTGCCCCGCAGTGGCTTCGTCAACCTGCGACTGGACCGAGCGCACGAACTGCAGGAACAGGTCTCCTTTCTCCCCCTCTCCGCTGCTGAAGATGCGCCACACCTTGCCGGTGACGATCACGTCGGACAGCACCGGCGTACCGTTGGGCTGTATCACCCGTCCCCGGATCTCCCCCATCCCGCGGAAGACGATATCCGCGTCGCGCCGGTCGCCGGCATAGCGCAGTGTGGTATAGGTCATACCGCCGTCGCCGTGGTCCCTGCTGACCGCGCGTACCGAATAGTTGCCCAGCGGATAGTCGTCAAAGCGAAAAACGCCGCGGTCGTCGCTGATGGTTTCCGCCAGCACTCCCTTGTTGGGTTCCGCCCACAGCTGTACGGTCTGTGATCTGACCGGTGTGGTGCCGTCGGCCTGATAGACCGTACCGCCCACCGAACCCAGCGGCTGCAGCGTAATGACCACCTCCTGCACATCCTTCGGGCCCAGCGTCTGCACCTTCACCTGGCCCAGCGCCGGCGAACTTTTGGACTGGGCGTAGATCGTGTACTCACCCAGCGGCAGTCCCCTGATCTCGAAAAATCCGTTCTCGTCGGCTTCGGTCAGCGTGGGCCCACCGGCCACGGTGGCCCCCGGCACCGGTTGGCTGAAGGCATCCCGCACCAGACCGCGCACGGTGCCACCGGTCCCGGGAAAAATCAGCACCAGCGTTGCTTCGTCGCCCTCCTGTAGATGCGATTCGACGCGCGCCTGCTCGTAGCTGGCCTGGCGGAAGGCGCGCACGTCGATGGGACCGGTGGGTATGCTGTCGAAGCTGAAATGGCCCTCCCTGTCGGTATGGGTCGAGCCGACCACGGACTGTCCGTAAGCACGGCTGTAGAGATCGATGCCGGTGAGCACCTCGCCGGCTATCTGCACCCGCACGTTGGCCGCGCCGGTCACCCCGTCGGCCTCCATCACCCGTCCGCTCACCTTGCCATAGCGGTTCGGCGGGATCATCATCAGATCCTGGGTCACCGTGGATCCCCCGCCCGGCACGTTGGTCGTGGTCACCGCGGTGTAGCCGTCGCCGGGCCGGACAAGCTGCAGAATCACGTTGCCGGTGGGCATCCGCGGGACCTCGGTGACCTTGGCGTCAGCCGCGGTGAACTCCCTTGGAAACGAGTAGTTTCCGTCGCCGTCGACCCAGCTGCTGAACCACTCGCCCGTGCTGATGTTGCGCGCCCGGATCCAGAGTGCTTCGCTTGTTCCGGGATCGCCGCCGCGTACCGGATTACCCTCCTCGTCCACCGCCCTGCCCTTGATCGTTCCATAGCCGCGGATGACCACTTTCAGGCCCATGCTCTGTCCGTCGAAATGGATCCGGGTGGACAGCTTGCCTATTTCGCCGGTCTCCGGGTCGGTGGCTTCCAGCTTGAAGTTCTGGGTGCCCGGCGGGCTGTGCTCGTTCAGCCAGATATCCACGTTGTCCGGGCAATCCGGAGGGAAGTCCGCCTGCAGCACGTAGTCGATGCTGAAGCGACCCTCGCGGTCCGCATCATAGCTGGTGATGACCGCATCGCGGACCTCCGAAGAGCCCATGCAGCCGCCGCTCAGCAGCGCCTGCTTCTCGATGGGTTGAATGTACTTGACGCTGGCATAGGGGACCGGCCTGCCGTCCGCGTGCACCACCTGACCCCGGAAGCGCCCGCCGATGCCGCGCGCCGGGTCGGGCGCGATAATCCTGACGCCATCCTCCAGCCGATTCCCGTTGAGATCGGCGACACCGCTGACCGTCAGTTCGCGCGCGACGAAGGGACCGACAGGTTTCTCCAGCACCATGAACAGCAGACGGCGGTCGGGCTGCATCGCTATCTGGGTCACGTGGTTTTCCGGAATCAGGTAGCGCGCCGGATCGGTCGCGCTCCCGGCCTCCACCGGCTCGTCATAGAGCAGACCCAGCATGCGGCCCAGCGGATCGCCGTGTTCAAAATCGGGCTTGATGCTGGGCCGCGCCCCCTTCGACCACTGCTTGACGCCCAGCAGTTTCGGTCCGCGGTCGGCAATGGCTGAGCGGACCTCCGGCTCCAGCGTCAGCTCCGGCCGGCCATCCCCGTCCATATCCAGCTCCAGACGGGGCTCGATTTCGCCGTCGCGCCGCCAGCGGACGACGCCCCTGCCAGCGGTTTCCAACTCGGTCTCCGGAAACAGGATCTGCTCCATGCCCCCGGCGGTGGGCAGAATCAGGCTGACACGCAGCGCCTTGGTCGGGTCGCTGCCGAACGCCATCTCGTAGCTGTCCGATTCCGGCGCGGTCAACAGCAGCATGGCGGCGGATTGATCCTGCTGCGCAAACAGCGGCAGCCGCCCCGCGTAAGGCAACTCGCGCCGGACCGGATCGGCCGGGCGCAGACGGCCCAGCGCCTTTCCCGAAGCGTCTGTGATACGCAGCTCCGGCGGCGGGCCCCGGCTGGATACACCGAACGAGAGATGTGCCGGGCGCGAGGCGTAGACATCGGCCCACTCCTGCTGCAGCCGGTCGAGCTGGTGCGGATCGGTCATCTGCGCCGCCAGCATCTCTCCCATCACCCGCGAGAAGTCGTGCCCGGCATCCGCCAGCCGGCGCAGCGTATCGAACGCGATCAGATCGGCCCGGCGCTGTTCCCGCGCGGCTTCGTCGTCGGGATAGAGCGCATCCAGACGCTGCATATCGCCGCCCAGGTAGTCCATCGCGATATCGCGGGCAGCGCCCAACGCGGTCTGACCGAAGCGGGTGCGCAGACCGGCCCGGGCGAGTCCCACCGCCTGATCGAACACGAAGCTCTTGCGCATGCGCGGAATTTCGGGCGGCAGCGTGCCCGCCGGCGCGGTGGCGACGCTGTATGCCTGCCCCAGCAGCCGCACCGCCTGAAACAGCAGATCCGGCCGATCGGGCAGATAGCGCGCCTCCTTCGGCAGCACCAGCGTGTCCGGAGAGAGCGGAATACCGGTATCGCCCACGCCGGTGGTCAGGATGAAACTGCCGTTGATCCCCTCGTCGGCAAGCAGTACGGTGCCGGTCACCTCTCCGGTGGTCATCGCCACCAGTTTGAACTCAAAACTCTCCGCCTGTCCCGGTCCGAGAGAGTCGAGCTTTTTCAGATCCTGCTCGTCGTCGTCGAGGCGGGCGCCGGACATGCTGCGCGTATTCAGACCCAGCTGAAACAGATTCGCCGGCGTGGAGGAGGTGTTGGTGACCGTAGCGAAGATCGAGTAGGCTTCTCCCTCGCGAACCACGTCCGGATGCGCCAGCGTGATACTGAAGGTGGGATTGCGCACCTGCACCAACCCGCCCGCCTCGCCCGTCATCGGCAGCGTTTTCCCCAGCTGCGGGATATAGAGATCCCCGCTGATGTCGAAGTCGACCCGGTGCGTTCCCTCGCTCAACCCCTCCACCAGGAACTCGGCCTGGTTGGTCGCCTGCGGCGCGATGCTCGCCTCTCCGTCCGCGTCCAGCAGCGGCAGACTCTCCTGTATGCCGTGATCGCGGGTCTGCGCCACCCGCAGCGGGTCGTCGCCGCTGGCTTTGATACCGTCTCTGCCCAAAGGCAGCGCGATAGTTGCCCGGGCTTCGCGCAGAATCAGCTCCGATCCGTCCGGAGCCACGTTGGTCGCCTGCAGTATCACGCTGAAGAACTGGTTCAGGAATCCGATGTTACCGGGTATCACGATCACCCCGTTGATCGGCGGCAGTTCGATCCCCTTGCCCTCCTCCAGGTCCGGGGGAACCCGCATCTGAAATCCACTGAGCGAGAAGTTCGGGATATTGATCCGGTCAAACGCCTGCTGCACCGACGGCAGCCGGGTCAGGTCGGGTGGACGCAGCTGCGTCAACTCGGCCTGCGGGGTGGGAATCGCGATGGGCATATCGATCTCCACCTTCTCGCTCCCCAGGGTCAGGCCGACGGTGAAGTTGACTGCGCTGAAGTTCTTTTCATCGATTACGATCCCCTTCTGTTGGATCTCATCCAGCGTCAGCGCACGGCTGGTGACCTGGGTTACCAGCAGCTTTTTGATGACTTTGATGCGAATGCGCTCTCTGCCCGGAGCGCGCCGCAGGATGATGTTGCCGCGACTGTCTTCCAGACGCACGTTGCGCAGTACGTAATCGCCCGGGACCTGTAAATTGGGCAGCTCCAGCAGGCCGTTCGGCGGCCCCTCGATGGTATGCAACTCCTCGCCGTACGCCGGCCCGCTGATTTCGGCCTTGACCACCGCGCCCGCGGGAAGCGCCGGCTGCACAGCGAGGCCGGGCTGTCCCACCACCGTCATCACCCCGGACGGGAAATCCTTGACCGCGGTCATGCCCGTCTGCAGCCCGTCCAGATCCGGCCGCGTATCCAGCTCCAGCTGCATACCGTAGACCGGGATGCGGATTGAGCCGAAACTGCCCGCACCGGCTTGGATAGCGGTTGGCTGCAGTACCGCATCCGCGACGGTCGCCGCCCCCAGCAACCCCACCAGAATCATGGTGCAAAACCGCTTCATGCGCCGTTTTGGCAAGACCAGGGGAAGGCGGCGGGGCAGGCGCATCAGTTCGCCCCTCCCAGGGTAGGTTTTTTCACCCAGTGGAATTCGAGGCAGGCGTTGTTCGCGCCGAAGCCGTCCCAGCGCCTTGCCAGTGAGCGCCGGCCCGATCCGGTCTCTTCGTAGCAGGTGTCATCCGGTGCCAGCGCCTCGCGCAGCCGGCCGCCCGCGTCACGCAGTTCTATCCGGCCGAAGCGCAGATCTGCCCCCGGCAGCGTCAGCACCAGGTGGGCACCGCTGGGAAAGCGGGTGGAGGGATCCACGCCGCTCTCTTTGGGCAGGCGGCTGTACGACTCCCGCCCGGGTTGGCTGCCGATGGTATAGCCGGCGATGGTCCAACCCTTGATATCGAGCGACTCCGCCTGCGCATTGTACAATTCGATGCGCGACTCCGACGGTACGATCTCGTTGATCAGTCCGGCGACCGAGCCGATGGTCAGCGTGATTTTCGCGGGTTTGGAGACGGCCCCCCCGACGTCGCTGACGGTTACCTCCAACGCCGTCCTGCCGCGATAGACGGGATCCGGTTTATAGGTGATATCCCCCTGCTCCGGCCTGACCGCCGCGCTGCCCTTATGCGGCGCGCTGGTGATGCTCAGACTTTTCGGATTGATCGCACTGTCCGGATCGGCGGCGTCTTTCAGCACCTTCAACGCGGCCTGCCTGCAGCACCAGAGGAAATATTTCTGATCGGGAATGAAAGGCGGATCGTTGACCGGTGTCACGGTCACGCTGACCTGGGCGCCCGCCTCCTCGCCATCCTGGTCGCGGATAGTGTAGCCAAAGCTATCCGCTCCCGACCAGTTCGCCTCGGGTATATAGAGCACCTTGCCGCTCTCGTTGACGACCCGGCCGTGCCCGGCCTGCGTCACCCGGTCTATGTAGAGTTCATCGTCCTTGTCGGGATCGCTGTCGTTGGCCATCACGTCGATCCGAACCGGTTCATCCTCGCGGGTGTCTGCCGCGTCGTCCTTCGCCTGCGGCGGATGGTTGACGTGGACCACGGTCACCGTGACGATGCCCGGCTGCTCAGCCTCGGCGTCGTCGCTGTCTTTGATCTGATATTTGAACTGGAACTCGCCGAAGTATCCGGGACGCGGGGACACTTTCAGCGCGTTACCCGCACGGATGATATCCGCCACCGCGGTCGAATCGGCGGCGTAGGCGGTGGCATCGAAGCGATCCAGCCTGACCTGCTTGCCATCCGGATCTGCGTCATTCGCCAGTACATCTATCACCACCGGCACATCCTCGTCGGTGGTGGCAAAATCGGGCCTGGCGAGCGGCGGCGCGTTGACCCGGATATTGATCGTGGCCGGTGTCGACCGCTTCTTGCCGTCGTCAGCGAGGAACCTGAACCCGTCCAATCCGGCGTAGTCGCGTCTGGGCGCATAGGTGACCAGCATCGCATGCGCCGACAGCCGCTGCGCCGCATGCACGCTTCCGCGCTGGTTGCTGGTCCCCGGAAAGCTGAACGTGAGCTGCTGCTGCGGATCGTCATCCCCGGCCAGCGTAATGCTGTTGCGCGGATCGCTGTGACCCGAGTTTTTCTGTACCACCAGCGATCGTCCGATCGCCTTCGGCTTTTCGTTGGGCTGGATGGTCACCGTAACCGCGCAGGGTTCTGAGCGATTGAGTCCGTCGTAGGCGACGTAGGAGAAACTGTCCACGCCCGCGGTGACATTCTTGAACGACCGGTAGGAGATGGAGTCCCTGTCCAGCGCGGTCACAACGCCCTTGGTGGGCGAACGCTGCAGTTTGGGCTGCAGCCGGTCGCCGCAGTTATCCGCGTCGTCCATAAAGATGGGCAGCACCCTGGTCTCATCTTCATCGATTGCAATTTTATCAATAATTTCAGTACAAACTGGTGGTTTATTAATGTTAAAGCTTATGTATCCCGCATCCCGGTTTCTGCTTGGATCCGTGACCAGATAGATGACGTTGTCCCGCCCGCTGAAGCCTTCGTCCGGCAGATAGGTGAACTGGCGACGGGTATGCTTGTGCGAGTGCAGCAGCGGTCCCATCTCGATAATCTTTCCATGACCGGGTTGACCAGCGGGCGCCACCTCTATATCCAGTTTGGCCCCCTCCGGATCGATGCCGCCGAACAGGGATTTGACCGGTCCGTTCTGCGCGCTGCAGTCGTGAGACTTGTTGATCGCCTCGGGTTTCCTGTCCACCGGTGTGTCGAACACATCGACCACGACCGGACAGTAGCGGCTCTCCCTGGTGCCGTCGTCGACCTTGTAGAAAAACATATCCAGTCCGAAGCTGTCCTTGTCGGGGACATAGCGGACCGACGTGATTCCGATCTTCGACTTCCTGGGGAATCCCTTGACGCTGCCCTTGAACGGGAGCGGCTGCTCCTGGTCATAGCCGAAATAGTCGAGCAGTCCTTTCAGCACGGCCCCCTCCGGCTTGAACTCGTCAAAGGTGAGTTCCGCAAACGGCAGACCCGGAATTTTCGAACGCAGCGTAAAACCAAGCAGGGTAACGTCCACCGGTTGGTTCTTTTCTGTTTTGACGTAGGTGGGCAGGCAGAACGGCGGCGGCAACTCGAAATCGATGCCCGGCAGCCCGATTTCCGGCAGCTTGATCACCAGCACGTTGACCTTGCACTGCCTGCTCTCCAGCTTGCCCTCCACCACTTTGTAGAGGAAGTTGTCGAGACCGCTGCGCGTTGCGGTATACCTGTACTCGAACGAACCGCGGTCTTTTCGTGTACCGCCGGAAAGCTCGCCTCTGCCCGGTTTGCCGACGATTTTCACATCAAGTCTGGCCATGCCGTCCGCTTCGTCGCGTGAACGCGAAGCGCCCTGCAGCCGGATATCCAGAGGTCGATCGAGCAGCGTCCACAACAGCTGATCCTCGCATTGCGGCGGTTGTTTGCCGGCTTCGTCCGACTTCACCACCTGCACCGTCAGCCCGCCCATCCCTTCATAGGGTGCGTAGCTGTCCGCGCGGTCGTCGCCAAAGATAGCCGCACCGGTCTCGACTCCCGCATGTACCCTGCCAGGTTTTGCCGCGGCGATCTCCTTTTCAAATTCGAGTCCATGGTAAAAATCGGATGGCTTTATTTTGATAACTGAAAACCATGAAGCGTAATCCGCAAGCCTTTCCAAAAAGTTCCTCTCGTCCACGAACTGCGCAACCGTGGCATCGGGTGCCCCCTGATCACTCAGCAGATGACTGCCCTGCGTTGCATCGAACTTGTAAGTATTGAAGAAATTGGGTGCCGGAAAGCCGAGCGCATAGCTCTTCAACACCAGCTGGCACTCGGCGGCGCCTTTGTCGTCCTTGCCCGCGGTGAAACTGATTTTTACATCCAGCGAGACGTTGCCGAGTCCCTCACTTGGCGTATCCGCCAACAGGGTCAACGGTATATCACCCGCATAGGGGCAGCCCGGCACCACCGCCTGCACCGCCTTCTCGCGGTATTTGCTTATCGTTTCCGGCGACAATTCCGGCAGCAGCGACGCAAGATAGGCATCCATGCGGCCTCCGCCGACGTAGTTGACCAGATCCGCGTTGTTGGGCAGGCCGATACCGATGGGTTTTTCTTCGGGTTTCACTTTGCCGGGTGCCGTTATCCTCTCCTGTTGGCCGATGCGCGCGAAGCTGAGAACCCTGCCCTTGTCACCTTGCGTTATCTTCATTTCGCTTGCCCGCGCCCAAGCCAGGATCTGCCGGTTTCCTTCCGTCACATGGATCTCTTGGTCGCTGCCTGCCGCCGTCTCCAGCAGCTTCACCCGCAACCTGCGCGGTCCGCCCTGGGGAACGAGCACCTTCTTGTTGTTTGCCGGTTCAACCAGAATCGGAGGCAGGGCGTCGGCTGGATTGGCCGGCGGGTCAACCACTTCCACGCTCAGGCTGGTGCTGTTTACCTTTCTCTCCTTCCCGCTCGATTTTTCCCACAGCTCCAGTTCCAGCGTGGTGGTTCCCTTGCGTTGTCCGGCTACAATGATTTCCGCCTCGCGTGAACCTTTGGGCAGCCGCGGATAGTCCGCCGCGTTCACCGGGCGCAGTTCGGTTGAGAGAAGTTCCGGTCCGACAAAGACCAGAAAATCGTCTTTGGCCAGGCCGAATCCGGATGCGCTGAAATCCAGCGTTCCGGTTACGCGTCCCAGTCCCGGTGCTTGCGCGCTGACAAAGCCCTTGGGGAAGCTGGAGCGGACCGATACCGCACCGCCCTCGGCTTTGAAGTCGACCATCTGGGAGGCTGTAGGGCCCACCAGTTGCGCCAGGAACCAGCCTACCGGCACCGCCACCGGGACCGGACCGACCGGCGTGGGCACCACAACCGTCACCGGTGGAATCAACTTCAACAGATAACGCGCCGCTTCCAGGATATCGACACCGCTGATGGCGCCGCCCAGGAAATCCAGTTTGACCGAGGTCAGCTCGGCGAAGCCGGTGCTGCCCAGCCAGTTGGCCAGATAGGGTCCCCACTTGGTCAGATAGTCGCTCCAGCCCCAGGCCTCCTTCTGCGGCGCGACCAGAAACATCGGAATATTGAGTTCCAGCAGATTGTAATCGTCGTCACCCTTGATTTTCTGCGCCAGCAGATTGGTCAGGTACTGCACCGCCTGGGGACCGAACGAAGCGAATGAACGCGGCTGAATGTCGATGCTCTCCACGTAGCCGATGCCGACGATCACCAGTGCATAGTTCGAGTATATTTCGCTACCGTCGGGCGCCTGATGGACCGCCCGGATCATGTTGATCCCTTCGCTCTTTGCGGTCATCTTTCCGTCCGCAGCAAACTCCAGTTGCGCCATGGCGGGCACCTTGAAACTGACCTTGCCGCCGGTCTTATCCTTGGTTTTCTCGTCCAGCTTCTGCTGGATTTTCTTGCTCAGAAAACCTTTCAGCTTATCCCACAGCACCTTGACCAGCGGATTGGTTTTTCCGCCCCTGCCGGCCAATGGATTGAGAATCTGGTCCGCGACCTCGAATCGCGTCTTGGTGGAATCGGTGACATCTTCGCCGTCGGCGACGCGGGCCACTTTGAGCTGCACGCTGATGTGCTCCGGTCTGGTCGGCTTTTTGTCGTCACCGGAAGGTTTGCGCAGCAACACGATACCGGGATCCAGCGCCAGCCCCCCTTTGGGATCGTCCTTGACCGCCGGCGCATCGATCAGTACCTCCGCCTGATCGCTACCCGCCACCGGCAGGTCTGCCGAATCGATGCCGGCGGCGTAAAAACGGTTGGCGATCCGGCCGCCGCCCACGTCATCCGGCAACTTAAACACCAGGTCTCTCTGCGTGTCGTCACCGGCAGCCAGATCGAACGGCGCCATCGGCGGCAGCTCCAGCACAAAGAGGGGATTGCCGGCCGCATCCTTTACCGCCCGGTCGTTTTCGATATATGGCTGTATCAGATCCAGGTCGCTGACGGTCACCTGCCTCAGATCCGAGGGCCCGTCGTTGACAATCAGAATACGGTATTCGAGCTGATCCCCGGGTTTGGCCCTGACCCGCTCGTGCCACCCCTCCAGGCCCTGGGTTCTAACCCGTTTGATCACCCGCAGGCGCGTATCCGACTGACCCGGTTGCTTCTTGTCCGGCCCTTTCCATGCCACTTCGACCCGGTCGCTGCCCTCACTTTCACCCCGGGTCCGGGCAACCACCTCTATTGCGGTTATCTTCTCTTTCGCAACCGGAACATACTTGTCGCTGGTTTCGGTTTCGAACCGATAGAGACCAGGCTCGTCCTGCTGCACTTTGACCGGCTTGTCATTGACCCTGACCCAGTCAAGCGGTTCGTCACTCTCCACATAGCCCCACACCGGCATCGAGTCCGCCTGGGTTTCGAAAGGGGGTTTCTGTTTTGGCGGAGAGTAGATCCTGACGACGGGATTTCCGCGGGGAGGCGCCACGACATTGATCTTGACCACCGAGGAGACCGGTCCCACCGAGTTTTTCTCCTGGTCGCTGCCGCGCACCGTGGAGATGCCGATGATGGGCCTGTCCCGCGTTTTCTCTATCTTTAGCTGTCTGTCGAGGGTCGCGTCCTGACCGGCTGCAAGATCCGGAAAACTTATCCTGCCGACTCTGGAGTCCTGAACGGCGATATCCGTGATATCTTCATTGCCGGTGTTGCGCACGATCCAGCTGAGTGCCACGTCACCGCCGGGCGCCACGGCGGTCTCGTACTGCTTGTCGGCCAGCGCAATCAGCTGCAGGCGCGGGCTGGGCGGCGCGCGCTGCCCGATCAGGCAGGCCGCGGACGCCGGTGGATCGGGCAGCGCCTTGGGCGGAGGCGGCCTGACTGCCGTCGTTTGCGGGGGAGTCGCGCTGCTGTTGCTGCCGATCAGGTAGTAGTAGAAGCCGTCGTAGTTGTTGCCCTTGTCGTATTCGGAGTAGCGCTCCTCCGGATCCGCGACAAACTGAACCCGGTGGATACCGGTCAGTTTCGGTTCTATCTCGAACAGCGGCTGCTTTTTCAGCGCCTTCTCCTCGTCCGGATCCAGCACTTGCTGCAGCCGCAGATCGAGATCGATGCAGTTTTTCGGCAGCTTGCCCTTCTTGTCGAGAAAGTGGCTCTCGCCGGGCTGCAGGTCGCAGCTCACCCGCGCCTGCTCCAGGTCATTATGATATAGGGCAAGGTTGACCGAACGGCCGGTGACGTAGCTGCTGTTGTACAGCCTGGCCGGCACCTTCAGTCTGAGATCGCCGGCACCCAGTTCCGGCTTATACCGCGGCAGGTACTGCTCGTTGCAGAGCTGCAGCCTCCGCTTGCGCTCGCTGCCGTCGCTGAAGCCGTCCACGGTACGCTTGTACGCATCCTTAACGCCCTCGTGAGCGGAGACCTCATCGATAAACTTCAGTACATCGATAATGAACTGATTGGCCGCTTCCTCGTTGTCGATCTGCGGTCCCACGTCCGCCTTGTGGCGGAACATGCGGTAACCCAGCAGCGCCTGCTGCTCGGTCAACAGCGGCCTGCCCTCCTGGTCCGTCAGCTTCAACTTGACGCTGAGCAGCGCGCGGGAGGCGATATATTCGGTGAAGCTCTCGCAGCGCTTGAAACCGAACTGCTCGATTTTATCCGCCTGTTCCGGCTTGTCGACCCGGGTCAGGCACCCCTTCTCGCCCTGATACTCGGCGCGTGAGCTGTCCAGCATATGCCTGTTCCCCGTCGGCGAACTGAGCAGCAGTCCATACAGCGTGCGCATACCGGCCTTGGCCACCTTGTGCAGCTTTTTCGAATAGACCGGCGACTGCACCGGCACATCCCCCAGTCCCACCCCTTTTATGCGGATGCGTGCTGCGGACTGGTTGAGGGCGAAATCCTCCAGGCAGGCCCACTCCCGGCCTTCGAGGCGCGGCACGTGGGTGGGCTCGCTCTCCGCACCGGCTTTGAGTATCGCAACACGCTTGCCGCTTCTGGGATCGACCCGTTCGCTGTATCTGTCCGTGTCGTCGCCGATCGGCGGGTGAAGCGGCTGCTTCAGCCTCTCCAGCACCTGGTCGAGATCGTAGTGGTTGTTATAAATCTCATCTTCGCTTTGCACCCACTCGCCTTCCAGGATCCATTTGAGGATGTTGCCGTTGCGTCCCAGACAGAGGTCGCCGTAGATATCGTCGCCACCGCCGCAGCTGTCTCCGGTAACCGGCTGCACGTCGCGGTAGGCGGTCTCCAGTGCGATGTCCCTGACCGGGAACACGCTCACATCGGCGCTCTCCAGACCCGGCTGATCATGGATCGCATCCTCCATCGCAATGGCGCAGGCCTTGGCTTCGGTGATGCGCTGATAGGGCACGATGAACTCGAAGTCATAGTCGCTCAGACCGGGCTGGTAGGCGGTGGAGCACTGTGCATCGTCGGCCCAGATACAGGCGCTGCTCCCCTGTGAGAGCAGCGCGGCATTCTTGTTCAGTTCGAAACCCTGGCCGGCGCACTGAGCGGATTTCATCCCCTCCAGCAATCCTTTCAGCAGACGGGTGCGTTCCAGATCCTGGGTGGCGAAGCGTACTTCCCGCCGCTCCGGAATCTGGGTGATATCGACGCCGTAGTCTCGGCTGCAGGCGCTGGAACGGCGAAATATGAGCACCCCGAGGTCGCGCTGCAGCACGTAGACCAGGCCCTTTTCGGCATTCACCCGGACATCCTGCGCGCCCCCGCCCTTGATCGGCAGGCTGTTGAGTATGCGATCGTCGCTGCCATCACCGTTCAGATCCAGCAGGCCGTCATGGTGCGCCCGGGTCAGATCGACCGTCAACAGCGCGCCGTCCGCGGCCACGTAGGCAATGCCTTCATCGGGAACGGCGGCGGCGCTGTAGATCGCATGTTCGCTCGGCATACGTCCCAGCACTTTCGCCTTGTGCGGCTCAGTGATATCGACGAAGGTGAGACGCTTGCCCGCCACCTCGCCGAGCAGCGCCAGATTCCTGGATTCGTCGAACAGTGTGATCTCGTCGCCGTCCTCGTTCTCCTGCTGTCCGCTTTTACCGTCGTCGTCCAGATCGACCGTCACGCCTCTGGCCACCGACACGCGTACCGCCTTTCCCGGTTGTTCGTCGGTGCCTATGGGCAGGTGTCTGATGCGGACCAGCCCAGAGCTGTCGAAGATATCCAGATCGTCCTTTACCGCCAGCACCAACCCCTCCTCGACCCAGAGGTCGGCGGCGCTGTAGGGTTCGGGGAACTCTTCGTCCAGATTGATCGCGGTCGCAACCACCGAATTGACGCCGGGGTGCAGCGCGATCTCGGCACTGCCCTCGCACACGCTGCCGGCGCTGGCCGTGCGGTCCCTCTGTGTGCGCCGCATCTGTTTTGCGGTGCTGCCGCAATGGGCGACAATCCGGCCGTTGATCCACAGCTCATCGAACTGCCCGGCGTTTTTCACCCCGGCGCCCACCGCGATCGCCGCGCTTTTCACCACCGATAAGGGCGGCAGGCCGAGCGTGACGCTGCCGGGTCCCGCCAGCGGATTTTCCGAGTAGTCCCGAAGCACCCATTGGGTGATGCTGTCGAGTTCGCTTCCGTTGCCGGCAAAAGCGGTGGCGCGCAGCTCGTTGACCCCCTCCTTCAGCGGCAGATCCTTCACTTCGAAGGTCAACGCCCGGCCACCGGCCGGTGCCGATATATCCGCCCGGAATCCGTTGATGCGTATTTCGGCAATGCTGTTGTCGCTGATGGTTCCGACCACGTCGACCCGCTCCCCGACCCTCTCCATATGGCTCGGGCGGGTGATGCTGAACTGGCTGCTCCTGATCTGCAGCTTGCCGTCGTCCCTGACCACGATAGCACCGGCCTTGTCGCGCGGTATGTAGGAGGGCCCGAAACGCTCCCCGCGGGTTACCGGCGACCCCTGGGGAATCGCCTTGGTCAGGTCGATGGTCATCAGGCCGATGCCGACATTGATGAAATAGAGGGTACTGTGATTGTCGGTTACCACCTTCCAAGGATAGGCGGTGGTCTTGGGAATGCCGTCGATATTCGCGGTAAAGGCGTCCCGGACCTCCCAGTCCAGCGCCATACCGCCGATAAAGCCGCGGGCGGAGCGGGCCGCCGCGTTGGGATCGGTCAGCGCCAGGCTGCCCGTCTGCATGCTGTTGGAGAGTGTCGGCAGCACCAGCAGCCTGGCGCTCTCCTGCACCACATCGAGCGGCAGCGAAACCAGGTTGTTGGAGCGGAAGCCGGGCGTCGCGGGGTTGCTGACATCGTAGATCTGAATACTGCTGAATGTACCCGAATTGCCCGCCGATACCAGCGCCAGATCCCCCTTCACCGGCTGCTCCCTGCGCCCCACAAAATCCACGTCCGGCATCAGTCTCACCGACCAGATGGGACCGTATCTGTCAAGACTCAGCGGCGTTGTTTTCAGTACCCGCGGCTTGCCCGCGTTGGCGGCATCGACGGTCACGAAGCTGTTGACGCCCTGACTCGCTTCGCGCTGGGAGACCAGCAGCAGATCGTCCGCAACGTCAAAACTCTTGGCCCATGGCAACTCGGCCTTGCCAGCCAGTTCCAGACCGCCGCCGGTGGTGAAGCGGAACTTGAAATCCTCCTTCAACCCCTCGCCCTGCTGCAGATCCTGGCCCGCCCGCTTGATCGCTCCGGTGGCGACCAGCGTGTAAACGGCATTGGCGTCGAGCGGGTGTTCCGGCGTGATGGTGGCTATATAGGCACTCTCGTCCCGGTTCAGATTGGTATCCCTTCTGGCCGGGATCGAATTGCCCTTCGCGTCCAGAATCCGCAGCGAGTTCTCATTGACCGATCCGGGTTCGATCAGGTGGGAGAAGCTCAGCGCCAGCGTCGCGTCCAGCGGCACCGCGTGATTCGCCGGCGAGGTGACGCCGGTCACCTGGAGGTCGTTGTCGTCCTCGCCCAGTACCAGCACTTCCGAAAAACTCCCCGGCGGCATCGCCGGCACATCCATTGCATACATCCGGGTGTTGGTATCCTCCCGGATCACGCTGATCGTGGTGGGCATACCCGCGCGCACGGGAATGACGGAAAATTCGTGCGGATTTCTGTCCGGCCAGGAGGTAAGGCTCTGCAGGCTGGTACCCAGCGCGTGCAGACCTTCGAAACCCTTCAGGCTGTCGGCCACGGCGTTGGCGGTGTCTCCACCGACCCCGCGGGCCCCATCCAGATCGGTGACACCCTGATGGATGCGCTGAGTGACCTGGTGAGCGCCTCCGGTTATCCCGTTCACCGCCTGGACGAACGCCAGCGAACTGGACGCAAACACGGCCATTACCAGCTGGCTGGTATCCTTGCGTATGCCCCGGTAAGGTGGCGAGGTGGTCTGGATTACGCGCGAACCGTCCTCCAGCGTCTTCAACTCGGCACGATCCGCCAGATCCCAGAACGGCTTGCCGTTGACCTCGCGCACCGCGAACAGCAGAAACTGCTCCTCGCCGGTGAGTATCGGGCTGGCCGGAAATCGGAATTTGATATTGGGCGGATCTCCCCGGGCGGAGACTTTGATGGTTTGCCCCGGGCTTGCCTGCTGCGGCAGCACCATCTGCAGACTCGGCGCGCCGTCGAATTGCTCGATCCGGCTGCCCGCATCCGTCACCTTCTCCACAATTTCGATCTCGGCACTGATTTCGGCCCGCTGGCGCGCCTGATCCAGCGCCTTCAGCCGCAGCGTCAGCCGGCTGCCAGGTTTCAGTTCGTCGGGCAGCCTGAGTTCGCGCTCGATACGGAACAACGGCACGCGATCGCGGGTGGTAAAATTGGGATAGCCGTCGATGGAGAGCTCCAGCTCCAGCAGATCCGCGACCTCGAAACCGCTGACATCGAACTTCATCGCACCGGCGATAAAGCCCGGCAGTTCCCGGGAGAAGGGGTTGACCATACCGCGCGTATCCAGTGGCTCCGCCCTGACGATGGTATCTGGCCCCACCAGACCTTTGGGAATCACCGCAACCGTCCCCTTCTCGCCCTGAATCTCCCCCCCGGTTGCGTTCAGCACCGCGGTGCCGGGCGGTGGCGTGACACGGCCGATATCCAGAATCCGTTCATTGCCGCCTTCGTCCAGCAGCACCAGCTCCAGGTTGTCGATCAATCCTGCCGCAATCGCCAGCGAGAAACCGCCGTCCTCGCCGGCCTGGGTGCTGGCCAGTACTCCGGTCGTCCGGTTTCGAACCGTAACCAGCACGCCCGCTTCGACGCTGCCCTGCGTTCCGGAGATCACCGCGATCCCTTTCTCATCCGGGGTCCCGGCAATGATCTTTCCGGCTTCAGGCGGTTCGGGCGGCGTGTTGTCCCGGGTGGTAAAGCGGCTGCTGTAGCGGCCGTCCGGCTGGTTGCCCGCCAGCGGATTGCCAAACCGGTCTCTCAATCCGGCGGCTATCTCAATCCGGTGCAGACTGTTCTCGCTGAGGAGCCTGGCAGGGCGAAACAGCAGCGACTGCCCGTCCGACTGCAGTTCAACGCTGCCGTCAACCCGTTCGTCACCCCGGTACAGTCTTACCGACGCGGAATCGACGCTGGCGGCATCCAGCCGCTCGGAGAGATCAATCGCGATTGCGGCGCCGGTTCCGACCTGCTTCTCACCCTCTGCGGGAGATAGCTTCACTACCGCCAATGGATGCTGTTTGAGCGCGATATCGACGGACTGGAGTTGCGCCTCCGCGCGCACCCGCAGCGGGGATTCACCGCGCAGCCCGGTGTCCGGCTGGCGCGCCGCCAGCCGATGATCGCCCAATGGCAGAGGCATGACGACCCCGCCTGCGGCAGCATCCGCAACCCCGGCGAGACGGGTGTTCAGTGCGTTTACCAATACGCCGCCACCGCGGATTGCCGCACCGCTCAGGCCAATGCGCGCAAACCCGACCGGGCTGTCGATGCGCAGCAGGTGGTACTGCCCGCCTTCGGTTATTCCCGGGAGTCCCCATGCCTTTTCCCGCTCCGGCGACAGCGGCATGGCGACCAGTTGATAGTAGCTTCGCTGCAGCGCCTGAACCGTCCTGAACAACAGCAGCTCTTTCCCTTTCGGCAACTGCAGCGGTGCGGAGAGATCGAGGCTGGCCGGTTTGTGCAGATGCTCCCCCGCCAGATCGAGCACGAAACCGCCAATCACCCCGTAGGTCAGCGCGGACAATTCCGGCGGCTCCGGAGTAAGCCACATGCGCGCCGGCAGAGCGTGCTCGAGAGCGCCTTCGGGTACGGTTATCCCCAGTGCGGACAGACCGGCGGAGAGCCGCCCTCCCGCGCTGTCCAGCAGCACCGTTCCATTCAGCACATCGGGATGGCGTGCATGCAGCGTGATGCCGCCGTCGCTCAGCTGCGACACCGGCAGTCCAATCGCATCTGGCGCAACCATGAACTCACCCGACAACTGACCCGCGCTGCGGTACAGACGGTGGTCATACAGGCGGGGCTCCGGCAACAGCACCGACCCATCGTGAAAATGGTAGGATTCGCGCAGCTCGACACCGATGAGGGTGCCGCTGGGGAGCCGGTCTGCCGCATTCAGCGTCACCCGCACCGCCACCGTGCCGGACTCGCGCAGGAACAGCGCTTCCGGCAGCGGTGTAAAACCGGCCTCAAGGGAGGGCGGCACTGCCGCGGCCTCCACCCCCTGCAGTACGCTGCCGGCTTCCGGCATGGCGGGTGCAAAGGGTGCCGGGTCCGCCGTGAGCAGCGCAACGGTGCCCAGCCCGGGCAGCGGAAACAGCGTACTGCCGTCGGCGCCCGTCGGCTTGCCCTGCTCCAGCCGCCGCCACTGCTGTGCAGCCATATCGAATGAGGCCAGCAGCGTTCCGCTTTCGGGCGGCTGCCGCATCTGCACCAGCAACGGCGCAGTGAGCGCGCGCGAGTCTGCCTGCACCTCAAAAGTCCAGCGCGGACGCCATCCCGGCGGCAGCGGTGCGACCACGGCCTGCGGCGTCAGCCCGGTCACGAACAGCTCGACCGGTTCGCCGAAAGCGCCCGGCGGGACCTGCAGTTCAGCCTCGCCCGGCTGCAGCTGGTGGCGCGTGCCGATGCGAAAATCGAACGGCGGGATTGGCGTACGCCTGCTGAGCCGGATATCCGCAACCCGTTTTGCCTTACCGACCGGAAACAGCAGCGTGCGGAATGCTTCGCTGTATCCCTGGGCGGAGATGCGAAGGGTTGTCGGACCGGGCGTGACGGAAATCTGAAATCTGCCTGAATCGTCGCTCCGCGCGGTAACCGCCGGGGGGGACGAAGAGCGCTTGCCGTGCCACAATTCGACCTTCGCATCCGCTAGCGCCAGCCCGTTCCGATCCTCGAAAACCTGACCGAACAGCAGTCCGCCGGCGGATCCCGCCGCCTGGCTACAGGCGCAGACAAGCAGCAGCAAAAACAGGATTGAGCGACCGATACGGGACCACGCGCAGTCTGTTTCCAGCTGCCCGAAGTTGGCGGGACAACGCTCTCCATGCGCCACCGCAGCGGTTTTGACTGTATTCTTATTTGTCACCGCTTGCCTGACAGAAGGCCCGAGGGCTGTGCCCTGATAGGGTATAGGGGAAGGCCGCTGCTATCCCGGGTATAATCCCATCGCTTTGACCGAGGTCAAAACTTCCCCGAAATTCACCCCGGAAGCGCCTCCCTCCCCGGTTTATCAAAATGCATCCCGCCCGGCGCCGGGAAAACCAGGACCGGACTTAGCTTAATCGGTATCCGTTCATACCCATCGCATACGCCCCTCTGGATGCTCCAGGCAGCAATACCGTCCCTTCATGAAGTCCAAATGAATTTGTGAATTATTCATCCACTTGGCTTAGTATAGGAAAGAATCCCTGACTACAGGAGAAAGGGGAGGTAACGGCCACATTTGTGCGTTGCCCGACACCCCTCACAATCTCGAGCGGGCCGGAGAGCATAGGGTGCAGGCAGGAACAACGACAAGGAGACGCTACGGACTGATCTCCCTGGCGGCACTTGCGACACTGTTGCTCCCGACAGCACCGGTGCGAGCCTGCCACGACAATTTTCCTTATCGTCATAGCTGTTCCCTCGTCCGGGCGGCAGAATACATGCCCGGACAATCTTTCAGAATCGCCGGCGCCGGACGGGTCAGGGCGGCGGTTTACCATCCCCGCAGCAGGCTGCCCGAAGAGACGGTTCCGCTCATCCACCGGGTCAAATTCGAGCGTCCCGCTATCAACCCGGACGAGGCGCAGCAGCTCGACGCACAGCGGGAACGGTTAAAATCACGCGCTGCAAGAGCGGAAGAGATTGGCCGGGAATATCCGGAGGCCGCTGCAGCAGTGCAAAAACTGCTGAAGGAGATTTCAGAAAGGTCGGATTCCATCAGACAGGTCCTGCAGCAGAGCGGCGATCTCGAGGCAGTGCGACAGAAGGCCGGGAAGATCGTTGAACAGTCCTCCGCGCCGGAATCATGGAGGGGGAGTATCTCAATTGTCCAGGTAGTGCTGGCCGGCGCCCGGGTTAGGTTGACGCGGGGAAAAGAGGAGGTCTGTGCCTGCCTCGACAGCAGCGCCGGCCTGAGCGAGGCGGAGATCCCCGACTATCTCGCGGCATGTAGCCGCAGCTGGGACGCGCTGGATATCACCGCGCTGGAAGCAGAAGCGGCTTTTGCGAAAGCCAAGTCGGACTTCCGCAGGTATCAGCGCTTTGCCGACAGCCTGCGGGAACTGGAGGAGCTGAATCCCGCCACCCTGGAAATACGCCGTCAGAACCTGGAGACGATGCTGGAGTCGGCCCGATCGAAAATCGACCTGATCGCGGATTTAGACGCGGAACTCGACGCTGTCAAACGGGAAGCGCAGCAGACCCTTGAGTTCGTCACCGAACTTGTCGCAACGAGCACCGGGGCGCTGAAAGGGAAAGCCGCGGCAGGTGCCGGCGGGGTAAGGGTGCAGCGCGGCAATTCTGAGGGGCAGCTGGCACTGTTCGAGCGAATCAATAGCGGTATTCAGAAGACGGCGGTTTCCGGCGAGCAGCGGGTTCTGCTGAGCAAAGAGGTGCAGACGCTGTCTGACGGTTGGAGCAGACTGCAGCCGGAAATCGTCGATTACCTGCATAATGTCGGGTTCGAACTGCCGCATTTTGACAGCGAAGCCTACCAGCGGGCACAGGCGGAGTACGCCAAAACCGAATCTGAACTGGTCGCTATTCGTCAACTTGTCGCGTCGGGTGAGGCATGTTCGAAAACCCTGAGCGGAACGGGCGACAGCGACGTCCGGGAGCTGCGCATGCCCGATCTGCAGGGGATGGCGGAGGCCGAGGTCGCAGCGCTGCTCGCACAGATCGGGCTCAACGGCAGTTCCCTGCCGGGCAGTGATGCGCCGCAACAGGATCTCACCGCGAAGGTGGAGCGACAGGAGCCGGCCGCAGATAGCGGCGTCAGGCCGGGTGCTACCGTCCGCTACTGGACATACAGGCCGCATGTCGAGCTGGATGGTCTGTTTGAGCGGGCAAAAAGTGTGCTCGAGCGGTGCGACTTTTCCGCTATGGAGAGCGCCGTCGGGGAACTGGTCTCGTTGGAAGATCCGCCTGCGACAGCACTCCGGCTGCTGGCGGAACTGAGACGTGAAATAGAAGCCGACCGGGCCTTCTCCATTGCCGGATCGGCCTATCTCAACGGGGAACTGGCGGAGGCTGAGAAACTTCTCTCGCAGGCCAGTGTGACGCAGTGCGAGATGCGCCGCGCCGATATCGCCCGGCGATTATCGAAGATCGGGCGATTGCGGACTGTTCTGACGCGTGTCGATCGGGTGGTACGCGCATGCGATCGAAAATCCGCTCTGGAGCTTCTGAGGCGACTTGCCGGACAGACGCACAAGCTTCTGCGCGCAAGCGCCGGCGCGCTGGAGAGTGCGATTGCCGCGGCTGAACCCCTGGATCGCTCCAGGCAGGCATTTCTTGCCGGCAAACTGGAACAGGCCGAGGCACAGCTGGATAAAGTCGATCTCCAACGCTGTCCGGACCTGACCGCCGGCGTAGACCGGCAGAGGGAAAGAATCGGCCGATTGCGCGACCAGCTTGCCCGCGTGGACAATGCGCTCAACGCCTGCGATGCGGACAAGGCCGAGGCATTGGCGCAGGCGCTGACCGGTCAACAGCACGGTGCTTTACGCAGGGCCATTGCCGCTCTCGACGGCATGGTCTCTGCAGTGCGCAGTGCCGGATATCACAATGACGCGGCGGAAAAAGCGTATCTTGCAGGAGACCTGGCGGCGGCGGCCGATCTTCAGCACAGAGCGGCGGAAAATCTGCACGGGATCACACCCGGCGTCTGCCCGGAGCTGCACCGGACCATCAGCACCGGGCAGAACAGGATTTCGCAGCTAAGGCAGATTCTGCAGCAGGCGGATGCAGCGATCGGCAGCTGTCGCGAGCAGGATATGCGGGCGCTGCAGCAGCGCCTTTCAAATCACGCCCATGTGCTGGCCAAAGCCAAGCTGGACGAACTGAACAGCGCGCTGAAGCAGTGCGCCGAACCGGCGCCCGAGCAGACGGCAGAGCCGGCAACCGCGGGGAGAAATCCCCCATCGCCGCCGGAGGAGGCAGTGAATGACTGTCGGTCGAATAACAGCTGCTATCGGGAGAGTGATCACACGACAGCCGCACCGGCGAAAATGCAAGCCGCCGGTGAAAACGCCAGGTCGGTCGTTCAGGCGGTCCGGGAGACGACCGCTCCGGTGCCGGCGCCGGAAGATGCCGGGGATGAAGAGGCAACGGCGTCGTCCAGGTCGGCCGACAAGGGAGAGAGTGGCGGCGGCAGAGTGCCCAGCCGGCCGGATGACGGGGACCTGCCCGCCTGGACCTGGGCGGCGGTTGACGAGCGCGGCACCGGCGCGGATGCCGATGGCGCTTTGTGCCGTAATCTGACGGAAGAGCTGACGCGCAACGGTAACCGGACACAATCTCTGGCACGGCAATATGCCGGACAGAAGGAGCTGGCCTGCCAGCTCTACCGTCTGGCCACGGAGCAACAGGAGATCATTCAGAAACTGAAGCAGGCCGGCTGCCCGGGCGCGGATTCGATTCCCGTCACCCAAATTCCGTTCAGCCGCGATTGCCCTTGACCCGCGGTCTTCTCCGGGGCCTGTTGGATGCGGATACCCATCGACGCAGGCCATTTCCTGCCGCGCACCTCGTTCGGTCGACCGGGCTCATTTGCGTGCCAACGCTGGGTATTCGCATCGTGTTTACAGGCCCTAGTAGGTAATTCCCGGTCGCAATGGTGCGTTGCTGTAACGCGTCACCTGTGCGGTGACCGGTGACGGCGCCGCCGCATTCGCGCCACGTTTCGCCTGCCCGCCATCGATGCGCGATTCGGCTTCGGACACCGTTTCCGCGGGCTTTGCGGGCGTTGGCTCCGCCACGGCCACCTTGGGTGGTGCCGCTGCAGCCTCCGCGCTCCTCTCCCGCACCGCCGATTCTTCAACCTCTCCATCATCGGCGCCGGTTTTTGCGGATTTCAGTCTTCTGGCCGCCTTGTGCGCTGCCAACGCTTCTGCGGCGCGGTTTTGTTCAAACAGCAGGTCGGCGCGCCGCCGTTGAATCCGAAGTTCGTCAGCCGCACCCTTCAGCAGTGCGATATCGCACGCTTTCAGCGCCTCTGCCCCGCGCCGCGTGAAACACTGCCCGGACAGGAGTTTGCGTTTCGCCTCCGCCCGTCCCACCATTTCCGCAAACTGCGTATTCGAAGCATGCGACGCTCTGGCCTCTCTGAGCAACAGGATGGCTTCAACGATCCGATTCATATCCAGCAGTGCTTCGGCTTTTCCCAGAACGAGATCCACATCCCCCGGGAGTGCGGCCAACCCCTCATCGCAGGCCTCCAGTGCCGCTTCTCCTTTCAGTTTCGTGCAGCGGATGACATTGAGCCTGATCCTGGGATCCGATTTTTCCGTTACACTCTCTTCACGACTGAGGCGCTGCTTCTCCGCCCATGCCTTCTCTTCCAGAAAGCTTCGCTGAAGTTTCAGCATCTCCTGCATCTGTTCATCTTCCGGGTGGAGCTTCAGTCCCGCTTCCAGTAGCTTGATCGCCTCCCGGCGCTTTCCGAGCCCGATCAGTGCCTCGGTCAACGCCCTGCGCAGCCGGATATCGCGCGGATTCTGTTGCAATTCCTGTTCGCAGGCGGAGAGATCCGTTGGCGCCACGGGAACGAGGCAGGCTGCGGCAGCAGCGCCTGTGGCATGAAAAAAGCTGAGGATCAGCAGCGGTATGACAGCGCCAATCCGCCTGAATGTGAAGCAGGATTCCAGCATGGACGGCATGCCCGTCAATCAGTATCCGCCGCCACCGCCACCGCCGGTATCGGCGGGCGGAGCCTCGAACCGCCACTCGCCCGTGGGCAATCTGATCAGATTGAACAGATACCACTGGCTAACCGTGGTATAGGGCGGCTCTTCCCGTTCCAGCACTGCATCGAGTGCCGCACGCAGCTGCCGAACCCCCTGTTCTTCGGGTGTGTTGCCGGTAATGCCGTCCCCGTCAGCATCGATTCCGTTCAGGTTGGCCTCCGCCAGCGCCGACAACTCCCGAGTCAGTATTTCCACCTCTTCCGCCGAGGAGGAGGCCTGAATATCCTTACCCAGTAATTCAATCAGGTTGCAGCGCTCAACCACCGCTGAGCTGTTAGCGGCAAACTCTTCCGCAAAGGCCCGGACATTCTGCGTGGCGTCCTCCGAATTCGCTGCGAAGGTGATGTGATCCACGGCGCCTACCAGTGCCTGCTGCAGTCCAAAGGGCGGTTCGGCCTGAATCGATTTGGCGCCGGTTCCCTGAGGATTTATGGCTATAAGCGCATTGGAAACCTCGGCCTTGACGGCATCGGTGTCACTGCCATACAGCGCGGCGCGCTGTGCATGCTCCAGCGCCTCCACCGCCTTGTTTTCAGCGACCACCAGAAGTCCCTGCTGACCGGGTGTGGTGCGCCAGCCGGTTATGGCATGGCCTATATGGGTATGCGCAATGGTGGGAGCTTTGACCGAACACCCAACGGCGAGCAGCGCCGACAACGGCAGCAGAACCGCCAATTTCAAACCCCTCATGATCCTCTCCTCCCTAATCTGTTGCGTTAATCAAATCCCCCGGGCATGTTCCGGCCGGACGGGGAAATGCCGGAAAAACAATCTGCCCGGAGAGTGCATCAATCCAGTAGCCGGACGACCCGAAAACCGAAGGTGCTGCTGCGATGCTCAGGCGTGAAGCGATTGCGAAATGCCGGCCGTACATAGGCTGGCATGCTGAACCAGGAACCGCCGCGTAAACCGCGCTCGCTGCAGCCGGCCGCGGTCCACGGCGCGCCATCGGCAGGCACCCCTTGGTAATCATCTTTCCAGCAATCCTCCACCCACTCGAAGACATTGCCCAACATATCGTAGACTGAAAAGCCATTTGGTTTGAACGATCCGGCCGGCGCGGTATAGACAAACCCGTCATTGCAGCCATGCACCGTCCAGCCGTTATATCGCTTCTCCGCGGATGTATCCGCGATATTCGCGAACTGGCATGCCTGACCGGCATCGCCTCCCCATTGGCCGATTGCCGCGGAACCCGCCTTGGCGATGTATTCCCACTCAGACGAGGACAATAGTCGGTAGTGATGATGTGTCTTGTCCGAGAGCCACTTGACATAAGCCGTGGCATCATTCCAGGAGATGCAGGTGGCCGGATGTGTGTCGGTCTGTTCATAGCCGGGGTTCTGCCAGCCGCTATCCTCACTTTCAACCCATTTGTCCTGGTAGATACTGCAGCCTTGGGACGAATGACCGCTCTCCGCTGCAAACTGCCGGTACTCCCCGCGCGTGACCTCGTATCTCCCCACCGCCAGTGTATAGTCGATGCGGGTAAGGTGCTGCGGTCCCTCGTTGGGCTGACGATCGGCCTCAGATTCAGGTGAGCCCTGCATATAGCTGCCGGGAGGAATGACCACCAGCGCCGGACAGGCATCGCACTCTTTCAGTTGTTGCCCCGGTGTATAACGGCCGGCAGTGGATTGGCCGGTGTCGCGCTGGACGGATCCGGTTGTGGTATCTGCAACCCGCGCATCCGGATCGCGCTGTGCCGTGCCGGACTCCACCACACCCGGGGCGGGCTTCGGCACCGCCACCGGGCTCTGCCGCCGTCCGATGATCTCCTGCAGCAGCGGCCAACCCGCCACGACGGCGATACCTGAAATCAGTACCGCTGCAGCCGTATAGAGAGCTCTCCTGCCACCGCGGCTGGTTTTCGGATGCATGATACGGGTTGTATCTGCGCTCTCCTGAAGGTATCGGGTCCGGTCTCCTTCAGGCGCAGGCTGTGGCTTTGCAACAGCGGGGGTGGGTGCGGCGCGGGGGACGTCATGCAACGTCGCTGCCGCATGGTCTACGTCGCGGACACCGGACCGGGCCTCCGCAACAGCTGCGATCGCCGCCGCGAATGCAGCGGCGCTCTGATAGCGGTTTTCTGGCTTTTTCTCCAGGGCTTTGCGGATGATCTCATCGAACGCTTCAGGTACTGTAGGACAGATACTCGCCGGCGGTATGGGATCGGTATTCAGTATTTTGTACATCACCGATGTAAAAGTCGTACCGCTGTAGGCTTTTTCACCTGTCAGCAACTCATACAGCATCGCCCCGGCGGAAAAAATATCCGAACGATTATCGACATTCTCCCCCACCAGCTGCTCGGGGGACATATACCCCGGTGTTCCCAGAACAGTCCCGATCTGGGTCATTGTCGATGACTCAAGCCGGGCGATACCGAAATCGGTGACTTTTACCTCACCGCTTTCGGTCAATATGATGTTACCCGGCTTAATGTCCCGGTGCACAACGCCCATCGAGTGGGCATATTCCAGCGCATTCAGCACCTTTATCATGATGCTGCAGATTTCCGGGATCGTGAACTGAACGCGGGCGTGCAACTTGTCTGTCAGGGTTACACCCTCCACAAACTCCATCGCGATAAAGGCCTGGTCCGCATCTTCTCCGTACTCGAAGATACTTACGATGTTGATGTGCTGCAGCCGCCCTGCCGCCTGCGCTTCCCGGATGAAACGCTCTTTGAGCGCAGATTGCTCCGCGCTTGGAATATGTGAACTGATTGTCTTGATCGCGACGTGGCGCTGAATAACGGGATCGATACCTTTGTATATCGTTCCCATCGCCCCCTTCCCCAGCACCGACAGGATTTCGTATTTGCCTATTTTGGTTTTTTCCGGTTCCATCTTTTGTTCAGCGTGGGGTTTGCGGGAAGAATCCGGAATTGCCGGGTGGTTGAATCGGGCGGGACCAATCCCCCGCCCGGAAAATCGTGCGGATTTCGCCGGGTGATGCTAGATGTAATCAAAACGCCGCAAACGGTACATACCGGCTCCTCGAAGCGCTCTCTGTCATTCTTTCTCTTTTTTGAACAACCGCATCAACTCTTCAGCGCTGCGCCCGATGATGGTCGCATCCGGATTGAACGACTCGTCGCTCACATTCATCCCATCCACACGGCCGATGCCGGTCTCGTATACCAGATTCATCTCCACAAACATCTTGGCCAGACAGCTGGGAAGATCGCCCGACTTGAAAGGCAGGTTCAATATATTGCGCCGGACACGGTAAGCCTTGGCGATGTCGACTCGAAACGCGACATAGAACTGGTCCAATACCGCAAGATTCTCCTCCGACAACGGTGCCAGAAGCAGTTCATATTCAGCGCCGCTTCGTTCCAGCCGGATTGGACAGAGATGCTCTTCGCGCAGCAGCGAATCGAGCATCACCTGGATGGATGCTCTGCGCACCACCTTTGCCTTGGGATACTCGACAACGCAGGAGGCGGAATCCGAGTTTAGCGGATCCGCGTCCCTGAAGTATGCCTTCTCCATCTGCCCGGGTTTACTGAAGTGCTTGATCAGGTCGTGTTTGTTGAGAAAGTGGGAGAGTCGATCCAGATGCAGCAGTATGTCCGCCGGACCGTTGTCGACCAGGTACTTCCGCTGAACGAAATCCTGCGTGATGTCTGTATGCGATTCCACCATATTTCTCTTGTTTCAAATATTACCGGTCGGCCGACCCCTGCCGCCGGGCTTTATTTACCCCGCCAGAGAGAGCTTACCGGTCAGGGAGAACTTGCCTGACCCGGCACCCGACCCTGTTTCAGGTGCATAAGCGGCAGCGCTGGCTCCGCTGTTCGTTTTCCCTGCCGCTGTCATTGGAAAAGACGCCGCAGCCAGCCCCAGAAACCACCGGAACGCTGCTTCCCGGCCGGCGCCCTGCTCCTGCTTTCCGGTTGCGCCTTTTCGTGCGCCGAATAGGCCACCGGTGAAATACCCTCCCGGGTGCGGTTCTTCTCCTTCGCCGCGACGGTTTCGGGGCCGAAGTTGCCCGGAGGAATGATCATGGTCGCGTCCATGTTGTCGGCGTTCTGCCGGGAGGGTTCCGACTCCGGGGGTTGGGAGAACAGCAGTTCCCGCTGACCTATCTGGATCACGTCACCATCGTTCAGAACGCTTTTCCTGGTGAGATGCCCGTTCACATAGGTTCCGTTGCTGCTGCCCAGGTCCTCCAGAAAAGCATCGCCCAGCAACGTGAAAATGCGTACGTGCCGGCGGCTTATTGCGTCGTCATCCAGATGGATCTCACACGCCGCGTCCCGTCCCACCACTATCTCGCCTTCGGCAAGATCGAATGTAGAGACCGTTTTCTTGTTTTCCATCAGGTGTAGTTTCGGCATGGGTTATGTTTCCTCAGCGGAATCCCAACTCACTGTCCCAGCAACCGGGAAAGGATTGTGGGAAGCCTGCGGTATCTAATCAGTATGACCGAAATGTTGTCAAGGCCGCCAGCCTCATTGGCCGACTGGATCAACTCGCTTGCCTGCTCTTCCAGCGGGATCGCCTTTGACAGAACCGCAGCAATGGCTGCATCGGGTACCATATTCGTCAAGCCATCGGAACAGGCCAGCACGATGTCGCCGCTCTCCAGCGCTATATCGTGCGTGGAGAGTTCTATGTTCTCCTGCATGCCGACAGCCCGTGTCAGTACATTCCGGTATTTGGATGCCTTGTTGTCATCCTCTGAGATGAAGCCCCGCTCGATCAACTGACGGGCAAGGCTGTGGTCCTCGGAGACCTGCGCCAGCCGGCCCCCGCGGAAGAGGTAAATACGCGAATCGCCGGCGGTGACCGCGATACACCGCTGCGCGTCGATCACTCCGGCGACCACCGTCGACGCCATTCCGGTCAATTCGGAAGAGGTCGACGCTGCGGAGACAACCACGCTATTGGCAGCCTGCGCCGCAGTGGAAAGGATTTCAGTCAACCGGGACGCCCTGGGCTGCCTGTCCCATATCCGGTAACGCCTGCTGCCGCGCAGTAGCGATTGCACCCGGCCGCCCATGGTGTCGACGGTCAGACGACTGGCCGTTCCTCCGCCAAGTCCGCCGCCGGCGCCGTCGGCCAGGATGAACAGCGCATTTGCCGGATCGACAAGGGTGTTGTCCTGATTCTCCCGGCGCACCTGCCCCTTATCGGAAAGGCTGCAAATCTCCACGCCCCTGGCGTCTCTCATCTCTGGATTCCCGGTAATCTGGGGGAACACTGCCGCGCAATTTGCGTGAGCAGATCGCTTGCGGGAACGCAGAACAGAGATGCTCCAGCTCAAGTGTTCCGATCATCCGGCAGGTATCACTCCCGCCTGCAGTAAAAAATAGCACATATTCCCGGCGAGAGCCGCAGCGACCGCCGGAAGGGTAATTCTGCAGCCGGAGGTCTTTCGGACCGGGGAGCCGGTCTGGGACCGTTTGTCTGGAACGGGCGACCCATCCATGGCACGGAGCAGAAGCACGAAATCCAGGATGCGTATACTTTTCCCTCCGACATCCCGCCATGCTACGGTCAAACGGAAACGTTCCTGGCCGTGCCGTTCTCCGAATCGATTGTCGCACCCGCCCGGAACTGTCCGCGTGGGCACTGGACGCATCTACTCAACATGAAAATACCCGATCCTGCCAGTTCTGCACTCCAGCAGCAGCGTGCCGTATTTATACTTGGCCAGCATCCCTTTCAGTTCATCCAGGGTATGAATTTCCCTGTCGTTCGCGGTCGCGATCAGCTCGCCGACGGACCACTCCATTTCATCCGCCTGGCCGCCCTGGTGAATGTGCGTGACAACCAGGGACGGCTTCTCCTGATCGATGGATTTCAGCATTTCAAGCTGAGTATTGGCATCTATCTGATGCATCGCCTCAATGATATCGAAGCTCAACTCCTGAACAATCATGCCAAACACTTCAAGATACTTTCTCTCATCGATGATCGGTCTGGATACAACCCCTTTTTCGGGGTTGCGCGTTGCCCTGGCCTTTGCGGTATCTCTCTTTCCATCGCGGAGAAAAACGATCTCAACCTCTTCGCCAATGGGGATCAGTTTCATCACATCGTAAATGTTTTTATGCCTGAAGTAGCCCTCCTTGCCGATAACGATGCCATGCCGATCGAATGCAACCCCGTTGACGGAAAGAATGACATCACGCTTGCGAATACCCGCCGCTGCGAGAAATCCACCCGGTTCCACGCTGGAGACGATCACGCCTTTTGGCTCTGACTGTTTTAACAAGGCATTAAAATTGGCGGCATTTTTCTGTATTTTACCCCCGATCCCGGCAAAGTGCGGTTCATTCCGCTGCAGCAGATTCGCAATGATGATTTTCACAAAACCTGCCGGCGTTATAAAGCCGATGTTTTCAGCGTCCACGACAACGGCCGTATTCAATCCCACCACCCTGCCGTCCCGGTTCACGCTGGGTCCGCCCGAATTACCCGGGTTGATGGCTGCATTGGTTACGAATCTTTCCGTCGTATACTCTGAACCGGATACGAAGTTGGTGATTTCACCACCGGTAATGTTCGGCTCCACCATTCCCATCGGATAACCTATTGCTTTTATCTCCTCACCGCGCGGCGGCGATGTGCCCTCCCAGAGTTCCAGATATTCGATATCCCTGATCGCCAGCTTTTTAAAGCGTTGCAGTTCTCCGTCGGCAAGTTTGAGCAGCGCGACATCGGGTTCCAGTTTTTTCACCAGTCCAACCACTTCCGCATTGAATCTCTCTTCGCTCGTGAGCATTGAGCTGATCTCGATTTTTTCGGCATTTCTTGCCACGTGTGCATTGGTGACGACATAGCCCTCGAGCTTGTCGTATTTGACAAAAAAACCTGAACCTGTCCAGAGACCGGGTATTCTGATCGCAGGATTCATCACCGACTGAATATCCTCTTCGATATTGCCTTCGACATGAATCTGCACCACACCGCTCATCATTTGTCGTGCTGTATCGCTGAGGCTTCTTCTTGTTTTCGACATGTTCCGATTGTTCACCCGGTTTCAAAAAGAGGTCATTGGGCAGATCATAGTAACCGAGTCCCGGGAATTTTCCAGGCTTCTTCAGCGTTGCCGCCGGCGCCATTCCCGTATCAGGAGTATCCGCCGTGTGGCGCTTTCCAGGAAGGAAATTGGAGCATGCATCGGAGCCGGCCGGGCATTCAGAACCGGTGTTGAACGTCTAGACTTAGATCAGAGGATGTGCGGAGGATCGGAGAGATGAAATGGCCGTTAAAACGATGGGCGCTGACGGCGCTGTTACTCTACGGGGCCGCTGCCGCGCCGGCCGGAGAGAACGGAAACAGGGGCTACCTGCTGGATATCTCCGGTGGCATTGGCCCGGCGACGGCCGATTATTTCGATCGTGCGATGGACCGGGCGGAGCAACAGCAGGCGGAACTGGTCGTGTTGCGCATGGATACGCCGGGCGGACTCGATACCTCCATGCGGGTGATCATCAAACGTATCATCAGCGCGCGCGTGCCGGTGGTGGGATATGTCGCACCGGGAGGCGCCCGGGCCGCCAGCGCCGGCACCTATATTCTCTATGCCAGCCATGTCGCGGTCATGGCGCCGGGAACCAACCTGGGCGCCGCCACCCCGGTCAATCTGATCGAGTTGCCCAAAGGCCGGGATAGCGAGCATGCCGGGGCGACAGAAACGGACTCCACAGATGCGAAGGAGCGCAAGGTGATCAATGACGCGGCCGCCTATATACGGGGCCTGGCCCGGCTGCGCGGCCGCAATGCCACGTGGGCGGAACAGGCCGTGCGCGAAGCGGCAAGTCTCTCCGCGCGGGAGGCACTTGAGCAGGATGTCATCGATCTTCTGGCCGGCGATATCGATGAGTTGAAGCGGAAACTCGACGGCCGCAGAGTAGAGCTGGCGATGGGCGGCAAAACGCTGAATACGCAAAATCTCAGCATCGAGCAACTCGAACCGGACTGGCAGAGCAGGTTGCTCTCGATTATCAGCAATCCCAATGTCGCCTATATTCTGATGCTGCTGGGGATATACGGACTGATCTACGAATTCGCCAATCCGGGTGCCGTCGTGCCGGGAACCGCCGGTGCCATTGCACTGCTCCTGGCGCTGTATGCCTTCCATGTTCTCCCGGTCAACTATGCAGGTATGGCGCTGTTGCTGTTCGGTCTCGCACTGATGGTGGCGGAAGCATTCGTGCCGAGCTTCGGCGCGCTGGGTATCGGCGGCGTGGCCGCCTTCGTGTTCGGATCGCTGATTCTCATCGACACCGATCAACCGGGCTACGGCATCTCGCTGCCGCTGATACTCACGCTGGCGTTAACCACCGCTTTTCTGCTGGTCATCCTGGTCGGCATGGCGTTGAAATCCAGGAAGCGGCCGGTGGTTAGCGGCAGGGAGGAGCTGCTCGGCGCCGAGGGAGTGGTGCTGTACGATTTCAACGACCGGGGGGAGATTAGGATTCATGGTGAAGTGTGGAGCGCGCACACCGACCAGCCGCTGCACAGGAACCAGTCGGTCCGCGTCACCCGGCGGGACGGCTTGACACTTTGGGTGACCCCGAAGGGAAAAAGGGAGGATTCGTCATGATGCTGCAGATCTATGCTGTGCTGATTTTCCTGATCATTCTGTTTCTGGCGTCGGCGCTCAGGATTCTGCGCGAATACCAGCGCGGGGTGGTCTTTCTGCTTGGCCGTTTCTGGAAAGTGAAAGGTCCCGGCCTGGTGGTGATCATTCCGATCGTTCAGCAGATGGTACGGGTGGACCTCCGCACCGTCGTGCTGGATGTGCCGACGCAGGATGTGATCTCGCGGGACAATGTTTCGGTCAAGGTCAATGCGGTGGTCTACTTCCGGGTGATCGATCCGGAGCGGGCGATCATTCAGGTCGAGGATTTCATGAAGGCCACCAGTCAGCTGTCGCAAACCACATTACGCTCCGTGTTGGGCCAGCATGAACTGGATGAGATGCTGGCCGAGCGCGATCGGCTGAACAAAGATGTACGGGCCATTCTCGATCAGCAGACCGATGCGTGGGGCATCAAGGTTTCGAACGTTGAGATCAAACACGTGGATCTGGATGAGAGCATGATTCGCGCGATTGCGCGGCAGGCCGAAGCCGAACGTGCCAGAAGAGCCAAGATCATCCATGCCGAAGGCGAACAGCAGGCTGCCGAGAAGCTGCTGGAGGCGGCCAGGATACTGTCGCAACAGCCCCAGGCGATTCAACTGCGATACCTTGAGACGCTCACCGAAGTTGCCGGTGACAAGAGCCACACGCTGGTCTTTCCGCTGCCGATGGATCTGCTGGAACCGTTGCTCGGGTCCAGGATGCAACAGGACAAATAGCGTCCGCGGACGCGTTTGTCCGCACGATCTGCATTGCCGGTTCAGCGAGCAGCACGGCGTGGCGGGCTATACTTGACGTATATCCGGCGATAGGGACGGGGCGGCGATGGCACCAGAAGCGCGAGCACTGCTGATTGACATGGATGGCGTCCTGTACCAGGGCGAGCAGGCGCTGCCCGGTGCATGCGAAGCGCTTGACTGGCTGGCCGTGAACAGGATCCCGCATCTGTTCGTTACCAACACCACCTCCCGGCCGCGCGCCGCATTAATCGAGAAACTCGGCCGTTTGAAGATGCCGATGGACGCCGGGCAAATATTGACACCGCCGGTCGCGGCGGCCCGCTGGCTGCGCGCGCATGTCAAAGGCCGCGTGGCGCTGTTCGTGCCGGACGCGACGCGAATCGAATTCGAGGGTCTCGAAATCGCAGATCTGAGTACAACGCTGCCGGTCGCTGCGGTAGTCATCGGCGACTACGGTGAACACTGGACTTTCGCCGCGCTGAACCAGGCGTTCCGCTGGTTGATGCAGGAGCCGAAACCGGTGCTGATAGCACTTGGCATGACCCGATACTGGCGCGCCGAAGACGGTTTGCGCCTCGACACGGCGCCTTACGTGGCAGCGCTCGAACATGCCACCGGTCAGCAGGCCGTCGTGCTGGGAAAACCTGCTGCGCCTTTTTTCGAGGCCGCGCTGGGACAGCTCGGCGCCAGCGCATCGGAAACGCTGATGATCGGCGACGATATCCGTGCAGACATCGACGGGGCTCAGAAACTCGGTATCCGCAGCCTGCTCGTCAGGACCGGCAAATTCAGACCCGAAGACCTCTCCCGGGATATTCACCCCGCCGCGGTTCTGGACTCGTTCGCGGCGCTGCCGCAGTGGTGGCGGCAACACGCGCGCCCGGTTCGGGAAAAGCGGTGACGCTCCGATTGGCCGGGACTCCCGGCCCGGGCGGGAGGATTTCTCCGGGACGCACCCTCCCCTGACATCGGACAACTTCCGCACAGCACCGTGAAAACGGCGTCGCAAGGGAAAACGGCGCCTGCCTTCAGCGCTCCCGGTGCGGCGGTTCGAGTTCGTCGCTCAACGATTTCATTTTGTCGAAATGGCTCCCCTCCCAATAGATCTGCCCGCACGAACTGCACTGCCAGAATTCGTCGAAGAAGCTCCTGGTTTTCGGTTCGAGCCGGTCGAGTATGTCGCTCTTGTCGACCGCGACGACCTCGCCGTTGCAGCGGGTGCAGCGGCCGAAGGGTTCGATGTCGGCATACAGATCGAAACGCGCGAGCACTTCGTCGAGCTGCCTGCGCGGATCGTGACTGCGCACGCAATAACCGTGGTCGACGATGCGCCGTTTAAGCAGATCGCGGTCGCGCGTCAACAGGATGCGGTGATCCCGGGCCGAGATCGCCGCGAGACGGTCGTCTTCGTAGTCGTTGCGGTACAATGTGTCGAACCCGAGTTGGCGCAGGTAGCGCGCGAGCCGGCCGAGG
>JAGRGQ010000019.1 GCA_020445405.1 Gammaproteobacteria bacterium | reverse complement strand
CAGCTTGATCATGATACGGCCAATCTCGCCCGCCGCCTCCTCGTTGCCGTTTTCGTCGAGTACGCGTACATCGTATCCGGGGACGCAGACCGTGGGAGAGCCGGGCTTGATCGGCAGTTGCTCGATGCCGAGACAGTTTGCCGCAATCGCCCAGCCGGTCTCGGTCTGCCACCAGTGATCTATCACCGGAACCTTCAGCGTATCCTGGGCCCAGGCCAGGGTGTCGGGATCGCAGCGCTCGCCGGCCAGAAACAGGGCCTGAAATCCTGACATGTCATATTTCTTCAGATAATCGCCGTTCGGATCCTCGCGCTTGATCGCACGAAACGCGGTGGGCGCGGTGAACAGGACTTTAACGCCATATTCGGAGATCATGCGCCAGAACGCGCCGGGATCGGGGGTTCCGACCGGCTTGCCTTCGAACAGGATTGTTGTGGCGCCGTGCAGCAGCGGCGCGTAGACGATGTAGGAGTGGCCCACCACCCAGCCGACGTCCGACGCAGCCCAGAAAACATCGCCTGGATCAACGTTGTAAACATTTTTCATGCTCCACTTCATGGCAACGGCGTGTCCGCCGTTATCGCGCACCACACCTTTGGGGATGCCGGTCGTTCCCGAGGTATACAAAATGTAAAGCGGATCGGTTGCCGCCACCGGGACACAATCGACGGGACTGGCGGCGGCCGCCGCCTGTACCCAATCGAAATCGCGTCCCTGCTGCAGCGTGGCGGCTATCTGAGGGCGCTGATAGATGAGCGTGGCAGTCGGTTTGTGCTCTGCAATACTGATCGCATCGTCCAGCAGCGGCTTGTACTCGATGACCCGGCTGCCTTCGATGCCGCAGGAGGCGGAGACAATGACTTTGGGCTTGGCATCATTTATACGGGTAGCCAGCTCTTTGGCGGCAAACCCACCAAATACAACCGAGTGAATCGCGCCGATGCGGGCGCACGCCAGCATCGCAATCGCCGCCTCGGGAATCATGGGCATGTAAACAATCACCCGATCGCCTTTTTCCACCCCGCGATCGATCAATGCGCCGGCGAAACTGGCTACGGTGTCTCTCAGTTCGCTATAGGTAAAGGTTTTTTTGACACCGGTAACCGGGCTGTCGTAGATCAGCGCCGCCTGATCTCCGCGTCCGTGTTCCACGTGACGGTCCAGCGCGTTGTAGCAGGTATTGAGCTCGCCGCCCTGAAACCAGCGATAAAAAGGGATATTGGAATCATCCAGTATCTTTTCTGCCGGTTTGTACCAATCGATATCTCTGGCCGCGTCGGCCCAGAAGCCTTCGGGATCCTCTAGCGAACGGGTGTATATTTCTTGATAACTCATTTTATTTCAGTTCCATGGTTGAGGGTCATCGACAGACTCAGCGCGATATCGGCGTTCCCCGGGATGACCGGAAAATAGTTCGCGAGATCCGCCAAGCTAACTGCAAAGAGATTAAATCGAGGGGTCAATTTACCCACATCAAACAGAAAAATAAACCCCTAACTTACTAATTTATATTGATTAATTTACATCATTTTCCATCTTGTATGGAAATCCCTGATAGTTGCAAATATATTTGCAGACAGGAACATTTACTGTTAATAAAAAGCTGCGTGCAATCCCAGCCGAAACCGCTGAAAAGCCGCTGGCTACGCAACCGGACCGACTGCTATCGGGAGTCTGAAAGGCAGCGACAGCAAGACTTGGCCACTCCCGATTTTTCCAACTATACTCGCCCTAGTATAGAAATAGTTTATGGAGTAAGAAACAATGACTTTGGAATCACTTGTGAACAACAAGAAAGCCAGTGTGATATACATCGATAAGTCGGCAACGGTGCTGGATGCAATTCAACGCATGTGCGACGCTAAAGTTGGCTCACTGCTGATTCAGTCAGATGATGGTCAGTTGACGGGTATCGTTACCGAACGCGATATTCTGCGTTTCTGTGCCACCCGAAGCGGCGAACTGGAAAGTACGGAGGTGGGGGAGATAATGACCCGGAATCCTGTCACTGCTCCTCCCGGCTGCTCCAACGAGGAGGCCATGACCCTGATGACCGAGCGCAGATTTCGCCATCTCCCCATCGTCGAAGACAACAGGACGATAGGCATGGTTTCCATCGGTGACCTGGTAAAATCGCGACTTCAGGACTATACCGTGGAGATCAAATACCTGCGTGAATTTATCAGCGCCTGAACCGCCCGGTTCAGTTCGGCTGCGCCCAGCTCGCCGCGTCGCGCCCTGAAGCAAAATCGCCACGGTCGCAACCGTGGGGGATTATGGGACAGGTTCCGCTTTCGGAACGGGATCATTTATTACCGGGATGGCGGTGTTTTCAATTCCGGTGACGGATCCCGGCATCCTGGCAATGTGCTGTATTCCCGCTGTCCATCCAGTAAAATTCCTGCTCCGAACGGAGATCTCCTGCGGCCTGAACAGCGCGTCGCTGGATTAACTGGCGCGGCTGTTGTCGATTTGTGATTTACCGGCGTTGGGATTGAAACTGAGATCGACTGAATGAAACGGCTTATTGTGTCCATTGCATTACTGCTGAACGGATCCCTCCAGGCCGCAGAACAGACGGTATACTTCGACTATTTCGAGGTCCTGCCGCTGTTTTGGCGGCAGGTCTACCCCGAGGGAGGAGAGACGCTCTATTGTGACCGGAAGTTCGGTCGGTCCCGCGGGCGGAATATCAACATCGAACACGTTTATCCGATGTCGTGGGTAATGCGGTCTACAGGTTGCTACAGTCGGGATGCCTGCCGACGTACCAGCCGGCGTTTCAATCAGATCGAATCGGATATGCACAATTTCTATCCGTCGCTCCGGGAGATCAACAAGATTCGCGGAAGCTCTCCATTCGGCATCGTCAAAGGGGAGGCGAGAAGGTTCGGCCGGTGCGATTTTGAACTCGATTCCAAGCAGCGGATCGCCGAACCGACACCCGCTTCGCGTGGCAACATCGCCCGCGCCATGTTCCACATGAAAGAGAGCTATGGGCTGGAAATATTTACCCGTCAGGGAGAGATGCTGCAGCGCTGGCACCGGGAAGATCCGCCGGATGAAGCGGAACAGCGTCGCAACTCGATTATCGAAAAGCTGCAAGGTACCCGCAACAGATTTATCGACGACCCCGAAGCAGCGGAAAGCCTGCGCTTCTGAATGAGCGGGCTAAACCAGCTGTGCCAACACCACTTCCGGATCGTTGTAGTCGTAGTTGAGCAGCCGGTAGCCGCCGGCATGTGACAGCACCAGACTCGGAAATCCCTGCACCCCGATAGCGCGCCCGAAAGCAATCTCCTCCATTAGCTGTGTCTGTGTTTGTGCTGCGCCGAGGTCGGCGGAAAACCGGGCCGTGTCCAATCCGCTCTCTTCCGCAAGCGCAATCAGAACCTCAACATCGGAAGGATTTCTTGCCTCCAGGTAGTAGGCCTGCTGGATCGCGAGAATCATCCGCTCCTCGGCCTGTACAAACTGCCGCCTGGCCGCAATCACCGCCCTGCAGGCGGGATAGGTGGAGCGTCTTGGCTTGCACTGTTCCCAAAAAGCAAAATTAAACCGGGTACCCGGTACGCGCTGCTGAACATTGCGCCAGGTCTCCTGCAGGTAGCGCCGCATTTCCGGTGGCATCGGTGCATCCGAATCCGGCGCCAGTCCGCCGAGAATTCGCCGTACCGTCAGATTTTCCGGTACCGCCTTTACGATCTTCTCCCAGGTGGGGCGAAATCCCCAGCACCAACTGCACATCGGATCGTGGGCAAAATAGAGCGTGGCTCTCATCTCTTCACTCCGGTCAGGGACGGTTCCGGGGGCGTCCCGCCAGAAAGGTCTTCCCCTGTTCCATCAGCTCGACGAATCCCCGTTCATCCTGATCCAGTACACGGGCGGCGACCTGCGTCACCGCATTCAACAGCGCGACCAGCGCACGTGGGCTGTGACTATTCAGCGACTGGACCTCGAAATAGAGGTAAGGATTTTCTCTGGAGACCCGGCTGGCAACATCCAGCTGTGCATCGAAGGTGCTGCTGGAAAGCTTGGCCAGGCTGATGGCGTCTTCACCGCTCTCCACCAGCGCCTTGAAAAAAGCGATGTTGACAGCGTGCGAGAGGCCAAGCACATATGCCATTGCCTTGTCGTGCGCCTCCAGCGACATACTTACCTGATCCACCATGGTGGAGTCGAACAGGGCTCTTACTGCCGCGGTCGCTTGCGCCACGCCCAGATCCACATGCACCAGATTGCGGCCGGAAAGCAGTTCGGTGTCGGGTCCGAACATCGGATGAACCGAGGCCACCAGGCAGCCGGCTGCCTTCAGCTTGCCTAATCCCTCGCGCAGGGGCTCCTTGAGCGAACAGATGTCGAAAATGACGCCGGGCGGTCGGCGCTTAGCCAGCTCGGATAGTATCTCGCCAGTTTCGGCTATCGGGGCGGTGACAACGATCAAATCCTGATCCAGCCTGGATTTGCTGAGTTCATCGTAGCTGACGTGGTCCGCCAGCCCCCCGGCCGGATCGCACACCTCCACCTGATAACCCTGGCTGGCGAGAAAACGCACGAACCATTGCCCCATCTGACCGGCGCCGCCGATCACCAGTGCGCGTTTGCCGCTGCCGCTGCCGAAAGTGGCGACCTTGTCCTGCTCCTGTGCGGCCAGGGAAACGCGGATGAGCAGGCGGAAGATATCCGCTCCCACCTCCTCGTCCAGACCGACGCGGGCAGCGGTGCGGCGCGCAAGCTGCAGTACATCCTTTTCGCGCGCGTAGTCGCGGGTGCCCAGGCCTGCCGCGGATTTGACCCGACCGATATGGGCCACGATCTGCTGCCGCCGCGCCACGATCTCCAGCAGCTTCACGTCCAGCTTGGAGAGATCTTCTCTAAGTTTCTCCAGTTCCTGCATATCTTTTATGCTCTTTCAGTGTGATATCGATGGTTCCCGGATCGCCCGTCTCTCCAGGCGAGTCCTGACTTCAAATCCGCTGCCGTTAATCTGATGGTCAGGTTAACAGGCGCTAACACTCCGCATAAATCAAAGGTACATACATCTCCTCCGGGCTCATCCCACCGTGTACGCCGATGTGCTGCAGCGCTCTTTCACCTGGCACTCTCCCGGTGATCATCCAATTACTTTTCATAACCAGCGAATAATGGCCGATTCGGTACTGCAGACCGGGGTGTGGGGTGCCGCATCCGAACCAGCCCTCTTCCAGCAGTTGACGACTGGAAAAAAGCGCGGCCTTGTCAGAAAAACATGCGTTCACATAGGATTCGAAATCCTGTTCCAGTCCGGGGTGCACATAACAGAACGCCAGGCGAGGTTCGCCGCACAGTGGCACCATCAGCATCCGCTGCAGTTGCGGGTGATTTTCAAGCTGAATGACCCTGTCGGGTGAGGTGTCCACAAAGCCGTGATCGGCGGTTACCAGCAGCACGCTGTCACTGCCCCGCAGGTCCGACAGCAGATCGGAGAAGAGCCGGTCAAGTTGCAGAAAATGGTCTCTCACCTCGGGGCTGTCGACGCCAAACCGGTGCGCCAGGGAATCGAAATCGGGCCAGTAGGCGTAAGTGAAGCTTTTTTCACGGCTGCGCCTGAGTGTGCGACGCAACGCTGAGCGAAGCCCCTTCAGGCCGGAAAATGGTACAACTCGGGCACGTCCGCTGAATGCCCGGTTAAAACTGGAATCCGCGATTTCTTCAGGTACGATTTGATTGGTGTTGATCTGAACACTGCTGAACAAGGGGGTTACGCCGGACAGCCCGGCGGGCGACAGTATGGCATCGTCGACGGGCGAGTGTCCGATACGGGTGCGAAACGGCAGCACCGCCAGCACCGAGCCGATCTCGCAAAAATAGGTGAACCAGCCGGTGAATCCGTGCTGCTGAGGGGCAACACCGGTCAGGAATGTGGGGATCGCGGTTGCCGTGGTAGATGGGCAGACCGAGCTGAGACGCCGCTGACAATAGCTGCTGAGCAGGCTGCCGTTACATTGGTTCATGAGATACTCATGACCCAATCCATCGATCACCAGCAGGACAATGTTTCGCGCCCGCGACAGACTGTCCAATCCGTCACCCGGGAGGGGGGAATATCCGGTGCTTCCGCCCCGGCAGGACTGTGCCAGCGTAGCCATCAGATTGACGATGCTGCAGCCGGCGTAATCCGGCAGGTGCAGCCACTCGGGTTTATCCGTGCAACGACTCATCCTCTTCAGATTTCTATCCCAATCAGGTTATTTTGCAGGCGACACGAACAACGCATCAATCTCCCGCCAGGGTGGGTGCCGCTGTCCCGTTCCAAGTGATCGGTCTAAATCGGTGGCTGGCGGGGTTGGGTAAAGGCGGAATTCCCTCCGCCTGCCTGCCATCCTATAATAACCGCCCTTTTCTTCAAAAAAAGACTCCATCATGCCACACAGACCTGATCGCACCGGCGAACTTCAAGCCCTGTTAAACGACCGTATCTTGCTGCTTGACGGGGCAATGGGCACGATGATCCAGCAGCATCGATTGGAGGAGGCCGCCTACCGGGGAGAGCGTTTCCGCGATTGGAGCAGAGACCTGAAGGGCAACAATGATCTGCTCTCCATTACGCAGCCGGAGATTGTACGAGCGATCCATCAGGCCTATCTGGATGCGGGCGCCGATATTCTGGAGACCAATACCTTCAATGCCAATCGCATCTCTATGGCCGACTACGCCATGGAGGATCTCAGCTTCGAGCTCAACCTGGCTTCCGCCGGATTGGCAGCTGAGGTGGCTGCGGCGGCATCCACGCCGGAGAAACCCCGCTTCGTGGCCGGTGTGATTGGCCCCACAAATCGCACCTGCTCACTCTCACCGGACGTCAACGATCCCGGATTCCGCAACATAAGTTTCGACGATCTGGTGATCGCTTACTCCGAGGCGGCCAGGGGTCTGATCGCGGGGGGAGTGGATATACTGCTGGTCGAAACCATATTCGATACGCTCAACGCCAAGGCTGCAATCTTTGCGTTGGAACAGGTTTTCCAGAGCGATGGGGTACGTCTGCCAGTGATGATTTCCGGCACCATCACCGATGCATCCGGACGCACCCTGTCGGGTCAGACCACCGAAGCTTTCTACAATTCGCTGCGCCATGCGCGGCCGGTCTCAATCGGCCTCAACTGCGCTCTGGGTCCGGAGCAGCTGCGCGCGTACGTCGAAGAGCTCGCGCGAATATCCGAAACCAATGTCTCCGCGCACCCCAACGCGGGGCTGCCCAACGAGTTCGGCCAATACGATCTCGGACCGGAGGAGATGGCGCGGCATATCTCAGAGTGGGCCGGAAGCGGTTTTCTCAATATCGTCGGCGGATGCTGTGGCACCACACCGGACCACATCCGGGCAATTGCAGATGCGGTTAGGAGCGTCCGTCCGAGAGCACTGCCGGAACTATTGCCTCACTGCCGCCTCTCCGGCCTGGAACCCCTGAATATCGGTCCGGAGAGCCTGTTCGTCAACGTAGGGGAGCGCGCCAACGTGACCGGCTCCGCCAAGTTCAAACGCCTGATCCTGGCGGGAAGCTACGAGGAGGCACTGGATGTCTGCCGCCAGCAGGTCGAGGATGGTGCTCAGATCATCGACGTGAACATGGATGAAGGCATGTTGGAGTCCGAGCGGGCAATGGTCCGCTTCCTCAACCTGATCGCCTCGGAGCCCGACATCTCCCGCGTGCCGGTCATGATCGACTCGTCCAAATGGGAGATTCTGCAGGCAGGCCTCAAATGCATTCAGGGTAAGGGAGTGGTCAACTCCATCTCTCTCAAAGAGGGTGAAGAGAAGTTCATAGACCAGGCAAAACATATTCGCCGTTTCGGCGCCGCAGCGGTAGTCATGGCTTTCGACGAGGAGGGTCAGGCGGATACGCTCGCGCGCAAGGTCGGCATCTGCGCCAGAGCATACCGCATTCTCACGGAGCAGGTCGGCTTTCCGGCGGAAGACATCATTTTCGACCCTAATGTATTTGCGGTGGCCACCGGCATCGAAGAGCACAACGGATATGGTGTGGCATTCATCGAAGCCTGCCGTGAAATCACACGCACCCTGCCCCATGCCCTGATCTCCGGCGGCATCTCCAATGTCTCCTTCTCCTTCCGCGGCAACAATCCGGTACGCGAGGCGATTCACGCGGTGTTTCTCTACCATGCCATCAAGGCCGGGCTTTCGATGGGCATAGTCAATGCGGGTCAGCTTGCGATCTACGATGAACTGCCGGGAGAGCTGCGTGAAAGGGTCGAGGATGTGATACTGAATCGCCGCGGGGACGCGACCGAACGGCTGCTGGAGATCGCCGACAGGTACCGCGGCGACGGCGCCGGGGGCAGCAGAAAAGAGGACCTCGCCTGGCGTGACTGGCCGGTGGACAAACGTCTTGAGCATGCGCTGGTAAAGGGTATTACCGAACACATCGAGACGGATACCGAGGAGGCGCGGCTGCGGGCCGGCAGCAGCATCGACGTGATCGAGGGCCAGCTCATGGACGGCATGAACGTGGTCGGCCAACTGTTCGGCGATGGAAAGATGTTTCTGCCCCAGGTGGTCAAATCGGCGCGTGTGATGAAAAAGTCGGTAGCTTATCTGGAACCCTTCATCCAGGCCGAAAAATCGGAAAATACCGCCGTTCAGGGGAAGATTCTGATAGCCACGGTAAAAGGAGACGTACACGATATCGGCAAAAATATCGTGGGTGTGGTGCTGCAGTGCAACAGCTACGAGGTGATCGACCTGGGCGTTATGGTTCCGGCGGAAACCATTCTTCAGCAGGCGCGGGAACAACAGGTGGATATTATCGGGCTATCCGGCCTGATCACCCCGTCTCTGGACGAAATGGTGCATATAGCCAAAGAGATGGAGCGCCTTGAGATGCACATTCCACTGCTGATCGGCGGAGCCACCACATCCCGGATTCACACCGCAGTCAAGATCGATCCGCAGTACAGCGGCCCTGTGGTTTACGTACCTGATGCGTCGCGTGCTGTCAATGTCGCCAGCAGCCTGCTCTCCAGAGAACAGCGGGACGACTATGTCAGCGGTATCAAGAAGAGCTTCCGGGATGCGCGTGAGCGGCATGCGGGTCAGCAACGCAGCCGCGATCTCGCCACACTGCAACAGGCACGTGCAAACCCCGTTCCCATCGATTGGAGGAATTACCGGGTGCTGCGGCCCAACGCGCTGGATTGGGATGCACCCGACGCAGCGGAGGTTTCCGGTGTGTCGGTTCGCCCGACCCGCATCACACGTAAAGGCGCCGGGACGTTGATCTGCCTCAACGACATCCCGCTGACACAGATTACGCCGTTTATCGACTGGACCTTTTTCTTTCATGCCTGGGAGCTGAAGGGACGCTACCCCCGGATTCTCGATGACGCGGTAAAAGGTGCGGAGGCGCGAAAGCTGTTTACCGATGCCGAATCCATGCTGCAGCGAATTACCCGTGAAAAATGGCTCCGGGCGGATGCGGTGATCGGCCTGTTTCCGGCTAACAGCGCCGGCGACGATATCCTCGTCTACGCCGATCAAGAGCGCCGGCGGACACTTGCCTCGTTTCACTTTCTGCGCAAGCAGGGAAAGCAGCCGGAAGGGAAGTACAACGAATGCCTGGCGGATTTCATCGCCCCCGTGGAAAGCGGCCCGACCGATTACATCGGAGGTTTCGCCTGTACTGCCGGCACCGGCATCGACGAACGGGTGCGGTCGTTTGAGGCAGAACATGATGACTACAGCGCGATCATGTTGAAAGCGATTGCGGACCGCCTCGCCGAGGCGCTGGCGGAATGGCTGCACCGTCAGGTCCGCCTCCACTACTGGGGGTACGCCGCGGACGAGACGCTCAACAACGAGCAGCTGATCGAGGAGGCCTACCAGGGTATTCGGCCGGCACTCGGCTATCCTGCCTGCCCGGACCACAGCGAGAAAACGCTGCTTTGGGAGTTGCTGGATACGCAGCGGAGCACCGGTATCTGGCTGACCGAATCTATGGCCATGGTTCCCGCGGCATCGGTCAGCGGCCTCTATTTCAGCCACCCCCAGTCCCGCTATTTTGCCGTGGGCAGCGTGGGTCGGGACCAGGTAGAGGATTACGCCCGGCGCAAGCAGATGGATTTGGCACTGACCGAGCGCTGGCTGGCGCCCAATCTGGCCTATGAGCCTGAATAGCGTCCTGCGAAGGCAGTGCCGCTGGTGGCGCTTCGACAGAACCCGTCCAACCGGCTACTCTTACTCCATCGTGCCGACTATGCTATCTATGTGATAGTTGACGAATCCCCCGAGGGGCAATAGATTTCACACAGAAAAGACAGCCTGCCGAAGGAGAACCCATGCTTAAACCCGGAGATCCGGCACCAGAATTTGAACTTCCCAGCGCGGATCTGGAGATGCTCCAGTCTTCAGAGATATTCGGGAAATCGAATGTGGTGATTTATTTTTATCCCAAGGATGACACGCCCGGTTGTACCATGGAGGCAATAGACTTCTCGGATCTACTGGAGGAGTTTCGGGCAGCGGAGACGGAAATTATCGGGGTAAGCAAGGACAATTGCCTCAGCCATGGAGATTTCAGGGATAAACACGGCCTTACAATTCAACTGCTCTCCGACACCGAGGGCGTAGTCTGCGAAGCTTACGACGTCTGGCGGGAGAAGGAGGCGCATGGAGAAAAAAGAATGGGAATCCTGCGCTCAACATTCATTATTGATAAAAACGGGATAATTCGCCATTCGCTCTACGATGTCAGGCCCAAGGCGCACGCCGCCCAGGTGCTGGAGCTGGTTAAAGCGCTTTAGTGCAGTGGCTCGGATTGCGGGCACATCGCAGCGGCTCGGGGCATCGGCAGCCTCGCCCGAAAGCAGTGTCGTTACACCGGGTCATCTGCGGGCCGATGAAAATCAGCCTCGCTATGAGAGCCTGCGCGGATTGCGGGGATTTGCGTGAAACTGCGCACCCAGGTATTTCTTTTCTTCCTGCTGTTTGCACTGACGCCGCTGCTGACCGCCGTTGCGCTGAATCTCCCGTTGGTCCTCGGGCGCATGGAGCTCTTCTACCACAAGGCGCACCTGCAAAACCTGCGCGCGGATTTTCGTGATCTCGACCAGCATCTCGCATCCCGCGAAGAGATGGTGAAGCTGTTGGCAAAACTGCCGGAGCCGGGCAGCGTTCTCGACAACAGCAATCAGGACGAGGAAGCGATAGACAAGGCGCGTACCCGGTATACTGAATGGATCAACCGCATTCTGTGGGATCAGCTCGATATCATTCAGATCGTTTTTCTTGATCAGAACGGGCATGAAAGGTTCTGGCTCGACCGGGAGAGGGAGACGCAGCAGTGGCATCCGACGCTGACCCCCCCGGAAACACCCAATCCGAACTTCATTCAGGCTGGGCTCAAGGCCAATCCGGGCAATGTACTGATCAGCCCGATCAGCCTGAATCAGGCCGCCGCTGCAGACGATCCGAGAACGCTGATGACACTGCGGCTGATCAGCACCATCGGAGTACCTGAAGATAAATTCATCATAGGTGCGGTAATGATCACCATAGACGTTGGTGGTATCGCCCGTTATTACCGCAACACCCTATGGGTACACTCCAACGGCAATTTTCTCGAGCAGGTCGGAGGCGACTCGCCAAGCGGAAGCGCTTTTGAGCGTTTTCCGGGTCTGAAAGCGATATTCGAGAATGAAAAACCTGCGCTATGGAAAGGAGATGGAGGCCAGATTATGTGGGTTCCCATGTTCCTTACCGAGCAGTCCGGCCCCCTCTGGGTTGGGCGGTCGGTCGATCCTTCGCCGATCTCCGAATTCCGTAACGCACTGACGTTGCGTGTAATGACGGTCGTATTCGTGCTTTCAGTCGCCGTCTGGTTTGTCGCCCGCTGGGTGGCGTCGCGTGCGGACCAGGTCAGCCATGAGCTTACCGATGGCTTGCAGCAGGTGTTGGAGCTCGAGGATAAACAACAGGTCACTTTCAACTGGGGCGGCCCCCGGGAGCTGCGGAAACTGGGTGAGAATTTGTCTCTGCTGGCCATGGAGCACGGTAAAAATATCCACAACCTGCGGCTGCATGCGGAGAAACTGGAAGAGTCAAACCGTTACAAATCCCAGTTTCTGGCGAATGTCAGCCACGAACTGCGCACCCCGCTCAACTCTATTCTGCTGCTTTCAAAACTGTTGGCGGAGAGCAAGTCAGGGCTCACGCCTGAGCAGATACAACAGGCCCGTGTCATCAATGAAGCCGGCTCCGATCTGCAGACATTGATCGATAATATCCTGGATCTTTCCCGTATCGAGGCGCGGCGCGCCACGATAAACCTGCAGCAGGTCGATCTGCACTCACTGCTGGAATCACTGGTGGAACTGGTGGAACCGCAGTTCCAGGCGAAATCGCTGCCGCTGATTCTGGAAATCAACGATCAGGCACCCGGAAAAATTGATACCGATCCGGATAAGGTACGTCAGATTCTGAAAAACTTTCTCTCCAACGCGCTCAAATTCACCACTGACGGGTCAGTCATCATGCGGCTGGACGGCGCGGACCGGAAAGCGGATTCAGGCTTCGCTGTATGTATAAGTGTCACCGACACCGGAATCGGCATACCCGAGAATAAACATGCGCAGATATTCGAGGCGTTCAAGCAGGCGGACGGTTCTACCAGCCGACGTTATGGCGGCACCGGTCTGGGTCTGACCATCAGCCAGCAGCTATCTCACCTGATCGGAGGAGAAATCGGCCTGCAGAGCGATGAGGGCAGGGGAGCAACTTTTTCCCTCTATCTTCCATCCTCGATTGAAGTGCAGAAAAATGAAACAACGCTGGTGGAAAGCCGGGACGAGGGGAAGCAGGCTGTTGAGATCATCCGTGCGCAGGATGAGCCCACTGCCGGGGAAACAGAGAGCCCCATCGCAGGCAAGCGCGTTTTACTGGTGGATGACGATATACGCCATTTATTGAAGCTGACCCCGAGCCTGGAGGCCTGGGGACTGGAAGTAACCGCCGCAGGTGACGGCCTCGAGGCACTGGAGGTGCTGCAGGAGGATGATGAATTTGCATTGGTCCTCATGGACATCATGATGCCTAAACTGGACGGCTATGATACGATCAGAAAGATCCGGGAACAGGAACAGTTCAAAAGTCTCGCTATTATAGTGTTGACCGCCAAGACCGATGCCGCCGACAGATTGGCGTGCCTTGAGGCAGGCGCAAACGACTTCATAGCCAAGCCGGTGGATATGGAAGTGTTGAAAAAGATCATTACGCAGCATCTGATCTAGGATCGGGGATGCCTCCGATGGGCTTCGCGCAACACGATGAAAATGAGGTTGCCAGGCAGTGCGGGTGCCGCCTTCGCGAGACCGGGGGAAAATCTGAAGATGCTCTCTTATTGCTATCTGATTCCCGCCCCTCGGCTCCCGGTCCTTGCTACCAAGGCATTTTGAGAGCATACGCAGTCGGCGGCACTATGTGGTTATGAATCGATATTCGGGCTTCACACTTTTGATCGTCGACGATCACGAGCACAACCTGTTCGCACTCCGCTCGCTGATCCGGCAATACATGGATGTAGAGGTTCTGGAGGCAACCTCCGGCCAGCAGGCGCTTGATATCGCGCTCAATACACCCGGCATCGACCTGATCATTCTCGACATCCAAATGCCTGAAATGGACGGTTTTCAGACTGCCAGTATGCTGAAAGTCAGAAAAAAAACCCGGGAAATCCCCATCATCTTCCTGACTGCAGCATTCAAGTCAGAGGAGTTTCAACACAAGGGTTATGAAGTGGGCGCGGTCGACTATCTGCTCAAGCCGATTGACGATAATCTGTTGATCAACAAGATAAGCACCTATTTCCGGCTGATCCAGAAAGAGCGCGAGATGAATCTGGTACTGGAGCAGAAGGTCGCCGAGCGCACTGCGGAACTTGCCCAGGCCAAAATGCATCTGGAGAATATTATCGACAATATGGGCGAGGCGCTGCTGCTGCTGGACCCGGAGGGCCGGATAACCAGGGCAAATCCTGCGGCCTGCCAGATGCTGGGATATTCAGAGGCTTCGTTGAAGTCGCTCTCAATAGGAGATGTCTTCGAAGAAGAGGAGGACGAGCAGGCGGGTGCTTTCATGGGAATATGGCTGGAGGCTTTGATCCGGGTTGGGGCGCTGAGTAAAATTGATGCACGGTTCATCGCCCGGGACGGCCGCAGGGTGCCGATACTGTTTTCGCGCACAGCGGTGAAGGATCCGACCGACAGGATTACGGACATTATCTGTATCGCGAAGGATATGACCGGCTATATCCGGGAACGGGCCCCGGACGATTTTGGGGCTTTAACAGCGGATACAGCCCCACAGAACGAAGGAGTAAGTGATGACTGACCCCAGCGATCAAACAACACCGAATGAAGATACGGTGCTCACTGCCAACGCTCTCAAGGCAATGGCACATCCGTTGCGCTGGAAGATCCTCTGCTCATTGGGCGATGCGGAACTGTCCGTTGGTGAGATCGTCGACCGGACCGGCACCTCCCAGAGCAACATATCGCAGCACCTGGAGCAGCTTCGGAATAAAAATATTGTCGTTTCGAGAAAAGAGGCAAACCGCATCTATTACCGGATACGCAACAGTCAACTGCTGGCACTGATCGGTACCATGCGCACAGTGCTCTGTCCCGCCAATCTGGATGACCGTGTTCCGCGCTGAGCTGTAACGACAACGAGCAAGAGCAAACAGTTTCTGCCTGTACTTCCCCCTCACACTGTCGCAAACAGAGGCAGCCGTTCCCAATCTCGAGAAAATAACCGCCAGGCGAAATCCGGATGACCCCGCAAGCCGAGTATCAGAGCCTTATCGAGGCAGGTAAACTGGAGCCGGATCCAGCCCAGGCCGAGGTTGTCGGACGGCTGCATGCACTGCATCTGAAACTGCTTGAGCCGCCACCGAGAGCGGGACTGATCAAGCGCCTCACCGGCCGCGCAAAAAAAACGGACGTAGAGGTTACCAGGGGCCTGTACATCTGGGGCAGCGTGGGGCGTGGAAAAACCTGGCTGGTAGACCTGTTTTACAACTCGCTGCCGCTGGAACGGAAACGCCGGATTCACTTTCATCGGTTGATGCAGGAGATTCATTCAGGTCTGGCCGGTCTCAGAAACCAGACAGATCCTCTCGACGTGATAGCCTCCGATCTGGCACGCGAGATTCGGGTGCTCTGCCTCGACGAGTTTATTGTCACGGATATCGGTGATGCGATGATTCTGGCGCAGCTTCTGCGCGCGCTGTTTCGGCATGGCGTGACCCTGGTCACCACCTCCAATACCCAGCCCGACAACCTCTACCTGGGTGGCATTCAAAGGGCCAGTTTTGTTCCTGCCATCGAGCTTTTGAAATCGCATACCCATGTGGTCGAACTTCAGGGGAGTCTGGACTACCGTCTGCATTACTTGCAAAAAGCCAAGGTCTATCACACCCCGCTCGGCGCGCAGAGCGAGCGTATCATGCAAGAGGAGTTTCAGCGCCTGGCCCCGGAAAAAGCCCGGGTCGGGGGGGTGATCAATCTGTTTAACCGCGATATACCGGTCGTCCAGATCGCCGACGATCTGGTCTGGTTTGATTTTGAGGTGATCTGTGGACCACCTCGAAGCCAGGCGGATTATCTGGAGATCGCCCGTTGTTTCCACACGGTTCTGATCTCCGGCATCCCGTACCTTACGCCGGCCCTGGATGATGCCACACGTCGTTTCCTCTACCTGCTGGACGAATTTTACGATCGCCGGGTCAAGCTTATCGTCAGCGCGGCTGGAGCACCGGACTCCCTTTATCTGGGTAAAAGGCTCGCATTTGAATTTAAACGTGCGGCAAGCCGCCTGCAGGAGATGCAGTCCACCGAATATCTTTCCAGTCCGCACAAGCCCTGATGGGTATATCGCCGTGCAACCGTTATAGAAGCGCTTTTATACCTCTACCGACGCCGTAATTGGGTTAAAATGCCCGGGTTTCGGATAACCGGCCGCCTACCATGACGCTAAATGTCCTGCTGCCTCTCTCTCTGGCTTTTATTATGTTCTCCATGGGACTCTCCCTGGTAACGGACGATTTTAAACGCGTTTTCACGCACCCACTGGCCATGGGTTTTGGCCTTCTGAGCCAGATGGTGATACTCCCGCTGATTGCGTTCTCACTGGTTGTTCTCTTCTCTCTCGAACCAAATCTGGCTGTCGGAGTGATTATCCTCGCTGCCTGTCCCGGGGGGATTACCTCGAATCTTTTAACCCATATTGCCGGTGGAGACAGCGCGCTCTCCGTCTCTCTGACGGCGGTTACAAGCCTGGCCGGGGTTATAACCATCCCGCTTCTCGTCAATTTCGGGATGGCCTGGTATGCCGGCAGCACCGAGACCCTGGCGTTGCCCCTTGGCGCCATGATCAGCGGCGTTTTCATGATCTCCACGCTCCCACTGGTGATGGGGATGTTATTGCGCCATTTACGCCGGGCCTGGGCAGTGCGGATAGAGCCCGCAGCAAGAAAAGCCGCGGCGTTCCTGTTTATTCTGATCGTCGTCGCAACATTTATGGGTCAGTGGGGGAACATAGGCGATTTCTTCAGCGAAGCCGGTCCCTCCGTCATTGCGCTGAATCTGGCCACTATCGCCAGCGCGCTCGCGGGGGCCAAGCTGCTTGGCCTGGAGCGCAGGCAGGCCATCGCCATCGGCCTGGAGTGCGGTTTACAGAATGCGGCGATGGGAATATTCGTGGCGGGTACGCTACTGGCCAACAGCACCATGGTAATTCCAAGTGTGCTCTATGCGCTGGTGATGAATATCAGCGCCGCTGCCTTCATTCTCGGCAACCGGGAACCGGCGAGCGGTTTTCTCTTCTCGCGCTGAGATAAAGTTTTTGTGCGGTGAATTGCATTATCCCATTCAAGTTGAAAGGACAGCACGATGGATAATGAGATTGTTGAACTGCAGACCAGGCTCGCATTTCAGGAACAGAGCATTATTGAGTTATCCGATGTCCTCGCCCGACAGCAGCGGGAGATTGCGGCGTTGACGGCGCAGTTGGACTTCGTCCAGCGCCAGGTCAGGGAGTTGACGCAAATGGAGCACGGTGTGCCCGAAAAAGACCCCCCTCCCCCGCACTATTGATCCGGTTGTCCCGACACAATTCCGCCACTGCAATTTAATGCCACGTTGCAGGTTGCGGTGAACCGGAATACCGCGGCAAAACGATCAACGATGATACGCGGGGCTCAAGTCGTGCACTGCTTCCACCAGTGTCAGTGCGCGATCAGGATTTACGTCGGGATGAATGCCATGCCCCAGATTGAAGACGTGTCCGGAACCGCTGCCGTAACTCGCGAGCACCCGCTTCACGCCTTCTCGGATCTGCTCCGGGGAGGAGTAGAGTATGCAGGGATCGATATTGCCCTGCAGCGCAACCCGGTCACCCACGCGCTTACGCGCATCGTCCAGATCGGTGGTCCAATCAACCCCGAGGGCATCACACCCGGTCTGTGCCATGATTTCCAGCCATTGACCTCCGCCTTTGGTAAACAGTATGACGGGTACATTGCGACCTTCGTTCCGCCTTACCAGACCCTGGACTATCCGCTCCATGTAAGCCAGTGAGAAGATCCGGAAGTCGGCGGGGCTGAGTACACCACCCCAGGTGTCGAATATCATCACGGCCTGGGCGCCCGCGCGTATCTGGGCATTCAGATAAAGCACCACGGCGTCCGTTGTCTTGGACAGAAGTTGATGCATCAGATCGGGGCGTCCGAACATCATCCCTTTGACCTTGGCAAAGTTTTTTGTGCTGCTCCCCTCCACCATATAGGTCGCGAGGGTCCAGGGACTGCCGGAAAAGCCAATCAACGGCACCTGTCCATCCAGCTCCCTGCGAATCGTTCTGACGGCGTTCATAACATAAGCGAGCTCTTCTTCCGGATCCGGTACGCCGAGGGATTTTATCGCCGCTTCGGTCTGTATGGGGCGATGAAATCGGGGCCCCTCGCCTTCAGCGAAGTAGAGTCCCAGACCCATGGCATCGGGTACCGTGAGTATGTCGGAAAAGAGGATGGCGGCGTCCAGCGGAAATCGGCGCAAAGGTTGAATCGTGACCTCGCAGGCCAGTTCCGGATTTTTGCAAAGGCCGAGGAAGCTGCCGGCCTTACTTCTGGTTTCGCGATACTCGGGCAGGTAACGTCCGGCCTGACGCATCATCCAGACCGGCGTAACATCCACCGGCTCACGCTGCAGGGCACGCAAAAATCGGTCATTTTTCAAATCAGTCACTTTGTCGCACTCCATCCAGCCTTGATGCTCCGTCCGGCAATCGAACCGACCGGTATCGCTGATCCTTATCTGGGGAGTTCGGAGGATTTCATCAGATACTCATCCACCGCCCGCGCGCATTGGCGCCCCTCGCGTATGGCCCAGACTACCAGTGACTGACCGCGCCGCATATCGCCTGCGGCAAATATACCGTCGATGGAGGTCTTGTAGGCATTTCTGCCTTCGGTACTGCTCTTCACGTTGCCGCGATTGTCCAGTGCGGTTTTCAACTCCTCCAGCATGCCTTTATGGACCGGATGCAGAAAGCCCATGGCCAGTGTCACGAGATCCGCTTTAAGCTCGAATTCCGAGCCGGCCACCTCGGACATCTGCCAGTTACCGGACTCGTCCTTCTGCCAATCCACCTTTATGCACCTGATTTTTCGGACATTGCCTTGACCGTCAGCCAGAAACTCCTTGGTGGCAACGCTCCACATACGCTTGCATCCCTCCTCCTGCGAGCTGGAGGTGCGCATCTTATTTGGCCAGTTGGGCCAGGTCAGGCCTTTGTCCTCTTTCTCCGGGGGTTTGGGCAATATCTCGATCTGAGTCACCGATGCCGCTCCGTGGCGGGTCGAGGTGCCGATGCAGTCGGAGCCGGTATCACCACCACCGATTACAACGACATGCTTGCCGGTGGCCGAGATAAACTGCTCTTCGGGGATATCGTCTCCCTGTACGCGGTGGCTGTTGGTGCGCAGAAAATCCATGGCGAAATGAATACCCTTCAGCCCCCGCCCCGGCACAGGCAGATCGCGCGGCTGCTCGGCGCCACCCGCCAGTACAACCGCGTGAAATTCATCGACCAGTTTGCGTGCCGGTATATCGACTCCGATATGGGTGTTGGCGTGAAATTTCACGCCCTCGGCCTTCATCTGGGCAATGCGCCTGTCAATAATCTTTTTATTCAGCTTGAAGTCGGGGATGCCATAGCGCAGCAGTCCGCCTATCCGGTTCTCCTTCTCGTACACCCGGACTGAGTGTCCTGCACGTGCAAGTTGCTGTGCACAGGCCAATCCGGCAGGCCCGGAACCTACTACTGCCACCCGGCGTCCACTCTTGTGGGGAGCAATCTGCGGCTGAATCCAACCCTCTTCCCAGGCTTTTTCGACAATGCTGTATTCAATGGTCTTGATTGTAACCGGCGACTCATCCAGGTTAAGTGTGCAGGAAGCCTCACAGGGCGCGGGGCAGATACGCCCGGTGAATTCAGGGAAATTGTTGGTTGAATGCAGCATCTCGATCGCCGCCTTCCACTCCCAGCGGTATACCAGATCGTTCCAGTCCGGAATCAGGTTGTTGACCGGACATCCGGTGTGACAGAAAGGGATGCCGCAATCCATACAGCGTGCGCCCTGAATGCTCAGATCCGCTTCGCTCAGGGGGAGCACGAACTCTTTGAAATGGGTGACCCGGTCGGCTGCCGGCTGATAGGTCCGGTCCTGACGCGCGTACTCCATGAAACCCGTTGGTTTGCCCATTGCTACTGCACCCCCTTTCTCACTTCGTTCTCCTGGGACTCTTTCTGCAACTGAAGCTCCTCCAGCGCACGGCGGTAGTCGACAGGCATAACCTTCACAAACTTCCTCAGATAGACTTCCCAGTTGTCAAGCACCGTTCTGGCTACAGAACTGTCTGTATAATGCAGATGCTTTTCGATCAACTGACGTAGCCGAATGGCATCGTAGCGGGTCATGTCATGGCTGACATCGACCATTCCATGGGCCTCCAGATCGCCGCCCTGATGATCCAGTTCCTCCAGGGCATCGTCCTCCTCCGCGATCGGCTGGAGTTCCACCATAGCGAGGTTGCAGCACTGTTCAAAGGTGCCCGACTGGTCCAGAACATAGGCAATACCCCCGGACATACCGGCAGCGAAATTGCGGCCGGTATTGCCGAGGCAGACGACGATCCCCCCGGTCATATATTCGCAGCCATGGTCACCCACCCCCTCGATGACTGCGATGGCACCGGAGTTGCGGACACAGAATCTCTCTCCCGCAACGCCGCGGAAATAGCATTCACCGCTGACGGCACCGTACAGGACTGTATTGCCGACAATGATATTCTCCTCTGCCCGGTCGATACCTGACTCTTTGGGCGGATAGATCACCAATCGCCCGCCGGAAAGCCCTTTACCGACGTAATCGTTACCTTCTCCCGCGAGTTCGATAGTCACTCCTTTCGCCAGCCAGGCGCCAAACGACTGGCCCGCCGTTCCTTTGGCTTTGATGTATACGGTGTCGTCGGGCAAGCCGGCAAAACCATAACGTTCGGCCAGGCGCCCCGACAGCATTGTGCCGAAGGTGCGGTTATAATTGTGAATATCAACTTCTATTCTTACCGGCTCCCCGTTCTCGAGAGCTGGCTTGGATTGCTCGATAAGCTGGTGGTCGATCGCCTTCTCCAATCCGTGATCCTGATCTTCACAGTTGTAAAGGGCGACACTCTGATCCACATCGGGCTTGCAGAGAATTCGCGAGAAATCCAGGCCCTGCGCTTTGGAGTGCTCAATGGCTGTGCGCATGTCCAGGCGATCCATCTTGCCGATCATCTCATCGAATCGACGGTACCCGAGTCGGGCCATCAGGCTTCTTACCTCTTCAGCCACAAAGAAGAAATAGTTGATCACATGCTCCGGTTTCCCGGTAAAGCGTTTACGCAGTTCGGGGTCCTGCGTGGCAACGCCTACGGGGCAGGTGTTGAGATGGCACTTGCGCATCATGATGCAGCCCTCGACGATCAGCGGCGCAGTGGCAAATCCAAATTCATCGGCACCCAGCAGCGCACCGACCACGACGTCGCGTCCGGTGCGCAGTCCACCGTCCACCTGTACCGCAATGCGGCCGCGCAACTGGTTCAACACCAGGGTCTGGTGGGTTTCCGCCAGTCCGATCTCCCAGGGTGAACCGGCGTGTTTGATTGAGGTCAACGGACTTGCGCCGGTGCCGCCGTCGTAACCGGCGATGGTGACATGGTCCGCGTGCGCCTTCGATACGCCCGCCGCAACCGTTCCAACGCCTACCTCAGAGACAAGTTTCACCGAAATTCGGGCCTTGGGATTCACGTTCTTCAGATCATGAATCAACTGTGCCAGATCTTCGATGGAGTAGATGTCGTGATGTGGTGGCGGTGAAATCAGACCCACGCCGGGGGTGGAGTGACGCACCCGTGCAATCTGGGCGTTTACCTTATGTCCCGGCAACTGCCCGCCCTCCCCGGGCTTGGCCCCCTGTGCCATTTTGATCTGGATATCGTCGGCGTTGACCAGGTATTCGGTGGTTACGCCGAACCGGCCCGAAGCGACCTGCTTGATAGCAGACCGTTCCGGGTTGCTCGAGCCGTCGGCGAGCGGCCTGAAACGCTCCGCCTCTTCACCGCCTTCACCGGTATTCGACTTACCACCCAGTGCATTCATCGCGATCGCCAGCGTGGAGTGCGCTTCGTAGGAGATGCTGCCAAACGACATCGCACCGGTGGCGAAACGCTTAACAATCTGCGTGGCAGGCTCCACCTCGTCCAATGGAATCTCCTGCTCCGCCCATTTAAGGTCAAACAGACCGCGGAAGGTCAGCAACCGCTCATTCTGTTCGTTGATGATACGGGCGAACTCGGCATACGTTTTTGCGTCATTCGCGCGTGATGCATGCTGCAGTTTGGCAATAGTCTCCGGTGTCCAGACGTGATCCTCGCCGCGCAGACGGTAGGCATAGTCGCCCCCTACGTCCAGGTGGTTGCGGTATACGGGGTTTTTACCGAACGCATTTTTGTGCCATTTGACCGTGTCCGTGGCGATCTGCTTGAGGCCGGCTCCCTCGACCGTGGTTGCGGTGCCGGTAAAATATTGCTCCACAAAGGTGCTCGAAAGTCCGACAGCGTCGAATATCTGCGCTCCACAGTAGGACTGGAAGGTGGAGATGCCCATTTTGGAAAACACCTTCTTCAGACCTTTGCCAACCGCTTTGATATAACGTTTCTGCGCCTCATCGAAATCCAGATCCTCCGAAATTTTCGGTAGCATCGACTGGATGGTATCGAACGCAACATAGGGATTGATCGCCTCTGCGCCATAGCCGGCCAGAGTCGCGAAATGATGTACTTCGAGCGCAGCACCCGTCTCGACCACCAAACCGGATTCGGTACGCAGCCCCTTGCGGATCAGATGGTGATGAACCGCTGAGGTGGCCAGCAGGGCCGGTATGCTGATGAAATCAGCATCCGCATTTCGGTCCGCTAAAATCAGAATGTTGTAGCCCTCTCCCACAGCAACCTCGGCACGTTCGCACAGCGCATCAAGTGCCGGCTTCATGCCTGCAGCGCCCTTTTCCACGGGATAGCATATGTCCAGCGTACGGGTGCGAAAGGCGCCGCCGGAACTGTCCTCGATGTCGCGTATACGTTCGAGATCGGTGTTGGTCAGTACCGGCTGGCTGATTTCCAGCCGCATATTGGTGCCGCCGTCGGACATGCCCAGCAGATTGGGGCGGGGACCGATCAGGGAGACCAGTGACATGACGATCTCCTCACGGATTGGATCGATCGGCGGGTTGGTCACCTGAGCAAAGTTCTGTTTGAAATAGGTGGACAGGTGTTTTGGCCGCCGCGAAAGGACCGAGGGCGGATTGTCGGCGCCCATGGATCCGGTCCCCTCCTGGCCGGTCAGTACCATCGGCAGAAGCAGAAACTTAAGGTCTTCCTGAGTATAGCCAAAGGCCTGTTGCCTTTGACGAAGCGTATCCGGATCGGGGGACATGGAGCTGACCACCACCGGTAGGTTGTTCAGGCTGATCTGGGTTTCATCCAGCCACTGGCGATACGGTTTGGCCGAGGCAAGCTGCTCTTTGAGTTCTGCATCATCGATGATGCGCCCCTGCTCCATATCGATCAGAAACATCTTGCCTGGCTGCAGACGCCATTTCTTGACGATCTTCTCCTCCGGGATATCCAGTACACCCATTTCCGAGGCCATCACCACCAGGCCGTCATCAGTGATCAGATAGCGGGCCGGACGCAGTCCGTTTCTGTCCAGCGTCGCGCCGATCTGACGCCCGTCGGTAAAAGCCACCGCCGCCGGACCATCCCACGGCTCCATCAACGCTGCGTGGTACTCGTAGAAAGCCCGCCGCTTTTCATCCATATGTTCGTTGCCGGACCAGGCTTCGGGAATGAGCACCATCATCGCGTGTGCCAGTGAGTAGCCGCCCTGAACCAGCAGCTCCAGCGCGTTGTCAAAAGAGGCCGAGTCCGATTGACCTTCATAGGTAAGCGGCCAGATTTTATCCAGGTCCTCACCCATAATTTCCGAAGCCATAGAGCTTCTACGGGCGCGCATCCAGTTAACGTTGCCACGTAGGGTATTGATCTCACCGTTATGGGCGATCATCCGGAATGGGTGGGCCAGATCCCAGGTCGGAAAAGTGTTGGTAGAGAAGCGCTGATGCACCAGCGCCAGCGCCGATGTCACCCGTTCATCCTTCAGGTCGGGATAGTATTCACCGACCTGGTTCGCCAGCAGCATGCCTTTATAGGTGATGGTGCGTGAAGAGAAGGACGTCGCATAAAAGGTGCCAGATTGCTCGCCGTGATTGTGGAATACGGTGTTGGCAATCAGTTTGCGGATAGCATACAGCTTGCGTTCGAAGGCGTCCTGATCGGCACAGTTTTCTCCCCGGCCGATAAAGACCTGTCGAATCACCGGCTCTGTCGGCAGCACACTATGCCCCAGTCCGGCATTGTTCACCGGAACGTCGCGCCAACCGAGAATATGCTGTCCCTCCTCTTCCACGAATTTAGCCACAATGGATTCGACTTCTGCTCGTATCTTGTCGTCTTTTGTCAGGAACAGCATGCCGACCGCATATTGGCCCGGCTCAGGTAGAGAGAAATCCACTACGCCACGGAAAAATTCATCCGGCACCTGCAGAAGGATACCCGCGCCGTCCCCGGCTTTGGGGTCCGCGCCCACGGCACCGCGGTGAGTCAGCCGATCCAGAATGCTCAGACCCTGATCTATAATCCGATGACTCTTGCGACCCTTGATATCAGCCACAAATCCGACGCCGCAAGCATCATGTTCATTTTGCGGGTCATACAACCCCTTTTTCGGTGGCAATGCCATATGGCTCATTGAATACCCCTTCGTCGTCGCGGCTGTGGAGCAGCAGACCGGCTGCCCTAGCCTGTTACGATGCAAATTTTCTAAACCCGGAATGTTTACCGTTACCGGGCAGACTGAAATCCAACGACACCATCCTGTGATGTCGAGTCCAGACAAACGGAACAGCGTAGGATACTTGAGATTCCCTCTGCTGGCCAACTATGGCGCCGCGTCCAGTAACGTGATTGGCGCAGGATCTCTCCCCGTCGCAGGTCAGCACCAGACCGGCAGAAGATCCTCATCAGAAAATATCAATACACTCACCTGATATTTGAGTGCGAATATAAGGTGCGCCCCGATAGAAAGAACGTTTTTTTGCTGCAGTGCAGCTTTCAATAGTGGAGAGCATATCAAATTCAAATAGGGCTGCAACCCTATCTAAACCATTTAATCTCCTAAGGAATGCATCTATTTTTTCTTGATTGCCTGCTGAATGGAGGCCAGAGATCTAGGCCAAACCCCCTGCCCTGATAGCGCTTCCGGCAGTTTTGAACGTGCTGCAACTGCGGCGCTGCGGCTGGGATAGATACCGTAAAGGACCGGAAACCAGGGGCGCCCATTGCTTTCGGTGCGAAAGTACGCGGCCTTTCCCTGCAGCCGGTGACGCTGGATGAAATTAGTGACCGCCCCTTCATCGCCCACGCCGATCAGTTGCAGTGTATACGAACCAGGCGACTGCTTAAGCAGCCAGGCTTCTTGTCTGATGCGGTCCTCCTGCACCGGCGCGGGAGATGGTTTCCGGCTTTTTGACGCCAAAATGACCGGCTCAGGCAGAACCGTTTTCTCCAGTTTTTTGGTTTCGCCCAACTCAACAACCGGAGCCGGTGTCCCCCCCCGGTTCTTGGTCTTTGATACCGGCATGGAGGGCGCCGTCGCGCGAATTCCCGCTTCCACCGCTGTGAGGGCTGCTTTTGGCGCCGCGGTAGATTCCGGTTGAGTTTCGGGCAGAGTCGCCGGGATAGCTTTTTCCACCGGTTTGTCCGTTTCCAAGGCCGCTGTTGAGGGTGGGGATGTCATTTCCACCGCTGTAGTTACGGCCGCTTTTGGCGCGGCGGTAGATTCCGGTTGAGTCTCGGGCACGGTCGCCGGGATAGCTTTTTCCACCGGTTTGACCGTTTCCAAAGCCCCGGTTGAGGGTGCGGATGTCATTTCCACAGCTGTTGTTACGGCTGCTTCTGGCGCTGCATTAGATTCAAGTTGAGTCTTGGGCACAGTCGCCGGTGCCGCTTTTTCCACCGGTTTGTTCATCTCCGAAATCGCGGTTGAGGGCGTGGTTGACATTTCCACCGGCGGTTGCTCCAGTGGTTTTTTGGCAACAATCCTATTGCCTGGTTCCTGAGCTGTCAGTCGGGGAAGATTAACCACTATATCCATTGGTGTGCTGCTCTTTTCGACGCTCGGGGTATCCGGTGTCAGTACGGGGGTAGTGCTCTTGTCACCCAGCGCATCGTGTCTCCATGCCGGCACGGGGCTCGACTCCTCCGTCTCCATGCGCACCGATACATCCCTCTCCACCTTCAACGGCTGATTGGGGAGCGATAATGGTATGGTGCCGCTGTTTTCCGCGGTTTCAGCGGGAGATACTGCAGGTTCGAAAAGGGCGTTGATCTCATCTTCAAAAACCAGCGTAAGCAGTAGAAGCAGGGCGAGAACACCGCCTCCGATAAGTACCGGCGGAGAGACATCCGCCAGCAGTTGCGGAAGAAAGATCCGGCGTTTGGCAAGTGTTGCGGGGGTGACCGTCTTCGGACGAAGAATCTGTTCCACCTGCTGGCTGATCATTCCTGGAAGCCCGCCGCTGGTGTGGAAGATCTTTTCATATCCCGCATCGGAGACTGGCATTCCATGCTGTCCCTCCAGTACCTTGAAAAGATGACGCACCAACTGATCCGACTGTTCACGATTTAGTGGAACCAACTCCAGAACCTGCAATTTTTGCGACGCGAACTGAAGACGTGTTTCTTCGAGTAAATCGTCAATCTGCGGGGAAGCAGACAGAATAAGCGCCGGTCTGCTCGCCTGACCGGATGCTTTGGAATAGATTCCAAACAGCCCCTGAAGCGTAGTGACCGGCAATTGCTCGGCATCGTCAACGATGATCACCGGCAGCCGCCCCGACCGCTTCAGCGCTTCAAATCTTTGAATGAGCTGATCGACCCCATCCAGGTTCTCCTGGGAAGTGGAAAAGCGGCGGCACATGCCATAAATCAGCTGGTCCGGCTGCAGCATAGGTGTTGCTTCGAGACGGTAAATCTCCCAATCCGCAGGAGCTTGCTGCAGCAACAAGTCCATCAGTGTGCTCTTGCCAACCCCGTGAACCCCTCTTACCAGCGGGATCCGATCACTGTTGGCCGCAAGATGTCGGACCAAATCGAGTCTTTGCCTGAACTCTGTCGTCAGCAAAAGCTCCGGGATCGGTGGTGAGTTTCCGACGGAGGTGGAGCGCGTCGCAGCGCCCCGCTTTTCAGTCCGGCTTTCCAGCGTATCCATTCAACGTATTATTCAGTTCTGTTTGATCGAAGGCGTCCGTCACCAGAGAAACCCCGATGGCTTTCAGAAGCACCAGCCGGAGCCTGCCATCCATGATTTTCTTGTCGACTCCCATTAAAGAGAGGAATCGTTCCCGATTGATATCGTTGGGCGGAGTGATCGGAAGTCCCGCCCTGCGAACCAAAGCAATGATACGTGCCTGCGCATCGCTGGTCAGCCATCCGAGGCGTCGCGACATGTCCGCAGCCATACACATTCCTGCAGCCACCGCTTCGCCATGCAGCCATTGGCCATATCCCATGCCGGTCTCTATAGCATGTCCGAAAGTATGCCCCAGATTTAACAGCGCCCGCTGCCCGGCCTCCTTTTCATCCGCAGCAACCACTTGTGCCTTGTCCAGACAGGAGTGCTCGACGGCATAGGCCAACGCCCAGGGGTCACGGGCCAAAAGCGCATCCATATTGGATTCCAACCAGGCAAAAAACGCGGCGTCGTTGATCAGACCGTACTTGATCACTTCAGCGATGCCTGCGGATAACTGGCGCTGATCGAGAGAAGCCAGCGTCTCAATATCCACCACTACACAGCGCGGCTGATAAAAAGCCCCGATCATGTTCTTTCCCAGCGCATGGTTAATGCCGGTTTTGCCGCCGACCGAGGAGTCTACCTGGGCCAGCAGGGTGGTGGGTACCTGAATAAAATGAACCCCTCGTTGATAGGTGGCGGCTGCAAATCCAGCCATATCACCGACTACGCCGCCCCCCAGCGCAATGATGGTGCACTGCCGGTTAAACTGCTTTCGCAGCAGTTGATTGAAAATTTGATTCCAGACTTCCAGGGTTTTGTACTGTTCACCATCTGGCAGGATGACCGACTCGACCTTAAACCCCTGCAGTGCTTCAGTCAGTTTCGGCAGATAAAGCGGTGCGACAGTCTCATTTGAAACCAGCATCACCTGGGAAGAGGGGATGTGCCGACGGTAGATATCACTGCGTCCGAGCAGACCCGAGCCGATGTATATGGGATAGGAGCGCTCCCCGAGAGCAACCTGCACTTTAGCTATTTCCGGGACCATGAACTTGATACCACCCGTTACAAAACACCGCAGTTAATCGGGATGCGTCTCCAAGAGCGCCGTTTTCCTTTGGCGGCCAACCCGTATATTTCAACAGGGAAACCTTGATTTTAAGGATTTTTTTCAATTAAACAAACTGTTACGTATAGACGCGGACCCCGGTGAGGTATGTGGGTAAATCATGACATAATGCGAATCTGTTTTTTCCGATATGCTCCGATTCCCGGATCCAGTACGGTGCCGGATGCCCTGTACCCCGGGTTGCGCCGGGATGGCGAGGAGTTAAAAGCGGTTGTTTCCGGAAGGACCTAAAACAGTCGCTGAACTTCGGATAATTCGCACCCGCATTCTGACTGGAGACACTGCGGTATGCCGAAAAGGAAGGATACTGCCGACAATCGGCAAAACGGTCAATATTCATCCAGCTTGCGCACGATCTCCTTAGCGACCACCTGCGCGCTTCTGTTCTCGGTGGATACGATGAAATCAGCGATGCTTTGGTAGAGTGGGTCCCTCTCTTCCATCAAAGCTTCCAGTTTCGCGAGGGGATTCTCCGTCTGCAATAAAGGTCGGTTCTTGTCCCGCATGGTACGTTCGTATTGCTGCTGAGGGCTGCAGGTAAGGTAAATGACAACACCGCGGCTGGAGAGATTGCGGCGGTTGTCCGGGTCGAGCACCGCGCCGCCTCCGGTTGCCAGTACCTGGCCTTCTGCACTGGTCAGATCCTCGATTGCCGCCTTTTCCCGTTTGCGAAACCCCTCTTCGCCCTCGAAGTCGAAGATGGTCGGTATATCCACACCGGTACGGCCCTGGATCTCACGATCGCTGTCGGTGAACTCCAGTCTGAGCAGGGAGGCGACCTGCCGACCAATGGTGCTTTTGCCGGCGCCCATCGGTCCAATCAGGAATATGTTTCTTACTAGTCCCATAGATTCGCCAGATTACAGATAACGCATGCTTCGTTTTAAACGGCAGACAGGTCAATCTATATAAGACAATACATTGGATAAGTTAAAAAAGGGGTCGTTGGAACGACCCCTTGAAATCGACAGCAACCGTTCCGGAAAATTCCAGACGATGCACTCATGCTTCGGGCATTCTAACGCACGGATAAGCTCTCTTTCAAAATCTTCGGGGTGACGAAAATCAGCAACTCCCTATTGTCATCCTGCTGTGTTTTGGACCGGAAAAAGAAACCGAGCACGGGTAGATCACCCAACACGGGCACCTTGTCCGTTGTATCTGAACGGGTTCGCTCGAACACACCGCCCAATACCACGGTTTCGCCATTGTCGACCAGCACCGTGGTATCTATCGAGCGGGTATCGATGCCCCGGGTACCGTCAGCTGCCACCACCGTTGTACTCGGATTGTCTCTGGAAATGCTCAATTTCATGATCACGCGGTCATCGGGCGTGATATTCGGCGTCACTTCCAGTTTCAACACGGCGTCCTTGAATTCGATGTTGGTGCCGTCCTGGCTTACCGTGGAGTAGGGGATCTGGGAACCCTGCTTAATAATCGCAGTTTCATTGTCGGAGGTAACGACCCTGGGATTGGAGACGATTTCACCCCGGCCCTCCTGCTGCATGGCTGACAGTTCAAGCTGCAGCAGGAATGAACCCACCTTGCCGATCAGAAGATTGACCGCGCTGGTGGCACCCGCTGCGGGTAAATTCACCAGAAGCTGCTCTCCCAGTCCTCCGGCGCCGGATTCTATTCCAGCGTGCACACCCATGAAGTTTCCGGTATTCAATCCCTCGGTTCCGTCAATATGGCCCGGTTGTCCGCCGGCGATAAGGAATTCCGTGCCATTGGCGCTATTGGCGCGGTTAAATCCCAGGCGCACGCCCAACTCCTTGGTGAAATTGTTTTCCGCGATGACCACCCGGGAATCAATCATCACCTGGCGCACCGGCACATCCAGGCGTTGAATAACCTCACGCAAACTCTCCAGTTTTGCCGCCGTATCCTTCAGCAGAAGCGTGTTGGTCCGCTTGTCCACGGTGACGCTGCCACGATTGGGTGTCAGCAGTTCGTTGTCTTTTTCATTCAGCAGTTTCCTGATCGCTTCGGCTGTTGCATAGTTAAGCTGAATGTACTCAAACTGCAATGGAGCCAGCTCTTCCACCTGCTTCATTGCCTCCAGTTCGAGCTGCTCTCTCTGATTGATCTCCTGGGTCGGCGCCACCATGATTACATTGCCGTTTTTTCGCATTGAGAGGCCGCGCGCCTTGAGAATAATGTCGAGTGCCTGGTCCCAGGGAACATTCTGCAGGCGCAGTGTGATCTGGCCCTGCACAGTATCGCTGGTTACAAGATTCAGGCCGGTAAAATCGGCCAGCAACTGAAGTACCGAACGCACCGGTATATCCTGAAAATTCAGTGAGAGCCGTTCTCCGGTAAAGATATCGCGCTTGCGCTCAATCTCCTCCTTCTCTCTCTTGGTCAATGGGCGGAACTCCACCGTCAACAGCCCATCAGCCTGAAATGCCAGATGTTCATACTCACCTGCAGTCTGAATTTCGACGTGGACGTCGTTTCTATTGGAGGAGACTTCAACCAATTTGACCGGAGTGGCGAAATCGCTGACGTCATACTTGCGGGCAAACTGATCCGGCAGGCCGGTTTTTAATATATCCAGAATGACCCTGCTACCCTGCTGACGCATATCGACCACGGCCGTGGGGTCGCTGAGCTGCAGGATCACCTTGCCCTCACCGGCGTCGCCGCGACGGAAATCAACCCCTTCAATTTCGCTGCCAGCGGTCACTCTGGCTGCGGTTCTCTGGTTGGTCGCAGGGGTTTGGGATGAGACCGCCTGAGCCGTTTTCGCAGCCGTATCGGCGGAGCCGGCTAAAGTGATTATGACTTTGTTGTCCTCAACCTGAATTTTGTTGCCGGTCTGTTTGACCAGATTGACGACCACGCGCGTGCGCCCGCCTGCCTCTATCGCAGTGACGCTGCGCGCCATTCCGACCTCAATCGGCACGGTTTTTTGTGCGAGTCCACTGGTCATACCCAAAAAATCTATTGCAATACGGGGGGGATTATCGGTGGTAAAGATCTTCGGCTGTGCCGCAATAGGCTGCGCGGCCTCAAGCGTGATCTGTACACTGCTCCCCGGAAGCGCTGCGAAATCAATATTCCTGAGAACATTGTCCGCTGCCTGGAGCGGTACAAGCCAGGCTAACAGGCAGGCAAAACCCAATGCCTCTCTCCAAGACGCGCCATAGCGGTTCAGCAGACTGTAACGCTTGCTCTGTCCCCATTGCCTGGATTCCAACGGCTTATCCATCATCGCTTTCTACCCCTGATCCTATTCTTTCAAGGCCAGAGAGGCTTGGCGCTCACGATAGCCCCCCTGTCCATTCGGTATTATTTCGGTTAACTCTATATCGTTTTCATCAATACGGGTGATCTGTCCGTGATTGTGTCCCATGTAGTTGCCGGCTTTTACCCGGTAAATGGTTTGGTCTTTTGTTCTGACTAGCGCCCAGGTTGTTTCGTCACGCTTGAGCGTTCCCACCATACGAAGTGAATCCAGGGAATAACTTTCCAACTCCTCTTTGCGCCGGTTGGGATCCGGTGCGAGTCCGTTCAGCTGCTGCTCCTGCTCTTCGGTATGCTCCTGCTCGGTTGGTTGGAACGGACTGCGCCGGCTATCCACTCTGTAAGCAAATGTTTCAATTTGTTTGATTTCCGGCAGCGGTTCGATCTCACCCTGCTTTCGGGATTTCACTTCATCCACATAACGTTCAAGGTCATTCATATCCCGATTGACACATCCCGCGACGAACCCGGACAGCAGCAAGACCGTTAGAAATCGGCCCGTAACCAGCGACCTCCTGCTCATTTCTCACTCTCCTCGTCAAGGTAGCGGTAGGTCTTCGCGACGGCCTCCATTTCAAGCCGATTGTCATCTTTTTCTGTGGCGGAGGAGATGGCGATATCGTGGATAGTCACGATGCGTGGCAAGGTGGCTAAGCCGCTGATGAAATTACCGAATTGGTGATATTCACCCTTGACCTTGATTTTAATCGGCAGTTCGGCGTAAAAATCCTTCCTGTTCTCACCCAACGGGTCGAACAGTTCGAATTCCAATCCGGCGGCCAGTCCGGTCTGCGAAACGTCGACAAGCAGTTCTGCGACCTCGGTTTTGTCCGGCAGTTGTCGAAGCATGGCACCAAACGACTGCTTCATCTCCTCCAGTTGCTTCTGATATTTCTCGAGATTGACCGCTTTAGCCTGTTTCCTCTCAAATGTAACGCGTAGTTCCTGCTCCTGCCGTTCCACATTTTTTAACTGCAGGAGCTGATCCTCTGTATCGAAATAGTACCATCCCGTACCGATTGCTCCACAAATAATCAGCACCAACAGGGCCTTTATCAGACCCGGCCAGTCGCCGATATTATTCAGATCAAGATCGTTGAGCTCCTGCAGATTCATTGGTTACCCTTTCCTTTACTGCCCCGCCTGTATTCCACTTTTTCCGCTCTCGGTATCCGCGGAATCCTTGACTGGGGAAACCTGTTGTGCCACCAAAATAAAGCTGCTCATTCCATCATTCTTGTCATTTTTGTTGGTTATGACCTGCAAATTTGGTTTATTCAGCCATTTGGAGGCCTCGATGTTACGCATGTATGAGGAGACTCGGGCGTTCGATTGCGCTTCTCCAGTCAGCGTCACTTCGGCACCCAGCTGGGTAAGTTTTACCAAATGAGTTCCATCAGGAATCGTTTTGACCACCTCATCAAAGAGGTGTACAACTTGCGGCCTGCTGCCCTGGAGTTGCTGAATGACATCCATGCGGGCCAACAGTTTTGCTTTGGTCTTTTCCAGTGCCTCAATCGACTTGATTTTGCGGTCCATCGCGCTGATTTCAGTATTCAGAAGTGAGTTTCTTTTGTTCTGATACTGAATCATGTCTTCTATGAAGAAATGGGTTCCGGCCGCCCCGGCTCCAACTGCAAGCAGCGCGATCGCGATTGACACCCCGAAATCCCGCTGCCGCTTCTTGCGCAGCGACTCTCGCCATGGCAGAAGATTTATACGAGCCATCAGTCAAAGCTCCTCAGTGCCAGTCCGCAGGCAATCATCAACGCCGGTGCATCATTGCTGAGACTCTGGGGCTTGACGTTGGAAGATACGGACATGTTAGCGAAGGGATTCGCTATTATAGTAGGTGTTCCCATACGCTCCTCCAGTAATTCATCGACCCCGGGGATAGAGGCGCATCCACCGGCCAGGACAATGACGTCCACGCTGTTGTAAGCACTGGCAGAGAAGAAAAACTGCAGCGACCGGCTTACCTGTTGAGCCATCGCTTCCTTAAACGGCTCAAGCACGTCGGAATTGTAGTTGTCCGGCAGTCCTCCCTGGCGCTTGGCCATACCCGCTTCTGCGTGCGATAAACCATACCGGCGTTGGATCTCTTCAGTCAGCTGCCGTCCACCGAAATTCTGCTCTCTTGTATAGATTACCTTATTGGCGTGCAATACGTTCAGCGTGGTAATGGTGGCGCCTATATCCGCGATGGCAATCGTCAGGTTTTCACTGTCATCGGGCAGCTGATCCGCAATCTGGGAAAATGCGTTTTCCATGGCATATGCTTCAACATCAACGACCGCAGCGACCAGACCAGCCATCTCCAGCGCAGCGACCCGGTCATCGACATTCTCGCTTCTCGACGCCGCCAGCAGCACATCGACCATCTCCGGATTCTTTTCTGATATCCCTAAAACCTCGAAATCCAGATTCACCTCTTCCAGCGGATAAGGAATGTACTGGTCTGCCTCCAATTGAATTTGGTTTGCCATCTCCTTGTCCGAAAGAGAGGCGGGCATGGTAATAACCTTGGTGATAACAGCGGACCCCGAAACGGCAACAACTGCCTGTCGGGTCTTGGTTCCCGCTCGATTGACCACATTCCTGATCGCTTGCCCAACGGCATCAACATCAGCGATATTTTTCTCCACTACAGCATTCGCCTGCAGAGGTTCCACGGCGTAAGACTCCACTTGGTAACGGGTGCCTGCTCGACCGGTCGACTTGCTCAATTCCAGCAATTTGACCGCAGTGGAGCTGATATCCAAGCCGAGCATCGCCTGCTTGTTGGAGCGAAAAGGGAACATCTTGCTTCCTTGAAATGTTGTGAACGAGTGTAAATTGTCTCGAAACTAAAAGCTTTCCTTTAATTAAAATTCATAACTATATAGCAGTAAATGAAATTCATGTGAAGCACCAATTAAAGATATCTATAAAAGAATATAGATTTTGATAGTATAGCGACATGTGCTGCTGAATATTAAGCAGTGGATTTACCCTCATAACGTGAACCAGTCCATGAAGCTGTTAATAAAACTTCTCAAAATAGGATTTTGGACGCTATTTATCACAGGTTTTTTTAGTGTGGCCGCCATAATTGCCACCTATTTCTACCTTGAACCCAAGCTGCCCTCCACCGAGAATCTGAGAGATGTGCAATTTCAGGTGCCGTTACGCGTTTTTTCCCGTGATAAGAAGCTGATAGCGGAATTTGGCGAGAAACGGCGCATACCTCTTGGCTATGACGATCTGCCCAAAATTTTAATTCAATCCTTTCTGGCCGCTGAAGACAACCGGTTTTTTGAGCATCCCGGTGTGGATTACCAAGGCATTGTTCGTGCCGCCCTGCAATTGCTGTTGACCGGGGAAAAGAAACAGGGCGGCAGCACAATCACCATGCAGGTGGCGAGGAACTTCTTTCTAACGCGTGAGAAAACCTATATCCGAAAGCTCAACGAAATTTTCCTGGCGCTCAGGATCGAGACTGAGCTGAGCAAAGAGAAGATTCTTGAGCTTTATCTCAATAAAATTTACATGGGACATCGTGCTTACGGGGTCGGCGCAGCCGCCCAAGTCTACTACGGGAAGACGGTTGATGAGTTGAGCCTGGCCCAGATCGCGATGGTGGCCGGCCTCCCGAAAGCGCCGTCGGCTAATAATCCCGTCACCGATCCCACGCGAGCGATCGAGCGCAGAAACTATGTGCTTGGCCAGATGAAACGCCTCTCCTACATATCGGAAGCGCAGTACCAACAGGCTATTGAAGAACCGGTTACCGCCTATATCCATTCCGCCAATGTCGAGGTGGAAGCGCCCTATGTTGCGGAAATGGTCAGAGCGGAAATGGTCGAACGCTATGGCGAAAACACCTATACCGATGGTTACAATGTTTATACGACGATTGACAGTCGTCTGCAGGAGGCTGCGAACAGTGCTCTGAGAAATACACTTCAGGAGTATGATCTGCGCCATGGGTACCGTGGTGCGGAACAGAATTTTGATATCAACCAGGCGGCTGATGATCGAGACCTGGATCTCATGTTGAAAGATCACCGCGCGGTAGCGGACTTGCCGGCAGCAATAGTAACCGCGGTAGATGAAAACAGCATCGAAGTATACCTGGGTAACGGAAATCGATCCGTTATTCACTGGAAAGGTCTTGAATGGGCAAGGGCTTATATAAATGAGAGTAGTCGGGGGGCGTCGCCCAAACGCGCTAATGAGATTGTCGCACCAGGCGATCTGGTACGGGTGCTTGAAGAGAAATCGGAGAAAGGGACATATCTGCGATTGGCGCAGGTTCCTGCGGTGGAGGGCGCCCTTGTCTCGCTCGACCCCGACGACGGTGCATTGATCTCGCTGGTCGGCGGATACGATTTCTATACCAGTAAATTCAATCGTGTCACTCAGGCTCTGCGCCAGCCCGGGTCGGGATTCAAGCCATTTATCTACTCAGCGGCACTGGAAGCCGGTTTTACGCCCGCCAGCCTGATAAACGATGCGCCGGTTGTGTTTGACGATCCCAGCCTTGAAGGCACCTGGCGACCGGAGAATTACAGCGGGAAATTTTTTGGTCCCACGCGTCTGCGTTATGCGCTTACCAAGTCGCGGAATCTTGTTTCAATCCGATTGCTTCGTTCGATGGGGATCCCCCATGCGTTGGCATACGCAGAGCGCTTCGGATTCGATCCCAGGAAGCTTCCCAATAACCTGTCTCTGGCCCTGGGCAGTGCGGCTGTCACCCCGCTGCAGATGGCTTCCGCCTACGCCATTCTGGCCAACGGCGGATTCCGGATTAATCCTTATCTGATAGAGAGCATCAGCGACAACCACAACAACAGCCTGTACAACGCCAACCCACTCAGGGTTTGCGAAACCTGTGCTGATCGCGCCGCCAATGAATCTGCAAATGAAAATGACCAGGGGGAGGCGCCCTCATTTGCGCCAAGAGTAATATCTGCACAGAACCATTATTTGATGATCTCCATGATGCAGGATGTCATTCGACGGGGAACTGCAACCAAAGCGCGTTCACTCGGAAGAGACGATCTGGCGGGCAAAACCGGTACCACCAATGAACAGAAGGATGCCTGGTTTAATGGGTTTAACCGTTCGCATGTAGCGATTTCCTGGGTGGGGTTCGATTCCGCAAAACCACTTGGGCGGGGCGAAGTCGGGGGACGGGCCGCGTTGCCCGCCTGGATCGCTTACATGAAGGAGGCTTTAAAAGATGTTGCAGAACAACCGCTGGTGATGCCTCCCGGTATCGTGACGGTACGGATTGATCCAACGACGGGAAAACGTGCAGGATCGGACCAGAAAGATGCCATTTTCGAAGTATTCCGTGCTGAAAATGCGCCTGAATTAGCGACACAGAGATTCAGCAGAACCGTCAGAGGCGTCGATAATATCGGCGGAAGCAGCAACGCAACCAGTAAAAATGAAGATCCATTCTAAGTGCCGTGCCACCCGACTGCTGATTGCACATGAAGCCGCGAGGATACTGGCCAATCAGGAGAGCTGGGATTTCCAGGGCGCAAGACGCAAAGCCGCTGCAAGGTTGGGCTGTAAAGACCAGCGATGTCTTCCGGACAACAGGGAGATCGATGCGGCATTGCATGAATACCAGCTGCTGTTCAGAAGCGATTCCCAGCCGGAAGTGTTACGGCAGTTGCGGCGAATGGCGGTTGAGGCAATGCAGCAGTTTCAGGTTTTCTCACCGCGTCTGACCGGACCCGTACTTGAAGGTACCGCGGACAGAGGCAGTCCTGTGCAGCTGTTTCTGTTTGCCGATACAGCGGAGGAGCTGATACTTCATTTGATGGAAAAGCGGATCCCGTTTGACCAGAGAGAGATCAGAATGAGGCACTCCGGAGGTAACACAAAATCCCATCCAATATTCGCGTTTCAGGCGGGGGATGCGAAATTTGAACTGATCCTGCTGTCTCCCGTGGACAGAGCCAATCCACCTCTCGACAGTCAGAGCGACAAGCCCGGCCTGGGAGCCGGTCTATCCCGCGCCCGAGCACTGCTGAACACCTGACCTTTCGATCCTCACACACTAGTGTGCTTGCGGTCGCCGGTACAAGAGAATGTGCAACGCCACGTTTTCGGCATGGCTCACCAGGCGGCCGGTATCTGTAGGGAGTGAACAGATGCTGCCTGGAGCAGAGGCAAGGCACTCAACTATTCGGCAATCCATGCTATCGGGTCGCCGAATAGAGCAGTGGAGGGAATATCAGCGCTCGTCGATGGGTATGTAATCGCGCCGGTCGTGTCCGGTATAGATCTGACGGGGGCGCCCAATACGCTGGTCGGGGTCATCCATCATCTCCATCCAGTGTGACATCCAGCCTACGGTACGCGCTATGGCGAACATCACCGTAAACATACTTCTGGGAATATTCAACGCACGATAAATGATGCCGGAGTAGAAATCGACGTTCGGGTAGAGTTTTCTCTCTATAAAATACTCATCTGAGAGCGCCACCTCCTCCAGTTTTAGCGCCAGTTCGAACATGGGATTGTTTGTATCGGCCATTGAGTCGAGGAGCTCATGACACACTTTGCGGATAATAGTTGCCCGCGGGTCGTGGTTTTTATAGACGCGATGGCCGAACCCCATCAAACGGAAGGGATCGTCGGGATCCTTCGCCTTGTCAATAAAGCGGGAAACGTTGGAGACATCGCCGATCTTGCTCAGCATATCCAGTACGGCCTCATTGGCACCGCCGTGGGAAGGCCCCCATAAAGAGGCAATGCCCGAAGCAAGACACGCGAAAGGGTTGGCCTGGGAACTGCCGGCGAGACGAACGGTGGAGGTACTCGCGTTCTGTTCGTGGTCCGCATGTAGAATAAAGAGAAGGTTGACAGCCTTTACCGCCAACGGATCCGGGAGATATGGCTCGCAGGGCGTGGCGAACATCATGTAGAGAAAATTGGCGCAGTAGTCCAGTTCGTTGCGCGGGTAAATAAATGGCTCACCAATGTTGTGTTTGTAACTCGCAGCTGCGATGGTCGGCATTTTGGCTATCATCCTGTGTGCGGAGATCTCCCTGTGCCTTGGATTGTTGATATCCAGCGAGTCGTGGTAGAAAGCGGAAAGCGAGCCCACTACTCCAACCATCACCGCCATGGGGTGCGCGTTGTAATGAAATCCATCGAAGAAATTTTTCAGGGTCTCGTTCAGCATTGAGTGGTGCCGGATAATGTGTTCGAAACTTGCCAACTGCTCGAGTGATGGCAATTCACCGTAAAGCAGCAGATACGCGACCTCGAGAAAAGTCGCTTTTTCGGCTAACTGTTCGATGGGATAGCCGCGGTACCAGAGTTTTCCCTTATCACCATCGATGTAAGTAATCGAACTGCGACAACTGCCGGTCGCAACAAAACCGGGATCAAATGTAAAAATTCCCATCTCGCTGTAGAGCTTGCCGATATCCATCACTTCCGGACCGATGGTGCCTTTGTACAAGGGCAGATCCACCCTGCGGCCGTCTGAGTTGTTAATGAGCGTTATGGTTTTTTTGGACATGATAATTCCCTAGTGACTGAAAACCGATGAAGGGATGAACTTTATAACAGACACCAGTGGCTATCTCAAGTTTCGGTGTAATAATTAGATGTACGTACAGTTTAAAATATTGGACCGCCGTTACTAGTGGCTCATGCAGAGTGCGCGCGTGTGCAAACAGGATTCAGGCTCTTTTTGCAATTCCGGGCAAATCCGGAATCGTGGCTCTGTCATAACGGGAGGAGGGTTGACCTTGACCGGTATGCGGCAAAGATCAGTTTCCGGTCAAATGCATATACGCCTTTCTATCATCGAGTCATCCCGGCAAGCGCCGGGATGACGATGACGAAAGCGGCTGTTTCAGGCAGGGTCTAAGTTAATTGCTATGGGCGAATGCCAGACCTTTCTCGATGTTGCCTTTGAGAGCGGGGAGCATATCATCAAAAATTTTACGTTCGTATTGACTGAATTCACCGGGATCGAGTATCTCTTCAGCGCCATTCCTGCCGAGGCGGACAGGGAGTGCCAGAAATTCAGTCGGCTGCCCTTCCACGGCGACAAACGTACACTGAACTGACTCGGTTCCGGAGAGTGCCGCGACCAAATGCAATGTAAACCGGGCACCGGCTTCAGCCATTGAAAGCGTGGCCGATCCGCCGCCGGCTTTGGCTTCAACAACCTCGGTACCGGCATTTTGAATGCGCGGGGTAAGCTGCTCCACCTGTTCTGCAGTAAAGTCCAGGCCGAGCTGGGACAAAAGAGGAATAATGGTTTCTCCACTGTGCCCCCCAACGACGGTGACATTGATATCCTCCGGAACAAGTCCTTTCAGCTCGCCCACAAAAGTCTGGGAGCGAATGACATCCAGCGTCGTGATTCCGAATAGTTTCCTCGGGTCATAAACACCGGCCTGTTTAAGTGTCTCCGCGGCGATAGGAACGGTGGAGTTTACCGGGTTCGTTATTATCGCGATGCAGGCATTTGGACAGGCTTTGGCGCTCGCGGCGACGAGATTTTTGACGATTCCTGCGTTGGTGTTGAAAAGATCGTCACGGGTCATACCAGGTTTACGCGGAACACCTGCCGGAATCACCACGATATCGCTGTTTTTCAGCGCATCATCGAGACGCTCGGCGCCATACCCGGACACCTTAACCCGGTTTGGAATATGACTCAGGTCTGCAGCCACACCCGGAACTACAGGACTGACGTCATAAAGCGCCAATTCAGATCCTGCGGGCAACCCTTTCTTCAAAAGCAGTGATAAAGGTTGACCGATACCGCCAGCGGCACCAAGGACAGCAACTTTCATTTCAGACTCCTCTCGTTGGATTTGATCATTTATACGGTAATCAAATTATCTCTCAAAGAAGCTGAATTCTACGATCATTCTCCCGGATATTCCATTTCCACTGATAATGGAATATGGGTTCGAAAATCCGTACGAACAGGCATTTATCCGCTAATTGCACAGCAGAAAGGCGATAATAACTGCTGCTCCCGGAGTGCCATCCAGTTCGGATAAACTATCCGGATATCTTCAGTCGCTAATATCAAGACAATAAAAAAGGCATCCGATGATGCCTTTTTAGCGGCTGCAGCTGCAGGCAGCTGCGCTGGAAGGAGATCAGCCGCGGGAGTATCGCCGGCGGAATTTATCAACCCGTCCAGCGGTATCCATGATTTTTTGTTTGCCGGTAAAGAAAGGATGGCAGGAAGAGCAAACTTCAACATGCAGTTCCTCACCCAAAGTGGAACCTGTCGTAAATTCGTTGCCGCAACTGCAGACCACCTTGATTTCGGAGTATTTAGGATGAATATCCGCTTTCATGATCGCCTCTGAAGATAACCTGTATGAACTTGCACCGCCCAAACGCGATGAATCAGCCATACTACGCCAAAAAGTGAGGCATCACAAGTCCAGGCGTAGAAGCCACGCCGGTCCCGGATTCATTTACAACCCGCTAATTTCCTGGTGACCGGAACGGCACTATTTCGGCTTTCGGGGCTGGCGCGAGCGGTGTACCCGGGTTGAATGGAGAGTCTTTGATCTGGCACAGCGATTCCAACAAGCCGCCGCGACCAGCCACACTCTCCCACATCATGCGCGAAATGCGTATGCATGCTCCAAGCGCGCTCTTCGACCGGCTTCGCTCCTGATCAATACGCCATTGCAGGCAACGCAACCTTTGACGGTGTCCTTCCGGGGCATTTTCTATTATTTCGTCGATAGCGTTTTGGCGCAATTTTTCAAACAGCTCCGGGTCATTCTTAGCCATCTCGACCCACTGTTTGAATTCCATATTCTCCGGACTGGATTCTCCAAACAATTTCACAGCTAACCCTCCTCTGCAGGGCCAAGCGCGAAAAAAGAGCGAACACCGCTTGGCAAACTGAGATTACTGCCTCCTAAATACCACGATAAAAATATAAAATCAAAGGATTAACAATCCTTTTTGGGCAACTATATTTTAGTTATTACAATAACTTAAATTCGTTTTTGGTTTTCCGGCGGAAAAATGACACTCGCGCCGGTGGTTTGCCGCGGTGCGCGAATATTTACGGAAAGCAATCAGCGAATCCATGACACTGATCCGTTGATGGCTATAGTCTCCCCGGCTTTCGGGGTCTTCAGAAGGCAGCATCCCCTGCGCACTCAATTCCGCGCATGCAGAAAACTCCGGATTTTGCATTGTGATCGAATCGATCAGTCCAAAAACAGTACCAGCAGATCGTTTAGGTATCTGTGTCCCAAAGCCGTCGGCCTATACTGTGTTCCGTCGCTGTGGAGCAGGCCACGCCGCAGAGCTTCTGACAGCATCGGTTTCACTCTGGCATAAGGGAGGCCGGTTCGATTCTGAAAGAGATCTTCGGTGAAACCAGTGCTAAGCCGCAGTAGATTCATCATGAACTCGATGATCAGATCGGTTTCAGACAAGTGGTAATCGCTGGAGAGCGCATCCCGGGTGCCGGCAGCAGCTGTGAAAGCTGCCGGACTGGCTATCCTGGAACATCGCCGAACCCGCTGCCCTGGCGTGTCGCTGACCTTGCTGTGCGCCCCCGCTCCTATACCCAGATAATCACCAAACTCCCAGTAATTGAGATTGTGCCGACACCGCCGTCGAGAGCTGGCATATGCCGACACTTCATACCGGTGATAGCCGGCTCTCGCGAGCATCTTCTGACCCCGGGTCTGGATATTCCAGAGGCGCCCCTCCTCGGGAAGAGGCGGCGGCGCAACTGCGAACCGGGTGTTTGGCTCGATAGTCAGTTGATAATAAGAAATATGCTCTGGTGCCAGGGTGATGGCGGTTTCCAGGTCCAACCCTGCCTCATCGACGGTCTGCATCGGCAGTCCGAACATCAGGTCCAGATTGATATTCTCGAAGCCGGCTTCGCGTGCCAGGAAAAACGCCCGCAGGGCCATGTCTGCCCCATGGATACGCCCAAGACGCTGCAACGCGCGGTCATTGAAACTCTGTACCCCGATAGAGAGTCTGTTTATCCCGGCTTCGCGGTAGCCGGCGTATCTTCCGCCTTCCAGTGTTCCAGGATTTGCCTCTAGCGTCACCTCGACTCCTTTGGCACAGGGCACAAGGTCGGATACCGCATCGAGTACTCGCTTCACTTGATTCGCTGGAAACAGACTGGGCGTGCCACCGCCGATGAAAATGGTCTCCAGTGTGCGTCCCTGAATCGACCCCAGCTCGAACCGCAGGTCCGCCAGTAGTGCATCGACGTATGCGGCATAGTCGTATACTGGTGGCAGAGGGTGCGAGTTGAAATCGCAGTAAGGACATTTCCGCATGCACCAGGGAAGATGAATATAGAGTGAAAGCGGCGGTGTAGTCAGCACGAGTGCAGGGTACCGGCAGAGTATTCGGCGCAGTGCATTGTCGCTATTACCAACGGGTTGGTAGAGCGGGAAAAAATCGGTGAACTAAAGGGGCTCAAGATTGGCATAGGCCAATACCAGCCATTTGACACCGGCCGCCTCGAAATTTATCTGTATTCGCGTGTTTCCTCCCTCTCCTTCAGCATTTAACACCACGCCGTCGCCAAATTTCGGGTGCACCACGCGCTGTCCCAGCCTGAAAGCGGAATCAGGTTCGCTAACGCCTGGTGGCGAAGGGCGATAGACCGGCCTGGTAAGCTGGGAGCCCGGGCGCACTTCCTGGATCAGTTCCGCCGGAATCTCCCGCAGGAAACGGGAGGGCAGGGCATAGCTGTCGCTGCCGTGCAGGCGTCTGCTTTCGGCGTAAGAAACACAGAGTCGCTGCATGGCGCGGGTCATGCCGACGTAACAGAGCCGACGCTCCTCCTCCAGACGGCCGGGTTCCTGGCTGGACATGCTATGTGGAAACAATCCCTCCTCAAGGCCAGCCATGAATACCAGCGGAAATTCAAGACCTTTGGCCGAATGGAGCGTCATCAGCTGAACGCACTCTTCAAACGCGTCGCCCTGGGCCTCACCCGCCTCCAGTGCGGCATGCGCTAGAAAAGCCGGGAGATCGTCCAACTCCTCCGGGTCTTCCGTCCCTTCGGGGTCAATCCCATCAAGAGCGGCAGATATTTGTGTACCGGGGAACTGGCGTGCCGCGTTGACCAGTTCCTCCAGGTTTTCAACCCTGTCCTGGCCCTTTCCGTCGCGGCTCTTACGGAAATAGTCGACCAAATTGGAGCGGTTGATTACCTGGTCCGTGAGTTCGTGCAGCGCCAGTCCGATCGTCTCTTTGCGCTGTTCCTCGATCAAATGCAGAAACGTCTGCAATGCATTGGAGGCGCGTGTGGGTAAAGCGCTGCCACTGATCAGGTATTCTGCCGCCTGCCATAGCTGGCAGCCAGCCTCCCGGGCATGGGCACGGACAGCGTCGAGGGTGCGGGGACCGATACCCCGCGGAGGAATATTCACCGCCCGCTCGAAGGCCGCATCATCGCCGGGATTGGCGACCAGGCGCAGGTAGGCCAGGGCATCCTTGATCTCGGCGCGTTCAAAAAATCTTAATCCTCCATACACCCGGTAAGGAATCTGGGCCTGAATCAGGGCCTCCTCAAACTGGCGCGACTGGGCATTTGAGCGATATAGAATTGCTACTTCATTGCGCCGATGCGACTCATCGAGATAGCGTCGAATACGCTCCACCACAAAGCGCGCTTCATCCACCTCGTTGAAAGCTGCATAAAGGCAGATACGCTCGCCCTCGCCGCCATCGGTCCAGAGATTTTTGCCGAGCCGCGACGGGTTATTGGCAATTACCGCGTTGGCGGCTTTTAAAATGGTTTCGGTGGAACGATAATTCTGTTCCAGCCGCATTAGGGGCGCCCCTGGGAAATCTTTCTGGAAATCCCGGATATTCTCCACCCTCGCACCGCGCCAGCCATAAATGGACTGGTCGTCGTCACCAACCACAAACAGATTGTTGCGCTCCCCGGCAAGCAGTCGCAGCCATGCGTACTGGATGGTGTTGGTATCTTGAAACTCATCCACCAGAATCTGCTGAAATCGCTCCCGATAGTGATGCAGGATATCCGGCCGGTCGCGCAGAAGTTCGTGCGTGCGCAGCAGCAGTTCGGCAAAGTCGACCATTCCACCGCGTTCACAGGCGGCTTGATATTCGTGGTAAATACGGATCATCTGGCGCGTGAATGGGTCGTCTGCATCGTCCAGGTGCTGTGGCCGAAGCCCCTCGTCCTTGCGCCCATTGATGAACCACTGCGCCTGACGCGGCGGCCAGCGCGCCTCCTCCAGATCCATTGACTTCAGCAGACGTCGGATGAGACGGTATTGATCATCGGAGTCGAGAATCTGGAAGCTCCTGGGCAGTTTGGCATCCTCCCAGTGGGCGCGCAGCAGCCGGTGAGCCAGGCCATGAAAGGTACCCACCCACATGCCGCCCACTGGATGGCCCAACAGCTCTTCGATACGCCCCTTCATCTCGCGGGCCGCCTTATTGGTGAAGGTTACAGCGAGTAGATTCCAGGGTGAGGCGCCCTCAACCTGAATCAACCAGGCGATTCGATTTACCAGTACCCTGGTCTTGCCGCTGCCGGCACCAGCCAGTATCAATATGCTGCCGGGCGGAGCGGTAACCGCCTGGCGTTGAGCGTCGTTTAGTCCATCCAAAATATGGGAAACATCCATAGGGAAGCTCTTGCTGTTATGGCGCCGACTTGAACAGTGCGCTGCGAGGCCGAGATTCAGCGGGTCGTCCGCTGCTCACATTCATGACCTGGTCTGGCCGTACTTTTGGCGCAACTTCGGTTTTTCAATCTTACCGGTGGCATTGCGTGGCACCTGGTCGAAATAGACCAGTTTGGGGCGTTTATAGCGTGGCAGTGGTTCGGCAAATACCAGAAACTCCCCGGCACTGAGTGCCATACCAGGCTTGACCTGAACGATTGCGGTTATCAGTTCACCCAGCCGCTTGTCCGGTGTACCGATAACGGCGATGTCCTGTATCGCCGGGTGGTTCATGAAAAAGTGTTCTATCTCGACCGGGGATACGTTTTCACCGCCGGCAACGATCAGATCCTTGGTGCGATCAACCAGCCAGTAAAAGCCATCTTTATCCCGTCGGGCGACATCCCCGGTCCGTAACCAGCCGTCGATCAGCACAGCCGCAGTCTCCTCCGGATCCTTGTAATACTCCTTCATCACGCCCGGACCTCTGACTTGCAGCTCTCCCGTCTCTCCGTCGCCCAACTCTCTGCCTAGGGTATCGGCAATGCGGCACTCCCAGTCGAATCCCGGAACACCAATAGCGCCGATCTTCCAGGTGTTGTCGATACCGAGATGCACACAGCCGGGCCCGGTGGTTTCGGTCAGGCCGTAGTTGGTGTCGTAAGCGTGTTTAGGAAACACTCTCTTCCAGGCGTGAATCAGGCTCGGAGGAACCGGTTGTGCGCCAATATGCATCAGACGCCACTGCTCGAGATGGTATGAATCGAGGTCGATCTCACCGTTTTCCCAGGAGATCAGGATGTCGTGTGCCCACGGCACCAGCAACCATACGATGGTAACGCGCTCTTCGGATACGGCCTGCAGTATCCATTCTGGCCTGACGCCCTTCAGGATTACCGCGCGTCCACCCACGATAAAGCTGCCGAACCAATGCATCTTGGCGCCGGTATGGTAGAGCGGGGGAATACACAGGAAAGTATCTGTTCTGGTCTGGCTGTGGTGCTGACTCTCAATGTAGCATGCGTGCTCCAGATTCCTGTGGGTGAGCCGGACCGCCTTGGGATGACCTGTCGTGCCGGATGTGAAATAGAGGGCGGCATCGTCGCAGATATCCAGTGGCACCAGCGGCGCCGAGTCAGCGACAGTAGCGATAAAATCTTCATACAGCGTTGCGAAATCTGGGCAGGACTCCCGTGCGCCCAGGAAAACATAGCGCGTTTCTGCGCTGCCCAGCTTACTTCTGACGATCGCTATCCGCTCGACAAACTCCGGGCCAAACAGAAAAACCTTGAATTCGGAAAGCGCTGCGCAGGCAAGAATAGTTTCTGCTTCAAAGCGGAAATTGAGGGGAACGGCCCATGCTCCGGTACGGAGTATGCCGAAGTATACGGGCAGCCATTCCAGGCAATTCATCATTAACTGGCCCACCCGATCGCCCTTGGATACGCCGGCCTGCAACAGTGCATTGGCGAACCGGTTTGACTCCCGGTCAAAATCTGCCCAGCTGATCTCCCGGCGTGTCCCCGCGCTAGGATCGCGTTCCACCAGCGCAATATCCTTGCCGTAGCTTCTGGCGTTTCTCGCCAGTATTTCGGTAATCAGCATTCCGGCGTGCCTGATCCAAGCGCGGTGGGGACGAATGCGGGATCGGTCAGGCCCATCATAGGAAAACCATGATATCCCCGAGGGCCAGTTTTATCTCCACCTCGCTGGGAAATCGGGCATCGTAATAGTCGGCCCAGGCGCCACGGCAGGTGAGGCGCATCACATCGGGCTGGGTGGCGGAGTGCAGTTCAACCCGCAGGTAACGGTGCACCGAAGGGCCTCTGTCACCAAACAGACGGGCGACTGTGCTGCTGTCGACCAATTGGGTCGTACCGAGGCTGACCACCGGATCCGTACCGCTGCTCAGTCTGCCAATCACAAACAGATCCTTGGCTACAGTCCGCACCTTCTGCTGCAGTTCCCATACTTCGAGGTCGCAGCTGGGATGGTAGTAATCGAGTTCGCCAACGGGAATCGTTTTGCCCCGCTGGAAGAAAACACGGGTTTCGCCGGCGGGGATCTCCAGGTCGCGGTTAAGCTGAATCTCGGAACCGGCCGCCAGAAATGCCAGTGGGTCTTTGCCGTCTCTGATCGCGGATGACTGGCTGCAGCCTGTAATCATCAGCACCAGCGCGAATCTCATTATTCTGTGCTGTAACATCTCGCCGCCCTCGAACCTTGATCAGCATATATTATACCCGGTGCAATTATCTCGCTGAAGCGCTCACCGGCGGTTCCAGCGGTACTTTCGCAGGTCTCTTCAGCGGTACTGCCGGCAGTGGGTTTCACGGGTGAAGAAGATCAACACGGTTGAGAGTGCCAACCAGCCCAGCATCAACAGAAAGCCGCTGCGATAAGCTTCGATGCTGTAATGTCGTACACCGTCAACCGATTCCCCGGACCATAAAAGGTCCAGTACCAGGCCTACCGCCGGTTGCAGCAGCATCGGTCCCATCATTACCCCCATGTTAATCACGCCGGAAAGCGTACCGGAAAGGCGTGCGGGAACTGATTCCCTGGCGTAGGCGAAGCCAATGATCATGTTGCCGGCGAAAAAACCCGCCACGATAAGCAGCGTGACCAACAGCCAGAGGGGAAGGGTGGGCAGCAGCAGCACCGCGCTCCAGCCGGCCAACTGCACCACGCAGCCGATTGCATACAAGGGTTTACGGTGACGTAGATGATCGGATAACCAGCCGAAAGCAGGACCGCCAACAGCCCAGGCTATCAGCAACGCCGAACAGATGGCAGCCGCTTCCGTCTTCTGCAAACCGTAGTGGGTCGTCAGGAAGGGTACCCCCCAAAGTCCGGCAAAGGTCAACACGGTGCCGACCACGCCGCCCGGAATCAGATACAGCAGCCAGGTATTGCTGAAACTGAACACTTCGCGTATTCCTCCAAGCACACTGCCGCGGCTCTTCCGGGGGTGATGTCCGGAATCGACTGCGTAACTTTGGTAGTTTCGCTCGGACGGGTCGTCCCGAACCAGCCACCAGATGGCCAGCGCTATCGCAAACGTAAGTAACGCCGAAACAATCATCACATTGCGCCAGCCGATACCATCCACGAGCAACCTCAGCGGAACACCGGCAAAAACCGCGCCTAGGATTCCACAGAAGAGGGCCATTCCGGATGCCAGGGCATACTGCCTTTGGGGAAGCCAGTGACCGGCGAGCTTGAGCATACCCACGAAAGCAACCGCCACTGATCCGCCGATTATCAGCCTTCCCAGGCCTGCCCACCAGACATCCGCGGCAAAAGCGAATACACAGGTGCCGGCAGCGGCAGCCATGGCGCCCAGGGTCAACAGCCGGCGGGGACCCCAATGGTCCGCAAGCAGCCCGGTGGGTACCTGCATGGCGACATAGCTGTAAAAATAGAGTGCGGACAGATTGCCCAGCGCAGTGGCGCTGAGGGAGAAATCGAGCATCAGCTCAGCGGTCATCACACCGGGAGCGACGCGCTGGTAAAATCCGATCAGATAGAGCAGTGCGCCGAGACCCCACATCATCCAGGAGAGGCGCAACGGGGGATATTCAGTGCGCTGCGTCATGGGATTCTGTTAACGGTGCCTATTCGGGTCAGTGTGTGAAATTGCGATTATTGCCGACAGCGCGGGTGAAGAGTGAAGCCTCTTCCCTCGGCAAACCCCGAAAAAGACGAGGGGAGCCGGGAGCCACTGTTCAGCCGGGTGTTACATCCGCATCGCCAGCAGAAATCGTGCCGGGTCTGCATTCCGCTCGGATGAACCTGAACACCGGGCACTGCTACTATAGCGCTCTGGACATAGTGCTTCCAGAGCGGTATGCGACCGGGGTGTAACTGTCACCGGGCGGTTATTTTGTGCTAATTTTCAAATTGTTGACTTCGGTCTGCATCAACCGGCAAATGAGGATAGGGCATGAATAGAACAAACCCCGGCAAAATGGACAAACTCGACCGGGTTGTTGCTGACGCAAGACGCAACCGGGCGGAGCGGGAGGCGGGGTATCGAGAGAAGGCGCTTAAAATGTATCCCTGGGTGTGCGGCCGCTGCACCCGCGAGTTTACGCGCACGAATCTGCATGAATTGACGGTTCATCACCGCGACCATAACCATGACAATAATCCGCCCGATGGCAGTAATTGGGAGCTGCTTTGTCTCTACTGCCACGACAACGAGCATTCGCGTTATCTGGAAGCCGGATACAGTACAGGAGATCAATCAGATGCCCGCGGCGCAACCCACAACCCGTTCGCCGCGCTCAAGCAGATGCTGGACCGGGAGGAGAGCGAATAGGGAGTCGCTGCCTCGGACTGGCAAAATGCCTGTGCCGTTTTTTCCAAGCCATTGCGATTCACACGGCTCCGGAGAGGGGGGGCGGAACCTTTTCCCACGAGCTCCGTGCGGCACGTTCTTCTCTGACGGAAACATCGGGCTTACTTGCGGGATCCTGCAGGTCAAGGCGCTTGCTCAGGGCAGCGGTACTGCCGTCCGGTTGACCACCTGGCGCAGTACGAAACTCGAATGGACTCCGGTTACACCCTCGATACGGGTTATTCTGTCCAGCAGCAGCGTCTGGTAGGCATCCATGTCCTGTACCACGACTTTCAGTTGATAGTCAGCATCCTGGCCGGTGATCAGCAGACACTCCAGCACTTCGGGAAGCGACGATACAATTTTATCAAAATTGGCGAATCGTTCGGGCGTGTGCCTGTCCATGGAGATATGGATCAGGGCCAACAGGTTCAGTCCCAGTTTTTTTGCATCGACCAGAGCTCTGTATCCAGTGATCAGCGCGCTCTCTTCGAGCGCCCGCACACGCCTCAGGCAGGGTGACTGGGAGAGTCCGATACGGTCAGCGAGTTCCTGGTTGCTGATGCGCCCGTCATGCTGCAGTACCTCCAGTATTCTCCGATCATACCTGTCCAATGGCATTATTTGTCTCTATTAATCATAAACGCGCAATAATATTTAGCACAGATCCTTAAAGACGGCAATATTATCGTTTCTGGATAGTGAAATCGTAGCGGCGAAGGTGCGGCAACTTGTGCCTGGGTGCGGGTTAATCATTTCGCACCGATCAACTCAATGGGGTAGCCGTCCGGATCCTCGATAAAAGAGATCACGGTGGTGCCTGCATTCATCGGACCGGCATCGCGCAACACCTTTCCGCCAAGGCGCCTTATCTGGTCGGTTGCACGGTAAACATCCTCCACTTCGATGGCGATATGGCCGAACGCGTTGCCCAGCTCATAACTGTCCACGTCCCAGTTGTAAGTCAGCTCCAGGACCGTGTTGTCGATTTCGCTGCCATAACCGAGGAATGCCAGCGTGAATCTACCTTCGGGATATGCGCTCTTCCGAAGCAGGCTCATGCCCAGAACCTCCGTATAGAAACTGAGTGATCGCTCCAGATTGGTGACTCGCAGCATGGTGTGTAGAATTCGCATAGTTATCTGTTCGGTTTCAGGCGGCAGCTTAATCCCCGAATTTCACCGTTGAGACGGACCGAATCCTCAATTGACCGATAGTTGTGGATATTCTCAGTATCAAGGCATCAAATCAACGCAATGAGAGTTTTCAACCGCTGATTCGTTTGAATTGCTCTACAATTGCAATATGTGGCAATAAATATTATTAAAATTAGAAATATTAGCAATTAAAATCCTATATTGCGCGATTTATAGCCAAAAAACGCAATCATTCACCCTGCCGGATCGCCTACTATATAACCGTCCGCTACCGCAGACACAAACAGCCGTCGCCCACCAGGCGGCGTCTACCGGGCCAAGCCCAAAAGGCAAGGCGGGTCGCACCCCCCACCTGGGGAATGACCAGATCAGGTTGAATGGAAGTCGCTTGCAGCGGAAGCTGATCAGATCGCCGCGCAAAAGCCACGATTTTTGTTCGTTACCAACGGGGAGAGTGCGTACTCTCTCCGTTGGTAACCCCAAAAGTCGGGGAGACAGCTATTCAACAGCTCCAGTTTGATGACATCGATGAACAGTTGCACAGAGGAAATGAAAAGTGAAAGCGTTTGACCATTCGAAATACCGTCCGGTTCCTCAGGTTCCGCTGCGTAACCGCCAGTGGCCGGATCGCACCATCACCCAGGCACCGTGCTGGGCCAGTGTTGATCTGCGGGACGGTAACCAGGCGCTGCTGGAGCCGATGAGTGTCACGCAGAAACAACGCCTCTGGGCACTGCTGGTGAAACTGGGATTCAAGGAGATCGAGATCGGGTTTCCCTCCGCCAGTCAGCCGGACTATGACTTCATCCGCTGGCTCATTGACAATGACCAGATTCCGGAGGACGTCACCGTGCAGGCGCTGGTGCAGGCACGCGAGGATCTGATCGTGCGCACCTTCGAGTCGCTCAAGGGGGCCCGACGAGCCATCGTGCACGTTTACAATTCAACATCCACGGTTCAGCGCGAGCGTGTCTTCGCCAAGGATCGCGAGGGCATCACCGCAATTGCGGTACAGGGTGCGGAATTGCTGCGGCGGGAGGCGCGCAAGCACCCAGGCACTGAATGGGTCTTCCAGTATTCGCCGGAAAGCTTCACCGGCACGGAGATGGATTTCGCCGTGGAGATATGCGATGCAGTGCTGGATGTGTGGCAGCCCACGCCTGGGCATCGCTGCATAATCAATCTGCCTTCGACGGTGGAATCCTCCACGCCCAATCTGTTCGCCGACCAGGTGGAGTATTTCGCCACCCATGTCAGCCGAAGGGAGAGTATTCTGCTTTCCGTGCATACCCATAACGATCGCGGCTGCTCGGTCGCCGCTGCCGAGTTGGCGCTGCTGGCAGGCGCCGACCGGGTAGAGGGCACCTTGCTGGGTAATGGCGAAAGAACCGGCAATATGGATATAGTCACAATGGCGATGAATCTCTACAGCCAGGGTGTGGATCCGCAGCTAGACATCTCCAATCCGGACGAAATCATTCAGGTCGTATCCGATTGCACGGGGATTTCCGTGCACCCGCGCCATCCGTGGGTGGGGGAGCTGGTTTATACGGCGTTTTCCGGCAGTCATCAGGATGCCATCCGCAAATGCCTGCTTAAACAGCAGCCGAATGAGCCCTGGCAGGTGGCATACCTGCCGATCGACCCGAAGGATCTGGGGCGCGACTATCAGGCGGTGATCCGGGTAAACAGCCAGTCCGGCAAAGGTGGCGTCGCTTTTGTGCTTGAGCGCGATTACGGACTCAGCCTGCCGCGCTGGATGCAGGTGCGGCTGGCTCAGGTGGTGCAGCGTGCGAGCGAACAGCAAGCGGGAGAGGTTACGAGCAAGGACATACATCGCCTGTTTATGGAGCACTTCGTCCATGACGAGGGGCCTTATACACTGCTCGGATATCGACTGGACCGGGACGAGAACGGCCTCATCGAAGTGCATATCTCAGAGTATGGCAACAAGCTGCTGCTGACCGGTGAAGGCGAAGGCGCCATCTCCGCTTTCGCGGACGCCTGGATGCGCTTCAGCAATCAACAGCTGAATATCGTCGATTTCCAGGAGCATGCAATCGGGGAGGGGACCGATGCGGAAGCCGTCGCCTATGTGCAGATCAATATCGGGGGAGTGCGGGTGGCGGGAGCAGCTTTTGACCGGGACACCGTCAGCGCGTCGTTGAAGTCGTTGCTGTCGGCGTTGAATCAGGCTCAACTGCAAAGGATAAAAGCAGCTTAACGGGGGGTGGTGGTTATCGGCTTGCTACATCCCGCAGCCAGGAGTCGATAAGATACCGCGCTATGGAATCCCTGGGCGACAGGCGCAGCCTGGCGTCCGGGTCTCCCCACTCCCCGAACTTCCGAATCTCATTCGGGGTAAACCAACGCGCGTCTGCTAATTCTCTCCGATCGATCACAATCTGCGTGTGCTCAGCGACTGCACGGAATCCCAACATGATTGACGCAGGAAAGGGCCAGGGCTGTGAATCCTGGTACGCAACGCTGCTCAGCTGAACACCCACCTCTTCAAGGACCTCCCTTGCCACCGCCTCCTCCAGGCTCTCGCCCGGCTCCACAAAACCGGCCAATGTCGAGTAACTGCCCGGAGGAGAGCGATGGTGATTGGCCAGCAGACATCTCGGAGGTGAGTTGTGCAACGGCCGTTCCTCCACCAGCATAATCACCGCGGGATCGGTTCTCGGATAGATTTCCCGACCGCAATTTCCGTTGCTGCAAATACGCAGGTGTCCGCCATTGCGGCTTTCGCTCACCGCACCGCAATGTCCGCAATAGCGGCTGTAGCGGTGCCAGCGCAAAGCGCTGCGCGCGTACGCCGCGAGTGCAGCCTCATCGGCCTGCATTGATGGGCCGACACGGCGCAGGTCCATAAACCGGGCGCCTCCAGCGATCTCCCTCGCCTCACCGTCGGAAAGCGTGGAGACATCCACAGCAAAAAGTGCGGTGTCCGCATTCAGGCCAAGAAAAACCGTTTCACTGGCAACCGCGAGGATGGCGTACGACTCGCTCCGCGAGAAGGTCACCAGATTCGGAGCTTCCCGGGCATTCTCAGGCAGCGCCACCAGGTTTTGATTACGCCAAAGCGGAAGAATCCTGGCGCTGGGGTCGGCGAATCGCTCAGCCATCCAGACCGGGTCCGAGCGCAGTCCGCCCGCACGATCCAGCCGGCACCCGGTGTAGTGCTGGCTTGCCCGATTCATATGCCGCCAACCCGGTGTTTGGCAGCCATCGCGCCTGCCCGGCCGCCAACAGACACATCGGTTCCCACTTCCTGACTCAAGCCGGTTTGCTGGACTAAGCCATGCGCCAGAGAGGCTTTGCTTGAACAGCCCAGGTAATGTAACTTACTTGTCATAAAAATTGCCAGAATCCAGCTATCCTAGAATAGAACTTACTTTAGCCAGCTCTGGAGATGCAATGAAAATCAACATTGAGATCGATCTCACCCCGGAAGAGTTCAGAAAATTGATGGGATGGCCGGATGTCCAGGGTTTTCAAAACGAGATTTTCGAGCAGATAAGAAACAAGATGGTTTCCGGCGTTGAAGGTTATGATCCACTCAGCGTGATGCAGCCCTACCTCGCCCAGTCAGCGGGCGCAATGGATGCTTTTCAAAAGTTGATGAGTGGCTTTATGCAGGTCTATTCAGACAAGCGCAGCAGCAAAAAGGAGTAGAACGCGGGCTATGCGGTACACGCGAGAGCAGGTTGAAGAGATGGAGATTCTTCTGCTTTTCGATCTGGCTTCGATTCAGGAGGGGATCAAGGTCCACAAAGCAGCCGGTTCCGAAGCCGTTGCGGCAACAAAGCGACTATTCGACAAGGGACTTATCACCCAGGTCGATGGTGGTTATCTGACCGATATCGGGTTCAGGGCCGCCGAACATGCCCAAGGACTTCAGACCATTCTTTCTTAGCGGGATGGCAGAAGACATTGCGCAATCTCTGCTACGTTTTTTTTTAAAGATCTGCCGCGGAAACCAAAAAAATAAATTGCAAGAGTTGCCTTAAACCTGAGAACCAAAGCGATTAGAGAGGAGATGTGCGATGGAAGAGGCTGTTGAAAACATGCGACCTCATTTCGATGCGTTGTTAACCGTCCGCACCGAAAACGGCCAGGGCCTCACCCAACAGGGCATGGCCGACAGACTGAACGCCGATGGTGTACTCTCATTGACCGGTCAGCCCTGGAGCAAATACTCGGTTCGACGTATTCTGAAAAAACTCAATATGCAGACTGAAATATCCGCCAGTCAGTCGAAAAACGACCCGACAACAGGCGGTACGACTATTGCCGCCGGTGAATACAGAGAGCGCGATCTTGACGAAAACTCTCCATTACGACAATGGAGCTACTACGAATCAATCCGCGGCGCTATCGAAGAGCTTACCGCAAAACCTTATACCGTGCAGGATCTTGCGCGGCAACTCAACGAAAGGGGAGTCGCCACTACTGATGGTGCGCCCTGGAATGAAAGTGCCGTTGCCAGGGCATTGCGGACATTGAAGCCAAGCGACAGCAGCGTTCAGTCCTCCGACGACGAAATCAGGAATCGGATCAAGCAGGGCTGGTACGATACCGCGTCAGAGCGCTTCATTGCGGTTCCCACAGGGAAGAAAGCGGGTAAGAAACGTCAGGAAAAAACCGATTCGAAACCGGAAAAGAAGCTCAAGAAAGAGAAAAAGGCGAAGAAAGGGAATAGCGGAAAGGGTAAAAAGAAGTAGCTGGGGCGGACAGTACCGTCGAAGGGGGTCAGCTTTTTTTAAACTGTCGCGTATCAAATTACTGAAAATGCCAAAGCCAGAGAGGTGTCTGCCAACATGTCTATAGTTACCTGGAGTGATGAGTACAACGTCAACGTGGAAAAAATCGACAAGCAGCACAGGCACTTGCTTCAGCTCGTCAATGAGCTTCATTCAGCCGTGGAGGAGCGCTTCGACAAAGAAGAGCTGAGAAAGATGCTGATCGGGCTGACCGAATTCACCCGCACGCATTTTGCCACTGAAGAGCAGTTGATGAGCAAGCACGATTACCCGAACCAACAGGCGCATTTTCGAGAGCACAGAATGCTGTTGAGGCACCTGGGGGATCTGGTCACCGCTGTCTCCAATGGGAAATACCCCACCTTCTATTCCGATTACGACGTATCCACCGATTGGGCGCTGGTGCATATCAATGAGTACGATAAGCCCCTGGGCGATTTCCTCAACGAAATTGAATAACCGGCAAAGCCGGCGGCGGAGTCTCAATCATGACGTTAAGCGAATGGGAACAGGAAAACAGCAGACTAAGAACGATGTGGGTCGTCTCCGTAATGCTCTTCTGGTTCAGCGTCAGTTTTCAAACGGTGCTTTACATTATCGACCACAAGCTGAACCTGATACTGGTCTCGGTAATCGGGGGCATGCTGATTATCGGCATTGCGCTGAAAATAAAACTGCAGCGCCATCTGGCCAAAAAGCAACACTCTGGCAGAAAGCTTTGATTACCCTCAATCCTGTCCGGGAAAAAGGTGCTGCTGCATTATCCGGCGGATATCCTCCGGAATCGGAATCGAAACCTTCCGCTGGTGATCGAAATGTACCAGCACCGAGGTGCCCGAGGCGCATTTCTGTCCATGCTGCCATGCCTCCTGGTAAACATCGAAGGACGAATTACCGATACGACCGATGTAGCTGCGCAACTCCACCGGATACTCATAATAGAGTTCCCCGTGAAACGATACATCGAACCTGGCCAGTATCAGGCGCCATTTCTTTACATCCAGGTCCGGGGTAAACCAACGGAACACCGGGTCACGCGCACCCTCGAACCATCCGGGCACGATGGTATTATTGATGTGTCCCAATGCGTCGGTTTCCAGGAATCTGGGCTTGATTGTCTCGCTGATCATATTGGACCTTACCGAAAAATTTGATGCGCACACAATACACTATTGCGAGTTTGAGGTCAGAGCGGAAATGCGCGTGCAGATAAAGATATCGCATTAAGCTTGTATTGATCCCCGCGGGTGCGGGGAACACCACCTCGCTTTGGCGATATACGAAAACTTAAACGGTTCATCCCCGCGGGTGCGGGGAACACTAACATTTCTTTCACCAACAAACGTTGTCGAACGGTTCATCCCCGCGGGTGCGGGGAACACACTTTTTCTATTCGTGTCTGCATGAGAATCTCCGGTTCATCCCCGCGGGTGCGGGGAACACAATAATATAAAATGTTTGTTCGCGTCCAAAACCGGTTCATCCCCGCGGGTGCGGGGAACACTGCCTTAATGGCATTCTTGTCGAAGGTGTTGGCGGTTCATCCCCGCGGGTGCGGGGAACACACGTACCTCTCGGATGTCGATTACCATGGCGTC
>JAGRGQ010000199.1 GCA_020445405.1 Gammaproteobacteria bacterium | reverse complement strand
TCATACATGAAAATGATATCGCCGGGATCGTCGGCGGCATTGGTGTTGTAGGCGGCGAGGGAGTTGAAGGGGTTGGTTAATTGGCCGTTTCCGCCGGCTGCGGCACTGTTATCAATGAACCAGATGACATCAGAGACAGTGATGAAAACCGTCGCCGGGTCTTGATTGCCGTCCGAATCCTGAATTGTGTACCCAAAGCTGTCTGTGCCTTCAAAGCCTGCTGGCGGCAGATAAGAAAATGCACCATCACTCCCGATGGCAAAAGCGCCGCCGTTGGCTGTGCCCCCGGCGGCGGCAATAACGGATACGGAACCACCGTCCGGGTCGTTGTCGTTGACCAGCACGCCGCTGCCGGGAAGAACTGTAATGCCCACATTACCGATGGCCGCATAGCTGTCGTGCCGAGCAATCGGTGTTGTTTTGATGCTGCCGGCGACGAGTGTTGTGTTTGCGTCGATGGTGTCGGCGAAATTGACGTTGGTGGCGGCCGTTGAGCCGCTGTTGGTAAAGATATTGGTATAGCGAATGGTGTCGCCGGGATCGGCGGCATTGTTGGCGTTGTTGTCTACAATCAACAGATCGCTTTTTGTAGCTGTGAGGATGGGGATTGAGAAGGTGAAGGGAACGGCCGTTAAGCCGAACAAAATG
>JAGRGQ010000198.1 GCA_020445405.1 Gammaproteobacteria bacterium | reverse complement strand
CGCAAGCAACGGCGCACGGTAAAACAGTTGTACCGCGATCTGGTGGTCCTGGGCTACACCGGGTCATACGATCGGGTGGCTGCCTTCGCCCGCCAGTGGCGCCAGGAACAACAGGAGGCTGCGCGCACCGCTGGTAAACAGGCCTATGTCCCCCTGCAATTTGCCCCCGGTGAAGCCTTCCAGTTCGACTGGAGCGAGGACTGGGTCAGGATCAACGGTATCAGCACCAAGTTGCAGATTGCCCACTTCAAGCTCAGCTATAGCCGCGCTTTCTTCATGAAGGCCTACCTGACCCAGTCCCACGAGATGCTGTTCGATGCGCATTACCATGCCTTCAACGTGTTTGGCGGGATACCGGAACGAGGTATCTACGACAACATGAAGACCGCAGTAGATAAGGTCGGCCGGGGCAAACAACGCCAGGTGAACAAGCGTTTCTACGCCATGGTCAGCCACTACCTGTTCGAGGCCGAATTTTGCAATCCCGCCTCCGGGTGGGAGAAGGGGCAGGTGGAGAAGGCGGTTCAGGATGCACGGCATGGCTTGTGGTATGACCCTCCGCCCTTCAAAACCTTGCATGAGCTCAACCAGTGGCTTCAGATCCGGTGCCTGGAGCTCTGGCAGGAAAACGCCAACCCCGAGTTCAAG
>JAGRGQ010000197.1 GCA_020445405.1 Gammaproteobacteria bacterium | reverse complement strand
GGGAGAGGTCGTTGACATGGCCGCGTAAGATCTGCCGCATCCCTTTGCCGCGCAGCGCATGAAAGGAGATGCCGCTGCTGCGTGCAGGAATGCGATAGGTGCTGCGCTTCTGGCGGTGGTCAAGACGTTCAGGCAGGCTGGTTTTATAGTAGGCGACTCCGTTTTGCACGCGTATCTCCAGCAGGCGGGTGGTCAAGCTCAATTCCACCCCTTCGAGCCGTCCGGAGAGGTGTAGTGTCATCCCTTCACTGAGCAGTTGATGTCCCTGCTCGGGGGTGAGTTCATCCAGAATGATGAACTGGTGTTCGTCGTAGATGCCCAGCAGCGCGGTGCTGAACAGATTCCGCTCAGCGGGTAATCTGACGCTGAAGAGCACATGGTGGCGGGAGGCGCGCATCAGCAATGCGACAATCTGCTCCCGTTCCAGAACGAGATGGCGATCGTCTGGTGGGCGTTCCGGCTCACTGCCGGGAAAAAGCCGCCGCAACAGATCAAACATCCGGCCAACCCTGCCACGATGAGCCGGCGGTGAAATTCCGGATCAGGATGGCGCGATGCACTTTCAGCTTTGCCTTACACCACCAACGGGGTGGGATCGGTTAAACTCTGGCCAGGCTCTGGGGCAGGCGTAACTTTTCAGTTCCGCTG
>JAGRGQ010000196.1 GCA_020445405.1 Gammaproteobacteria bacterium | reverse complement strand
CGGCGACACGTCCGTGGTGCCCGAGAACAAGCTCGATATCGTTCCGACCAAGATCATCGACGAAGCGAACGTTGGTGAGTTCATCGAGGAAGTGAAGGCCATTCTCGGCCAGTAATCCGCTCCCTCCTGATTGAACGACGGGGACGCCCGCCGGAACAGTGTTTCCGGCGGGCATGTCCGGGATATGGGCGATGACGGAAACCCTGCTCGAACTGAAATCGGTCAGCAAATCCTATCCGGGCGTGATGGCGCTCGACGATGTGAGCGTCTCCCTCGGCAAGGGCGAGGTGCTCGGTCTCATCGGCGAGAACGGTGCCGGCAAGTCCACGCTGATGAAGATTCTCGGTGGCGTGACGGAGCCGACCCGGGGGCAGATCGTGATCGACGGCGTGCCGCATGACCGGCTGACCGTGCCCCAGGCTACCGACGCGGGCGTCGCCTTCGTCCATCAGGAACTGAATCTCTTCGACAACCTCAGTGTTGCCGGCAATGTCTATATCGGCCGTGAACCGCGCTTCGGCGGTCCGCTCAGGCTGGTGGACACGGGCAGGCTCAATGCCCGGGTGGCGCCGCTGCTCGAACGGCTCGGCATGAATGTCAGGCCGTCCGATCCGCTGGCAAAGCTCTCCATCGCCCAGCGGCAGATGGTCGAG
>JAGRGQ010000195.1 GCA_020445405.1 Gammaproteobacteria bacterium | reverse complement strand
CGCAGTTGCGCGCGGATCGCGCTGACGATGTCCTGTGCGAACGCAGGATGGGCCGCGGCAACCGCCGCGACCGCCGTCATCAAGAAGTGCCGTCGTTTCATCGGCGCCGCCCCTGCCCGTCCATTCGGACCGCTGTGGCCACTATCGGAAATCCGCGTAAGCGGTGCAAGACCCGGACAGCCCGCCGCCCGTCGTGAACTCAGTCGTCACCGCGGTCGCCGCCCTTGTCATCGCCGCGGTCATCGCCACCGCCGTGCCCGGTGTTGTCGTCATCGCGATCACCGCCGCTGCCCTTGCCGCTGTTGTCATCATCATCATCGTCGTCGTCGTCATCGTCGTCGTCATCATCGCTGCCGCCGCCGACGAAATCCCTGCTGCCCCTCTCGACCTCGATCCCCGGTGAGACATCGAGGCCCTGGCCAGCGTAGACCTCGCTTTTCAGGACGTCGCCGGTTTCCTTGTCGTAGACGACTTCAAGCCTGTCGGTGCCGTTCGACGCCTCGGCCTTGATCTGCGTCGGCCCGACCTTGACCTCGATGCTGGTGTAACCCTGGGCCTGCAGTTCCGAAATCACCTCGTCGGAGGTCAGGGCAAGCGCCGGGCCGGTCGTGGCGACGACGCCGGCGGCAACAAAGGCGGCGGTGGCCGCGGTC
>JAGRGQ010000194.1 GCA_020445405.1 Gammaproteobacteria bacterium | reverse complement strand
AAGATGAAACAATGTTTCTTTTTACGGCACGTCACAACATAGAGCGAGAGCTAAGGCGCATATGGGGTAATCGAGATTTCAAAGATAGTCGTTGGCCATCAACAGTACACTACATGGTCAGGAATCTGGCTGAAGCAGATATTGTTCCGCGAGACTTTGTTCATGCAATTAAAGAGGTCTACAACGTCTGCTCACCAGCAATTCACGGGGAGGAGGTTACCCCACAACAAGTGGCTTTTGTTAAAGATCTAGCGCCAAGAATTGTTGCCACGCTTAGGAACATTGCATAGTGGCTAACAAGGCGCTCGTTCGGACGCAAACTACGCTGCGCTTCGTTTGCGCCGCACAGCTTCAACGTTAGGAAAAGAAATGGCAGTCGATCCGCAAAACGTTGGCTTGGAAGCAATTGGTATTGCCGTCGATAACGGCGAGCTAGTGTTTAGTGAAGAAAGCAAAGGAATGAATTTTGATCGAGCCTGTGATCACGTTATCGTTTTGCTGCGCGATGCAGTTTCTTGCTTTGAGCGCGGGTCATATGGAACAGCGGTCTTTCTTGCGATTACTGCCATCGAAGAAATCGCGAAGGCAGAGGTGGGCTTGTACCGTAGAGAAAAGAGCATCAAGCCAACGAAGCGGGGAAAAGACAAGCTGTTC
>JAGRGQ010000193.1 GCA_020445405.1 Gammaproteobacteria bacterium | reverse complement strand
TCCGCCTTCCAGCGACGCATCATCCTGGACAGCGGCTCACACACCAGTTTGAGCTGTCTGCCTGTTTTCGCATCGGGTATCCCCAGCAGGTACCAGGCGGCATCATTGATCAGACGGATCCTGCCCTCCCGATCGACGACGAGAATTCCGGTCTGCATATGCTGAATGATGTAGTCGTTCAACTGTTCGAGATTGGCCAGATCCAACTCCTGCTGAGTGATCAGTTGTTCGCTCCTGGACGCCCGCTGGGACAGCACTAGTGCCAGGGTGGCTATCGCAAAAAAGGCGACGCCCAGCATGCCGGCCTGGGGATAGCCGTTGAGCGGTGAGATACCGCTGAAGGTGGCAGCGGTCTGCTGGGCGAGGAGCACGAGCGTTGCCAGCGCAGCGAACAGCAGTGCCATGCGGCCCGGCAATACCAGGCTGCCGGTTGCGATGGACACCGCGATCAGGGTGCCCAGACCGGTCTGAATTCCTCCACTGGCATAGAGCAGTAGTGTAATGCAGAGGATGTCGGTAACCACCATGATCGCCGACTGCGTGCCGCTCGACGGGTTGCGCCAGTAGAGCATCAATCCACCCACCATGATCACGCCCAGATAGATGGTGCAGGTCAGCGCAAAAAGCGCTGGATATTGCTGACCGAGAAAAGTGG
>JAGRGQ010000192.1 GCA_020445405.1 Gammaproteobacteria bacterium | reverse complement strand
TGGCTATTCGCTCGCACCGGTTGATCTGCCCTGACGACGACGTGTTCTCGGAGCAATTCAGACCAGGACGGAGCTTATCGCAGACAACTTGAGCATACCCTCAGTGCAGCGCCATACACCACCTTCACTGCTGTCGTAAACACTGGATCGCATTATGAGGAGACAGAAATCCAGGTGGCTTACGCGAATATTGCGTATCGTTATCTGACCATTGTGAAGCAGTTCGGAGAGTTTAGAACGCCGGCGAGGCAGATCGCGCATAGCGTATTGTAATAATAAAAGTACGGAACCCGGTCATGATTCTACCGCCACCCCACCTGTTTCGCCCACCGAGTGGCTGCTTCTTTATAGGACATGAAATCTTCAGGCGCGCTTCCACCCTCTGCTTCCACCTCTTTTCTATGTTGAGCCAGTGACTCTGCAAAAGGAGGTAATCCTACCGAAGCGCGCAAATCATCGATATGCTCAGGCTCCGCTAATTCGCAATCCAGCTCGCCCCGTTCATTCCAATCCAATACCGTACCATACACTTGTGGTTCACCCTCATTAAAACGGACGCGATCGGTTAAGAATGCCGCCAGTTTTTTCGGTGCCTCTCCCGATGCAGCCGCCTTTTCCAACGCTCGAAGAAAACTCCTTTGCAGGACAGGTGTACA
>JAGRGQ010000191.1 GCA_020445405.1 Gammaproteobacteria bacterium | reverse complement strand
TCGAGCGCCTTCATGAACTCACTCATCGCGCGTTACCCCCGGCCCAGGCTGGACCGCAGCACCATCAGGCCCGACCGATAGATCGCAAGCGCCCTGTCGTGCTGGCGCTTGACCTCGACGGCCTTCAGCATCTCGTCTTCCAGAATGACGCCGTTTTTGTTGGGATTGGTCGCGGCGCTCTCATCCTCCGAGATTTCCGGATGAAGCGGGTTCATCCGCCCCTGCAGGTGGCTCGTTCGCGTGGCGCGCACATGAAAACCGCCGGCATCCTGGTGCACAAGATCGGCAAAGGCGGTCACGTCGCGGGCGATGTATCCCGGCGTGTCGGCATTGGCGATGTTTTGCGCCACCACTGCCTGCCGCGTTCCGGCATGGGCGGCCATGGCGGCCGCCATGCGCATGGTCTGGATGTTTTCGAACATCGGGGCTTCTCCCTCGATTGGCTTCAATCAAGGCTTAACCCCGAATCCTTTAGAAACCGTTTTCAGAAGAGTTTTGGAGAATCCGAAATGGCCGTCACCGATCTGTCCCGCCTCGCTGCCGAAATCCGCTCCCTCACCCCCGTGCGCGAGGTCGGGCGCGTCGTCGCCGTCGATGGCGGCCTCCTGCATCTGCGCGGGCTCGAACGCCACGCGCGCATCGGCGACCAGCTTCGCGTCT
>JAGRGQ010000190.1 GCA_020445405.1 Gammaproteobacteria bacterium | reverse complement strand
TCGCTGCCGACCATGAGCTGCAGGTAATCGACGATCAGCAGCCCGATTCCGGCCCGCGCCTTGATCTGCCGCGCCTTCCTGCGAACATCCTCGATCCGCAGCGCGCCCTGCTCGTCGATGTAGAGCGGCATGCCCTTGAGCCGCATCATCGCGGAATGCATTTTCTCGTGCTCGTCCTCGGTGAGCCCGCCATCGATCAGCTTTTGCAGCGGCACCCGGCCAAGCGACGAAATCGATCGGTCTATCAACTGCGATGTCGGCATCTCCTGCGAGCACACGCCAACCGGCACACCTTCGCCGGCAACGAACTCGGCGATGTTCATCGCCAGCGTGGTCTTGCCCATGCCTGGCCGGCCGGCAAGGATGATCAAATCCCCCTCTGACATGCCGCCCGGAATGCGCCGGTCAAGGTCAGGCAGGCCCGTCATCAGGCCGGCGGTAACGCCGGACCAGCGCTGCTCGATCCGGTCAATGTGCGCCTCCAGCATGTCCGCCACAAGCTGCGGCTCGCGCTTCCCGGCAGATGCGGTGTCAGCCAGTGCCATGATGCGCTGCTGCGCGTAGTCGATTTTCTCGGCGACGGTCTTGCCCGGTGCTGTGGCGTGGTCCTCGATCTCGGCGGATGCGGCCAGAAGCTCGCGCAGCATTGCCCGTTCGACAA
>JAGRGQ010000018.1 GCA_020445405.1 Gammaproteobacteria bacterium | reverse complement strand
GGTGGGTGATATAGCCGGAAACACGCAACGGATTATAGACACGGCCCTGCGGGCGCGGGATGAGCAACGGGCGCATGCGGTACTGTTTCCTGAGCTGACGCTGACCGGTTATCCTCCGGAAGATCTGCTGTTGCGTCAGGAACTGATCGACCGGGTGGAGCAGGCCTTGCAGCAACTGTGCGGCGCGGTAACCGGCATCGACATTATCCTCGGGTATCCCATTCGCAGGGAGGGGCTGCTGTACAATGCTGCGGGCGTGATTCGCGATGGCCGCCTTGTCGCTGAATACCACAAAGCGCTGTTGCCAAACTACAGCGTATTTGACGAAAAACGCTATTTCGAACAAGGAGTGGACTCTTGCGTTCTGGAAATCAACGGTGTGCCTGTCGGTATCACTATCTGCGAGGATATCTGGTACAAGATTCCGGCGGGCCGTGCTGCTGAGCAGGGCGCCCGGATACTGCTTAATCTGAATGCATCGCCGTTTCACCAGGGTAAGGCGCGGGAGAGAGAGCAGCTGCTGCAGAAACGGGCAATCGAGGCGAATCTTGCAATCGTCTATCTCAATCTGATTGGCGGTCAGGATGAGTTGGTTTTCGATGGCGGCTCGTTTGTCGTGGATCAGTCCGGCAAAATGACGCAGCGGCTTCCTTTCTTCGAAGAGTCGCTTGGTCTGGTCGAGTTCGACAACAGCGCAGGTCTGCCGGTACCGCTTCCCGCAGCGGTATCAGCGCAGCCGGGAGAGGAGGAGGGGACCTACAATGCGCTGGTACTCGGCGTCCGCGATTATGTGTTCAAGAACGGATTCAAGGGTGCGGTGCTGGGGCTGTCCGGTGGCATAGACTCGGCGTTGACGCTGGCGATTGCGGTGGATGCGCTGGGCGCCGATCAGGTGGAAGTGGTCATGATGCCTTCCCGTTATACCGCGGCAATGAGTAATCAGGACGCTCAGAAGGAGGCGGAAACCCTGGGAGTGGTCTACCGGGTCATATCGATAGAGCCCGCCTTCAATGCCTTTCTGGAGATGCTGAAGGGAGAGTTTGCCGGAACAGCGCTGGATGCCACCGAGGAGAACATTCAAGCCCGCTGCCGTGGGATTATCCTGATGGCGATAAGCAACAAAAAGGGGAAAATCGTGCTGACCACCGGAAACAAGAGTGAGATGTCGGTAGGTTACGCTACGCTTTACGGGGATATGGCGGGGGGATTTGCACCAATCAAGGATGTACCGAAAATGCTGGTCTACCGCCTCGCCGAATACCGTAATCGGGATGGGGAGGTGATTCCCCGAAGGGTGATTACCAGGCCCCCCTCAGCAGAACTGGCACCAGATCAGAAGGATTCCGACAGCCTGCCGCCGTATGACGTGCTCGACGAGATTCTACTGCGCTACGTGGAAAAGGATCAGGGGGTGGAGGAGATCGTGGCTGCCGGATTCGACCGCGCTGCAGTGAAACAGGTAACACGCCTGGTAGACCGCAACGAATACAAGCGGCGGCAGGCACCGCCCGGGGTCAAGATCACCCAACGCGCGTTCGGACGCGACAGACGCTACCCTTTGACGAGCGGTTTTTAATCCCGGCATACTATGCTGGAGGTGTCTTGGGTATTAACAGGTTAATTAAAGCGTAGGAGTGGAATCTAATGAAGAAGGTTGACGCAATCATCAAGCCCTTCAAACTGGACGATGTCCGGGAGGCGTTGTCGGCGGTTGGTATTACCGGTATGACAGCCAGCGAAGTCAAAGGTTTTGGGCGTCAAAAAGGGCACACAGAGCTTTACCGGGGTGCCGAGTACGTCGTTGATTTCCTGCCCAAGGTGAAGATTGAGGTGGTAATCAACGAGGGACAACTGGATGATTGTATCGAGGCAATCACCAATTCAGCCAGAACCGGAAAAATCGGAGATGGAAAAATCTTCGTCACTACGGTGGAAAAGGTCGTGAGAATTCGTACCGGTGAAGAGGACGCGGCTGCCATATAGCCGGGGATTGGCTGGAATTCCCCATCCCCCTAGTGATTTCAAGCCGGGGGATTGGGACGCTTAGTTCTGGTCCAGTTCCAGGAAATCCCAAATTTTACTTCCGTAAGACTCATCCACCTCAACTTCCGGTATTTCCAGCGTTCCCTTAGCCTGGTTATCCGCCAGAACGCGCCGGGCGTCGGCTGAAAGATCATTCATACCCAGTTTTTCGTAGGCAACCGTCAGAATCTCCAGGGCGTCCTTGACCGATGGTGTGCGCTGATATTTCTCTATCACGGTAATGCTGCGATTGACCGCCGCCAGATACGCTTCGCGTTTCATGTAGTATCGGGCAACGTGGATTTCATGCATCGCCAGATTATTGCGCAGGTATACCATGCGCTGGCGCGCATCTACCGAATACTCGCTGTCCGGAAAACGTCTCGCCAGTTCGGCAAAATCATTAAATGAACTCAATGTGGTTACCGGGTCCCGCTGGGATGTGTCGGTCGGGATGAAACGCTGGAGGAATCCCAGGTTGCGGTTGAAGTTAACCAAGCCCTTGAGATAATAGGCGTAATCGACATGGGGATTACGTGGATGGAGTTTGATGAAACGGTCGGCCGCCGCGATTGCGGACTCGGGTTTGCCGTCCTTGTAATAGGCATAGGCAACATCGATCTGGGACTGAACGGCGTATTGTCCGAAAGGAAAGCGGGACTCAAGACTTTCATAGTACTTGATCGCCTGCTCGTAATCCCCCTCCGCCATGGATGCCGACGCCTCTTTATAGAATTTCTGGGCGCTCCAGTCTTTGGTTTCATCTATCTGCTCGGGCAGCAGGGAGCAGGCTGGGAGCAGCAGTGCCAGCAGTATGCCGGCGGAGATGCGGAGTATAGTCATTGTGTCCGAGAATTCCGATTGATCAGGGGTTAAATTATACCCGAATGGAGAGTTGATGGGCCAACAGTTGCAATGTCTGGAAAATCTCATCATTTCCCACGACCAAAACCACCCGGTCCCCAAGGGGTTGCGTTCGAAGTACGTCCCTGCCGGGTTGTGCCGCTTGCCTGTGCATTGGTACTGTGCTGCGCAGCGCGCCTTGCAGGTACGCATTTCAGATCGCAAAGCGGTTTGCGGGGGAATATGAGACAGGTTCCAGCAGGTTCTCCCACAAGTCTTACCGCGGATCACGGCTGGAACAGCGCAAGCTATGGTTGAGGAAGTAAAATATTACAAGGCACAGGTCGGAATCGAACTTTCCGGCAGCAGGCTTGACCAGGCGCTTTCGGCACTGTTTCCGGAGTTTTCGCGCACACGGCTGCAAAACTGGATCCGGGAAGGGCGGGTGAGCCGGGACGGACGGGCGGTATGCCGGCCACGAGAGAAGCTGTTCGGCGGCGAAGCTATCGTACTTGAGGCGAAACTGGATGATCAGGTGGAGAGTCGGCCGCAGGCGATTCCTTTGAAAATCCTGTTCCAGGATGAAGCCGTTCTGGTGGTGGACAAGCCCGCCGGCATGGTGGTGCACCCGGCAGCGGGAAATCCCGACGGTACGCTGCAAAACGCGCTGCTGCATCACTATCCGGAGCTTGTTCAACTGCCCAGAGCAGGAATAGTGCACCGGCTGGACAAGGAGACCTCGGGTCTGTTGGTGGTGGCGCGCACGCTGGCGGCGCATAAATCACTGGTGCAGCAGCTGCAGGCGCGTACTGTCAGGCGGGAGTATCTGGCGGTGGTCATCGGTATCCCCACGGCAGGCGGTCGTGTGGATGAGCCGATCGGTCGGCATCCTGTCCACCGCACCAGAATGGCGGTTGTCTCTTCGGGCAAACAGGCGGCGACGAACTATCGGATTTTGGAGCGATTCCGGGCACACAGTTTACTCCGGATACACCTGGAATCCGGAAGAACCCACCAGATTCGCGTGCATATGGCGCACGTCCGCCATCCGCTGGCAGGAGATCCCGTCTATGCCGGCAGGCTGAGACTGCCTGCCGGCATAACTCAGGAACTCCAGGATTTTCTGCGCGCTTTCACGCGCCAGGCATTGCATGCGAAAAGGCTCGGCATTGAACATCCACAGCACGGCGAGCCAATGGAGTGGATGTCCGAACCTCCGCCGGATATGCAGCGGCTGCTGCAGCTGCTGCGGGAGGATATGAACAGTGACTGACCTGATCTATCCGGACTGGCCGGCACCGGGCAACGTAAGAGCAGTCATGACAACCCGCCAGGGGGGTGTAAGCCAAGCTCCCTACGACAGTTTCAATCTCGGCAGCCATGTCGGGGACGAACCGGCGCACGTAACCCGGAATCGTGAGCTGCTCAGGGAGATTGCGGAACTTCCGGATGATCCGCATTGGTTGCAACAGATACATGGTTGTCGGGTTGTGCGATGTGGCTCCGGGACCCAACCGGTTGCGGCTGATGCCGCGACTGCGGATGTGCCGGGAAGAGTGTGCGCCGTACTCACCGCTGACTGCCTGCCGCTGCTGATTTGCAATCGCAGCGGAACCCGGGTGGCAGCGGTCCACGCCGGTTGGCGTGGGCTGGCTGCCGGTGTGATAGAGTCCACGCTGGCCAGGTTCGGACGACGTGATGAGCTGCTGGTCTGGCTGGGACCGGCCATCGGTCCGGCAGCGTTCGAAGTGGGGAACGAGGTTCGGCAGGTATTTCTGTCGCTTGATCCCCTGGCGGAGCCCGGATTCAAACCCAGCCGGCCGGGCCATTGGCTGGCGGATCTCTATTTTCTGGCGCGCAGGCGACTGGCGCTTCCGCAAGTGGCATATATCGGCGGCGGCGACCATTGCACGCTGAGCGAGTCCAGCCGATTTTTCTCTTACCGGCGCGATGGTGTCACCGGACGCATGGCAGCGCTGGTCTGGCTGACCGAATAGGCGTTCTCAAATGCAGAGATCAATCTGGCTCGTGGTTGAAACTTAGTGTGAACCGAGCTGATAATTCCCCGGTTCCCAAGGGGTTGCGTCAGAAAGGCGCGCTGCTGTACTGCGCCGCTTGCCTTTATGTCATGCGCTGCGTGCCTGGCAGGCTGGCATTTCGCACAGCGACGCGGCTCATGGGGGACAATTGGATTGGTTCATAACGCCTGATGTTTGATCTGCTCTTCTCTCAGCGGAACACCCGATCGGGGCACAACCTGTTTTTGGTTGAACTTGCCAGAACAGGTGACGCTATATAGTTGAGGTTCGTCCATAAAGAGATGCTTTTTTTTAAAGACAATCAGTTATCCAGGTGTATGTCGGATTGACGAAAAACGTTGAATCCTGTCCGCAGTGCGGCATGCGGGGGATTATGAAACAGGCGCAGGAAACGAGATTGGCTGTCGCTGGAGTTATTCGCTAACCTAGCCTCTCTCCGGCAACGGTATCTGCCAACATTTCGCTGCAACTCCCGCGGGGGAGGGGCGGTGAGCTGAAAAAATACACCAGCTCTGCAGGATACTGGTACATAGAGAAGGGTTTGAAACCGGTCCGGACTGGACCGGTTGACAAATTAATGGGTACGGGATGACGACTTTAGTGAATAATGGAGCAGAAACGGATTCAGTGGCTCGAATGCCATTTATCAATAGTGAGCTGGCGAGGTATTTCATTGCCAGCGGTACCGCTTTGCTGGTTGATGCCGGAACCCTCTACCTGCTCACACGGATTGCGGGTGTGCATTACCTTGTTTCAGCCGCCACCGGTTTTATGCTCGGACTTGCCACGATTTACATTGCCAGCGTCCGCTGGGTTTTTTCAAAACGGAGAGTCAAAAATACCCATCAAGAGATTCTGATCTTCACCATGATCGGCATCGGTGGACTGGGAATCAATGAACTCGGTATATATTTACTGACCGAAAAATTGCTGTTCCATTTCATGCTATCCAAGCTGCTGGTTACCACACTGGTGTTCACATGGAATTTTGGTATCAGAAAACTGCTTCTGTTTCGGTGAAATCATGAATCAGAGAATCGCTGTAATTATTGGCGCGGGACCGGCGGGCCTGACCGCGGCCTACGAGTTGCAACAACGGACCGATGTGCGCCCTCTGGTGTTTGAAAAAAGCTCGGAGATAGGCGGTATATCCAAGACTGTCAACTATAAGGGTAACCGGATCGACATCGGTGGCCACCGTTTCTTTTCCAAATCCGACCGCGTCATGCAGTGGTGGACCGACATCATGCCGGTGGAGGCACACGACCGGCATGGAGGGAATGTTCAGATCCACTACCAGGGCAAGGAGCGGAGAGTGGAACTGAGCGGAGCCTCGCTGGATTCCGCCGAAACCGATCTGATATTTCTGGTTCGCGATCGGCTCTCCCGTATTTTCTACCTGCGCCGTTTCTTCGCCTATCCGCTCTCCCTTGGAATCACCACCGTCAGGAATCTCGGCCTGAAGCGAATGGTGCGCATCGGCTTCAGTTACATGCGTTCCGTTGTTTTTCCAATCAGGGATGAGCGGACACTGGAGGATTTCTTTATAAACCGCTTCGGACGCGAACTCTATCTGACCTTTTTCAAGGACTATACAGAGAAGGTATGGGGGGTGGCCTGCACCGAAATCGGTGCGGACTGGGGTGCCCAGCGGATCAAAGGGCTCTCTATTACCAGTGCGTTATGGCATGCGCTGAAAAGTTTGGCGGGCACCACGGGGGACGTCTCGCAGAAGAATACAGAGACCTCGCTCATCGAGCGCTTTCTGTACCCGAAATTCGGTCCCGGCCAGATGTGGGAATCGGTTGCCGATCAAGTGATCAGTGCCGGGGGGGAGGTGAACCTCGGTTGGGAGGCTACTGCCATGGAGATCGACCACGGGTGCGTCAGCGCGGTTATTTTTACCCGTACAGGGGGGGATGAAACACGACGTATCGCGGCGGACCATGTTTTCTCCACGATGCCGATAAGGGAGTTGATTGCGTCGATGGGTGACGCTGTCCCGGAAAGCGTCAGAAAGATTGCCGGCGGTCTGCAATACCGCGACTTTATCACCGTTGGAATGCTGCTGCGGAAACTGCGAATTGCCGATGAGCAGAACGCAACCGGGAGCGGCCTGCTTCCGGACAACTGGATTTACATCCAGGAACGGGATGTCCGTGTGGGGCGGGTGCAGATATTCAACAACTGGAGCCCTTTCATGGTGAAGGATCCTGATACCGCCTGGATCGGCCTGGAGTATTTCTGTAATGAAGGTGACGATCTCTGGCGTATGGAAGATGCAGAGCTGGTTGCGTTTGCCACCAAAGAGATGGAACGTATCGGGTTTATCAGTGCGGACGATCTCATAGACTTCACCGTGATCAGAATGCCCAAGGCTTATCCGGGTTACTTCGGCGAATCCTATCCCCTGTTCGACCGGATTCGTGAGTATACCGACGCGTTGGAAAACCTCTACCTGATAGGCAGGAACGGCATGCACCGTTACAATAATCAGGATCATTCGATGCTGACGGCGATGGCGGCGGTCGACAATGTCGCAAACCGGATCGTCACCAAAGACAATATCTGGAATGTGAATACGGAGAGCGAATATCACGAATCCCGTTGAGTGCTGTCGTCTGCGGGCTTTTGCTGTTTATCGAACAGCTCTCTTCCCATTTGCAGCAGCCAGCCGAAGAACGAAGGCGTATCGTCGGAAAGCTGATTCACTGTCACCATCAGTTGCTCCGCCTCGCGTGCGATTTCACCTTTATCCGCTGGTGCCGTGTGCAGCAGCATTTTTAAAAACAGAATGGACTCTTCGGTCTCACCCATGATGTAGGCGGAAAACGCGAGCTGATAGATATCCGCGTCGGACGTCAGTTTGGTGTATGGGTTCAGGCCCAGCTTGAGATGGCGGTAAGCCGCTGCGAAATCCTCCTGAACGTAGTAGCAGGATCCGATCTGGGCGTGCAGCGCCTGCTTGAAAGCCTCATCCGAATAGCGCATGGATGTTTTATAGTGTTCTATTGCCTCGCCGCAGTGACCACTGTTTTCGAGAATATTACCGAGCAGGTAGTGGCTGTTTGGATTGTCCGGCTGATAGGTGACGAAACGCTCGGCCCAGGGAAGGGCGTCCTGGAAACGCTTTGCATTGAATAGCATGCGGGTGATCGAGTGATTGATGCGGTCGCTTTCAGGGTAGATGGCCAGCATCTTTTTCAGCTCCGCGATATGATCGTCCAGCGCGGCACCCTCTTTCAGCTTGCTTAAACTGAACGGGTCGACCAGTTTCAATTGATACTTTTCCGCAACCGCTGGCCGCCGCGTTTTATCGACGTAGATTACCTGCCTGTCTCCCGCGAATACCGGCACGTACTCCGCCCTGCCCGCCAGCACCTTCTCAAATTCCTTGCCGTCCAATTGCACCATAATGTATTCCGGATGGTATTTATCGATGGTGTGCACCAGACTGTTTTCATTCCGGTAGAAACTGAACAGGTTATAGATATCCAGATCATTGAACAGCGACATCTGCAGGTCAGCGAAGATACGGTAGTCCGGGGATAGCTCCCAATGCAGGAATCCGGCGCTGCCCGGCGGTGCAAAAATCCTGCCGCCGCCGCCAACGTGCTGCAGGAAACGGGTTTCGCCGATAGGCGCACTTTCCCGATCAAACGGGTAATCCGCATGCGCAGGCAGGCGTTTCGCCATGCTCACAAACGGCAGCACCATGATCACCACCATCAGCAGATGCAATATGGAGAGGAGTTTCCGCTGCGGCTGGATCTCTTTCGCGCTGCCGATAAACTGGGTCAACAACGGCAGAACGAGCAGCGCCCACTCCCAGATAAACCGGGTGCCGCGGGAGAGCAGCAGATAGCCCCCCACGGCCATAATGGCGTGGCTGATACGCAGCGAACCGTCCAGCAGGCTGCGCAACAGCGCGAAAGTGCAGATTAGAAACGCAATCGGAAAGATGCTGTCGACGCCGAGATTGTCGCCGGTGATCAACACCGTGTAGAGCGCGCGGGGATTGATCGGTTTCATTTCGCTTATGTACATACTGACGAAGTTGGATACGCTGAAAGGCGCTTCCAGCAACTCCAATCCATGCGGCGTGGCGAGCAGAGCCGGTGCGCAGGCCAGCAGCCAGAAAGCCTCCCACCAGCTTCTGTCACGGCGCCGCTCCCGGTTTGTCAGTCGCCGGTATACGATCTCCACAAAATAGGCACCGCCGATAAGCACCGGCACCGGATATTCGATGCCATGCAGATTGGACCAGGCCACGGTAACCAGGGGCAACGCCGGTGCCCAGCGGGGTCTTCTCTCCAGAATGTAGATAAAGAGCAGGATGAACAGGTGGGAGAACAGGTGTGGTCTGAGGTTGGCGAGCCTTCCCTCGATGAAAGTGAAATAGGCGATGAACAGCAGCAGGAACAGGAACACCGGAAAGTCACGGTTTCTCTGTTCGATGATAAACCGGTACGCGAGCAGTGTGGTCAGTGTGAAAACCAGCGCGCGAAGCGCCAGCAGTCCGTGATAACCCATGAACTCATAGGTTTTGGCCAACAGTGCCTGAAAGCCCCAGTAATAGTTGACGAACACTCTTTCCGGTTCGATGAAGGAGAAGAAGGAGTGGTCCGGAATAGATCCGTGTTGCCAGAAGTAACGCCCCCCATCGAGGTGATACCACATGTCCGAATCGGTCAGGGTGATGGGGTAGCTCAGTTGAAACAGCAGGCCGGAGCCAATGAGAACCGCTGCATACAGCCGGAGATAGACCGGCAGGTGCTGCCATTTCCGTGGCAGTGTGGCAAGCCATTCCCTGAATATCTGTCCTGAGAAGAGCCGTTCCCGGTAAAAGTGTGGATTCATACTTTACGTCGTACCTGACAATGCACTGGCTGCCCTACGGCGGCCATCACCGGTAGTTTCTCCGGTTCCCGCCTGGCTCTGCGGATTGTCGCCGCTTAGCCCGCCTGTCACAAGATTCTATTTCTTGGTGGATTAGCGGAAGCGCCGGTGTCAACTTTAGTTTCTCGCCACCGGCAGTTTCGGAAATGACTTGAAAACCGCATATTTTTCCCCACTTCAGGGATAACCTTAAGTAATTCGGAGTATTCCCATGCGAATGGATAAATTGACCAGTAAGTTCCAGATGGCGCTGGCGGATGCCCAGAGCCTGGCGGTGGGACGCGATCATCAGTTCATTGAGCCGCTGCACCTGATGCTCTCCTTGCTGGATCAGGAGGGCGGTACGGTTCGCCATCTGCTGGGAAGGTCGGGGGTCAATATCAACCAGCTGCGTTCCAGTCTTGGGGAGGCGCTCGACCGGCTTCCGAGCGTGGAAGGCGCCAGCGGTGACGTGCATATCTCCAATGAGCTGAACCGGCTGTTGAACCAGACAGACAAGCTGGCACAGCAGCGCAAGGACAAGTACATATCGAGCGAACTGTTCGTGCTCGCGGCTCTGGGCGATTCGGGTGAGCTCGCTAATCTGATGCGCAAGGCCGGCGCTGCCAAGGGTCCCATTGAACAGGCGGTGGAGAGCCTGCGCGGCGGCCAGCAGGTCGATGATCCCAACGCGGAGGAGCAGCGCCAGGCGCTGGAGAAATATACCATCGATCTGACCGAACGCGCCGAACAGGGAAAACTCGACCCGGTGATCGGGCGCGACGATGAAATACGCCGCACCATCCAGGTCCTGCAACGGCGCACCAAGAACAACCCGGTGCTGATAGGGGAGCCCGGGGTGGGTAAGACTGCAATCGTGGAAGGCCTTGCCCAACGCATAATCAATGGCGAGGTTCCGGAAGGACTGAAGAGCAAACGGCTGCTTTCGCTCGACATGGGCGCGCTGATTGCGGGCGCCAAGTTCCGCGGCGAATTCGAAGAACGGCTGAAAGCGGTGCTCAAAGATCTGGCCAAGCAGGAGGGCCAGATCATCCTGTTCATAGACGAGCTCCACACGATGGTCGGGGCCGGCAAGGCCGAAGGGTCGATGGATGCGGGGAATATGCTCAAACCGGCGCTGGCACGCGGTGAACTGCACTGCGTGGGCGCCACCACGCTGGATGAATATCGTCAGTATGTCGAAAAGGATGCCGCTCTCGAGCGGCGTTTCCAGAAGGTACTGGTACAGGAACCGACGGTGGAAGACACCATCGCCATTCTGCGCGGACTCAAAGAGCGCTATGAGGTGCATCATGGCGTGGATATCACCGATCCCGCGATTGTTGCGGCGGCCACGCTTTCACACCGGTATATCAGCGACCGTCAACTGCCGGACAAGGCAATCGATCTGATCGATGAATCCGCCTCGCTGATCCGGATGGAGATCGACTCCCTGCCGGAAGAGATGGATCGGCTGTCGCGACGCCTGATACAGCTGAAAATTGAACGCGAGGCGCTCAAGAAGGAGACCGACGAGGCATCGAAAAAGCGTCTTTCCGACCTGGAGTCTCATATAAGCCTGTATGAGCGTGAATTCTCCGACCTGGAAGAGGTGTGGAAGTCGGAAAAAGCGGCTTTGCAAGGCGCCGCTCATATCAAGGAGGAGTTGGAACGCGCCCGCCTGGAGATGGAGACCGCGCGCCGGGCGAGCGACCTGCAGCGCATGTCGGAACTGCAATACGGGCGTATCCCGGAGTTGGAGAAACAGCTGGAAAGCGCAGCCCGGGCGGAGACCCGGGAGATGAGGCTGCTGCGCAACAAGGTGACCGAGGAGGAGATTGCGGACGTGGTTTCAAAGTGGACTGGCATTCCGGTCTCCAAAATGCTGGAAGGAGAGCGCGAAAAACTGCTGCAGATGGAGCAGGCTCTGGCCCGACGTGTGATCGGTCAGGACGAGGCAGTGGCCGCTGTATCGAATGCCATTCGCCGGTCGCGCGCGGGTCTGGCAGACCCCAACCGACCCAACGGCTCATTCCTGTTCCTGGGCCCCACCGGGGTGGGCAAAACCGAGCTATGCAAGACGCTGGCGGAGTTTCTGTTCGACACCGAGGAGGCTATGGTGCGGATCGATATGTCCGAGTTCATGGAAAAACACTCGGTTGCCAGGCTCATTGGGGCTCCTCCGGGGTACGTGGGATACGAGGAGGGAGGGTATCTGACTGAACTGGTGCGCCGGCGCCCATACAGTGTGATTCTGATGGACGAGATAGAGAAAGCGCACCCGGACGTTTTCAACATACTGCTGCAGGTGCTGGAGGACGGCCGGCTTACCGATGGACACGGCCGTACCGTGGACTTCCGCAATACGGTCGTCGTGATGACCTCTAACCTCGGATCGCAGTTGATCCAGGAGATGGCGCACAGCAACGATTACGAGCGCATGAAATCGGCGGTAATGGAAGTGGTGGGCCAGCACTTTCGTCCCGAGTTTATCAATCGTGTGGATGAGAGCGTGGTATTTCATCCCCTTGGTCGGGAGCAGATTCGTGCCATTACCGTCATTCAGATCGATTATCTGCGCAAGCGGCTGGCTGGCAGGGAGATGGGCCTGGAGGTTACCGAGGCTGCATTGGACCGGCTCGGGGAGGCGGGATTTGACCCGGTGTACGGTGCGCGGCCGCTGAAACGTGCGATCCAGCAGCAGCTCGAAAATCCGTTGGCTCAGCAGATCCTCTCGGGTCGTTTCGCAATTGGTGATCTGATCAGGGTGGATGCGGCCGGAGATGGCCTGACGTTCACCAAAGGCGGCGCAGCTGTCACCGCTGCCTGATCTGAGTATTAGCCACCGGACGCTAACGCTCCCTGTTCCACGATCTCCGCAGCCCTGTGCGAGAAACTGCTTTGCATGCTGAGATTTGACTCACATGCAGCAATCCGGCGCGTCCGGGCGGTCCGGGGGAGAAGATGGGAAAGTTTTTCTTGAACCGGACGATAAGCTCTCTATGCAGAGTATCGGAAGATTCAGGATTGGCAGAAAGCTGGGCGCCGGCGGTCAGGGTACGGTTTACCTCTGCCTCGACCCGGAGCTGCAGCGCCGGGTGGCAATCAAGGTATTGAACCAGTCTACCCTGGGTGAAGAGCAGGGGTTTCTGCAGGAGGCCCGCGCCATCAGTCAGATTCAGCATCCGAACATCGTCTCTATCTTCGATGTCGGTAAACAACAGGGCCGCCCGTATCTGGTATTCGAATACGTGGAGGGTGAGCTGCTGTCCCAGCGTCTGCAGAACCGGGAAAGCAGTATCCAGGGGATCCTGGACACCTTTATTGCCATGTTGTCCGGGGTTGACCAGGTGCATCAACGGGGCATTGTCCACCGGGATCTCAAACCCTCCAATGTAATTATCGGCAAGGACGGACATCCGAAGATCATGGATTTCGGCATCTCCAGGATGCTTTCGTCGGACATGGCCAAAAGCGATCTGCGCATGGGAACGCCCCGCTATATGGCACCTGAATATATCGCCAATGGCTTCATTGACACGCGTGCGGATGTGTTCGCGCTGGGGGCGATCCTGTATGAAATGCTGACCGGCAGGAAAGCTTTCGACGGTGTTACCCGGCAGGCGCTGTTGATCAGTATTCAAAAGGACGCGGTGGCGCCGCCATCCGAATACAATTCGGGTGTTGCCGAAGGTTTGGACGCGATCGTGCTGAAGGCGCTGGAAAAGGAGCCGGCCGCCCGCTACCTGAATGCCGGTGAGATGCTGTCAGCACTGCTGGCGTATCGGGAGCCGACGGACGGCGAACAGCACAGCGGCCGTTCGACCAAGGGCACCATAGAATTTTTGCTCAGGCGAATGCAGCACAAGAGTGATTTTCCAGTGCTCTCGGAGTCGATACGTTCGCTCAACCGGCTGACCCGGTCTGAAGAGGAGGACATCAGCCATCTCGCCAGTGTCATCATCAGGGATTTTGCGCTGACCAATAAAATTCTGAAGGTGGTTAATTCGGCTTACTACAGCCGTTTTGCCGGTAAGATCGGCAGCGTCAGCCGGGCTATTGTCGTCCTGGGCATAAAAACCATCCGCTCGATCGCCGCTTCGCTGATTTTTTTCGAGCATCTGCATAATCGCACCCAGGCAACCCGCCTGAAGGAAGAGATTTGCAGTGCAGTGTTCAGCGCGACGCTGGCGAAGGAGACGGCGGTCGACTCCAGACTGGCCGATGTTGAAGGCAGCTTTCTATGCGGTATGTTGCACAATCTCGGTCGAATTCTGGTGGCCTACTATCTCACGGATGAGAGCGAAGAGGTGGAACGTCTTGTGAAACAGCAGGGCGTGGCGCCCGAGACTGCGCAGACGAGGGTGCTGGGCATGTCCTTCGAAGAGATTGGTATTTCCATTGCCAAACAGTGGAACTTTCCCGATGAGATTACCCGGGGAATGGTAACCGTCAATCCAAAGTCTCCCGGCGACCTTAAGCAGACCGATGTCAAAGTAAGATTGATTTCAAGCTTCGCCAATGAAGCGGCGACTGCTATCCGCGAAGCCGCGCCGGAAGACGAGATGCCCTGCAGGAATGTATTGAAGCGCTACCGTATGAGTCTGGCTATCAGCGACCGTCAGTTTGCCAGACTGGTGGAGCAGGCGCGTATCGAGTTTCAGGAGTTGAGCGGAAGTCTGGTTGCGGGTGGCCGCGGTACGACGCCGTTTATGAGCAAACTGTTCGCCAGACCGGAAGCGAGGAGCGGGGAGGTTCCGAAAGATGAACTTACCGAAACCTGTCTGCTGGTGCCGGAGGAGGGCGAGTTGGCTGAGCATGCGCCGCCGGATATCGGGGCTGGACAACCGTCTCCGGATGCGGAGCTGATCATGACGGAGGGTCTCCAGGAAGTCAGCGAAATGATGCTGGAAGAGCGCAGTAACCTTAGCCAGGTCTTCAACGTGGTGCTGGAGACCATATATCGGGCAATGGCGTTTCAGCATGTCGTGCTCTGCCTGCACGATATGAAACAGCAGCAGTATACCGCGCGACTGGGCTTTGGCGAGGAGATCGAGGAGTTTATGCGTGAATTTCGCTTTTCGTCACGGTATAGCACAACCGTTTTTCACGCGGCCTTGAAAAACGGCGTCGATTTGTACATTGAGGACAGCACTTCCAGGAAGATCAGGGACAATATTCCGGATTGGTATCACAGGTTCGCGAACGCCGGTTCCTTCATACTGTTGCCTCTGATAATGGGCCAGCGGGCGATCGGCATCATCTATGCCGACCATCCGAGTATAAAAGGGATGAATCTGAGCGGGAATCAGCTCAATCTGATGAAAGCGTTGCGCAACCAGATCGTACTGGCCTTTCGTTCCAGTGGCTGAGGTCCGCGGCGGTTGTCGGCGGAACGCAGGACGACCCGCCGGTTCACCTGGGAGCCTCAGCCTGCTCCTTCTGCCGCTCTTTTTTTACGCGTTCGGCCCGGTTTTTCTGAACCAGCTCCATGTACTCTTTAGGCGTGGTGGTCAGTCCCTTTTCGGGTCGGTCCTCAGGTGCGTAGTAGGCATAAACGACCACACCAACGAGTACGGCGAAAACAGGAAAAAAAGGATTGATTCTCATTTGCAGCAACTGTTTGGTCGATTGATGGCGGATCCCATACCCGTCAACCTGACCTGCGCCAGGCAGGTTGGATGCGGTAACGTTCGGATTCAATTATAGAACAGCGGGTAAACTTCTGGTCAGCCTGAAACTGAACCCGCACTGAGCACGGTTCGCAGACTGATCACCGGCCAGTTTCGGGCTGCCGCATAGGCTGCAAGTTCGTCGTCCGGATCCACCGCTACCGGATTGTCAACGATATCGAGCAACGGAATATCATTGTGTGAATCGCTGTAGAAACTGCTGCCTTTGAGATCCTGCGCATGCTCGTCCAGCCAGATACGCAAGCGTTCGACCTTGCCCTCGCGGAAACTGGGGATACCGTCGACTTCCCCGGTATAACGACCGTTCTCCATCTTGGGATTGGTTGCTATCAAATGATCGATACCCAGCCGTTCGGCGATAGGCCGGGTGACAAAGGCGTTGGTTGCGGTGATTATCAGCAGCGTATCGCCCGCCTGCCGGTGCCTGCTTACCAGATCCAGCGAGGCCTGGGTGATAATGGGATCGATCTCTTTCTTCATGAACTCTTCACGCCAGCGGTGCAGCATCTCAGGAGTGTTATCTTTCAGCGGCCGCAGCGAGAAGCGAAGAAATTCATGAATATCCAGATCGCCAGCCTGATATTGCTGGAAGAAGCGCTGGTTTTTCCGCTGATACTCGGTGCCGTCGACAGCCCCGGTTTTCGCCAGGAACATACCCCACAGGTAGTCCGAATCCCCCGCGAGGAGCGTGTTATCCAAGTCGAAAATAGCCAGTGCCAACGGCGGTACTCCAAAATCTTCAGATCCACAGTGAGCCTATTTTACCCCAATATGGAGATCGTAGTTGCCCGCATCGGTGGGAGTGTGGAACAATTATGTAATATTTAAAGAATTTACGGCAGGGTTTCCCTTTGATCGATTCTGAAGGTTACAGACCCAATGTCGGTATCATCCTTTGTAATTACCGGCGCCAGCTGTTCTGGGGGCGCAGGGTGGGACAGAACTCCTGGCAATTCCCCCAGGGAGGGATAAAACCGGATGAGACGCCGGAGCAGGCGATGTTCCGGGAACTGGAGGAGGAGGTCGGACTTAAACCTCATCAGGTCGAATTACTGGGAGTTACCGACGATTGGCTGCACTATCAACTGCCGCAGCGGTTCCTTCGGCGCCACTGCCAGCCGCTCTGCATCGGCCAGAAGCAGCGCTGGTTTCTGCTCAAGGTGCTGTGCGAAGAGACCGATTTCTGTCTCGATCACTCAAGCAAGCCGGAATTTGACGGCTGGCGCTGGGTAAAGTACTGGCAGCCATTGCGCGAAGTGATCTACTTCAAGCGCAGGGTTTATTCACGCGCGCTGGAGGAGTTGGCTCCGATTCTGTTTCCAGAGGGTCCCCCGGGGCGTTCGCATAACAACTATCTGCGACACAGGCGCCGTTGAACAGCGTTTCCGAGGGCAGTGCGGTTGCGATGAGAAGTGGCCGGATCAGGGATGATTATGCTTAACATTCTTCACCGTATTGTCCAGGAGGTGAATAGCGCGCCCGATCTGCATAGTGCGCTCGAGGTGATCGTAAGGGAGGTCAAGCGTGCGGTAAAAGCGGATGTCTGCTCTGTCTACCTGACCGACTATGAAGCACGCAAGCATGTATTGAGCGCCACTCATGGTCTGCGTCAGGAAGCGGTTGGCAAGGTCAGCCTGCCAATGCACCGCGGCCTTATCGGCTTGGTTTGCGAACGTGCGGAGCCGATCAATATAGACGACGCGCCCAGCCATCCCCGCTATCTGTTTGTCACCGACACGGGCGAAGTTCCCTATCACGGATTTCTTGGTGTTCCGATCATCCAGAATCGGAAGGTTCTCGGCGTGCTGGTGGTACGCCAGCGCCAGCCACGCAAGTTCGAGGACAACGAGGTAACCTTCCTGTTCACGCTGGCCGCCCAGCTGGCAGGCGCCATTACTCACGCCCGGGCCCAGGGGGAGCTGAACGGGATTGCCGGATCCGATACTGTTCACATGCGCTACCTGGAAGGCCGTCCCAGCGCTTCCGGCGTGGCGGTGGGCAAAGTGGTTGTGACCTACCGATTGGACGACCTGGATGTGATACCCGATCGCCGCTCGGAACAACCAGAGCTGGAAATCGCCCAGTTGAAGCATGCGGTTGCGCGCGTCGAGGATAGTCTGCGCAGACTGCAGTCCCGTCTGGGAGAAGTGCTGCCGACGGAAGAGCAGGCGCTGTTTGATGCGCTGTTGTTGATGCTGGGCAGCGATAGCCTGGTGACCCAGACCATCGCACGGATAACTCAGGGGGAGTGGGTTCAAAGTGCGCTGCATCACACCATAGAGGAGCACGCCCGGGTATTTGACAGGATGGACGATATCTATCTGCGCGAGCGCGCGTCCGATATTCGCGATCTGGGGCGGAGAATCCTGATGTGTCTGCAGAGCGATACGCCGCGTGAGGTGCATTACCCGGCGCGTACCATTCTGGTTGGCGAAGATGTAAGCGGCGTTGAGCTGATGGAGGTTCCGCACGAGCGGCTCGTCGGCGTAGTCTCTGCACGCGGGTCCGGTGCCTCTCACGTGGCCATTATCGCTCGTGCCATGGGGATACCTGCGGTACTCGGTGTCACCGACCTGCCGACAGCCCGCATGGAGGACCGGGAGGTGGTTGTCGACGGGTATCGCGGCAGGGTTTATGTCTCTCCCGCAGCGGCGGTACTGGACGAATACAGGCGGCTGCTCGAGGAAGAGCGTCAACTCTCCCTGGAGCTGGAGGAACTCAAAGGCCAGAAGGCCGAGACTACCGACGGGATCGAAGTACCTCTCTACCTGAACACGGGGCTGGCTGCCGAGATGCATTCCCTGGGAGCCAGCGAGGCCGGTGGCGTTGGCCTCTACCGTACCGAACTGCCTTTTATGGTAAGCGACAGATTTCCGGGAGAGAGAGCGCAGATTGCCAATTACCGTGCTGTGCTGGAGGCGTTTGCACCGCGCCCGGTGACGCTCAGAACACTCGATATTGGGGGCGACAAGCCGCTGCCTTATTTCCCTTTCCATGAGTCCAATCCTTTTCTCGGCTGGCGGGGGGTGCGCGTTTCACTTGATCATCCGGAGATATTTCTAACCCAGATAAGGGCAATGCTGCGGGCTGCCATCGGCCTGGACAACCTGCATATCATGTTGCCGATGATCACAACGGTAAGCGAACTGGATGGGTTGATGCTGCTGATCCAGCGCGCCCACGACGAGCTGCTGGAGGAGGGATTCCCGGTCGCGATGCCGAGAGTTGGGGTCATGGTGGAGGTGCCGGCGGCAGTCTTCCAGGTGGCGGCGCTGGCGCGCCGGGTGGATTTCATCTCCGTCGGCACCAATGATCTGACGCAGTACCTGTTGGCGGTGGATCGCAACAATCCCCACGTGGGGGAGCTCTACGACGAGCTGCATCCGGCGGTGCTGAAAGCACTGGTCATGGTGGTCGAGGGTGCGGCCAAGCTCAACTGTCGGGTCAGCGTCTGTGGGGAGATGGCGGGGAATCCTATGGCTGCGCTGCTGTTGCTGGGGATGGGGATAGACAGTCTCAGCATGAACGCCGGGAGTCTGCTGAAAGTGAAATGGGTTATCCGCAGTTTCAGCAGGGCTCGTGCGCGACAACTGCTGCAGGCGGCGCTGCGTATGGAAGATGCATCCCAGGTAAGATTGTTGATGGAAGGCGCGTTGAACGATATGGGGTTGGCGGGGCTGGTCCATCCCGGAAAATAGTTCAGGCACCTCACTCCCAGCGGAAAGTCCGGGCACCGATCGTCATGAAAATACCTGTCATCGCGGAAAGCACCGCGAGATGCCAGCGTATCTCCCACAGCCCGGCACCGTCGATCATCACCTCCCTTGCCGCCTGCGTGAAATGGGTGAGAGGCAGTAACAACGCCAACTGCTGCACGATTTGTGGCGACCCCTCCAGTGAGAACCAGACCCCGGAGAGCAGCATCATTGGCCAGCTCAGCATGTTCAACAGGCCGTTGGCGGCCTCTTCATTGGCCATGCGTGCAGCGACGATCAGGCCCAGGCTGATCATGCTGAGCGCACCAAGTGCCAGCACCAGCAGCAGCGTCAGATAAGAGCCGTTCATACGGAAACCGACGAAAATATCGGTTCCGGTATAGACTAGACCGGTAACCATTATGATTAGCCACAGGCGTGAAATCACCTGGGCGGCGAGAAACTCAAACGGCGTCAGCGGGGTTGCCTTGAGGCGTTTGAGTACGCCGTTCTTGCGGTATCGGACGATGACATAGCCGACGCCAAAAAGCGAGCTGAACATGACATTCATTCCGAGTACGCCGGGAATCAGCCAGTCCACGTAACGGATCTCTTTGCCATTCACCGTCTGCCTGCTGAATACATTGCCGGTGGCCGTTAACAATCGTTCAAGCATGTAACCGTTGGCCGAGGTCCGGTTGATCCAGTATCGCCGCTGCTTGAGATCGAGGAGCATATCCAGCTGATGACGCTCAACCTTGGGGACAGCGCTCTCCAGATCGTCGACCGGAATGAATTTTATGTGCTGGATAGCGAGAAAAGCGCCCCCTGCTCCGGGCGCCCCCATGACCCCCACTTTGAACAGATCCTGATTGTCTGAAGTGAAAGCGAACGCAAAACCCATCACGATCAAAACCGGCAGCAGGATATTCCATGACAGCGCCATCCGGTCCCGCAGAAACTCCCGGTTGCGTGCGACAAGGGTGGCGGCAAAACGGCGAATGTTCATAAACTTCAATATCGCCTTGAGCGGGCCTAGGCCCGCAATTCGTGACCCGTCAGTTCGAGAAAGAGATCCTCCAGTGTGGGGGATCGGATCTGCATCTGCTCCAGTGAAACGCCCTGATCGAGCAGCATGCGAATGCTCGAATTCAGATCATTGCTGTGGATTTCCACGTGCCTGTTTCGCTGATGCAGGCTGAGGCTGCAGCTCTCCTTCAGTGACGCGGGAATATGATCGAGCGGCAATGAGATCACCGAATTTTCGAAATGGGATTTCAGCAGCTGCTGCGGCGAACCCTGGGCGATTATGCGGCCCCGGTCCATAATTGCTATCTCGTCGCACAGTTGGTATGCCTCGTCCATGTAGTGCGTGGTCAGTGCCACGGTTTTCTGTTCCGCCTTGATATCGCGGATCAGCTGCCAGAAATTCCGCCTGGCCTGGGGATCCAGGCCAGTCGTCGGTTCGTCCAGAAAAAGGATTTCGGGGTCGTTGAGCAGGGCGATGGCCAGCAGCAGCCGCTGACGCTGTCCGCCGGAAAGTTTCTGCACGTCGCGACTGAGAAAATCGCCCAGAGCGCAACTTGCAATCAGCTCGTTCAGCGGCCTTGTATGCCGGTAAAAACTCCGGAACAGCGTGAGTGTCTCCTGAACCGTTATATGCTCCTGCAGTGCGGTATTCTGGAACATAATGCCGGCGGACTGGCGGAACTGATCGTCGATCGGCCCTCCTTTGAACAATATCTCACCGCTGGTGGCGGGAATAATACCTTCCAGTATTTCAACAGTCGTTGTCTTACCTGCGCCATTGGGGCCCAGGAGACCGACGCAGGTGCCACGTTCGATATTGAAACTGATCCCATCTACCGCCCTTACGCCGCGGTACTGCTTGACCAGTCGGTGAACCTCCAGTAGCGGTTGCATCTACCTCATCCGGTTCAGTAAACAGTGGGGAAACCGGCATTCTACTCTCAGTAAAATAGAAAATGCATTGTGCAGCCGAAAATGGTGAGGCTGTCGGTTGCCAGGGATAGACGAATGGCGCCCCCGACACGATTCGAACGTGTGACCTCACCCTTAGGAGGGGTGCGCTCTATCCTGCTGAGCTACGGGGGCCGGATTAGCCACTGACAGAATCCTTATCAGATGAACTGTCGCCGGGGGGCTATGGTAGCCTGTTAGCGCGTGACTGCAAAGCCTCGCCGTCAGGCAGTGTAAAAGAGAAAACCCCGGCAACTTCCATGTTGCCGGGGTTTTCGGTTGTCGCCTGTGTTACGGTAAAAGGGTCCCTTCCCTGGCGCACATCCATGTCTTTAAATGCATTCCATTGCCTCCTTTTGCGGCGACAGAATAATCGTATAATTCCTAGGAATTAAAGTCAATATTTATCCGGTTCTTTTCATATCAGCGATCTTGACGCGCCATTCAGCCGGTCCCGAGAGATGAACCGACGTGCCTTTACTGTCCACTGCCACGGTAACCGGCATATCCTCCACCTCAAACTCCCTGATCGCCTCCATACCCAGGTCCCCGAACGCAACGATCCGGGCTGAGCGAATGGCCTTCGAGACCAGATAGGCCGCACCGCCCACCGCCATCAGATAGACGGCACCGTGCTTTTTGATCGACTCGATTGCGGCTGGCCCCCGCTCCGCTTTTCCGACCATTCCGATCAGACCGGTCTCGGCCAGCATCATTTCGGTGAATTTATCCATTCGGGTGGAGGTGGTGGGGCCCGCGGGACCGACCACTTCATCGTTGACCGGATCGACCGGACCGACGTAGTAGATAAATCGATTGTGAAAGTCGACGCCGTCGGGCAACGGCTCACCTCTTGCCAGCAGATCCTGTATCCGCTTATGCGCTGCGTCTCTGCCGGTGAGCAACTTACCCGACAGCAGAATTCTCTCGCCGGGCTGCCATTGTGCAATTTCCTCCCTGGTCAAACCGTCAAGGCTGACCCGTCTGGCACCGGCGCCGCCATCCAGTGAGATATCCGGCCAATCCTCCAGTTTCGGTGGCGTGAATTGCGCGGGCCCGCTGCCGTCAAGGGTGAACGCCACATGACGGGTGGCTGCGCAATTGGGAATGACTGCCACCGGGAGTGAAGCGGCATGGGTGGGAAAGTCGTTGATCTTGACATCCAGTACAGTAGTCAATCCACCAAGGCCCTGTGCACCTATGCCCAGCGCGTTCACTTTCTCGAACAGTTCCAGACGCAGCTTTTCGGCCGTGGTCTGTGCGCCACGGGCCTTAAGTTCGTTGATATCGATATGCTCCATCAACGCCTCTTTCGCCAGCAGCATGGCTTTTTCGCCGGAACCACCGATTCCTATACCCAGCATACCGGGCGGACACCAGCCCGCGCCCATTGCCGGAACGACCTCCAGTATCCAGTCAACCAGGCTGGCGGACGGATTGAGCACGGTAAATTTGGATTTGTTTTCCGAGCCTCCACCCTTGGCGGCAATGCGAACGGCAAGCCTGTCTCCGGCTACCATCCGGGTGTGGACCACCGCCGGCGTGTTGTCTCCGGTATTCTTTCGCGCGCCGGCCGGGTCGGTGACCATAGAGGCACGCAGTACATTGTCGGGATCGCTGTAGGCCCGGCGTACCCCCTCATTAACCATCTCCTCCACACTCATCTCAGCCTGCCATTGCAGGTTCATGCCTATTTCGACAAATGCCACCACCATACCGGTGTCCTGACAGATTGGACGGTGTCCTTCGGCGCACATGCGCGAGTTGACCAGTATCTGGGCAATCGCATCCTTGGCTGCGGCCGACTGTTCGCTCTTCCAGGCCTCGGCCATTGCCCGAACGAAGTCGGCCGGGTGGTAATAGGAGATGAACTGAAGGGCGTCGGCAATGCTTTGTATGAACTCTTCCTGTTTGATAATCGTCATGGGAAATTCCAATGAAATGTTGCTGATCGTTAACGCTTTACCCTGTTTGGGAAGAAGGCTTCCGAACGAATCTCCTGTCCCTGGTTGACGGGGTCGGCTTAAGTTGCCGCCGATTCCCGATTGTCAGTTGCGATGTTCTCCGTGGCGCTCTGCTGACGCGGCAAGTCATCGGGTCCAGGCCGATTCAAATCTGCAGCAGCAGGCGTGTCGGGTCTTCCAGCATGTTCTTGATGGTCACCAGGAAGCTTACCGCCTCGCGACCATCGATGATGCGGTGATCGTAGGAGAGGGCGAGGTACATCATGGGCCGGATAACGATTTCACCATTCACCACCACTGGCCGCTGCTGAATATTGTGCATGCCCAGAATGGCACTTTGCGGTGGATTCAGGATCGGCGTGGAAAGCATTGAGCCGTAGACACCGCCGTTGGAGATGGTAAAGGTGCCGCCGGTCAGATCCTCATAGCTGAGGCTTCCGTCATGGGCTTTTCTGCCAAATTCCCGTACCGCCTTTTCCAGCTCGGCAAAGCCCAGCTGGTCTGCATCTCTCAGAATGGGAACGACGAGCCCGCGTGGCGAGCCGACTGCAATCCCGATATCGTAATACCCGTGGTAGACAATATCCTTGCCATCGACGGATGCATTGACCAGCGGAAAGGTTTTTAGCGCCTCAACCGCCGCCTTGATAAAAAACGACATGAATCCGAGTCGTACTTCGTGCTCCTTTTCAAATTTTTCCCTATAGCGCTCGCGCAACTCGTTCACTGCCTGCAGATTGACTTCGTTAAAAGTGGTGAGTATTGCCGCGTTTTGCTGCGCTTCCAGCAGGCGCTCGGCAATACGCGCGCGCAGCCGTGTCATGGGAACGCGCTGTTCAGGTCGTTCACCGACCATGCCGGTCTGGGCGATATCGCTCTCCCGAACCTCCGCCGCTGCGGTTCCCCCCTTTTTCTGTCCGACCTCCGCATCCAGCGAGTCGAGATAGGCGATGACGTCCGTTTTCAGAATGCGTCCGTCCTTACCGGTGCCCTTGATCCGGCCCGGGTCGACGTTCATCTCCTTGACCAGCCGCCGTACCGCCGGGGTAAGTACCGGCTCTCCGGTCTCCTCTTCATCGGAGAGCGCACCCTGGGAACGGGCAGCCGATTTTTCCGGCGCGGCCGGGGCCTGGGCCGTACTTTTCCCGGGTTCTATCACACACAACAGGTCACCAGCCAGGACCGTGTCCCCTTCCGCGGCGGAAACCTGACCCAGTATCCCGTCCACAGTGGACGGGACTTCAAGGACCACTTTGTCGGTTTCCAGGTCTACAAGGTTTTCATCCTGCCTGATCGGATCGCCGGGTTTTTTATGCCAGGTGAGTACCGTCGCATCGGCTACGGATTCGGGCAGGGCTGGGACAGTGACATTTATACTCATTCTTGCGGGGTCCTTCGGTTCATTAGCGGATTGATACGGCCTGTCAAAGCTTCGTCGATCAAGGTTTCCTGCTGCTCAACGTGAACCGGGTAATAACCGACTGCGGGGGCGGCGGAGGCAGGCCGTCCCACATAGAAGAGCTTTCTCCCTTTCTCGAACTGAGTGTGAAAGCGATGCTTTATCTGGTCCCAGGCACCTTGGTTTTGTGGTTCTTCCTGGCACCAGATCAGGCGCCTGACCTGGGTATACCGATCTATGACGGCATCAAACTGCTCGCGTGGGAAGGGGTAGAGCTGTTCGATGCGGATAATTGCCACATTGTGGAGCGCGCGGGCACGACGCGCTTCCAGCAGCTCATAATAGACTTTCCCGGAGCAGACGATTATGTGCTCGACTGCCGAGGGGTCGATTTCGTCGATCTCGCCGATCACCGGTTGAAATCCGCCCCCGGTGAACTCGTTCATCGAAGAGACCGCCAGCCGGTGCCGGAGCAGGCTTTTCGGGGTCATTACCACCAGCGGTTTACGCATGGGTCGGATCATCTGCCGGCGCAGCATATGAAACACCTGGGCCGGTGTGGTGGGCATGCAGACCTGGATATTGTGTTCGGCGCAGAGCTGGAGATAGCGCTCCAGCCGGGCCGAGGAGTGTTCTGCGCCCTGCCCTTCGTAGCCGTGTGGAAGAAACATGACCAACCCGCAATAGACGCCCCATTTGGCGCCTCCTGCACTGATGAACTGATCGATCACCACCTGCGCGCCGTTGGCGAAATCCCCGAACTGAGCCTCCCAGATGGTCAGGGTCTTGAGGTCTGTCGTTGAGTAGCCGTATTCGAAACCCAAAACAGCCTCTTCTGAAAGCAGCGAGTCGATAACAGTGAAGTCGGCCTGATATTCCATCAGATGTTCAAGTGGAATATGCACGTTGTTTTCAAGCTGATTATGCAGCACGGCGTGGCGGTGGAAAAAGGTGCCGCGCCCGCAATCCTGACCGGACAATCTGACCGGATAGCCCTCTTGAACCAGGGTTGCATAGGCCAGGGTCTCGCCAAAGCCCCAGTCGATCAACTGATCGCCACTGGCCATTTTGTGCCGTTCACCGAGAATTTTTGAAATTCTCGGATGCGGCTCGAATCCTTCGGGAAGTTCAAGCAGTTTGCTTGCCGTCCGCCGCAGCCGGTCTTCGGTAATCTTGGTCTCCGCCGGGTGTTCCCAGTGAATATTTTCGAAGGTTTTGAAATTGGTGTGATAGGGGTAGTCCAGATCGACCAGCGTGGGACGGGCCACTACCGATCCCTGCTCCAGCGACGAGCGATAGTTCTCCACCATGTCGCGCACCTGCTCGGGCGTGGTTATGCCCTGGGATATCAGCCTGTCCGCATAAACGCTCCGGGTGGTCGGCATGCGCCGGATCTTCTGATACATCTGAGGCTGGGTGACCGCCGGCTCATCGGCCTCATTGTGTCCATGCCTGCGGTAGCAGACCAGATCGATGATGACGTCCTTGTGAAAACGCATGCGGTAGTCAAGCGCCACCCTGGTCACAAAGATTACCGCTTCCGGATCATCGCCGTTGACGTGGAAGATGGGCGTCTGAACCATCTTGCCGACGTCGGTACAGTATAACGTGGAGCGGGTATCGAGCGGATTGGAAGTGGTGAATCCGATCTGGTTGTTGATCACAATATGGATCGATCCACCGGTTGCGTATCCCCGGGCCTGGGACATCTGCAGCGTCTCCAGGACAACGCCCTGACCTGAAAACGCGGAATCCCCATGCACCAGAATGGGCATCACATGATCGCGGGTGTGGTCGCCCCTGCGATCCTGCCGCGCTCTCACCGAACCCTCGACTACCGGGCTGATGATCTCTAGGTGGGATGGGTTGAAGCCGAGCACGACATGGGTAAAGCCGCCGGGGGTTTCGATATCGCTGGAGAATCCCATGTGGTATTTGACGTCGCCGGAGCTTTTGAATTTGTCGGGTATCTTTCTCCCCTCAAATTCGTCAAACAGCTCGGAAGGTGGTTTGCCCATGATATTGGTGAGCAGATTGAGGCGGCCGCGGTGCGCCATGCCGATTACCACATCCTTTACGCCATTTGCTCCGGCACGCTGAATCAACTCATCCATCAGTGGGATAAAGGCGTCTCCGCCCTCAAGCGAAAAGCGTTTTTGGCCGACATAGCGGGTATGGAGGTACTTTTCCAGGCCTTCAGCCGCGGTCAGCAGGCCAAGGAGCCAGCGACGGTCGTCGTCGGAGAGGTCGGGTTTTACCCGGTAGCCCTCCACCCGTTTCTGGATCCATCGCTTCTCCCGGGTATCGGTGATGTGCATGTATTCAGTGCCGACGTTGCCGCCATATACCTCCCTGATGAGCGCGATTATTTCACGCAACGGCATGCGATCGGGGGCGAACAGCGAGCCGGTATTGAATACCACATCCATGTCCGCCTCACTCAGGCGGTGAAAATCCGGGTCCAGATCCGGGACCTCTTCGAGCACACGCATGTTCAACGGGTCGAGCGTTGCGTGCTGATGGCCGCGCACGCGCCAGGCGTTGATCAATCGCAGCACCGATCCCTGCTTCGCGGCGGCTGCGGGGGCCATGCGTTCGGTGAACTGACGTGGGGTGGCGCGGTTTTCCCTCGCCAATCGGGCGAAGTTGTTGATTACCGGCCCATGGGCGATGTCCGGTGCCTCATTGGCGGAGGCGTGCAGCATCCGCTCAAATTGTTTGCGCCAGGCCGGATCGATACTGGCTGGATCAAGCAGATAACGCTCGTAAATATCTTCGATGAAGGCGGCATTTCCACCGGACAACGCGGAAGTTTTTCGTAGCAGATCGAGAAGTGCGCTCATTTATTTTAGGACGATTGACCGAATGTGGAAAAAGGTGTGCTCGGAAATTGGGATGTTAGCATAGGGTAAGGCTTTTTAAAGGCATTTTTTGTATTTAGTACGATTGTCCGTAAAAATTTCACCCATCATTGAAGCGATAATCAACAGCAGTGCTTCATGTTGGGTTTGTCCGTTTCCGGCGAACTCCTTTACGGACTGTGCAATCGCATGCAATCCGGAATCAGCAATAAGGTGTATCGCGTTTGTCGAATAACGGTGACAAGTGGAGCAGTCCGACCCCGGCAAAACTGGAGGCCGATATTGCCTATTTCGATGCCAGGCTCGCATTGTTGAGGGATGGACCTGCCAGCTCTTACCAGGAGGCCCAGATAAAGGCTTACCGGGAACTGGAAGCGCTGCTGACGGACAGGTTGTTGAGGTTGAGCGGGCAGGGGGGAGCTGCATTGCCGGACCACTATCCGGGGCGGATTGAAGTCGAGGAGATATTGGGCGGGGAGACAACCGGGGACGGTGAAACGGAATCAGAATGAAGGGATGGCAAAAAAAACCCGCGGCAGTTTATTCTCTGACTGCCCATGATCTTTAGCGATTTTCGCAAGCTGCAGATTCCTGCATTCATTTTCCCGCGAAGACGCTGAGCACGATATGGTTGCACCAGAGGCAGCATAGACGACACAGTACCGGTGCGCTACTGCTGAGTGCGGAAAAGCGCTCCGCCTGGCGGTGTCCTGGATTGGAATCGGGGCTCGCGTCCGGCCGTACTCCAGATACCCAGTCCCGCGGCGCGGGCCTGTCGTTCGGCCGCGGCGTATCTTTCAGTATCCGCCCGGGAGAGGCCTGATGGATCGAGTCGCGCGAGTCCGGCCGCGAGCAGGCGTATATTGATATCGGCTCCACCATGCCTCAGTTGGCCGCGGATTCTTTCCGTGTGCTCTGTGCTCCGGTAAACAAACGTAACGGATCGCCCCATGACCAGACTCCGAAGATGCCTTATCGCAGCCGCCCCCCACGGCTGATTCGGTGGTTGTGCGTCGATGCCGCTCAGTACGATCCGGTGCAGAACGCCGTCGCTGCCAAGCAATACCAGCTCATTCCCACTGACGATCCGGGCGGGACGTCCGGTCAGGCTCTCAACAGCGGCGGCTGTCTGGAGCGACACCAGCAGCAGGCAGCAAAGCATCACGCGCAGGCCGGGCAGATCAGGGTACATGGCATCAATGGATTGCGCTGGATTCAGCCGGGTTTAAACAATCTAACAGTAAAGGGGGCAGAGTCAAATTTAACCGGGCTTCAGATGCAGCAGGCATCGCAGACAAAATAGAATTGACACTGATCCTGTAGAATACTGTATATAATAACAGTATTATTATGCCACCCACAGCTCAGCGGGACAGAACATGAAACTGACACCACGGCAGCGCCAGATACTCGACCTGATCCGTACGCACAGCGAGGAGACCGGCTCTCCCCCCACCCGGGCGGAAATTGCCGCGGCGTTCGGTTTCCGTTCGGCCAACGCGGCGGAAGAGCACCTGCGTGCGCTTGCGCGCAAGGGGGAGATAGAGCTGCTGAAAGGCACCTCCCGGGGGATCAGGCTGCTGCAAAGACGGGGCGGAAACAGCCTGCCGGTTATTGGCCGGGTGGCTGCCGGTAGTCCCGTTCTGGCGGAGGAGCACATAGAGGGGCGCTGCAGTGTGGACCCACGGCTGTTTCATCCGCGCGCGGATTATCTGCTGCGGGTGCAGGGTATGAGTATGCAGGGGGCAGGTATTCTGGATGCCGATCTGCTGGCGGTGCACAGCTGCCGGGAGGCTGAAAACGGCCGCATCGTGGTGGCCCGGCTGGGGGATGAGGTAACGGTAAAGCGGCTGCAGCTTGAACCCGGGAAAGCGCACCTTGCACGTCTGTTGCCGGAAAATCCTGACTATTCGCCAATCGAAGTGGATCTGCGTTCCCAGGATCTGGTCATCGAGGGTCTTGGAGTCGGCCTGTTGCGCGGTGTAAAAAAGGTACTTATTTAATATTAACAGACTGATTATATAAAATTTTATGTTATCTCGGCCGACGCTGGAACGACGCTGTTTTTTAACTTGAAGTATGTGCCATGTGGCTATGACTCTATTTTTATTTCGGACAGGATGAGCAGCGTGGAAGTTGAAAATCTGCTGCGGCAGGGTTCGGTTCTCTGGCGGGGCGGGGCGCTTTATCCGGATTCTGGTTCCGGTATTGCGACCGGTTTCCCCTCGCTGGACAGGCACCTGGCCGGGCGCGGCTGGCCACGGCAGGCCGTTATCGAGATTTTATCCAGTCGCCCCGGCGGGGCGATGCTGCTGCTGATGCCCGCGCTGGCGACTCTCAGCCGGGAGGCGAAGCAGATTGTTCTGATTGCACCGCCCTATATCCCTTATGCGCCGGGGTTTTCCCTGCATGGAGTCGACCTCACCAGGCTGCTGTTGGTGAAAGGCCGGGATGAAAAGGAGTGTTTATGGGTGCTGGAGCAGGTTCTGGGTGCCGGCTGCGGCGCCGCCGTCTACTGGCCACAACGGTTGAGCCGAATCGCATTGCGTCGCCTGCAGTTGGCAGCCGAGAGAGGCGGCGGTTCCGGCTTTCTATTGCGCCGGCCGGAACTGATCCCGGAATCGACTTCCGCCGCCCTGCGATTGCGGGTTGCCGCTGCGGGTGATACGGCCGATATCCTCAAACGCCGCGGCGGCTGGCCGGTGGAAGGAATCAGGCTGGATGGGTCCTGAACATGCGCTGGCTGGCCATTCACTTTCCCCTTTTGGCGCTGGAGTCGTTCGCTTCCGAAGCATCGCAGCAACCGCTCGCCATCACCGGTCTGCAGGGTTCCAGACAGCGGATTCTGATATGCAACAAGCGTGCGGCGGAGTTGGGCGTTGCCGCCGGCATGCGGCCCGGAGCTGCCCGCGCCCTCTGTTCCGGGCTGCGTCTTCTGCCGCGTGACGAGCGGAGGGAACGGGCCGCTCTGGAGGCAGTGGCCGACTGGTCCGGCTGTTTTACCTCACAAATCTCGCTGGATCCTCCCTGGGGTATTTTACTGGAGCTGGCGGGCAGTCTGCGACTGTTCGGCGGTGTGCATCCGCTGCTGTCGAGGATTGGGAGTGGGCTGAAAGCGTTGGAGTACAGCACGCAGATCTGTCTGGCGCCGACACCCGGGGGGGCCATGCTGCTGGCCAGGGAGGGCAGGGAGATGCTGGTGCCCGACCGGCGGATGCTGCGCCGGGTGCTCGCGGGTGTTCCCCTGCAGCGGCTGCCGTTAAAGCGCGCCGGGCGGGAGGCGCTGTACAGCATGGGTTTGAAAACGTTGGGGGATCTGCTAAAGCTTCCGACTGCGGGGCTTGGACGCCGTCTGGGGCCGGAGTTTGTCGCTTACCTGGAGCGTCTGCTGGGACGGTTGCCGGATCCCCGCCCGCAGTTTCTGCCACCCGTGCGTTTCCAGCGTCGACTGGAGCTGCCAGCCGAAGTCAGGGGTACGTCGGCACTGTTGTTCGCTGCCAAGCGACTGATTATGGAACTGGCCGGTTTTCTCCACGCAAGGCAGGCCGGTACGCAGTGCCTGGAGTGGATACTCTTTCATGGTGGTGGGAAGGAGAGCAGTTTCCAACTCAGGCTGATGGTGCCGGAACGGGAGCCCGGACGACTGCAGATGCTGCTGCGCGAGCGGCTGGAGCGGCTGAAGCTGTCGGCGCCGGTGCGGGAGATCGGTCTGCTGGTAGCGGTGATCGAGCCCCTGCCGGAGCGTCCGCTTCCCCTGTTCGGGGAGTCTGGAGTCTCCGGCGTGATGCCTTTTCTTCTGGAGCGGCTGCAGGCACGGCTGGGTCAGGACTCCCTCTGCTCCATTCGACAGGTGGCGGACCATCGGCCTGAACGTGCCTGGGTTAAAAATGGGGTCGGAGTCGAATTTGCCCGTGCTGCAGATAAAATCGACTCTGACCCCATTCTCACCATTTTCAATGGATTGCGCCGGCCCTTGTGGCTGTTGCCTGAACCTGAACCACTGGTGACGAAAAATGGCTGGCCCTGGTGGCGGGGACGCCTGCATCTGGAACCGGAGCGGGAGCGTATTGAGAGCGGCTGGTGGGACGGAGAGGCCGTCTCCCGTGACTATTTTATCGCCAGGGCGCCGGGCGGGGAGCAACTCTGGATTTATCGTGAACTGCAAGGTGCGCGGTGCTGGTTTTTACACGGTTTTTTCTAGGAGCGGATAGGTTCGTTTTCCCCTCGTCCCTATGCGTATTTGAGCTTGAAGCCGGCGACCTTCAGGTACTTTTTCTCCTGTTTCAGCTCCATTTTCGAAAGAGGATGGGATTTGAGCCAGCCCTCCGGAAACGTCAGTTTCAATTTGCTGCCATTGGCCACCAGGCTGGCCTTCATTTTGAGTGAAGGCGATCGGGCCCGGTGCAGCAGTACCGCAAGCCGCAGGATCACACAGAGCTGCAAAGCACATTGGAAAACAGCTTCGGGCAGGTTATTGAACTCCTCTATCGGGAATTTTCTCCGGTGGGCGCGGACCAGAGAGGCCAGTACCAGCTGTTCCTCGCGGCTGAACCCCGCCATATCGGAGTTGGCTATCAGATAGGCACCGTGCTTATGGTACTGGGCGTGGGAGACGGTCAGGCCCAGTTCGTGCAACTGGGCGGACCAACCCAGAATATCCGGATATTCACCGTCCACCAGTTCCCAGCTCACGGCCACCTGTGCAAACAGCGCACGTGCGGTCGCCTCAACCCGTCGTGCCTGTTCCTTGTCCACCTCGTATCGACGACAGAGCGCATCGACAGTGCTCTGCCTGACATCCTCGTGATGAATCCGGCCCAGCATGTCGTAGAGAAGCCCTTCGCGCAGCGCCATATCGGAGACCTGCATACTTTCTATATTCAGGGCTTTGAATACGGCACTCAGCACGGCGACGCCGCCCGCGAAAACCGGTATACGTTCGCTGGTAACGCCATCCAGCACAATCGAGTCGATGTGGCCAAACTCAATCAGCCTGTTACGCAATCTTTGCAATGCCTCCCGGGTTATTCCCTCCCGGGTTTCAGCCCAGCCCGCATTGTGGATAACGGCCTGGATGGCACGGATGGTACCGGAACATCCGAGGGCGAGCTGCCAGCCGGCGTTACGCAATGCGTATTTGACCGGCCGCATCTCCAGTGCGCCCGCCAGTTCCGCTCTCATCATCGCGCGTCTGCTGATGCGACCCTCCGGAAAGTGTACGCGGCTCATACTGACGCAACCCATGTGCACGCTCTCCATGAATCGGGGAACGAAACTGCTGCCGATGATCAGTTCGGTGCTGCCGCCGCCGATATCCACCACCAGCCGTTGATCGTCGCTGGTCTCCACGCTGTGGGAGACACCCAGATAAATCAGCCGCGCCTCTTCGCGGCCGGCGATGATTTCGATCGGATGTCCGAGCGCCGACTCGGCCAGGTGCAGAAATCGGCGGGCGTCGCGAACCTGGCGCAGGGTGTTGGTCCCAACCGCCCGGACACTTCCCGGCGGCAGTGTCTTCAGGCGTTGACCGAACAGCTGCAGGCAGGCCAGTGCGCGCTCCTCGGCCTCAGGCGTCAAATGCTTGTCCGGCGTGAGTCCGGCGCCGAGTCTGACCATTTCCCGCAGCTTGTCTATAACCTGATAGTGGTTGTCCACCACCTTGGCTACGATCATATGAAAGCTGTTGGAGCCAAGATCTACAGCAGCGATGGAATCGGGTGTCGCGGGGTGATGAAAAATCATGGAAAACATCTGTATTGGTTACAACGATGATTATTCTAACAGGCCAGCATTACAGACAGTATGACATGCCCTTTAAAGTCCCGAATTCGGCAGCTGTAAATTCCCCGGCTTTTGCCGGAAGAGAGAATCCCCTCTCCCCCTGGGAGGGTGTCGCAAAGGTTCTGTCCCTTCTCCCTTCGGGGGAGAAGGTCAGGATGAGGCAGCGCCTGATACGCGCAAGGCTGGTAAAATCGGTTTTGCATTCAAGCTGGGAGGCAGCCGATGAATTTCTGTGTACAGTGCGGTGCCGCATTGACGTTGTTGGTGCCGGATGGGGATAACCGTCCCCGTCACGTCTGCGGCAGCTGTGGGTTCATTCACTATCAAAATCCCAAGATAGTCACCGGCGTGATTCCTGAATGGGAGGGCAGGGTGCTCCTGTGCCGGCGCGCCATCGAACCGCGGCGCGGGCTGTGGACGCTGCCGGCGGGATTCATGGAAAACGGCGAGTCAGCGGACGAAGGCGCCGTACGCGAAGCGATGGAGGAGGCAAATGCCCGTATTGGCATTACCGGACTCTACACGCTGTTCAACCTGACCCATATCAATCAGGTTTACATGCTCTATCGCGGGCAGCTTCTCGACCTCGATTTTGAGCCCGGGGATGAGAGTCTTGAGGTTGCACTTTTTTCCCGGGATGAGGTGCCTTGGGAAGCGCTGGCATTCCAGGTGGTGCGCGAAACGCTCAACTTCTATTTCAAGGATCTGGAGAGCGGGAACTTTGTTTTACGCAGCGGCACCATCGATCGCAACCCTGCAGATCAGCGAGGCTACCGGATGCGGTTGCTGGAAGGGTGACGGGAGAGACCGGTTAACGGTTCGGCGCATGCACGAGACTTGCGTTATGTGCCCCCGGACCGTTATCCACCCCAGTTTCACCGCCACAGCATTCGGGAACATTCTCCAGATTGCGCATGCCGACCGGATAGAGCCCCTCCGTCAGTTCAACCCGGCGGAACCGCTTCTGCAGTGCGCCCATCACCTGAGAAGGTCGCCGCCAAACTGGAACAATTCAGCTGCAACAAGGGCCTCCGTCGATGGGTATCCGCATAGTGTTACAGGCCCTAAAACGTCTGCTCAAACGCTGTGCAATCTCATTGATCAATCGAGCAAAAAATGGGGTCAGAGCCAAGTGGCTCTGACCCCAGGTTGTTTCGATCTGATCTACTTGTTGGCGCGATTGTTCACCAGATCGTCGACCACCGAAGGATCCGCCAGTGTCGAAGTATCCCCAAGTGAGTCGGTTTCGTTGCAGGCCACTTTACGCAGAATACGCCGCATGATTTTACCGGAACGGGTTTTGGGCAGGCCCGGCGCCCATTGGATAATGTTGATTTTGGCGATTGGGCCGATCTCATCGCGCACCAGCTTGATCAGCTCCGCTTTCAGTTCATCGGTCGGTTCGACGCCTGCCATGGTTGTGACGTAGGCATAGATACCCTGCCCTGTGATCTCGTGGGGGTAACCAACCACCGCAGCCTCGGCCACTTTATCGTGAAGCACCAGCGCGGATTCAATCTCCGCGGTACCCAGACGGTGCCCCGAGACGTTGAGCACATCGTCGATGCGCCCGGTGATCCAGTAGTAGCCATCCGCATCGCGACGCGCGCCGTCTCCGGTGAAGTAGTTTCCGGGGTACTGGGTAAAATAGGTCTCCCGGAACCGATTGTGGTCACCGTAAACGCTGCGCATCATGGCTGGCCAGGGGCGGGTAATGATAAGCGCACCCTCACACTCTCCATGCAGCACCTCGCCGGTGGAAGCATCGACGATCTCAGGTACGACGCCGAAGAACGGCTTGGAGGCGGAGCCCGGTTTCAGGTCGGTGGCGCCCGGCAACGGCGTGATCAGGTGGCCGCCGGTCTCGGTCTGCCACCAGGTATCGACGATAGGGCAGCGTTCTTCGCCGACCACCCGGTAGTACCACTCCCAGGCTTCCGGATTGATCGGCTCGCCCACCGTACCCAAAATACGCAGGCTGGAGCGGTTGTGCTTTTTCACCGGCTCCTCTCCCAGCCGCATCAGCGCGCGGATGGCGGTGGGGGCGGTGTAGAAGATATTGACCTTGTGCTTTTCACACACGCCCCAGAACCGCCCCGCGTCCGGATAGGTCGGGATGCCCTCGAACATCAGACTGATTGCGCCGTTGGCCAGAGGGCCATAGACGATGTAGGTGTGTCCGGTAACCCAGCCCACGTCAGCGGTGCACCAGTAGATGTCACCTTCCTTGTAGTCGAAGGTGTATTTATGCGTCATCGCGGCGAACACCAGATAGCCACCGGTGGTGTGCAGCACGCCCTTGGGCTTTCCGGTCGAACCGGAGGTGTAGAGGATAAACAGCGGGTCTTCGGCGTCCATCGCTTCGGGCTCGCACTCGGCCGGAGCGCTGGCCATGGCTTCGTCGTAGTAGATGTCGCGGCCTTCTTTCCAGGCCACCTTGCCGCCGGTGCGCCTCACCACAATGCAGGTGTGGACGTTGGGGCAATCGGCCAAAGCAATGTCAGCATTGGACTTCAAAGGTACGTTCTTGCCGCCACGCACTGACTCGTCAGCGGTGATCAGGGTCTGGCAATCCGAATCCAGGATACGGCTGGAGAGCGCATCGGGAGAGAATCCGCCGAAAACGATGGAGTGCACGGCACCAATGCGGGTGCATGCAAGCATGGCCACCGTTGCCTCCAGCACCATGGGCAGGTAGATGCAGACGCGGTCGCCCTTCTTTACCCCACGGGATTTCAGAACATTGGCAAATTTGCAGACATCGGCATGCAGTTGCCGGTAACTGATTTTCTTGTCGACATTGGGATCGTCACTCTCCCAGATGATTGCGGTCTGGTCCCCGCGGGTTTCCAGGTGCCGGTCCAGACAGTTGTAGGAGACATTCAGTTTACCGCCGAGGAACCACTTGATGTCGGCTGTTTTGAAGTCCCATTCGGTAACCTTATCCCATTTTTTCGACCAACTGATAAACTCTTCCGCGGCATCCGCCCAGAAGCCATCAGGATCATCAACGGAACGCCGATACATCTCCTCGTATTTGGCAGCGTTAATGTGCGCACTTGCAGCCAGTTCAGCGGGGACCGGGTGGACCTTCTCTTCAGACATATTGATTCTCCTCTGTTATTGATTGGCGGGTGGGACCTGCCTCCCCCCTGTCTGTGGCACCGCCGGAAGTTGACCGGCATGGTGTGTATCCTCTTCTCTCTGTTATTCGATTTGTTTATGTTGCAGCCGGACGGTGGTGCATGGATCCCCGCCCGGGTTCATTATTCAGCGGCAACACTAACAGCAACCGCCAGTTTCGACTAGCGGTAAATATGACCGGTTTGTAATCCCGCCCAAATTACATTTTGTAGCGGATTGTAGAACAATTTGCCCGACGGCTTGCAACCATGATTTTTTAACGGTAACTGTACACAGATCCGCAAACGTCTCCCGCATGAATTGAAAGCCTAAAACACCTCACCGGAGTATTCATCCAGCAACTGCTCCTGAAAACGTTTTACCGCGCGCATTGCCATACGCAGACTACTGCGGTTTCCCGGAGTGAGTTTCTCGAGTTTGATCTTTTTGGTCGGTTCCTTGCCCGCGTTCACCTGCCTGATCTGGTGGCTCAGCAGCAGGTCCATCATCTCTTCGTAGGCCTCCTGCACCGAGTTTTTGAAATCATCCGACAGTTTACCGACCCGTACCAACGCGTCCAGACGGTCGCTGGTATTCTGCACGGCAATGCCGTTTTGAAGCGCAAAAATCCGTGCTGCATCGGCAATGATACGCAAACCATTGCGTTTGAGGTCAATATGTTCGCCCTTCTCGTCCCTGGTGGTAACCAGCTGGTTGAAGATGCCAAGAGCGGGTCTGCCTTCAGCATCGGCTTCGGCCATCAGCTTAAGCAGCCCCGGTTTTCTGTGCAGTTCCACAAGCAGGTGTCTGCGCAGCTCAGAGGTCAGCGCATCGTTGCCGTAAAGCGTATCGAAGTCGAGTACCACGTTGGCCCAGCGGGCATCATGCTCCGATGGGTTGCTGGTGATTTGACTGATCTGCTGTTTCCATTCGACAAGAGTTTTCCGGTAAAGCGGATTGCGCAGCATGATATCCCCGGGGCAGGGCGCGTAACCCACTTTGGCGAGATTTCTGTTCAGGCGTTTGCAGAACCGTTCAAACCAGACACCAATCTGCTTATGCTGATCCTGCGGCGTTGCAGCGATTATGATACCGTTGTCCTGGTCGGGATTCAGCAGCATCTCGCGGCGTCCGCCGGAACCCATGATCAGAATGGCGTAATCGGCGGGTGGCTTGCCATGCCCTTTGTTTTTCATCCATTCGATGGTCAATTCGACAACTCTGCGCTGCAGCATCAAATGGGTCTCGCTCAGCAATCTGACCGCTGCACTGGGGCGGCGATTGGTCTCGCTGGCATTTGCCGCCACGTCAGGCAGCTTGGCGCTGAGCGAGGCCAGATCGGGAATCGTCAGAACCTCGCGAATGCGATTGCTCAGGGTGCTGGGCCGCGATACCAGAATTTGCAGGATGTCGGTTCTGGAGATGATTCCGATCGGCACGTTGCCCTCGCAGACGATGGCATATTTGGCGATGTTCCGCTCCATCAACTCTTCCGCCTCCCACAAAGGGGTGTCCGACTCCACGACTCTCGGTACTTCGCAAGCGACGGTCATAATACTGTCGTCCGGCCTGGAGTTCTCGAGTAACATCGCTTCGGCCAGTCCCGCATAGGTGATCAATCCGAGCAGATTCTCCTTCTTGTCCTTGACAACCATACTGCCGATTCTGCGCTCCTTCATCGTCAGGAACACCTCGCGCAGGTTGGCCTCGGGACCACAGTAGGCAACCGGAGACTTCATGACACGGGTGACAGGCTGCGCCAGTAAGCCTACCGAGATGCTGCGATCAGGATTGCGTTCACGCAGCTTGCCGGCGATGATGCGGTTCAGCGCGTCGAAGAAATCCGGCCGCGCATGTTCCAGCCGGTTCATAATGCCGGCATCGGTGACCAGCAGAAGCGCCCGTGAGGTGGCTTGTGCTGTCGCCAGGTAATCGTGGTGATCTATATAGTTTGCAAGCCCGATGAAGCCTCCGGGCTGAATCATCTCATCATGCCCGTTGGGTCGGTGGATCATGATATCGCCTTCGATCAGCGTATAGACCACTTCACGAAAACTTTCACCTGCGTGGAACAGGATCTGTCCCGCCGGAAGTACATGTATCCTCGACTTGTTGATCAACGCCTCGACGGTCTCCGGGGATACCTCTTTGAAGGTCGGGGTGCCGCAGAGTATCTCGCGGACATTCGGATTGGCGTCGGTTTCGTTCTGGCTCATAATCGCGGCGAAGGATCAGAATGGGTGCGGCGGCGCAACAGGATGGAAACCGGGCTTTTCCGCTAATGAAACGCTGTCCAATCCACAGCCGGATACAATCAGACCCATACACCAGAGACGCAGCCTGTGATCGACTGGATATTTTTGCTGGTAACCGCGTTTATCGCCTATCACGCACTGACGCATCGCGACGAAAATGGGGAAAACGATGTCGGTCATCTGCTGTTCGGCGCTATCGCGCTGCTCTTTTTCATGCGGGTTTTGATAGTCGACATATTAAAGTTGATATAGTTATTCAGCAACGCGGTGTTCCGGACTGTTGAATAGTCTTCTCCCTGGCATTTGTGGTTTCCGGGATGGGGTGGAATCCATCCCCCGTTTCCGCCACCATTAAAATCCCGCTGTTTACGCGGTACTCCGGGCAGTCACAAATGAAAGTGACCGGTGTCTGCAGTGATGCCCGCAACCTTTAATCCATGCTGTATGCCCGCTGGCGTGCATCCAGTGCCGGCATTTTCAGCAGACGTTCGTCCTCGGGCTTGGAAAGTTCCGCTTTCAGGTAGCGGGCGCGGTCCGCAATGGTCGGCGGTCTTTCCGTTTGATTTCTCATGAAGCGTATCAAAAAGCCCGGACCTTCGGCCACTTTCGGTTCCAGGAGGGAGGCTTTGCCGTAGTCGGAGAGCGCGCCGTAATGGTCGCCCATGCGATCCCGCAAAATGCCCCTGTTGGCATAAGCCACACCCAGTATACGTTGTCTGATCGGGGTTATCTCCCTCTCTTCCTCGCGTTTGATGGCTTCATTGTAAAGGTTTAACGCCTGGGTATGATAATCCAGCGCCCGCGCGGACATTTCCGCCGCGCTTTTCGGTGCTGTCAGCGCTGACTGCTGTGCCTCTGTTCCCATCGCCATCAATGCTTGGGCCATTCCACGCAGCGCGCCAAGATTTTCTGCATTCTCATCAAACGCGGCTCGATACAGTACGAGCGCCTCATTGTAGCGGCCATCCTCAAGATTTTTGCGGGCGGCATCCAGCTCATACGCTCCCGGTTCCCGTTCAAGGATTCCCGAATCGACCAGGGTCCAACCCACCCATGCAACTGTCAATACGATGGCGGTGCGCGTCAACAGTCTATAGTGCTTCTCATCCATAGAGTCTGCTGTGAAGTTGCATATTGAACAGCCATGAAAAAGCAGATACCAGAAGTATTGCGATAAAACGCGCGCGCGCCAACTGCCCGCCGGCTTCTTCCATGGACAGCTTTTTTCCCAGCTTGCGCTCGCTGCGCCTGACGCTGAGCACCCAGATCATTCTACTGACCGGAAAAAACAGCATGAGTGCAAGCGCGAACACTGAAACATAGAATCCCGTGCCCATGGCCTGCGGGTTATACGCTATCCGGAAACTTCATTATTGACTTCAACCCGGCCGGTCCGGGTTGAAGTCAATATCGCCGATGTCCTCATGCAACGCCTCAACCTCTTTGTGCGGAATCCTGGCCATCTCCATTCTATAGGCGAGAAACCACATCATGAAGACACCCAGTGCCCACCACAGTATCTGCCAGGCCCAGATCGAAGGTATGCCGAATATCCAGCTTGCAGCGTTGTCTGGACTGCCAAAAATCCAGTTGCCGATTACCGCACCAGGCCCGATGCCGAAGAAAAACCAGCAGATAGTCACGATCCAGGCGATCGGGATCAATCCTTTTTTGCCGGGAGAGAGACTCGCATGTTCCTGCAGGAATTTATGGAATATCATGCGGTGCTCCATCTCCTTTTCGTTCTGTGTCATCGCCGATACGGCCACCGCGAGACCGAGATTGAAAAAGATGCCCCAGAAGGCGGAGTGCAGGGTCATGGGCCAGCGCCCCCAAGGCATGAACTGGGCGCCGATGCTCTCGGTCAATGTGACCGCTATCAATCCGGCAATCAAACCGGTTACCACCCCCTGTCGAGTCAGAAAGGGCCACCAGCAGACCGCAATCAGCGCAGGCCACATCTGAAAGCCGTAGGCAACGGCCAGGCCTCCCAGAAGTACCAGGTAGTCCGTGGCTTCGGTTGCCACCATGAGTGCCGCCAGCACGATCGCGAATACGCCGAGGCGGCCAAATAGTTTCTGCTGCAGATGCGAGGCGTTGGGCATCACGAATCTTTTTAACAGATCGCGGGTCAGCATGCCGCCGGCGGTGGACATGTATGCGGCGCCGGTTGACTGCATGGCGGCGAGTGCGCAGACGGAAAGCAGTCCCACCAGCCAGGGCGCGGTATCGGACAACAGATACATCAGCTGGGGTACCAGCATGTCTCCCCCGCCCACCGAGTTCATCAGGTCGATGCCGCCCAGCCCCGTCTGCATTACCGGATTTACCAGCTCGGGGTGTTTTTCCATAAATGTGGTATCCGCTCCCAGAAAATGGGCGCCAATGCCCTGGACTGCAGTGAAAAATATCAGAATGAATCCAATAAAGAACGAGGATGCCCACACTTGCTGCGGGGCGAAGGGCTCAGGACTTTTGTTCCCGAACGCCCACATGGAGAAGGCTGGCGCAGACTGGATTCCCATCAGCCCGAACATGTAGGTCAGTATCATCATGCCGGTCCAGATACCACCCGTGGGTGCCGAATCGGTTCCCAGTCCCATGCCGAACTGAATGACGCCGGGGATGGCGATGTAGGCACTGTAACCGTCCGCTGTGGTTTGACCGAACGCCGCTTTCCCGGTTGCCGTATCGATGGAGGAAAGTGCCGCGATGCCCTCGACGAGACGATCGAATCCGCCGACCTGAATCAGCGCGATCAGCCCGATTGCCACTATGCCCCCCGCCAGCAGCACCGCCTGAACCGAATCCACGTAAGCCACTGCGCGCATACCGCCCGAAGCGACGTAGATAATGACCACCAGCGAAAGCAGCCACATGCCCACTTCGATCCCGAGCATGCCATCGGTCAGGACGTTGAACAGAAATCCGGAGGCGCGCAACTGGATCCCCAGATAGGGCACGGAAAAAATCAGCGCCACCAGTACCACCAGGATTCGGATCGCGTCCGATCTGAAATAGAACGCCATCATTTCTCCAGGCGTTATAAAACCGAAGCGCTTTCCCAGCATCCATTGGCGTTTCAGAAACAGTACGCCGGTGAAGGGGATAGTGATGGCGTAGAACGAAGCATAGGCGTACTGAAACCCATCCCGGTAGATAAGACCGGGGTGGCCCATGAAGGTCCAGCCGGAGAAAGAGGTGGCCGTTGCGGCGAGAATGAAAACCCAAACGGAAATTTGACGGCCGGCGACAAAATAGTCACTCGCGGTTCTGGCGGACAGCGCCCCCTTGATCCCCCAGAAGATACAGTAGGTCCAGTACAGCGCGACGAAGACAAACAACCAGACTACTTTCGCATCCATCGATTGTAGTTTCCTCAGGTGTAATGGTTAATCAGCGTGGCCGGGACTAGCCCGGAATCAGAATTCCGCACTGTCGGCGTTGGTTTTTTACCGGAAATAGGAGCAAGAATAATGCCATATATAATAATTATTAGTTTCATATTGTTGTAATTCGGCTCTGGGTGGGTGTTACCGCAGACGTTACAAAAAGTAGCAGTTTCGTGTTGAAAGGTAACGCCAACGGAGAGTGCCGGACGTTACCGGGATTTACCGCCGCCGGACCCTTTCGGTCGGGGTATGCCGAAGCGCTGGCGCCGCTCCCATAACGCTTTGCGGCTGATCCCGAGTTTCCGTGCCAAATCGGTTTCCGTGGTCTGATCCTGGTTTTCCAGTACGAACTGACGGAAGTAATCTTCCAGCGACAGGTTGACTTCACTGGCGGTTCCGGCCGCTTGATGACTCTCGTCGGCGGTGTCTATTGCAAGCAGATCCGGTGTAATCTGGTTGCCGTCACTGAGTATCACCGCGCGTTCAAGCGCATTTTCCAGCTCCCGCACGTTGCCGGGCCAGTCATACCGCCGGATACTCTCGACTGCCTCCGTGGTCAGCGCCATGGCAGGGCGGTTGAGCTGCTTGCGTGTCTTATCGAGCAGATAGTCCGCGAGGTCGATGAGATCACTGCCGCGGTCACGCAGCGGGGGCAGCGACAGTTCGACAACGCGCAGCCGGAAATAGAGATCTCCGCGAAACTTGCCATCCTGCACCAGCTGCTTGAGGTCCCGGTTGGTTGCCGACAGCAGGCGTACATCGACATGAACGGGGCGTTCCGATCCCAATCTCCTGATCTCTCCATTCTGCAATACCCGCAACAGACGCGCCTGGGCGGTAAGCGGAAGTTCGCCGATTTCGTCCAGAAACAGCGTACCGCTATTGGCCGATTCGACCATTCCGGTACGGCTCGTGACAGCGCCTGTGAAAGCACCTTTCTCATGTCCGAACAGTTCGGATTCGATCAGTGTCTCCGGTATCGCTGCGCAGTTGACGGTAACGATGGGCGCATTGCTGCGCTGGCTCTGTTCGTGCAGCGCCCGCGCCACCAGCTCCTTGCCGGTACCGGACTCGCCGAGGATCAAAACGGTGGTATCGGTTGGCGCGACCTTGGCGATCTGGCGAAACACCTCCTTCATCGCGGCGCAGTTCCCGACCATTCCGTCGACCGGGTACTCCCTGTCGATATCGGCTTTCAGAACTTCGTTCTTCCGTTCCGTCTGCGCCTGACTGAGTATGCGCTTGACCAGATGCAGCAGCTCCTCATGATCAAAAGGTTTTGAAATGTAGTCGACTGCGCCCTGCTTGATGGAATCCACCGCTGAACGAACGCTGGCGTAACTGGTCATGATCAGTACCGGAACGCCTTCCACGCGGTTGATGACTTCGGTACCCGGCAGCCCCGGCAGCCGCAGGTCGCTGAGGATCAGGTTGAAACTCTGCAGGTTGTACCTGCTGCTTGCCTCCTCCACCGATTCGGCTTCGTCCACCCGGTATCCGTTGCGCACGAGCAGGCGTTTCAGCGCCAGGCGGATAACACTCTCGTCTTCAATTATCAATATCTGCTTCATGTTCCTGCTGATCCCGATGCTGTGGCAGCCTGACAACGACGCGGGTTCCTGTTCCCGGCACCGAGTCGATCGTTATCCGGCCCTGATGTTCCTGGATGATTTTATAAGCCATGGAGAGCCCCAGGCCGGTTCCCTCTCCAGCTTTCTTGGTAGTGAAAAAGGGTTCGAATATCGCGTTTTGATCGTGCTCCGGAATACCCTGCCCCTGATCCATCAACTCCAGCTGAATATAGTCGTCGTCCTGAAAGGCGATAATATCGATCCGGTCTCCGGGTTTTGATGCGTCGCAGGCATTGGCCAGCAGGTTGACCAGGACTTGGGAGATGCGTTGGCGATCTCCCACCAGCCGCAACTTTTTCCGGCAACTGACGTTGTATTCGACCTGTTTTCCCGAGCGTGCCAGCTTCACCAGGCTGATCGCTTCATCAATGGTCTGTCTGAGCTTGAATGTCTGATAATCGCTGCCAATGGTACCGCTGCGGCTGAAATTCATCAGCGACCCGATAATACTGGAGATGCGTTTTGTCTGCTGCAGGATGCTGGCGATACTCTCCTCGATTATTTCAGGTTCTTTCTCATCCCGCAGGTTCTGGGCCAGCGAAGCGATGCCGGTGATCGGGTTGCCGATTTCATGGGCGACACCCGCCGCCAGCCTGCCGATGGAAGCGAGCCGGTCGCTGTGTACCAGTTCCGCTTCCAGCGTTTCCAGGTCGGTCAGGTCTTCCAACAGCATCACCAGGCCCGTGCGCGAGTTGGCATTGCGGGCACCCAGCTGCAGCTCCGGGATAGTTGCCTTGTGCAGGTTAAACCAGTGGGGGCGGTGCTCTATGATCACCTCCATATGCGGGATGTGCCTGTCCTGGGCCAGTGCGAAACCGGCCAGAAGATCGCCCCAGGGAGCAGAGAGTGCGCTGAGCTGGTACCCGACCACCTTGCGGCTTGGAACGCCGCTCAGAACCTCCATCGCCAGGTTCCATACCACCACCCGGTGATCCGGTGTCACCGCGCACACGCCGAGCGGGAGATCCAGGAGAATCTGCCGGTGAAAGCGGCGCAGCGTGTCCATGTCGGCGTTGAGGCCTTTGAGCTGGGTGCGTGACGACTCCAGTTGCTCTTCTATGTGGCGAATGGAGTCGGCCAGCGCAGTCTTCGCCTCGCTGTCCATGACCAGTTGGCGGTTGATGATGATATGCGCCATCTGCGGACCGAGCAGTCCGGAGAGGTTGCGTTCGATCTGCTCGCGTAGTCTGCGCAGTTCGCCCGGACGGATTTCGTCTGCCGCCATACCCAGATCCTCAAGTGCCTGTTTAACCTCCTGTTCGGCGGTATCCTGTCCTATGATCTCCGCCAATCCCTGCGTAAACTGATGGGTATTGCCGGCAGCCACGACTCCCCTCAGTGCCGACGAAAGAGAGACATCACTGTAACAGGCGCGGGCGGCGTCCCGCTCTTCAGACGACTGGCGGGTGATCAGCGAGAATCCGACGAACAGCAATCCATTGCAGGCCAGCGACCAAAAGGTGGCGAACCGCCACTGCTCCATGCCCAGGGAGTGGTGCAGCGAGGGGAGGCTGAGCCCGGTTTGGAGAAAACCCGACCGCTCCAGCAGCGGCAACAGCAGCGCGTACACCCAGACGCCAATACCGCCCAACAGTCCGATCAGGAATCCCTGGCGTGTGGCCTGGGGCCAGTAGAGCAGACCGATGACACCCGGTAGAAACTGCGCTACCGCGACGAATGAGATCAGACCGAGTTGAACCAATCCCTGATTCTGCTGAATCAGATGGTAAAAGCCGAAACCCGCCATGATGATGATGGCGATCAGCAGGCGGCGTCCCCACAGCAGCCAGAGGTAGATGTTGAGCAACGGGTCGGGGTAGCTTGCCGGCAGCAGCAGATGGGTCATGCACATTGACGAGAGTGCCAGCGTGGTGACGATCACCATCGCGCTGGCAGCGGAGAAACCGCCAACGTACGCCAATACCGGTAACCATTTGGGCGAATTGACCAGCGTGACGCCGAGGACGTAATAGTCCGCGTCCATCTCCAGATTCAGATGGTTGCCGGCCCACAGAATGGGCAATATGGAGAGATTGAGCAACAGCAGGAACAGTGGGAACGCCCAGCTTGCGGTGCCGATGGAGCGAATGGAAAGGTTCTCCGTGAACAACATGTGGAACTGTCTGGGCAACAGAAAAGCGGCGCAGAATGAGAGAAATATCAAGCTCAACCAGGGGCCTTCACGCATTGGAGCGTAAAGCGCCTCTATGGCTTCCGGATGACTGGCAAGCCAGTTGGAGAGATCGGCGGGCCCGGAAAATACCTGAAACAGGGAAAACAGACCCACCACCAGCAGTGCCGCCAGCTTGACCAGGGACTCGAAGGCGATGGCTGCGACCAGTCCCCGGTGCTTTTCACGCGCCGAAATGTTGCGGGCGCCGAACATAATGGCGAACAGGATCAGCATACCGCAGAAGCCCAGCGCCAGTTGCTGCGGCGGAACCTCCCGGGTCAGCACGCTCAGTGACGTGGTAATGGCACGGATCTGGAGCGCGATGTAGGGTAGTGAGCCGATCAGCATGAACAGCGTCACCAGAATGCCGGCCAGCTGACTCCGGTAGCGGAATGCGAGCAGGTCCGCAAGCGAAGTGAGCTGATAGACCCGTGTCAGCCTGAGGAGCGGCCGTAACAGCAACGGGGAGAGAATGAAGGCGATGGTGACCCCCAGGTATACGGTAAGAAACAGGTAGCCTTCCCGTTCGGCAAAGCCGACACTGCCGTAATAGCTCCATGAAGTGGCGTATACGCCGAGGGAGAGAATGTAAACGAAGGAGTTGCTGGTCCAGCTCTCCGGTACCAGCCCGCTGTCTGTGACGTAGGCGATAAAAAACAGGATCAACAGGTAGAGCAGGCTTGCCCCGAAGAGGATCTCCAGTTCATAGGTCATGGTTTCTGAAGCGGAAGTGCAGCCAGGCAGCGATCAGGATGACCAGGAGCCAGAGAATGTAGGGCAGAAACCAGACGCGCTGGTCAATTGCCCACCAGGTGGTAAAAGGCGACGCGAACAGAAAAAGCATGAACAGCAGTAACAGTATGGTGCGATCGTATTGCCGGCCTGGTTCTGTCGTCTTGGGCATTGACTAAGCCTAGCAGTTGTTACCAATAGTAACAACTGTAAAAACCCCGTAGCTGGTTTTGAAGCCGTGCTGCAGAGAAGCAGCGGTGCGGGACAGACAGGGTCTAGAAACCGTGTTCCAGTTTCAGCCTCAGCTGCAGCTTCTTTGCCTGTCTGAATGCCTCTTTCAGCATCAACCGGTTAAGTTCATTGAGATTGGATGGATTCAGGCGGTTGGACATTTCCGGCGTCTTTGCGGAGAGCTGCTGCTGGAAGCGGAAGCGTTGCACCAGATAGAACGCTTCCACTTCGGCCGCGGTCTCTTCGGGGGAGAGATCCATGGAGGTGGCGACGGCGCGCAGCCGGTCCCCGGTATTGGTCTCCCAGTGACCGTGGGTGAGGCTCCAGATGCGGGCGCTGTCGACGAAGGGTCGCGCGCCGTAGAGCTTCAGGTCGATGGTGTGGGGATGCCGCCTGCCGCCGTCGTATACGAAACCACCGGTCCATCCGAGCGGGGGGGCGCAGGTCAAAGCCTCCTCCGCCATGGAACGTAAAAAGCGTGGATGTTGTGCCGGTAACGGAATCAGCCATTTGCGCAGGCTGTCGACCAGGTTGTAGTTTCCATAGAGCGGCCGGAAATCGAAAAAGATCGTGCTGTTCAGAATCGCTTCCGGCTCCGGGGACTCCATCCAGGCAGTGTATTGCCGCTTCCACTCTTCCAGGCTGAGACACCAGGCTGGATTGCCGGCCATGATGTTGCCTTTGCAGAGAGGGAAGCCGCATGCGTCCAGCCCGGTGTTGACCGCCTTGCCAAAGGCCAGGAAGGCTTCCCTCAGACGTTCAGAATCCGCTTCATCGCCAGGCAGGAAAATCAGTCCGTTGTCCTGATCGGTGGAAAAAGTCTGTTCCAGTCGCCCTTCGGATCCGAACACCAGCCAGCACCATGGCACCGCAGGCAGGTCGAACTCATCCTCGATCAGTTCAATAATGCGCATGATCACCAGATCGTTCAATGCGGACATCCACTGGCACAACGCCTCGGCACCCATGCCTGCGCGAAACAGTTCGGCGCCACGCTTGCGGATGGCACTGGCCGCTCTTGCCATGGTGTCCACGTCCGCCGCCGCGGTAACCGTCTCGGCCAGCGTCTCCGCACCGCCGCCGCGCAAACCGAACAGATCGCTGCGGGACACCACGTTGCACAAAGCGCCGTCATTCTCCACCAGCAGCACATGGGAGATTTTTCTCTGTATCATCAGCACCGTGGCCCGGTGCGCCGGCGCATCGGCCGGCAGCGTAAACGGCGCCGCCGTCATCAATGCCGCTACCGGCTGTTCCAGGTCTTCCCCGTGAAACGCAATGGCATGCACCAGGTCGCTCTGGGTGACAATGCCAAGCGGCAGCCTGCTGGCGTCGTCCACCACCACCACCGAGTCGTTTCCCAGCTGGTTCATCTGCAGCATCGCATTACGGACGCTGGTATCCGGCGGGACAGTTATTGGCGGCCGCCTGGGCAGCAGACGCATCGGTCCCTCGGTTGATCCCAAATAGGTGTAGGAGAACGTATTGCCGGACCCTGATGCGCTTCGAGGTAAACTATCCGGCATGCCATGCTCCTGTAGCCGGAACCGGAGCGCAGGCGGCCTGCTGCGTCTCTCTGCCGAATCCGCCGCCGCTCACTTTTTGGACTCCATCAGAGAGTTCACCCTGCTTACCAGGTCGCTGGTGGAGAAGGGTTTGGGAATATACGCATCGGCCCCCAGCGAGAGCCCCTTCGCCACCTCCGCATCGCGCCCTTTCGCGGTCAGCATGATGATGCGTACATCCGCCAGCGCCGCGTCGGCGCGTACCGCACTGCATACCTGAAAGCCATCCATTTTTGGCATCATCACATCCAGCAGAACAAGATCGGGTTTGGTGGAACGGATCATGGCAAGTCCCTCTTCACCGTCCCTTGCCACCGAAACGTCGAAGCCCTCCCTGCGCATCAGATACTCTACCGATATGGCGATGTTCTGTTCGTCGTCCACGATGAGGACTTTTTTCGTCATGATGCTGCCTCTTGACCTGGATTGTCTGCGGGTGCGGCGGCACCGCGGGTGCTTAACGGAAGTACGAAGGAAAATATAGCACCTTTTCCCGGTGGACTCGTCACCGACAGCCGGCCGCCGAAGTGTTCGATGATTTCACGGCTGATCGGCAGACCCAGTCCGGTGCCCAGAGGATTGGCGCCGCCCTCAACGCCCTGCCGGAATTTTTCAAAGATCACCGGTCGCAGCTTCGCGGGAATGCCGCTGCCGTTGTCGCTTACCACAACTTTGTACATATTGCGCTCCCGGCGCAGTTTGACCTCCACCCTGCCAGCCTCTTTCGCCATGAATTTGGCCGCGTTCGACAACAGATTGAGCATCACCTGCATCAAGCGGTCCCGATCCGCCATCACCCGGGCCGGCTGGTCCGGAATATCCAGTTCCAATCTCCCGCCGCGGTCTATGATCAACTGCTCGGAAGCATCAATGGAGTGGCGGATCACGTCGTTAAGATCCACTTCGCTGCTTTTCCATACCGCATGCCCGGATTCGATTTTGGCCAGGTCAAGCACCTGATTGACAAGCCTGGTCAGGCGTTCTGTTTCGCTGACGATAATGCCCAGAAACCGCTTGCGCTCTTCCAGATCGATTTTGGGATCTTCCGAGAGAATTTCAGAAAATGCCCTTATCGAGGTCAGCGGGGTACGCAGTTCATGGGTTACCGACGACATGAAGTCGTCTTTCATATGATCCAGCTCCTGCAGCTTGATGTTGGCCGCTTTGAGTTCCGCTGTGGCGTCCTCCAGTTCGCGCGACTTCTGCTCCAGCTCGCGACTGTACTCCCTGATCTGAGACGCTTCGTCGAGGATATCCATCACCTCGTCAAGGCCAAGCGGCTCCTCCTGCACCACCGATGCCAGCATGACCCGGGCCGACGCGCTGCCGATGGCGCCGGCCAGCAGAGTCTCGGCGAAGTGAACGGTTTCCGCGTCGGCCGGCAGCTCGACCCCCTCCTCGAGTTTTCGAATATGGGCAAAATAATCGGCAAACTCTTCTCTCGCCCGGTCTTCGCCGAGAAAGCGACCGGTCAGGTTGATCAGGTCGGTGACTTCCGCGCTGCCGCGCCACAGACCGGCCGCAACGGGGCGGTCATGCTTCAGCGCATCCACGAAACGGGTTGCCTGCGTCGTCTCTTCGGCGTTCGGTGCGCGCAGGGACGAAACGATCAGGTAGGCGCCGATATTGAATGCCAGGCTCCAGAACAGGCAGTGGGATATTTCGTCGACTCCCTCCAGGCCGAACAGTGCCTGGGGTTTCAGTAGCGAAATGCCGAAAGGACCGGAATCCAGAAACTCCCGTGCCAGCCACCCCGACTTGGCGAAGGAAGGCAACAGCAGGGTGTAGATCCATACCAGGAAGCCTGCACCCAGACCGGCCAGCGCGCCGCCGCGGGTGCCTCCCCGCCAGTAGAGGCCGCCTATCATCACCGGCGCAAACTGGGCCACCGCGGCAAAACTGATCAGCCCGATGGCGACCAGTGCATAAGCCTCGCCGGCCAGTCTGAAATAGGAGTATCCCAGCATCAGCACGACGAAAATCGCGCCGCGCCGCACCAGCAGCAGGATGCGGCTCAATTCCATAAACGGCGCCTGGTGCCGCCAGCGCCGAAGCAGTCCGGGCATTACCAGATCGTTGCAGACCATGGTCGATAGGGCGATGGTTTCCACGATTACCATGCCGGTGGCGGCCGAGAGTCCCCCGAGATAGGAGAACAAAGCCAGCCACTGCTGCTGGTGTAGGATCGGCAGCGTGAGCACGTAGGTATCCGCATCCACACCGATCCCCGCGAACTCCAGCTTTCCCGCCAGCGCAATGGGCAGGACGAATATGTTGATCAACAGCAGATAGAGGGGGAACAGCCAGATGGCGCGGCGCAGTTGGTTTTCGCCGCTGTTTTCCACCACGGCCACCTGAAACTGACGCGGCAGCATCATCACCGCCAGCGCAGAGAGCAGCGAGAAGGAGAACCAGACGTTTGCGCTTCCTTCGGGGATCAACCGCATTTTGAGATGTCCGGCCTGCTGCGCCTGGTGCACGATATCGCCAAATCCGTCGTAGAGTCCGAATGTGACAAATACGCCCACTGCGGTAAATGCGAGCAGTTTGACGATTGACTCGAACGCGATCGCGGCAACCATCCCCTCATGCCGCTCGCTGGCGTCCAGATGGCGTGTGCCGAAAAGGATCGTGAACACCGCCAGGAACAGTGCGATATAAAACGCGGTGTCTTTCCAGACGGGCAGCGTGGCAGCAACGCCTGGCAGCAGCACATTGGGATAGTGGATCAGGATAGTAAAGGAGTGTGAGATCGCTTTGAGCTGAAGCGCGATGTAGGGGAGTACGCCAACCACGGCAATAACCGTGACCAGACCGCCCAGCAGATGGCTTTTCCCGTAGCGGGAGGAGATAAAATCGGCAATGGAGGTAATGCGCTGGGATTTGCTCACCCGCACCATCTTGAGCAACAGAAAAACCCACAGCGTGGCGGCAAGGGTCGGACCGATATATATCGGCAGAAAACCGATGCCGCTGGCTGCCGCCCGGCCGACACTGCCGTAATAGGTCCAGGCGGTGCAGTAAACCGCGAGCGACAACGCGTATACCGTGGGATTTGCTATAACCGAGCGACCGCTGTCCGCACGCCGGTCTGCCCAGTAGGCGATCGCGAACAGCAGGCCCAGATAGAGAAACGAGGTGGCGACGATCAGCGGGCCGCTAAGCACGCTGCGCACTCACGGCTCAAAGCCGCAATGGATGACCGGGGCGCCCGTACGCTAAACATTTGTCCGGCCCCGAACGATCCAGGCCATTGCCGCGATCAGCAGACACCAGACGCCAAACAGGTAGAGATAGAGCACCGGCAGTCCAAACAGCAGTTCCTCCCGGTCAGGCAGCGTGATCAAAGGCGAATACAGCAGCAGCATCCCAATCAGGAAGACTGCCACCAGTCGCTGCCTGATCAATCTGGTTTTGCGCATGCCTGCAACTCCTCTCACATTCGGGTTGTTAAGAGTCAGTATAGAGCACGGCTGCAACTTTGCTGCAGGGCGATGGGGGCAGGGAATTGCCAGCACGATCGGTTTTAACTAGTATCAACCACCTTGCAAAGATTTGGTGCAAATGAGCCAAAAATAATAAACCCGGAATTTAATCTTGAATTTTGGTGCCGGCCGTCGCATTTAACGAATCCGTTTCTCCAGTTGAGCAGCGCATCAGGCGGGTTCGTACCACTATGGAGGAGAGCATGGTTTATAAAATTGCCAGAGTGGCGGTAGTTTTGGGAATAACTTACTGCACGGACTCTGTATTGGCGCAGCAGCACTACGGGCCGCAGGCCGCCATGGAAGAGGCGAAACGGGCTGTGGGCATGACCCCGGATCCGGACAGGGGACGCGAGCTGTACAAGATCTGCGTCGTGTGCCACGGTCCCGAGGGCTGGGGTTCGAGCAGCGGTTATTATCCGCAACTGGCCGGCCAGCTGGCGGTTGTCACGATCAAACAGCTCGCCGACATCCGTGCGCGCAATCGCGATAATCCGACGATGTTCCCGTTTTCCATGCCCAGCGTCCTGGGCGGTGCGCAGGAGATGGCCGATGTCGCCGCCTATATCGCCGCGCTTCCGATGTCACCGCTCAACGATACCGGGCCGGGACATGACCTGGAACTGGGCAGGCGGGTTTACGAGAGGGAGTGTGCCGAATGTCACGGCGATAAGGCGCAGGGTGATGCAAAGGAGCATATCCCGCTGCTTCTCGGACAGCACTACAGCTATCTGAAACGGCAGTTTGCCTGGATCCGCTTCGGCAAACGGCGTAATGCCGATGAGAAAATGGTGAAGCAGATTCAGCGTTTCACCGGGCGGGAGGTATCCGCGGTGATGGATTATATATCGAGGCTGCGTCCGCCGGAGGGAAAGACGGCTCCGATCGGCTGGAGAAATCCGGATTTTCCGGATTTTTCCAGGCACAATCTTCCGGCGCCCATGCTGCTGCATGAGAAGCCGGCCTACTCCCCGGCTGCGGATTGACGCGCTGATCCGGTCCGGCGGCAAAGGCTGAAGCAGTACCGGGTTGTCCGGTCAGCGACGCTCAACGCAGGTTGTCATTTGAGCCTGAATAACGTGAAATAGCCGATATCCGGCCAGCGAACCCACCGCGCTGGCCGGCTTTTTCCGGAGTAAAAAACCCGTTATGAAATTTCACACCCCGCTGTTGGTTGCTTTCGCGCTGATTAATGGAATTCTGCTGTACATGTTTCTGCTGCATCTGCCATTTGGGACGGAGGCATTTCTGCTCAGTCTGGCGTACTGGAAGAAATTGTCCCCGCACAGCGAGATTGCCGCGGGGCTGGGTCTGGTTGCCGCGGTTGCGGGACTGGTCATCGTCAAACGGCTCGGCGATGACTGGAAGAACCGGTTGCTCTACTGGCGGGGGAAGTACGCCCACCCGGCTTACGATGCGTTTCTGACCACCAGAAAGCAGCCGTTCGACGCGGCTGAACTGCTGGCCGCCTTTCCCGCAGTCAGGGACTCCGGCTTCGATCATAAAGTGCAGCTGGAGACCTGGTTGCGGCTGTATCCGCAGCACGAGCAGCACCCCGTGATACTGAGCACCAACAGCCAGTGGATAATACAGCGGGATTTCTATCTGATCGCACTGCTGTTTTTACTGGTGTTTCTGCTGGCATGGCCGATTACTCGGGGCGTGCCTTTCAATATTGCCGGCGCCTATGTTTTTATCTTCGGGGCACAATTTTTTTTCCTGCTGTTGATGGCGCGCCGGGTCGGACTTCGTCTGGTGGATAATCTGCTTGGCGTGGCGCTTGGCGTGGATAAGAGAGAGGACAAAGGGTCTGGTGGAAGGCGCATCATCTAGCGTGCACCACATCAGGTGATTACCGTGATATCCCTCAGCCGCAACGCACGCTTTCTTCTTTTTCTGTAGGTACACTGGGCGAGAAACAGCTCACCCGCCGCGATCGCGTCGATCAATGCATTGTGGGCCGGGTAGCGGGGCAGATTGTAACGCACCCGCGCCTTGTCCAGGCGCAGATCACCGGAACGGATCGGCTTGTCCATGCTGCGGAATATACGTACTTCCAGCGCCAGGGTATCGACTACCGGCGCGATGAAGGGATAACCATAGATGCGTCTGCACGCGTTGCTGAGAAACTCGTACTCGACTGCCGCGTGATGGGCCACGAGCACTTTGGATTCCAGCGATTTCAGCAGCCTTGGCAGCACCTCTTCCAGCGGTCTGGCACCCGACGCGGTGTCGTCCATGATGCCGTGAATGACCGCCGATGACTCGGGAATGGCTCGGACCGGACGGGAGAGAAAGTGATCCGCCTCGCTCAGGCGCAGACTTTGCCCGCGAATCGGTGCATAGCCGATGCTCAGGATTTCGTCCCTGTCCTTGTCCAGGCCGGTCGTTTCGAAATCGAGCGCCAGGTACTCCACCTGGCGCCAGTCTGTATCGGGCGTGGGGAAGGTCGATTCGTAATACTCCCTCAGCGGGCCCATCGGCATTCTGCGCAGATACCAGTTGCGGCGCTCGTCGAGATTGAACAGAAATTTCCAGATCGACATCTACATTTTGTACCGCTGGCCAAGTGTGTTCTGCATCGTGCGTACCACCGAAAATGCGTCCTTCAGGTGATTGCGTTCAAAGTGCGACAGATGGTCCGGGGACATGAAATTATCGGCCGGCTCCCCCGCCTTGATCAAGCGCGCCTGGTGCTGGATGCGCAGATAACAGATGAACTCCAGCGCGTCCTTGAGGTCATGCGCGCCTTCACTGGTGACTTCACCGCCCTCGGCAACCACATCCAGCCGGTCAAGGGTGTTTACCGCCTTGCTGCCAGCAGCCAGGCTGTAGACGCGGGCCAGATCCACGATCGGCACGATAACGTTGTGTTTCACGTCGAAAGTCTGGTTGTGTTCTCCGCCCTTGATCAGAACGAAATTGCGGAAAAAACCGATGGGTGGCTGGTGCGACAGCGCGTTGCCAGCCATAAACGCGAGAAAGATCCGGTTTCCCCGGGTTTTTTCCAACGCGTACTCGGCGATCTCCCTGAAAAGTTTGCGCGAGCCGTACACGCGGCGCATATCGAAAAAAACCGAGGTCAGCATCAGGGACATCGGCTCGGGCTGATCGATCCATTTGGCGAAATACCCCTTCCAGACAGCCAGAGGCTGGCGCCATTTATCGGTGATCGCCATCATTTCGCCGGGGCAGTAGACGTAGCCGCAGGCATTCAATCCATCGCACACGAATTTCGCCAGCTCCCTGAAGTAGTCGGCATGAACTCCGGGGTTGTATGCGTCGTCCAGTATCATGCAGTTATCCTGGTCCGACTTTGCGGTCTGTTCATTGCGTGCCTGGGAACCGGCTGCGACCCAGACATAGCTGACCGGCGGCGGCCCCAGCCTCTCCTCAGCCAACTGCAGCAGCCGCGAGGTGATGGCGTCGGTAATTGAGGTGATCAAATGCCCGACACTGTCAGCGCTCGCCTCCGCCACGGCCATGTTAACCAGCAGATCGGGTATCTGGTTGGCCACCTCCTGCATACGTTCGATGTTGTTTTGCTTGTAAATGTCGCTGACCATGTAGACGACTGAGGTTGTCTGATGTTTGGTCAGATCGGTGGCGGTAACCATGCCGGCGATGCCGTCGCCACGGGTGATCGGCAGATGATGAATGTTGTGCCGGGCCATGTGAAGCTGCGCCTGAAAGGCGAAGGTATCCTCCTTCAGCGAGGATGGGTTAAAGGTCATGATCTCGGTGACCGGCAGGTTGACATCCAGCGCCTCGGCGACGACCCGGTTGCGCAGGTCGCGGTCGGTAACGATGCCTGCAAGCTGCCCCTGGGCGCAGACCAGAATGGAAGAGACGCGCTCTTCGGACATTTTGCGCGCGGTTTCGTGGATGGTTGCCGATGGGGAGATGGTGATCGGTTCACGCTTGATCAATTCGCTGATCGGGGTGGTTATAAGGTTGACCTGGCTGCTGGTAACCTGTGTCGCCTGACTGATGGCATCGCGCAGCCGGTCGCCGACGACGCTGCTGAAAAAATAGGCGAACTGGGTATGTTTCTCGCAGAGCTTATCGACGTCCTGGGCCGGCAGTTGATAGATCAGCGTGTCCTCCAGTGCGGTGCAGTGGTGTTCAACCTGATTCGGGCGGTGGGATGCGCGATAGCCGAATACGTCCCCCTCACCCAGGCGTGCCAGAATCTCATTTTCGGCGCTGAACATCTCCACCGCACCGGTGCGTATCAGATAAAGGTAACTTTCCAGGCTGTTGATTTCGGAGATCATCGTATCGCGCCGGAAATATCGCACCTGAAGCATCGTGGGAAGCTCCGCCAGCGCAGCCTCCGGCAGCTGGTCGAACGGGTGGTTTGCGGCAAGAAAATCTCTGATCTCTAGTAATTCGATATCCACTGTATCTGTCCGAATGGTGACTGTCCCGTATGGCGCTGTTGCAGCATTCCGGATAACTATCTTTTGGCGGTGTTCCGGCTGCCGCAATGGTTCGATTATATCGGGCGCAAATCCGATTAGTCATTGGGGCGTTGGCAGTGCCCCAAAAAAAGACCCCGCACTGGGCGGGGTCCATTCTACAACACATCTTATTGTTTTATGTGGCTTAGTGGCCGGTGGCCGCACCAGCTCCACGCGGCGTGCGGATATCCTCCACCAGATGCTGAATATGCTCCGGCGGTGCCTTGGTGACCTTGGAAACCAGGATGGCCACGGCGAAGTTGATCGCTGCACCGATGGTGCCGAAGGCTTCAGGCTGGATGCCGAGGAACCAGTTGCTGGCATTGTTTGCGGCCATCTCGGTGCCCGGTATGAAGAACCAGCCCTTGAACCAGAAGATGTAGATCAGGGTCGAGAGCAGTCCTGCCAGCATACCCAGCACGGCGCCGGTGTTGTTGACCCGTTTGTTGAAGATACCCATCATCAGCGCCGGGAAGATGGAGGAGGCTGCCAGGCCGAAGGCCAGGGCCACCACCTGCGCGGCGAATCCGGGCGGGTGCAGACCGAACCATCCGGCCACCGCGATCACCGCGGCCATGGAGATACGCGCAGCCAGCAGTTCGCCCTTCTCCGAGATGCCCTTGACGAAGGTGCTCTTCAACAGGTCATGCGATATCGCAATGGACATCGCCAGCAACAGTCCTGCAGCGGTCGACAGCGCCGCCGCCAGACCGCCCGCCGCCACCAGTGCGATCACCCAGTTCGGCAGTTGCGCGATCTCGGGGTTGGCCAGCACCATGATGTCGCGGTCGACCTTCAGCTCGTTGTCGTCGCCTTTGCGGTACTGCACGCGGCCGTCGCCATTCTTGTCCTCGAACTTGAGCAGACCGGTGGTCTCCCAGTTCTTGAACCACTGCGGGCGGGCCTCGTAGGCCATGGCACCGTCAACCGAGGATACCGGTCCGGGCTGTACCGTCTTGGCCAGGTTGTAGAAGGCCATGGAGCCCACTGCCGGCGCGGTGGTGTAGAGAATGCCGATGAACACCAGCGCCCAGCCCGCCGACAACCGTGCGTCGCGCACCTTGGGGACCGTGAAGAAGCGGATGATGACGTGCGGCAGCCCGGCGGTGCCGATCATCAGGGAGAAGGTGTAAAAGACCATGTTGAGCGTGCTGGTCTTCATCGCGGTGTATTGCGGAAAGCCCAGATCGATCAGCGTGGCGTCCAGTCTGGCTAGCAGCGGGGTGCCATCCGACAGGCTGCCGAACAGACCCATCTGCGGTATCGGGTTGTTGGTGAGCTGCAGCGAGATGAAGATCGCCGGAATGGTGTAGGCCAGGATCAACACGCAGTACTGTGCGATCTGGGTGTAGGTGATGCCCTTCATGCCGCCCATTACCGCGTAAATGAACACGATGCCCATGCCGATGTACAGTCCGGTCTCGTAGTCCAGCTCC
>JAGRGQ010000189.1 GCA_020445405.1 Gammaproteobacteria bacterium | reverse complement strand
GATCCTTAGTGTCTCATGTGCGAATTCCGAAGCTTTTACTAAGGAACCACCATCTACATTCCAAAGAGCAACATCACCTATAGCAACCCATTTCTCATACTCAGTTTTAGCAGCTGCGAGTTCTGCTGCAGATTTATATAGCTGTTCGCCGAAATCAGGAGTCCATTCAGATTGATATTCCTCCACCATGCTTAAGGTGTACTGAAAATAGGCATATCCACCAATTGCAATAAACAACACTGCAGTGACAAAACCGCCGCAAAATATCAAGAATGATTTGATCTTATTCGTCACTGTACGCGCCTAACGACCAAGCTGTGCGGCGCAAACGAAGCGCAGCGTAGTTTGCGTCCGAACGAGCACCTTGTTATGCATTACTTTTTTTCTCCTCAAGGCTGTTTTTTACCTGACTTGGGGTAAACATCCTCTTTGGCGTATGCTCAAAAAACCTCATATGGAAGGTTGAGGAGCCCTTTGGCCTTATCCTGACCCATTGGTCTTTCAATTCATCATCATCAAATTGGGTTGGAAAACTTGGATTAATGTCAGTTGCATCTATGTTAATGTCGGATGATTCAATTTCCTGGAGCTTATACCCATTAGCAAACACGTGAATAGCCTTAACCTTTTCTGCTAATGACTTATTTACAAACGGAAGGAAC
>JAGRGQ010000188.1 GCA_020445405.1 Gammaproteobacteria bacterium | reverse complement strand
GGCGCAGCCCAGCCGCAGCACGAGGCAGCAGTTCATCCAGGATCAGGCTGCGCAGATCGCTGCGCACACCATCGAACCAGACCACATGCGCATCAAGGCCATGGCGGGCCGCCGTGTAGAAATTGTCGCGCGCCAGCGAGAACGGCAGGTCGGCTTCCGGCTCTTTCAGGGATTCCGCCAATTCGGTGGCAAGTCCGTAGAAAAAGGCCGCATTAGCGACCGTATCAATCACGCTCGGCCCGGCGGCAATAACCCGATGTTCGATGCGTAGATGCGGGCTGCCATCGTCATCCAGCCCGACCAGAGGCCGATTCCAGCGCCAGATGGTGCCGTTGTGCAGACGCAGATGGCTCAGTGCGGCAGGGTATTTATCGACCTCAATCGGCAGGAGCGGCGGGTAACAATCCAGGTTCTCGCGGAAGCAGCCGATCAGATCGCCCTGCGCATAGCCGCTTCCAAACCCGACCCGACGCAACTCGGCCCCGCCACATTCCGCGTTTGCCGCCACTTCCACCGCTTGCTCGAACAGGGGGATGCGGGTTTCTTCCCAAAGCTGGTGCCCGAACAGCCAAGGTGAGTTGGCACCCACCGCAACCGTCGCCGCAGACACCATCTGCGCAACGTTGTAATAGCGCGCCGCCTTGGCCGGGGTGACCTGAAGA
>JAGRGQ010000187.1 GCA_020445405.1 Gammaproteobacteria bacterium | reverse complement strand
CTTCCTGATCCGCCAGGTAATCGACAATCTGTTTCGCAATGCGATCGATTTTTTTTTTTTTTTTTCTATTAAGGAAGGTCTGGCCCATGTAAATTGCCCGAATGACCCCCTTTTTGTCGACCAGGAAAAAACTGGGCCAGTATCTGCTGCCGGCGGCGTTCCAATAAGAGAAGTCGTTGTCGATCATGATTGGGTGCCGGAGGTCGTAAAGTTTGACTTTCTCCTGCAGCTTCCCTTTGTGCCGCTCGTGTTCGAATTCAGGTGTGTGTACGCCGATGACCATAAATTCGCAATTTTTCATCTGCGCTTCCAGGGCGTGCAGCCAGCCGAAGGAGCGGTAGCAGTTCCAGCAATCGAAAGTCCAGAAATCGATCAGAACCACTTTGCCCCGCAGCCCGGCCAGTGACAACGGCTCGGAATTCAGCCAGTCACCGCTGTCCGGATGGGTGAATTCCGGCGCGGCCCGCGGCAACTGCTTGGCTGTCCAGCCGCGTTCGGCATAAAGTGTGAGAAACAGGATGAGCAGGACAAAGAACCAGTGAGTAGCGATTAACTTTTTTGCCTGCATGATTGTCACCCGCATACTGCTGTCCCGATACTATTGTGGCCGGTTGAGCGTGAACTGGCGCATGCTGCATCTGCTGCATATTGAGCGTATCACACT
>JAGRGQ010000186.1 GCA_020445405.1 Gammaproteobacteria bacterium | reverse complement strand
GGCTGATGGTGACGAATTACCATGTCGTGGGCGAGGCGACGGATATTCGCGCCGTGCTGAACGACCGCCGCGAATACGACGCCAGGGTTCTGCTGGCCGACGAGGAAAGCGACCTTGCCATCCTGCATCTCGAAGGCGGCTTCAACATGCCCCATCTCGACCTGCGCGACAGCGAAACGGTCGAGGTCGGCGAACTGGTCCTGGCCATCGGCAATCCGTTCGGCGTGGGGCAAACGGTGACGAGCGGCATCGTCTCGGGGCTGGCGCGCTCGGGCACCGCCTCCGGTTCCGCGCGCGGCTATTTCATCCAGACCGATGCCTCGATCAACCCCGGCAACTCGGGCGGGGCGCTTGTCGACGTGAACGGCCGCCTGATCGGCATCAACGCCCGTATCCTGACCCGCTCCGGCGGCTCGAACGGCATCGGCTTCGCCATCCCCTCGGCGCTGGTCGCCCGTTTCGTCGATCAGGCCAAGGCCGGCAACGAGAGGTTTCAGCGCCCCTGGGCCGGCATGAACGGCCAGCCGGTCGATACCGCCATTGCCGACAGCCTCGGCCTGGGCACGCCGCATGGACTGGTGATTTCCGACATTCACGAGGTCAGCCCGTTCCTGACCGCCGGCTTTCAGACCGGCGACGTGATCGTCGCCGTCGATGGCCAGCCG
>JAGRGQ010000185.1 GCA_020445405.1 Gammaproteobacteria bacterium | reverse complement strand
ATGAGAGACTCAACAGTAGTCAGAAGCTGGTGGACTAGGGTGAAAAGGGCAGCTGGTGGACTAGGGTGAAAAGGGCGTTTATTCTTCCTATACCCGGAGTTACGGCCGTTTTCGCAATCCCGATGCATCCGACAATGCCGTTGCCTGATACGCTGGCGGCAGATGTTTCTTGCCTATTTGCCGTTGGTAACAACAGATGCCAGAAAGATTTCCGTTACGACTGAATATCAAGCAGGGTTTGGTGGACATGACCCACGGCAGCGGTGGGCGCGCCATGGCGCAACTTATTCAGGATATGTTCGTCAGGCATTTGGACAATGACCTGCTGCGCCAGGCGAACGACCAGGCATACCCGAAACCTACTGCATTGAGGCACATATAATTCTCGTACCTTGCCTGGATGAATGAATCGGTTTTCAGTGGGTGGTGACGGGATTTCGTTGGACCAGCAGCCGGAGGGATTTTTCCGATGTACATGGGACGGACTGACAGAAACCGGTGGTTGTGCGCTCGAACTGTAGCTGTCCTATTGCTCTCGGCGTTAGTCCACACCGGCTGCAGTACCACCGTGGAGATACCTGAGAGCTATAGAACGGAAAAGCCTCCGATCAGGTCGGTTGCGTTGTCGGTAGCCCAGTTTACGCCTGGTGTCGATACGGCTTTTG
>JAGRGQ010000184.1 GCA_020445405.1 Gammaproteobacteria bacterium | reverse complement strand
CAGACCGGGGGTCGCACAGGCAAACCAGGTTCGAATTTCGAACTGATCTCAGGCACCAGAGTTGTTCAGGGTGTCAACAAATGCAGGCAGGCTTAGCTGGGTTTTGAGTTGTTGCGAATCTATGAAATCCGATCAATTCCACTTCGATAACCAACTTTTAATAATATTTATTTTTCATAGTGTTATAACATTTACTTTATTCATTCTTTCAAATGTCTCTTCCGCATGATTCCGGGATACCTGTTCAGAAATCTGGTGTTTTTACAGGTCGGTTTCGGGTCCGGAACAACCAGGTTCAAAGCTCGAAACTGGCGGGCAGCGGTTCGATATTCGGTATTGGTCGAGCCGGGTTCCGACTCATTGCAATCATCCCCAAGCTATTTTTTTCGATCTCTCAACCGTATGCAGGGGATCGTCTCTGTGTAAAGCGTGCCGCTGAAAAAGCGGAGACTCTGACGAGAGCGACGGGTATCGGGATCGGTATCTGCTGAATCAATCCTTGCCAGGCGGTTGGGAACCGGTGCGCCGGGGCTGCCCTAGGGAGTGTCGAATCCTGGAAAGCGCAGCCGTGCCCACTTCGAGTTGTGCGCGAATCTCGCGAGGATCGGGGTTGAGAGCGCCGGCGTTACTTTGTCGCCGCCGCTCACGAACCTTTTCCCTTGCCAT
>JAGRGQ010000183.1 GCA_020445405.1 Gammaproteobacteria bacterium | reverse complement strand
AAAAAACCCATATGCCACTAACAGCGAAATCAACCCGGAAGGAATAATAAATGTCCAGGCAAAGAACTTATTTACTTTACTTCGATTCTTTGCAATTGGCCCAAATAACTCTGTTAAAAGAAACAGAAACAGCGGCACGTGTACTAGAGTGGCACTCCCTGTAAATGCCATTTCCTTAACTGGACCTTCATCCATTCCAGTTGTCTGGCTATTTATCGTAACAAACAAAACGATCCCTATTACGAACAAAATAAGAATACAAGCTCTATTATTTGCTAGCGTTTCCATTCTTATATGCACTTAACGTTATAGCTGTGCGGCGCAAACGAAGCGCAGCGTAGTTTGTGTCCGAACGAGCGCCTTGTTAGCCCTTATTTTAATCACAGTCAGAATACCCACCCAATTTTCCGCAGTGCAGGCACCTAAATATGTATGCTGTAGGTGAACCATTTTTATCCATAGATTTAAAGTAATAATTCCATTCTTCGTCGTTGTAGCCAGTTTCTTTCTTTACTTCAGCTACCAATTCTTCACCGTACTCTTCAATTTCATTTTTTCCAGCCACACCTAAAAAGGCGGCTGCATCATTGCAATGTGTCCACCACCTTTCTTGTTGCCACCCAGAGAAGCCTGGTGTTCTAAAAGAGACCTCTTCTTTTATTTCTTT
>JAGRGQ010000182.1 GCA_020445405.1 Gammaproteobacteria bacterium | reverse complement strand
AACCACCCATAAGCAATCCGTTCAGCGCTTGCAGCCGTTCTGGCGTTCCCACATCAACCCATTTCCCAGAATAAAATTCGCCGCTTACATGCGCTTTCGCCATAGCGCCTCTTAACAACGGCCCCAACGGGAATGAGCCGCCGCTGCAGTTTGCGAACAGCGCCTGCCGGTAAATACCGATGCCGCTGAAAGTTAACCTCGCTTCCCCGGTTTCGGATACCCGCCCATCGATCAACTGAAAGTCGCCTGTAGGATGGTGCACGGGATTTTTCACCAGCACCAGGTGCGCCAGACTATTATGCGGGCATTCGATGCCAGCATAGTCGAAATCTGTCCAGATATCGCCGTTTAATACAAGAAAGGGCTTTTCACCGAGCCATGACAGCGCATGATAGATGCCGCCTCCCGTTTCCAGCGCACCGGCCGACTCCGGCGAATAAATGATCGAAAGACCCCAGCGGCTGCCGTCGCCCAAGGCATCCTGCAGCATCTGCCCGAGATGAGAGTGATTGATTACCACGCGTCGAAATCCGGCGCGTGACAGTGCGTCAAGATGGTAATGGATAAGCGGTCTGCCGCCTGCTTCCAGCAGCGGCTTTGGAACATGATCCGTCAGCGGTCGCATACGTCTGCCCCGACCAGCCGCCAGGATCATTGCTACTGCAGG
>JAGRGQ010000181.1 GCA_020445405.1 Gammaproteobacteria bacterium | reverse complement strand
ACTAAATATCCGCGTTCCAAGAACGCGGACTTGCCCAAAGCCCCCTAAAAGGGGGCACACAGGGCCAGCCCTCAAAGAAGGCTGGCTGATGAGTTGTCCCGCTCTTCACTATTTCCTGTAATCCAACTCTTGTTGGCGAAGTTCCTGTTTTTCTTGATACTTCACATACTTCCGTATGATCTCCGCATCAACTCCAACCGTATCTACACAATATCCCTTTGCCCAGAAGTGGTTACCCCAATACGGCCTTTTCCGAAGATATGGGAATCTCGTAAACAATCTGAGAGCTGTCCGACCCTTGACCACTCCCATCAGCTTCGAAATCGACACCTTCGGTGGCACCCTTACCAACAGATGCACATGATCCGGCTGTACATTCAGCTCTACTACCCGGCAGCGTAACTGGCTACAGAACACCCCGATACAATTGTGCACCTCTTGGCCAATAACACCTTTCAACACCCGGTACCGGTACTTCGGCACCCACACAATGTGATATTGGCAATGCCACAGGACATGCGTAAGCTTTTCAAATCTGCTCATGTTATTTCCTTCGTTGATGTTGTGGGGACAACTCAACGTTGGTTTTAACATGAGCGGCCAATCATGACAGGCCGAGCCAGCCATTCATAACCACGTCCTTAGGACGTGGGTTTCTAGACCGCACTAAA
>JAGRGQ010000180.1 GCA_020445405.1 Gammaproteobacteria bacterium | reverse complement strand
CCCAGAGTGACCAGCGTGATGCGGCTGGCGAACCGGTGCCGGTGCCACGGACGCTCGATCTGCTGCCCCGTGGTATGCAGGCACGCGGTCCGATCGGCTGGGTGGTCAAGTCATTGAAAGTAGTTGGCGTCGATCTGCATGGTCTCACCGCAAGCGGGATCGCCCGCAAGGTGGAGGAGCGGATCAGGGGGGCGCGCCGCCCGGGGCCCGGATTCTACCGCTGCCGGTTGGAGACCGGTGGTTTCGCGCTGGAGAAGCCGGGGGCGGTGGGTAAGATCGAAGGGGGCCGCATCCTGCTGCTGCTGCACGGCACCGCCTCCAGCACCTGGGGCAGTTTCGGCGATCTCTGGTCGGAAGCGCGGCGGGCTGAACTCAATCGCTTGTCGCACTATTACCAGGGCAATCTCTTTGCTTTCGAACATCGCACACTGACCGAAAGTCCGATTGAGAATGCCCGTGAGCTGGTCCAGCATCTGGCCGCTTTTCCACAGGATACCCAGATCGATATTCTCTCCCACTCACGCGGTGGACTGGTGGGTGAACTGCTCTGCCGGGTAGCCACCAGCGGCCGCGCAGGGGGTGGCGGCAGCCGCGACGTGCCGGTGTTCGACGATCAGGATTTCGCGCTGTTCGGCGGGATACCTGCACAGGCGCAGAACCTGACCGCGTTGCA
>JAGRGQ010000017.1:54086-59401 GCA_020445405.1 Gammaproteobacteria bacterium | reverse complement strand
CCCGGGCGCGTACCTCAAGTGCGTTCTCTTCCGGCTCAAAATGGACGTCGCTGGCGGAAAGGTCCAGAGCCCGTGCTATAAAGTGATTGACCAGCCGGATCACCGGCGCGTCCGATGCGATCTCCTTCAGGTGCTGTTCATCTGCCTCAAGTTCCTCCTCTCCCGCTTCACTATCCTCCTTGCCGGGAGAGAGTTCGGCCCGCCAGAAGCGGATGGCGCGTTCTCTAGTCTCATTATCGCTGGTCTGAAAACGGCGGGCCCCGCTCAACATGAAGCGGACCTTCTCCTGTTGCGCCCCGCTGATCCCGCCGTTGCAGAGAATGGTCCCGCTCGACTCGTAGTCCTCCGCCGGCACCATGCCCTGCGACAGCAGCACCTGTTCCAGTATGGTCAGATTGATCTCCCGGGTGTCACTCATCGGTGCCATCCTTCGGCTGTGCCGCCAGCGGTGCAAAACCCACCACCGTCGCCGAGCCGAGCAGCGTGGTGCGATCCTTGCGCATATTGAAACCCACCACCCGGATCAGCTTCCTGCCCGACTCCAATCGGTCCAGGAAGTCCAGCACTGCTGCTTCAGTGCCTTGCAGCGTCAACACCTGTTGCAACAGACGCCATGAGCCAAACACCTCCACCTCCGGCAGCGACAGCGAGCTGACCTCCACCCCGGCTTCGTCGGCGTAGTCCCGCAGCAGACTCTGCAGCCGCGCCGACGCCACTTCGGGCCGGCCGCCCGGCAGAGAGCGGGCGGTAACGGTGGTTTCACTGCCCGTCAGTTTCTCCAGCCGCCCGCGCCACTCTTCCCGGCTCTCCAGCAGTCGTTCCAGTTGATCCCGGCGATCCACCAGCCGCTCAATATCGGTTCCCAGCGATGCTTTCCACTCTGCCGCCATCGGTACCACTCTGAACGAGAGAAAAATTATCAGCACCAGCAGGAACAACTTGATCAGCCTGCGGTTATTCATCTCTCTTCCTCACTGACCGGCGCCAGCCGTCAAAGTCAACGCCGGTCATCTTCAGCCGAATACCGAACACAGATTTTCCCTCGCTCACACCAGGTCGCAGGTCCTGCCTTATGGCCTTGCTGAAGGCGACTTCCGAGAACTCCGGCCGCGCCGAAAGCAGTTCGATGACGTGCGAGGGGTCGGAGCTGAGACCCTCGATCTCCACGGTCGACTCCGTCACCCGCATGTTCAGCAGCCAGCTCTCTCTGGGTAGATTCTCGTCCAGCAGTATCAGCAGACTGCCGATCTTGATCTTTGGATAGTTCAGGACCGGCGCGAGGCGCTCTTCCAGCGCCATCACCTGCTCGCGCAGGGCCAGCACATCACCCGCCTGATCTCTCAATTCAGACACCTGCGCCTCCAGTTCAGTGCGCAGATTCAACTGCTGGGCGAACGGTACTACCGCGTAGGCCAACAGTAGCACAACAGACACTGCCGCCAGCCCCAGCCACAGTCCGAGCCGTCGCCTGTTGTTGCCCCTTTCCAACAGGAACAGATAGTCGGGCCGGCGAATCCGCCAGCGCCCTCTGAAACCCTTCCAGGGGGAAGATGCCTGGCCGCCAGACTCGTCCTCATCACCCTCCGCGTCCTTTTTCCGCGACCATCGGGCCAGATTACCCTGAGGATCGACAGCCGCTTCGAGCAGGGATTCACCGTCCAGCGAACTGAACCCGGTTTCCCCGAGATATTGGTTAAAGAGATTGCGCGGGCCCAGGGCCAACAATTTCAATCCCGCCAGCGCGAATGCCCGCTGCCAGCGCTCCAGTTCGCTCTGTCGCATCCACAGCGCGAGGCTCGGCCTGGGCGTGCTGGCGGCGGTGACGACCAATGGCTCCATCCCCGGAAACAGCTCATCCTGCTGGAAATGGAGTGCACGCAAAAGCGCGCCGCGATCAAGCGTGGCAAACTGATGCTCCGAAGTGGAGAAAAGTCCAGGTGGAAGCAGCAGAATGACGCGGATATCCGCCCCCAGTCCCAGCGAAAGCGCTGCCTGGGCTACGGCATCGGGGGAAGGGGAGTCACACTGAACCTCTGCGCCGCCGCTGACCGAAAACAGCCTGTTGCCATCCAATACCAGCACCGCCTTTGCCGTGCCCAGCGTGTATCGATCCTGAAGAAGGGCCCAGCGGTCCTTTAATGCTGCCAGATTTTTCATCTGGCGCAGTTTATCTTAAACATATTGAGCACTGTAAGCGGTTTTAATGCCATCTTTAAGCTTTCCCGACTAAGTCCCTGATCACATCTTAGGTTTGCACCAGTGGCAGCTTCAGCAGTTCACTATAGGGTGACAAAGTACACTTGGTTAATCCGTGTTTTGTTTGTAGCGTCCATCCGCTGCTAAATTTAAATTCATCAGGAATGTTGACGTGAATAACCAGTGCGTTGGTAAACCCCCGTACGGAGAGAAGGGCGTTATTGGGCGTGTTGGCACTATGATGGAATCCCGAGGCTGACCCGCAAAAACGGTGTTATCGGTGCCTTTTCGCAGTGTGTCAACTGATCGGGGTCAACCAGGCGCAAACACACCCTGGATTCAGACCCGTGTGCGGACGCGGTAGCTGAAATGTCAAAATGGCCTGGGTTTGGCCTAAAAAATTTACTGTACTCCAAAGTAGCCGGGTGGGGCAGAATCGATCAGGCGTTGTTGGTCCTCCCGCAGCTGTTTCCTCTCAGGGCTCTCGTCGTACTCCGGTGCGCTGCTCTGCTCAACATCACCCTGACTCTGACTCTGGGTGTTCAGCCCCACACTCCGATTCCGGGACCCGAGCTCGGTCACCTGTGTGCGTCTCTGCTGCTGCAGCGTAAGCGGTAGTAGTCTCCGGGTTGAGGCGGGTGTGATTCCCTGTCTTGTGCTGCTTCCCGTTGCATTCCCGGACGCGGTTAGCGGCGTTGTTGGTGGCGCGCTGCGGCGCTGCTGCAGCCTGCGGCTCAGGGTGGGAGCGATTCCCTGTTGCTGGGCGTCGCTTCCACTCGCATTCTCGACTGCCGGCGGAGCGCTGCGGGGGACCATGGCCAGTTTCGCTCGGCCCTCTTCGCAGGCGACAATGCCTAATTCGGGATCGGGCTGACAACCGATTCCTGATGGCAGTTGAAGCCAGACTGAGCGGGCGTCTGCAGAAGTGAGCCGGTAACCGGCCGCCCGATCGGCCGATTCTCCCACGCGGGTAATGGGCTTTTCGATGACACCTCGCCAGACGAAGCGGTAGGTTTCACCTTCGGGTCCGCGGATCACCACCCGGTGCAGATCGCCCAACATCAAAATCCCGTCCAGGCGCAGCTCGTGCAGGGAGCCGCTGTTTGTCGTTTGATTTGAATCCTGCGCCAGCGCACCGCGATCAGAATCGAACAGCGAGGTGGCCGCCAAGCTGTTATTTAGCGTCAGGCTCAAGAGGAGAAGAGCAGAGAAGAGGAGCGCGGGGTCGAGAATCCGGCGTCTCGATGCGTTGACTGCTTCCAATTTACACCCCCAGTGGTTGTGCACGGTGGCGGCGATGATCCGCGCCATCAATCTACGTTTGACCGAATTGTTGCATTGATCGATTACTCCCTTCAAGTTGCAGCAGGTATGTCGGGGGTAATCGGCAACTGCTTCAGACCGACGCGAGGCGTCGATCCACTCGGTCGGCACCAACGAACGATGCCATGTAAACTGGTCGGCTGTTTTGCCCGGCGCTTGAGCAGCTCAAAGTTCCCCTGCGCCTGGCAATCGCTGCAAACGGTGAAATCCAGCAGACTCCCGGATGCGCAAAAGCAATCCGGCGGCGCTGCCAGCGGGGTTTTTATTACCGGATACCGGTTGTTGAACCAGAGATTCCTTATATATAGACCGCTGCCGGTTGTCAGTTTTTTTTACACTCTGCTTCCCTGATTAGTCTGAATTACTTTCTGGTTGTTAAAATATTAAATAAAAACAATATGATATAAACTTTGGCATCAAGTTTGCTGTATACCAGGCATCTTCCCAACAAGTTCAGGCAACTGATAGGTTTAAGGCTTGCAAAGGGTGATTTTTCAGGAATTGTTGACCAGTTCCAATAGGCTTCAGGAGATTAATCAAGTGTCAGGTTTTTTTACATTTTTCTCCATGAACAGCAAAATATGTGAACCAGTTCATAAAAAATTCCAGGTAGGACATAGTATTAATTAAATTGGCATGATATTAGCATGGCAGTAAGTTATACAACCGCCAATCTCAACAAACATACAGGTCTGAAATTGAGTTAAAGAGTTTTTCGGGATTTGTTGAGCGGTCAAGTTTTATTTCAGGAGATTGATGCAATGCAAACAAAATTTAAACGACTGGCGACGGCTTTAATCTTGGCGGTGGGCGGTCCAGCAACAGCAAGCGCAGCAAGCGTGACCTTGTACGATAATACCTCAATCTTAACGCCTGATTCCGGGTTGACATCGTTTACTACATCTACGAACTATTGGGGATCGAATCAATTCTCCACCGGAACGTTGTGCCCGCTGGGCTGTACCTTGGGAACGATTACTTTGCGCCTGAATGTTGGCGGAGGTCAGCCCGGAGACCTGCTGATTGGTCCGGACAAGTTTTATTTAAGTATTTATAGCAACAGTAACACCCCATTTCTCGATATATTCGGAACGGTTTTGTCGCCGGTTTCGACAGGAACTGCCCTCACGGCGAATGGCGATATCAGCAATCCTGTTGGACCGATAGAACCCGGTTATACCCCCGGTTACATTGAAGATACAGGAACTGCACCTTCGCTGCATTACCAATTTACTCCAAATGTGGCCCTAACGCTGGATAACGATACTTCCTACTGGGTCAAACTGACTGGTTTATCTTCAGATCATCCAGTTTCCTGGGATATCCTCCCCAATACCGATACCGGTGGTACGGATGGCGGCATTGGGTTCTATTCCGGCGGAACTGTAGTTCATCTTGCGCAGCATTCATTCGTAATGAAGGTTGATGCGACACCGGTTCTCGCATCGGTTCCGATCCCCGGGGCGGTCTGGCTGATGGGTAGCGCGCTGGTTGGATTCGTCGGCTGGGGCCGCAGGCTGCAGGTGTGACGGCACGAATGGAGAATACGACAGAGTGAGATGTCGGGTTTGCCCGCCCTGTCGCAGATGATGTTTTTTCGCAGGTTGTCTCCTAGACCGCCGGGGTACTTCCGAGTATCCAGGGGTTCTGAGGGAGGGAAATGAATTGAGCAGTCCAGCTCAATCCGAATAGTCTTTAAGATAATTTAGACTGTCCGGCTTTGTATAATGCAATACTAATAAACTCGCAGGAGATTCACATGACTAAAATTAAAATGTTAACCGCAGCAGTGGCGG
>JAGRGQ010000017.1:0-53987 GCA_020445405.1 Gammaproteobacteria bacterium | reverse complement strand
TGTCGCCGGCAGCAAATACCACCAACCTGTCGTCCCAGGAGAGGGTAGCCTATGCGCTGCTGGAAGGCATCATGCAGTCTGTTGAAGCCAAGGTCCACTCGACTGGTTGTACGCCGGTCGTGCTTCCGCTGTCGGTGTATTCAGACGCTTTTGCGTCTCCGGTTCAAGGTAGTGCCAGCATCGGTGTTGCCCCCAACAGTCTGGTGCTGTTTGCCAAGGCTCAGACGACCCCCGGCTATAGAGGTCAGGCTATAGACGTACGCCAGCAGGATTTTGATCCCATTACCCCGCCGCAAGGAGCGGGCTACATAAATGGGACCGAAGTTACCGGTTACAAAGCCACCCACACCTTCAATTCCGCCAACAACATGATGGTCGGGTGGATGGAGGTGAATGCAATGTCAATCAACTGGGAGCCGAATCAGTTTACCGGTAAAGTGATCAAGGATTTTTACACAACTAATGTCAAAGCTGGTGACTATCATATTATTTATGACTGGGGTCTGCAGTCGCTGTCCAAGTGGGATAAAAAAAAAAAAAAATACTGGCAGCGCTCCAAATCCCGGCGTTCCGACGGCGGCAACGGACAGACGGCATTCGTGAAGGATCGTCTGGTGGGTGTCGTTCCATGCCGTATCGCAATCGCTCTGTCTGGTTTAAACCAGATTGGCGTATTCCAGCAGACTGGAGTACTGACCATCTCGACGCTTAAGCCTTCGGAGTCAGCACCTGCGACTGCTGGTGATCCAGTGGAAATCACGGATGTTTTGGACATCTAACCGCGCATAGTACAAACCAGAAAACCGCCCAGCTTATATGCCGGGCGGTTTCTGGAACAAAGATGTCAGTTTGCTTTACAGCATACTCACCACAGTGGCCTGAAAAGGTGAGCGGATTTTAAAATCTTCAATAAATACAAAATTATAACAATATTGGCATTAAATTTGTATGATTTTATTTAGGCCGGATACTCATCAAGCTCAACAAACAATTAATTGCAAACAGTGTTTGGCTGAGCGGGGATACAGCCTGTGTAAAACAATTCTAATAAATTTGGTCAGGAGATTGAGATGAAGAAGCTCTCCTTGGTCAGCGCGGCATTTGTGCTTATTGCTGTCTCGACCTTGGTAAGTGCTGCGTCCCCGCCGGGTGCGCCTGATGCTTATAGCCTTGGGCCCATGCCGCCCAGGTCAGCAGCGACCAACCTGTCAGCGCAGGAAAGAGCTGCTTTCGCCCTGCTGGAAGGAATAATGCAGAGTGTGGAAGCCAAGGTACACTCGACTGGCTGCGCCCCGGTCGGCATACCCGTTGTCCTTCCATTGGAGGTGTACTCGGACGCCTTTACTGCACCAGTTACAGGTGATGCCACCGTCGGTATACCCCCAGACAGTCTGACGCTGTTTGCCAAGGCTCAGACGACCCCCGGCTTTAGAGGTCAGGCTATAGATGTAGCGCAGGATGATGGAGACCCGACGACCGTTGATACAGGCTATGTAAACGGGACCGAAATCACCGGTTATGCCGGCACCCACACCTTCAATTCCGCCAACAACATGATGGTCGGGTGGATGGAAGTGAATGCAATGTCAATCAACTGGGAGCCGAACCAGTTTATCGGCTACGTGATCAAGGACTTTTACATGGGTCAGGATGCGATAGGGAATTCTCAGGCGATTCCGCCGGTTCTTCCCGACACCCACATTGTGTATGACTGGGGTCTGCAATTTCTCTCCAAAGCGGGGTATCCTGTCGAAAAATACTGGCAGCGTTCCAAAGTCCGGCGTTCCGACGGCGGTCAAGGATATACCGCGTTCGTAAAGGATCGTCTGGTAGGCGTCACCAAGTGCCGTATTGCAGTCGTGTTGCAAGGATTCAATGAGGTGGGTCTATTCTGGCAGTCTGGAACGCTGACAATCTCAGCCGCGGCACCTGGTGATGCGGTTCCGGAATTCACCGCGATTCCCAACATCTGATCGGGCATTGCGCCAACCAAAAAACGCGCTACCAGTGCCCGGGGTTTTTCAATCCAGGATTTCGGGCTTGTCACCCAGTGAAATTTCTCTTCGTTCACCAGAACTGCCCGGGGCAGTTCAAGCATCTGGCGCCCTATCTGGCGGCCGCCCGGGGCAATGAGGTTGTGTTCATCACCCGGCCGGGAAAGCCGGACCTCGCAGGGGTTCGCAAGATCGAGTATCAGCCGGCACGTCAACCCGCCGATTCCACCCATGATTATCTCAGGCTGACCGAAGAGGGGGTGCTCAACGGCCAGGCGGTAGCGAGGGTGGCTATGAGACTCAGAAAAGAGGGGTTCGAGCCGGAGGTCATTTTCGCCCACATGGGTTGGGGCGAAGCGCTCTACCTGAAGCAGGTGTGGGCCGACGCTAAGTTGGTCGGCTATTTCGAATGGTACTATCATGCGCGCGGCAGCGACGTGGGTTTCCTGGAACGGCAGCCGCCAGCAGTGGATACGGCGTGCCGCCTGCAGACCCGCAACTGCCTTCACCTGATGAATCTCGAACTGGCGGACTGGGGTATCAGCCCTACACGCTGGCAGTGGCAACAGCATCCCGCGGTTTACCGGCAGCGTATCTCGGTCATCCACGATGGGCTGGATACCGACCGGATAAAACCCGATCCAAAAGCTTCCGGGAGCGTGAAGCAGGGGCTGCGTTTGCGGGCAGGTGACGAGGTGGTCACCTACGTCGCCCGCAATCTGGAGCCCTACCGGGGATTTCCCACTTTCATGCGCGCCGCCGAAATCATTCTCAAGCGCCGGCCCGCGACCCAGATTGTGGTGCTGGGGGAGGATGGCGTGAGCTATGGCCAGCGGCCTGAGGGTGGGCGTTGCTACCGGGAACAGCTGCTGCAGGAGGTCGATCTGGATCCGGCGCGGATCCATTTCCTCGGCCGCATCGATTACCAGCGGTTCCTGCGGGTGCTGCAGCTATCGGCGGTGCACATTTATCTGACTGTGCCCTTTGTCCTCTCCTGGTCCATGCTCGAGGCGATGGCGGCCGGCTGCCTGGTGATCGGCTCCCGCACCCCGCCGGTGGAGGAGGTGATCAGGCATGGCCGGAACGGCCTGCTGGTGGACTTTTTTTCCGCGTCGGAGGTGGCGGATGCTGTCGACCGGGTGCTCGATCATCCCGACCGGATGGCTGCGCTGCGCCGGGCGGCGCGTGAGACGATACTACAGAACTATGCCCTGGAAAGCTGCCTGCAGAAGCAGGTCCAGCTTGCGGAGCAGCTGGTTAGCGGTGCGCTGCCGTTGTGACGGGTTCCACCATAGTGCGGGACGCCGGTGCCGGCGCAAGGCATTTGCGGTTTTTCTCTAAGAACCTGGACTGAACTCAGCCAATGACCGAGATTATCGGCTCCAGCTGGCTTTTTTCCACCGGAATATCCAACCCGCTGACCGCAGTGATACGTCGTAACAGACTGATAAAAGGCTCGCCTCCATTCGCTCCCGGAGAAGCCTCAAAGCACTCGAAATAGGCTTCTGCGACCACGCTGATAAAATGCTTCTCCGCCTCGCCCAGATCAGGCATTGCGGGCTGAATGCACTTTTCCTGCATACATGCGTTGGCGATGCGCGTCAATTGAGTCACCACTGCGTCAAGGTAGGCCTGATCATGGCGGCGACCAAAGATGTCCTCAGAGGAGAGACGCTGCAACAGCGACCGTCGGCTGCCTGCCGGTAGCTGTTCGAGCTGCTGGGAAGCCTGCACCAGGTCGCGGGACAATGCTGCCAGTTCGGGATTGGGTGCTTCTGCTTTGATCTCCGGAGATTCGTGGTCGGCAGCCTGTTTCACGTACTCGGCCAGCTCATATTCCAGCGCGATTAAAAAGATTCGTACGCCTTCCTCATCGCCGATGCCGAGCTCATTCAGCGCCTGCACTACGGCACTGTTCTGTTCCGGCGAAAAATAGCGGGGGGCCAGAAAACGGGTCATGTCGGGTTCTTTTGCTTCTCCATGCTGGGCATGGAAAAGCTAACATTATCCGCCGCCGAAGTCTCGCACCGGATCTGCCGGCTTGCAAGAAACCCGGTTGAAATACCAGTCCCGGTTAGCCGGGAATGCCGTCACGCCCAGCTGTAAATGATCATGCGATAAGCATCCGGATCGTGCTCTTTCAGCGCTTCGAGGCTCGGAGGATATTCGGGTTCCGGCAGGTAGAGCGGAATCCGTTGCTCCTGGAACATGCCTGCAGGACCGGTCCGCCGGCCGTACGGATAGGGAGGCATCCGAGAATCGGCGTAATTGACGGTGTTTTTTCTATTATTCATGTCGCATCCTCCTGTTTGCCTGTCTGTTAGTTCAGCAATACACGTGCCATGAAATAAAACACCATATAATTCAGTTTATTACATGCAAAAATTATTCAGCCGGAATGAACTTTTTTCCGGGATGTAAAAAAAATGGACAAAATCCACGAACCGCGCCGGCTAACTTTCACGCTGGCTAAGGATTCGCTCAACCGTATCCACGATGGCCTGGGTCTGGGGATCGATCTCGATGTTTACCCGGTCACCGGGTCTGCGTCCGCCGATGTTGGTTCTGGCCAGTGTTTCCGGTATCAGATTGACGTCAAATTCTGCACCCGATACCCGGCCGATGGTGAGACTGATGCCATCGACGCCGATGTAGCCCTTGGTAAACAGATAGTGGGCGTACTCCTGCGGCAGCGTAAATCTGATCTGATGATTGTTTTCGCTGCTGATCACTTCAACGACTTTGGCGGTGCATAGGATATGCCCTGACATCTGGTGGCCGCCTATCTCATCGCCGAAGCGGGCGGCACGCTCGAAGTTGACCCGGTCTCCCTGCTCAAGCTCGCCAAGATTGGTGACGCGGAGTGTCTCCTGCATCAGATCGAAAGAGACCAGGTCGTCATGCAGCGCGGTAACCGTCAGACAGCAACCGTTGTGCGCTATCGATGCCCCGGGTTGAAGTCCCTCGATACTTTTTCGAGGAAAGCGTAAAGTATGAGTTCTGAATGCCTTCCGGTTGATGATTTCCACAATCTCCGCGGTACCCTGGACAATGCCGGTAAACATGGACTTCTCCCGTAACAACAAGTACGACAGCAATGATATCATCCGCCAGCGGTTGAGTTCCCGGCTGCGCGGATAGATCCAGTTGAAGAGACATAACAGATGAGAATTACCCGATTTATTACCCCGGATAACGAGATCATGTACGGTGAGGACGAGGGAGAGGAACGGGCGCTTATCCTGAGGGGAGATCCCTGGCAGGGATTCGAAACCACCAGCAAACGCGTCGTCATCGGCGAGCGTCTGGCACCGGTTCAACCCATCAACATCTTCTGTATCGGGCTGAATTACAAAGCGCATGCGGAAGAGACCGGCGCATCGCTGCCGCAGAATCCGGTGATTTTCATGAAACCCACCACTGCCCTGAATCATCCGGACAGCGAAATTGTGCTGCCAGCCTGCTGTCGGGACGAACCCGAGGTTGACTATGAAGCGGAGCTCGCGGTGGTGATCGGCAAAGCAGCCAGGAACGTCAGCGAGGAGGATGCGCTCGAGTATGTCTTCGGCTACACCTGCGCCAACGATGTCTCAGCGCGCAGGTGGCAAAAGCACGGCGGCGGCGGGCAGTGGGTAAAAGGCAAGTCGTTCGACAGTTTCTGCCCGCTGGGGCCGGTGCTGGTGACCGCAGAAGAGATAACCGATCCCCAGACTCTGAAGGTGGAGTCGATACTCAACGGTAAGCTGATGCAGGAGGGTCATACTTCGGACATGGTGTTTCCGGTAGCCAGGCTGATTCACCTGCTGAGCCAGGATACGACGCTGTTGCCCGGAACCGTTATTCTGACCGGAACGCCTGCCGGTGTCGGCTTCACGCGTAAACCTCCGGTCTATCTCGCAGCCGGGGACCGCATCGAAATACGTGTCAGCGGCATCGGTACGCTGGTCAATACAGTGGTGCAGGGTTGAAGATCTTACCGCCCCCGGGTTGCGCAAGTCCGCTTACTCCTTTCGTTCAGCGCACCGCTGCCGGCACCCCCGGTACCGGTGCCCGCTGCTTTCAATTACAGGCTGCATAATGCAGTGACTGCACCAGGCGCGTGCCCTGCTGTGTAATACATCGGCGACCGCAACCGTGGATACCTCTAACCTGTAGCCGTCCAGTTGCTGAACGGTTGAGAGTGCGGTCTTGACAGGCAGAACCGGGAAACGACCATTCTGGACAGTCATGGCTTAACTGTGCAAAGTGCAGCTGTTATCGGATAGAATCCGGCCTCTGCCGGGATCGGAACCGGGATGGAGTCAGACAAAGCAGGGCGTATGGAAAGTGGCAATGTGAACAGGGTGCGAAGGTGCCTGTTGTTGATTTTTTTGGCGATCGCCGGTTTGCACCATGCTGCGGGTGCGGAAAGCGGTATGCAGCGTTCGATCGAACGGGTGCTCGCCAAATACAGCGAGAAGGTCGAGTCGAGGCTGCTGCCTCGCTTTCGCTATGCCGGCATCGACTGGCCGCCGAAGGAACTGCAGCTTCTGGCGATCAAGGAGACCCGGCGCATGGAGTTGTGGGCGCGGTCGGACGGCGGCTGGCACTATATCCGGGAATATCAGATCAAGGGTATGAGCGGTGGATTCGGGCCCAAACTGAAGGAGGGAGACCGGCAGGTTCCCGAGGGTATCTACCGCATATCTCTGCTCAATCCAAACAGCAGTTTTCATCTTTCGCTGAAAGTCGATTATCCCAACGCGTATGATCGGGAGATGGCACAACGGGATGGCCGCCGGCGGCTCGGCGGGGATATATTCATTCACGGAAACAGGGTGTCAAGCGGATGTCTGGCAATTGGCGACAATGCGATCGAGGAGTTGTTCGTATTAGGTGCCATGCTGGGAAAAGAGCGGGTGCATCTGCTGATATCGCCGGTGGATTTCCGCACTTACTCGACCGAATCGCTGAAAACAGACAAACCTGACTGGATCGGGAGTCTGTACCAGCAAATAGCCCACGAGATGCGCAGATTTCAGCGTCCACAGCAGTAACCATCTATGGCGAGAAAAAGTACGCGCCCTGCCGGGCGAAGTTCCACCCGAAAAAACACCGCCAGGCCAGCCAGGGGAGCCGGCGGCCGAAAGCGCGGGGGCGCAGGTAAAAGAAGCGGCTACCGCTGGTCCACCCGGCTGCTTGCGCTCACACTGCTGTTTTCGCTGATTACCGGTGTCTACCTGCTCTACCTCGATCATCAGGTACAGGTAAAGTTCGACGGTAAACGTTGGTCCATTCCGGCGCGGGTTTACGCCCGGCCGCTGGAACTCTACGCAGGCGCCCGCATCGGTCCTGAGCAGTTCATCGAAGAGCTCAACCGGTTGGGTTATCGGAAAGTGCGTCATCCCGAGGCACAGGCCTCCTGGTCCCGCAACAACAGCCGCTTTCTTGTGCGTACCCGGCCATTCACTTTCTGGGATGGTGCCGAGCCGGGACGTTACCTCGATCTCCGTTTCGAAGGCGATCGGCTGGCAGGTCTGTTTGACGCCGGGGGCGCTCCTCAGGCGCTGGTGCGTCTGGAGGCACCGGAAATCGGTAGTATCTACCCCTCCCACAACGAGGATCGCCTGCTGATCTCCAGGGATCAACTCCCTGCTCTGCTGGTCCAGGGGCTGGTGGCGGTGGAGGACCGCTCCTTCTACAGTCATCATGGGGTCGATCCCAAGGCGATACTACGGGCGTTGTTGGCAAATGTCCGGGCGGGAGAGCTGGTGCAGGGAGGCAGCACATTGACGCAGCAACTGATCAAGAACCTTTATCTTAGCCGGGAGCGGACACTTTGGCGTAAATTGAACGAGGCGGTCATGGCGTTGATGCTGGACGCGCGCTATGGCAAGGACGAAATTCTGGAGGCATACGCCAATGAGATCTATCTGGGGCAGGATGGAAGCCGGGCGATTCACGGCTTCGGGTTGGCCAGCCGCTTCTATTTCAACCGACCGCTGGTGGAACTTGATTTGCCGCGCCTGGCACTGTTGGTGGGAATGATACGCGGACCTTCGCTTTACGATCCGCGCCGCCATCCGGAACGGGCAAAAAAGCGCCGCGACCTGGTGCTGGAAATGATGCGGCAGCAGGGTGCCATAAGCGAGCGACAGAAACAGCAGGCTGTCGACTCCCCGCTTGGCATAGGAAATCCCGGCAGTGGTGGTGAAGTCAGATACCCGGCGTTCCTCTCCCTGGTGCGGCGTCAGCTGCACAATGACTATCGCGAAGAGGATCTTACCTCCGAGGGGTTGCGTATATTCACCACGTTGGATCCATGGGTTCAGGAACAGTCCGAAAAGGCGCTCGCCGGCCGCCTTTTTCAGCTGGAAAAAAATCACCGTCTGCCGGCCGGGAAACTTCAGGGCGCAGCTGTGGTGGCAGCAACCGGCAGCGGCGAAGTGCTGGCGGTGGTGAGTGGCCGTAATGCAGATTTTTCCGGTTTCAACCGCGCATTGGATGCGGTCAGGCCAATAGGTTCTCTGATCAAACCCGTGGTTTATCTCGCTGCGCTGATGCAGCCGCGCCGCTATACCCTGACTACGCGGATCGAAGATGCGCCGGTCAATCTGAAACTGGCCGGGGGAAAGCGCTGGACCCCGGACAACTACGATCGCAAGTCGCATGGATCGGTGACACTGTTCCAGTCGCTGACACACTCCTATAATCTGGCGACGGTGAACCTGGGATTGGATTTGGGCCTGGATGCGGTGACGGGCCTGCTGACGGATCTTGGCATAACCCGCAAGGTGGAGGTCGTTCCGGCGCTGCTGCTCGGGGCGCTCTCCCTCTCGCCGCTGGAGGTTACCCAGCTCTATCAGACGCTTGCCGCCGGTGGGTTCCGCTCACCGCTGCGCGCGATACGCGAGGTGCAGGCGCAGGATGGAAGCGCATTGCAGCGTTATCCGCTAACCGTGCGCCAGTCGGTGGATCAGGGGCCGGTCTATCTGGTCAATCGCAATCTGCAGGAGGTCGTCAGCACCGGTACCGGTCGAGGTTTGTCCGCGTTTCTTCCCGCTGATTTACACCTCGCAGGCAAGACCGGGACCACCGACGAGTTGCGGGACAGCTGGTTCGCCGGGTTCGACAATGACCGGGTGGCTGTGGTATGGGTTGGCCGGGACGACAACAGCCCGGCAGGGTTGACCGGGTCCCAGGGGGCGATGCAGGTATGGGGTGATCTGATGCGACGACTTAAACCGGATCCGCTCAACCTGCCGGAGCCAGCTTCCGTGGACAGCGTCTGGGTGGATGCGGACTCTGGCCTGCTGGCGGATGAACACTGTGCAAATGCGGCGCTTATACCCTATCTGAAAGGCTCTGCACCGGTGACGGCTTCATCCTGTGTCAGCCGGTCCGGGCAGGGAATCGGTGATTTTATTCGGGGTTTTTTTGAATGAAACGGATATTGATGTGCATCGTGATCGGTGCGGCGCTGGTGTCGGCGGGCTGCTCCACCGGTCCCCGGCGCGGTGCGCCGGCCCCCGTAGTCGGCTCACAGCCGGTTCCAGCGTCCGCCAGCAGGGGAGCGGTGGAAAGCAGTGCGTATCCGGCAGGCGAGTCGACGGAAGCGGAGATCACGCCCTATGCAACCGGAGAGTCCATGCCGGCGGAAATCACCTCCACTCCGATGCAGGCACCTGCTGTACCCGCGCACTCCAACAACTCGGCTGTCCTCGCCCTGCTCTCCAATGCCGGCACGCAGCAGCAGGACGGCGATATTGCTGGTGCGGCGGCCACACTGGAGCGCGCGCTGCGCATCGAGCCGCGCAATGCCCGTCTGTGGCACAGGCTGGCTTCGCTGCGCCTGGATCAGAAACAATATCGGATGGCTGCGGATCTGGCGGATAAATCGAACTCACTGGCGCGGGGGGACGGAGATCTGACCAGGGCCAACTGGCGTCTGATTGCGCGTGCCAGGTCTGCGTTGGGAGAGAGCGCCGCTGCCCGCGATGCCTGGCTGAGGGCGCGATGATTGTAGTCGGCGCCGACAGGCCCTAATATACGACATTAAGTCCTAATCGGTTTCAGGACCGATGTCTACCGGATTTTCAGGAGGATCGTGCAGGCGTGAGTGTCTATGCCGAAGAGAAACTGATCGGTCAGGCACGGCAGCTGGCCGCGGAATACCGTCGCACGATGGGCAAGCCGCTGCCCGGTATAAGCAGCGAAATTGCACTGCACGACGCTGTTCGCCTGCTTTCGCTTTCGCGTGCCGACGGCAGCGTCGGCGGCATTGACGCCATCGACCCCGAACGGGGTAACAAGAATATCCAGATAAAAAGCCGGACCATTTTTGACGAGACGAAATCCGGTCAACGCATTGGTCAGCTCAATGTGGAGCAGTCCTGGGATTCGGTTCTGCTCGTGCTGATGGACGATGAGTACGAGCCTTACGAAATCTACGAAGCGGAGCGCGACGAGCTTCTCGAATACATGCAGAAGTCGAGTAGCGGTCGGGCCAGACGCGGCGCGTTATCGGTGGCCCGCTTCAAAATCATCGGTCATCTGGTGTGGGCTCGCGATGGTGGACTGGAGCCTGAGATCTGGAACAATCAGGGCTGATCAGGCCGGCGGTTAAACAGCGTTGGTGTGAAAAGTGACATTTTTATATCTCGTCATCCCGGCGCAGGCCGGAATCCGGGAATTTCGATACCTTCCCTGTTTCCAGTACTCACCGGATTGGCGGCAGTAATAGCCGGCGGACGGATACGGCTGAGTCTCTGACCGGAAACACCCCTTCCCGAGCGGTGCCGATGGATGACATTAGCGAAATTCTGGGCCCCGATGGCCTGCTCTCACGCACTATCGACGGATTCACCTGCCGGCCACAACAGCAGGAGATGGCGCAAAGCGTCGCTCGGATTCTGGAGTTCGGCGGCGTACTGATCTGCGAGGCGGGTACCGGTATCGGCAAGACTTTCGCCTATCTGGTTCCGGCGCTGATTTCCGGACAGAAGATCATCATCTCCACCGGCACCAAGAATCTGCAGGACCAACTGTTTCATCGGGATCTGCCGTTGATTCGCGATGCGTTGTCGGTGCCAACCAACGTCGCGCTGCTCAAGGGACGGGCCAACTATCTCTGCCTGCATCGGCTGGAGACCACGCAGAGTGCGGGGCGATTGAGTTCCCGCGAGATGGTCGATCAGTTGCTGCGGATACAGCGCTGGGCGGGAAAAACGCGCACCGGGGATATCGCCGAACTGAGTGAGCTACCGGAAGATGCCGGCATCTGGCCGCTGGTCACCTCCACCACCGACAACTGTCTCGGGCAGGAGTGTCCGAGCTATGGCGACTGTCATCTGCTGGAAGCGAGGCGGCGCGCCCAGGAAGCCGATCTTGTGGTTATCAATCACCATCTGCTGTGCGCCGATTTTTTGCTCAAGGAGGAGGGGTTCGGTGACCTGCTACCGGAAGCCGACTGTTTTATCATCGATGAAGCGCATCAACTGCCCGATGTGGCCAGCAATTTTTTCGGTACCAGTGTCAGCGGACACCAACTGCTGGAACTGGCGCGGGATACCGAGACCGAGTACCTGAAAGAGGCCGGCGACCTGAAAGAGCTGCCTGAACAGAGCGCCAGGCTTGGCAAGGCGGTCAGAGACTTAAGATTGACCCTGGGTATGGATATACGGCGCGGCGCCTGGTCTGAACTGGAGGGAGATCAACGCATTCTGTCGGCATTGGGAACGGTCAGGGATGCGTTGCAGGAACTCGGCCGGCTATTGCGCTTGATGCAGGGCCGCGGCACCGGGTTGGAGAGCTGCCTCACCCGCTGCCAGCAGCTTGAAATGGATCTGGTTACGCTTTGTAAACCGGAATCAGACGAGGAGATACGCTGGTTCGAAACCCAGCGCCAGAGTTTCCGGCTGAACCTCACCCCGATGGAGATTTCCGGCCTGTTCAGAGAGCGCATGGCGCGTTACCGGGGCAGCTGGGTGTTCACTTCCGCCACATTGGCGGTGGGAGAGAGTTTTCGCCATTTTCAACAGCAGCTTGGCCTGGATAAAGCGCAGTCCGCGCTTTGGGGCAGTCCCTTCGACTATCCCAATCAGGCGCTCTGGTATGTTCCCAGAGGGCTTCCTGAGCCTAGTTCACCGGATTTTACCGCGGCGGTGGTGGATGAGGCGGTACCGCTGCTGGAATCGAGCCGGGGCCGTGCTTTTATGCTCTTTACCAGCCATCGGGCGCTGCGGGAGGCGGCAGATCTGCTGCAGGGGCGCGTCGGTTTCCCGCTGCTGGTGCAGGGCAGTGCACCCAAAGGGGAGTTGCTCAACCGGTTCCGTGAACACGGCAATGCGGTATTGCTGGGCACAGCCAGTTTCTGGGAGGGCGTCGATGTGCGCGGGGAAGCACTGTCCTGCGTCATTATTGATAAACTTCCTTTTGCCTCGCCGGGTGATCCGGTGCTGCAGGCGCGCATCAACGCATTGAAAAAAAGGGGGGGCAACCCATTTATGGAGTTTCAGGTGCCGCAGGCAGCGATCGCTCTCAAGCAGGGAGCCGGTCGGCTGATCCGCGATGTCAATGACCGGGGGGTGTTGGTGGTTTGCGACCAACGACTGTTGAGGCGGGGTTACGGCCGGATATTCCTGGACAGCATGCCGCCGATGTCCCGTACCCGGGAGCAGGCTGATGTCCGGCGGTTCTTCGCACAACCCGCAAACGGGAACTAGGAGTCAAACCCGAATGGCACTTACTTAAGCTTTTTAGACGGCCATTTTTCGAATATATTCTTGAACAATGGACACGGAATTAAGGCCCTGGTCAGAAAAAATCAATGAAACACTCTTGATATAGATGCAGATTACGCCTCATTGGATCCTTTTTTATGGTCTCATAGATGGCGTCGCTGTGGCCAATTTGGTGCTCCACGGTATAAATCAACTCGTAAAGACACTCCTCTTCCAGACTGCCAGTTTCGTGTTGCTTTATCAGACAGATCAGTTGGATGGCTGAAAGCTTTGTAACGCAATGAATAAACGCTGCGAGTATATCAATAAAGCCGGACGGCGATCGCCAAGGAAATCCCTGATTACAGAATGTGATCGTTAAATAGCGGAGGAAAAGTTTACCGTAATTATCGTGCAAAGCTGCCCAAGCAGAATTTCTGTAAGCTGCAAATTTATTGTCGATTTTTGTAAGATCGCCTTCAATATCTTGGCATTCGGATAGCAATCTGTGCCACGCCGAATCGTTGAGATTAAATTTGGTTAAGGAAACCGCCTTCTTCAGCGTCAAACGATATATTGACTTCCAGTAGGAACCTCGGGTAGGCGGAGCGGGTTTGATTTTGCCTTGTTTAATGGCCAGATTTAGCTCATACAGCCTGCTGCCAACCTTTTTGAACAGACCATCAAATGCATTTTGGTCGAGTTGGACTTGCCTAAAAAGCATGGAGAGTTGGGCTAACAGTGTTGAGATAGCAAGTACCTTAACGTTCAAGGGGTATTTGGAGTTTTGTAGAACACCGTCGACAAACTCGTCGATTAGCTGTGAGGTTGATGTGTAACCAACTTGTCTGTATGTTCCACGTGCACGCTCTCCAATAGGTTCGAACAGTGGGGAATCATTATCATTAAACAGTGTCAATCTGGTGGCCTCGGGACAGGATAACAGTAACGTTTCGAGCCGTTTCCAGTCTGACTCCAGAATAGAACGCGGATAGTCCCGGCATATTTGGGGCAATAAATCATGTCCGTGGCGCACTTGAACGGTGCACAATTTGTCCGGACCCAGACAGGCGCAGGTTCCGTCGTCCCGTTGCAGCATATTCACTTGATTTGGTTCAATGTGCACGATATTAGCCAGCAAATCCCTGCTTTCTTCGGGATCAGCATGATCTTGCCAATTCTGCAGAGTTTGAGGATCCACCTTGATTTTGTAGCCTTGACAACAGGACATTGGACACCGCTCCGCCAAGCAATGGAATTGGTTGAATTTACTCAATTTCAGTTCTTGTCGTTCCATCAATACCTCGGTCGGGTGATCTTATTGGCAGTACGCATGTGCGATTATTGCCTATTTATTATCGGGGCTTAAGGAGACAGCAGCGCAATAGAGCGAATCAGGCATAGTATATGCCGTAATAGCCAACACCAAGAGCGTTATATTAATGTAAAGGATGATCGGTGTTAAAAATTGGTAAACTATGACCCCTATTTTGCGGCTACAATGCACGCATGAAAATTCTGGCTATTGATACCGCAACCGAGGCCTGTTCCGCTGCGCTATACCTCGATGGGGAGATCACGCTGCGTTTCCGGGTGGAGTCGCGGGGGCACAGCGAACTGATACTTCCCATGATGCAGGAACTGTTGGCGGAGGCGGGAATTGCGCTTGTCGCGCTGGATGCGCTCGCTTTTGGACGCGGTCCCGGTTCTTTCACCGGTGTGCGAATCGCCGCCGGTGTCGTGCAGGGCGCCGCTTTTGGGGCGGACCTGCCGGTGGTGCCGGTCTCTACGCTGGCTGCGCTGGCGCAGCGCCGTTACCGGGAACAAGGCGATAAAAATCTGCTCCCGGCTTACGATGCACGCATGCATGAACTCTACTGGGGGTGTTACCGGATCGGTGACAACGGGCTGGCGTATTCCCAGATCGACGATAGACTGGCTCATCCGGAGACAGTCGATCTGCCCAGCGGCGAGGGCTGGGTTGGGATAGGCTCGGGCTGGGCCAGTTATGGCGTGACCCTGCGCGCTCGGCTGGGATCATCGCTCGCTGTACTGGACGGCGAGTTGCTCTGCAGCGCCTGGGATATAGCTCGACTGGGCGCCGCGGGCTTCGAAGCCGGTGACGCGCTGCCCGCGGAACTGGCACTGCCTGTTTACCTGCGCGACAAAGTCGCTGTCAAACAACGGCCCAGGCTCTAGCGCCGGGAAAAAACCATTGATCTTCGGTTTTTCTCTGCCCTCAGCCCAAGGCCCTATTGCCCCAGTGCCTTTTGTACCGCACTCAGCGCGACACCGGTATTGATGTCGGCGCCTGCATCGGATAACACCGCTTCCAGCGCAGCGACGCAGAGCAGGATGTTTTCCGGTCGACTGGCATGACCCATCAGTCCGATGCGCCATACCTTCCCGGCCAATGTACCCAGGCCCGCGCCGATCTCCAGGTTGTATTCGTTTAGCAGTCGGCTGCGTACCAGCGCGTCGTCCACGCCCTGCGGTATCGATACCGCATTGAGCTGTGGCAGGCGGTCGGCTTCGGGCACGATGAAATTGAGGCCCATTGCCTCGAGGCCGGCCTTGAGTGCCTGGTGATTGCGCTGGTGGCGGTTCCAGGCGTTCTCCAGTCCCTCCTCACGCAACATCAACAGCGCTTCATGCAGCGCATAAAGGGCGTTCACGGGCGCGGTGTGGTGGTAGCTGCGTTTGGCGCTGCTGCCCCAGTACCCCATTACCAGATTCAGATCCATAAACCAGCTTTGCACTCTGGTCTTGCGCTCGCGGATCTTCTGCTGAGCCCGCTCGTTAAAACTGACCGGAGAGATTCCCGGCGTGCAGGAGAGGCACTTCTGGGTACCCGAGTAGATTGCGTCTATACCCCAAACGTCCACTTTTACCGGTGTACCGCCAAGGGAGGTCACCGCATCGACGATGCTCAGGCAGTCGTGCCTGTGGGCCAGACTTACCAGTGTTTTGGCATCGGACTGAGCACCGGTGGAGGTTTCCGCATGAACGAAGGCGACGATGCTGCTGTCGGGATGGGCCTTGAGCGTATCTTCCAGTTTCTGAGGGTCGACCGCTTTGCCCCATTCATCCTCAACCATGACCGCCACGCCGCCGCAGCGCTCCACGTTCTCTTTCATGCGGCCGCCGAAAACCCCGTTCTGGCAGACGACCACCTTGTCACCCGGTTCCACCAGATTGGCGAAACAGGTCTCCATACCGGCCGATCCCGGTGCCGATACCGGCATGGTGAGGGTGTTGTCGGTCTGGAAGGCGTACTGCAACAGCGTCTTCACCTCTTCCATCATGCCTACGAACAGTGGGTCGAGATGGCCTATGGTAGGGCGTGAGATCGCCTCCAGGACGCGCGGGTGGACGTCCGACGGACCCGGGCCCATGAGTGTGCGTACGGGTGGATTGAAACTGCGAATTTCCATAAACGGGATCCTGCTCTGATGTCTGCCGTCGAGTATTCGGGCAGAGGATTTATCGGGTACTGTGAAGCAGCGGCGAACGACCGGATGATCTGTCAACCGACTGCGATGGGCCGGATTCTACCTCAGTGTCGGCCGTCAATCTCTATTTCGGGTGGTATATTGTCCACAAAATAATTGTTGCTATCGGGCGGAAACAGGGTTGAGCGATGCCTGGGCCTGTTGACACGATGCGAAAGCCCAGTGTTGGCACTCAAATGAACCCGGTCGCCACAGTTGTACTGCGGCAGCCCTCCGGAAGCCCGGAACCTGTCTCATCATGCCGCTTGGCCGCGTGCGTGATCCAGCCGATGCGACGTCAGTGGGCCATAACAGAGCCAGGATCAGGCGTCGCCCGCTTACCAACGGGGTTGCGTCCGAAATGCTTCACTGCCCTGTGGCGCTGCTTGCCCGCAAGCAATTCGGACGGCAACTTGGTCTGTGCCGGACTATAAGATCGGTTCTAGATCCTGCGCGCTATCCGGTCGAGCGCTGCGCTGGAGAGCAGTCGTTTCAGGTTGCCAAACAGATGAGTGGGTAGGGTGACATAGTATCGTGCCCGCGGGTGGCGGCTCTCCAGCGCATGGATCACCCGGCGCACCACCGCCTCGGGAGGCAGTGTGAAGGATACCGCGGGTCCCTGCTTCTCCAGTCGTTCCACGGTGAGTTTGTAGTTTTCACGATGCACACTGTTTTCCATGTCGATATGCTTTTTCGCCATGATCAGGCTGTTCGTACGAAAACGGCTTTCGATGGGTCCGGGTTCGATCAGGCTCACGTGGACACCACTGCCGTGCAACTCCATGCGCAGCGTGTCACTGAGCCCCTCCAGCGCGAACTTGCTTGCGGTATAGGCGCCGCGGTAGCGCAGCGCGACGAGGCCGAGCACCGAGCTGTTCTGTATGATGCGTCCCTGCCCCTGGCTGCGCATCACCGGAATGACGCGCCGGGTCAGATCGTGCCAGCCAAACAGATTGGTTTCGAACTGTGATCTGAGCACCTCCCGGCTGAGATCCTCAACCGCTCCCGGCTGGCCATAGGCGCCGTTGTTGAATAGCGCGTACAGTTGACCCTGGGTCTGCTCAAATATCCACTTCAAAGCGTCCGAAATGCTTTGACTGTCGGTCAGGTCAAGGCGTATCGCGTTGAGACCCTCATTCGTCAGCCGCTCCGCGTCCCGTTGTTGTCTCGCGCTGGCAAAAACCTGGTATCCGCGCGTTTTGAGTACGTTCGCGGCAACATAACCGATTCCACTTGAACAGCCTGTAATCAGAATTGATTTGGGGAATTTTCCAGCGCTGTGCGTCAATCGTGAAGTCATCTTCAGGCCTGTGTCTGCACACCCTGTCGGGAGCGCTGGAAATTGAAGCAGGAAATGCAACCGGTCGGCAACTGCACAGCAGGGATTTGTTGCATTATTTTCTCTCCCTCTTCCTGTTTCTGCAAAATTCGGAGATTTTGATCTCTCCCCGTTTGTGGCGACACATTGCTGTCCCATAACTCCCTCTCCCTCAGGAGGGTGTCGTAAAAGCCCCCTCTCTCCGTGGGGGAGAGAGCCGGGGTGAAGGTATCGACAGATAAGCCTCTGATTTTAATCACCCTCATCCTGGCCTTCTCCCTCGAAGGGAGAAGGGACAGAACCTTTGCGACACCCTCCTGTGGGAGAAGGGAGAGAACCTTTGCGACATCCTCATTGAGGGAGAAGGGACCGGTTAGGATGAGATTTCATCTGCCATAGCGGCCGGAAGTTCCATTAGTACATTTCAATCATGGTGTTACCGATGCCCTGATCAATCTTCATGGGGCCGCGCTGGCGGCGGAAAAATTGCTGCTTTCGCGACGATCTGAGGCGTCTACACGAACTAAAGTTTTCCGCCGCTGTTCCGTTATCAACTGCATCGGAAGTGCTGTCGGCCGGAGGGGATATCCTCCGTTTTTAGCGTCTGCGGCCCGCTGGGTAATAACGAGGTTTTATGTGGATATAGCAACACTGATTGGGCTGTTGGGTGGATTCGGTATCATCATCGGAGCCATTGCCACTGGTGGCGATATTATGCTGTTTGTGAATCTGCCCTCGATTCTGATCGTGGTCGGCGGCACTTTCATGGTGACGTTGATGCAGGTCTCGTTGAAAGACTTCCTCGGTTCTTTCAACATCGCTCTGAAAGCGTTCTTTTATAAAACCGACGATGCCAATCAGTTGATCGAAGAGGCGGTGCAACTGGCGGATGTGGCGCGTAAAAACGGACTGCTGGCCCTTGAGGGTCAGGAGATCGGCAACGAATTTCTGAAACAGGGCATCGGCCTCTGTGTCGACGGCCATGACCCGGCACTGGTGCAAAGACTGCTCTCGAAGGATATCAACCTCACCATTCAGCGCCACGAGGTGGGTCAGAATATGTTCAAAAATATGGCGATCATGGCCCCGGCGATGGGTATGATCGGTACCCTGGTGGGGCTGGTGCAGATGCTTGCCAACATGTCCGATCCGGCGAGTATCGGGCCGGCGATGGCGGTGGCGCTGCTCACCACGCTGTATGGTGCGGTCATCGCCAATGCATTCGCGCAGCCCATGGCGGATAAACTGGCGCGCGCCAGCCAACTGGAGAAGACCAACAAATCGCTCATCCTGGAAACGATTTCGGGTATTCAGGAGGGCATGAATCCGCGTGTGCTGGAGCAGATGCTCAGTACCTACCTGCCTTCCAGTAAAAGAGTGAAAGCGGACGACGGAGCTTAGCGCCAGTGAAGACTATGCGGATACTCATCGACGGTGGCCATTTTTTTGCCAGGCAAGGCACACTGAGCTTCGTGTCCCTTCCCGATTTGCGTGAAAGTGCAGCGCAGCCAACGGCAGCAATGGCCCCGCCCCTTCGGGTTGGCGGACAAATGAGCCCATTCGGCGTTGCACAGCGCTCATTTGGAGTCACCAGACTTCGCCTTGTACCAACGGCACTTCCCGTGGTCGACCGGGCTCTTTTGGATGCCAACGCCGGGCGTGCGCATCTTGATCTTGATTACAGGCCTTAACTGATGGAAGCGGAAGAGTGCCCCAGATGTGACACCGGGTTACCGCCATGGCTAGCCACTTTTGCAGATCTGATGTCCCTGTTGATGTGCTTTTTCGTGCTGCTTCTCTCCTTTGCAGAGATCGACGCAATCCGCTTCAAGAAGATGGCGGATTCGATGAAGGATGCGTTTGGGGTTCAGCGGGAGATACCCGTTATGGACATCGTCAAGGGAGTCAGCGTGATCAAGCAGGAGTTTAGCCCCTCGACCAGTCCCGAGCCTGCAGTGGTCAATGAGATCCGCCAACAGACAACCGACGCCGAGCAGCAGAATCTCGATATCCATGACGGAAAAGAGCAGAAGGGTGAGGTTGATGTCGATGACGCGGTGATGGAGGCGGTTGCGGAAAAAATAAAGCGGGAGGTTGAGCAGGATGCCAAGGCGTTGCAGGAGACGTTGAAAAAGGAGATCGAAGAGGGGTTGGTAAGCGTGGAGACCGAAGAGGCGAAGATCATCGTGAGGATCCAGGAGAAGGGATCGTTCCCCTCCGGCAGCGCAGATCTGGACGCGGGATTTCTCGCAGTCATGGACCGCATCAGTGCGGCGGTGGCCAAGTCTCCCGGAAATGTCATTGTCGCCGGACACACGGACAACGTCCCTATCTCCACCGCCCGATTTCGCTCCAACTGGGAGCTCTCCTCGGCGCGTGCCGTCACTGTGGTACACGGATTGTTGAAAAATCCCGCTATCGATCCGGCGCGGGTTATGATCGAGGGTCACGCGGACTCCAGGCCGCTGGTACCCAATGACACGCCAGCCAACCGCGCGATCAACCGGAGGGTGGAGCTTATCCTGGAGCGCGGAAATGATGTGGATAAAGGTGACATGCTGATTATCGAAGATTCGAAAGGTTGAGCGGGGTTATACGCATGACAGACGATCATCAACTCGAACAATCACGGGAGCGGCGTGAGTTCTTCCGTATCGATGACACGGTTGCCCTGAGTTTTCAGATGGTCCCACCGAGTACGCTGGCAAAAAAGCTGGAACGTCAGGAGAAGGGACTGGAGAGCGATTTCACCATCATGAGCAACCTGGCGGTGATCAGCCAGGAGATGTCTGGCGTATTGCGCAAAATCGAGGGAAACTCCCCGGATATCGCTCATTACCTGAAGTCGCTGGATCAGAAGATCGATCTGCTGGGGAAGGCCTTTCTGACCTGGACCAACGAAATGGCGGATCAGCCGGCCAGTGCGGTCAATCTGAGCGCCAGTGGAATGGCCTTTAACGCACCGGAACCCACAGAGATCGGCACGTTGCTTGAGTTGAAGCTGCTGCTGCCCTTTTTTACCGGGCTGATTCTCTACGCGGAGGTGGTTGCCTGCGAAATGTTACAGTCGGCGGACGATGGCAGCAGGGTTTATCAGACCCGGGTTAACTTCCGGCATCTGCGTGACCGCGACCGCGATGTCCTGATCCGTCATGTGCTTCAGCGGCAGAGCGAAACGCTTCGCAAACAGCGGCTGGAACGGGAAGATAATAAGTCCAACGGCGACTAGTACTCCTTCAAGGGTATAATTGCGGATGCTGAATCCGTAGTTGATACCTTGAAGGAGTAGCCGAGCCTGTCTCATGTTCCCCTGCGGCCCTGACCATGGATTTTTTCGCTTCCCGGTGCGATGCGGCATGCACGGTGCAGCCGATGCTGTCTAGATGGGCCGCAACAAATCCGGGAGAGAAAAGCGTCCGGTTCCCAATGGGTTACGTCGGTAATGCGGTTTGCGGGTAAGCATGAGACGGGTTCCGGTCATCCCGATGGAAACTCTTCCGCTGCGCCGGATTGCCTCTGTCTGGAAACAGCGGGATTGCCCACTCTCCATCACCCCACCGGATGCCGGAGTGGCGTCAGCATATGCTTCCGCGTGGTACCATGCTCAGCGTGTAACCGCTTTTCCCCGGCTGTGGTAATATTCTCCGATTTTAAGATTGTTCTCCGGCGCCGCAGGATCCGCTGTGGAAGGGTGCCGATGACCTGGAAGATTGCGATGCCCTTATATGAATACCGTTGTGATGCCTGCGGCCACGAACTGGAGGCGATGCAGAAAATGAGCGACGCGCCGCTGACCGAATGCCCTCACTGTGGCAAGGCCGCCCTGAAAAAACAGATATCGGCGGCGGCTTTCCGACTGAAAGGCGGCGGCTGGTACGAAACCGACTTCAAAAATGGAAAAAAGAAGAATCTCCACGATTCCAACAAGTCGGACTCGACAAAAGAGGCGCCGAAAGAGCCCAAGAAGGAGTCGAAGCCGGATAAATCTGCGACCGGAAGTTAATTTGATGTCAACAGGTCTAAGTTGATGTCTTTCCTGCGGCGCTACCTTGTTGCCGGGCTTCTGGTCTGGATGCCCATCGGAATCACCTTGCTGGTTGTTCGCATGCTGGTGAACTGGATGGACAAGAGCCTGCTGCTCATTCCAGAGGCGTACCGACCCGAAAATCTGCTGGGGTTTCACGTGCCCGGCCTTGGCGTGGTGCTCTCGCTGCTGATCGTTTTCATTACCGGCGTTTTCGCGGCAAACCTGTTCGGACGTTCGCTGGTCTCCCTGTGGGAACATATCCTCGCCAGAATCCCCCTGGTGCGCTCTATCTATTCGGGTGCCAAACAGCTCGCCGAGACCGTATTCAGCGATAAAGGCAAGTCATTCCGCAAGGTGCTGCTTATAGAGTTTCCCCGGCGCGGGCTTTGGACCATAGCTTTTCAGACCGGCGCAGATGTCGGTGAAGCTCAGGCCAAAACCGGGCAGGATGTGATTAATGTCTATGTTCCGACCACACCCAATCCGACCGGAGGTTACTTTGTCATGGTACCCCGAAGCGATGTGATAGAGCTGGATATGAAAGTGGATGACGGACTCAAGATGCTGATGTCGATGGGTGCGGTTGTCCCCGATGCCAACAGCAGAGCCAAGGCGCTTGCGGCAGAAAAAAGCAAACCTTAACATCTCCTATTTTTTGGCCGGCTGCTGTCCGGATCCCATCAACGGAACAGATTACATGCGTACTCAATACTGCGGACAAGTCAATGCATCCCATATCGACCAGATGGTTGATTTATACGGCTGGGTTCACCGCCGACGCGACCATGGAGGAGTCATATTCATTGATTTGCGTGATCGCGAAGGATTGGTACAGGTGGTCTGCGACCCCGAACTGCCCGAAGTCTTCGGGATCGCGGAACAGGTGCGAAACGAATTCGTGGTCCGGCTCAGGGGCAAGGTCAGGGCGCGCCCGCCAGGGTCGGAAAATCCGGATCTGTCCACTGGCGAGATCGAAGTCCTCGGGTTGGAGCTGGAGGTGCTGAACCGTTCGGAAACACCTCCCTTCCAGCTCGATGAACACGAGAAGGCATCCGAGGAGGTTCGCCTGCGCTACCGCTACATCGATCTGCGCCGGCCGGAGATGCTGGAACGAATCCGGCTGCGCGCAAAGATTACGCGTGCGCTGCGCAATTTTCTCGACGACAACGGCTTTCTCGATATCGAAACGCCAATGCTGACCAAGGCGACACCGGAGGGCGCGCGCGACTATCTGGTGCCGTCACGCACTCATCCCGGCAAGTTTTTTGCCTTGCCCCAGTCGCCACAACTGTTCAAACAGCTGTTGATGATGTCGGGCATGGACCGCTACTATCAGGTGGTCCGCTGTTTCCGTGACGAGGATCTGCGCGCGGACCGGCAACCGGAATTCACCCAGCTGGATATTGAGACATCATTCATGGACGAGGATGCGCTGATGACCCTGATGGAGGAGATGATCCGCCAGGTGGTCGAGAACGTACTGGGAAAGCGGCTCCCCAACCCGTTTCCGCGCATGTCCCATGCAGAGGCGGTGCGTCGGTTCGGTTCCGACCGGCCCGACCTGCGCTGCCCGCTGGAACTGGTGGATGTGGGCGATCTGATGAAGTCGGTGGAATTCAAGGTCTTTTCCGGTCCGGCCAATGATCCGAAAGGCCGGGTGGCCGCGCTGCGCCTGCCCAATGGGAGTGAATTGACGCGTAAGGAGATCGATGGCTACACCAGACTGGTCGGAATTTATGGCGCCAAGGGCCTGGCCTACATCAAGGTGAATGAGATCGCCAAGGGGCCTGAGGGACTGCAGTCGCCAATACTTAAATTTCTGCCGGACGATGTGGTGGACACTATTTTGCAACGCACCGGGGCTGAAGATGGTGACCTGATATTCTTTGGCTCGGACAAGGCGAACATCGTCAATGAAGCGCTGGGCGCGCTGCGGATAAAACTGGGCGAGGACCGGCAGTTGATGGAGAGTGGCTGGCGGCCGCTCTGGGTGGTGGATTTTCCGATGTTCGAACGCGATGAGCAGGCGAATCGCTGGGCCGCGCTGCATCATCCCTTCACCGCCCCCAAGACAGAGCATCAGACGATGCTCGAGAGCGATCCGGGCGCCTGCCTGTCGCGCGCTTACGATATGGTGCTCAACGGCACCGAGCTGGGCGGCGGTTCCATTCGTATTCACCGGCCGGAACTGCAGGAACAGGTCTTCAGACTACTGGGCATCGGAGAGGAGGAGGCGCAGGAGAAGTTCGGATTTCTGCTTGCCGCGCTCAAGTACGGCTGTCCACCGCACGGCGGCCTCGCATTCGGTCTGGACCGTCTGGTGATGCTGCTGGCCGGGGCGGGTTCGATTCGTGAAGTGATGGCATTCCCAAAGACCCAGACCGCTGCATGCATGCTCACCTCGGCACCCTCGGAGGTAAGCCCGGAGCAGCTGCGCGAACTCTCCATACGGGTGCGTAAACCCCAAACCGAAGAGCAGCGTGCCGGGTAGACCCCGTCTCATAGGCGCCCGGAGCTCTGGGGATGGCGTCCGCGTCCCTGCTGTGTTGCGCCGGTTGCCCGCAGGTGCAGTACCGTGCCGCGCAGCGCGGCTTGCGGACGCGCACTTCGGATGGCAACGCGGGCACAGGTAGCGGTATCAGAGCGGACATGCCACTCCCGAAGTCATCGATGTCCGGAGCAGGTGCGTACCTGAATGGGCATTGACTATGCGCTACAAACGGCCCGAATCCATACTCCTGGTGGTCTATACACAGACGGCGGAGGTGCTGATGCTCAAGCGTACCCGGCCAGCGCAATTCTGGCAGTCGGTGACCGGCAGCCTGGAATGGGGTGAGACCCCCCGGCAGTCCGCAGAACGGGAGCTGCGCGAAGAGACCGGGTTGGATTGCGGAGGGCGTCTCGTCGATTTCAGGCATTCGGTGCGCTTCCCCATCATCCATCCCTGGCGAACCCGCTATGCGCCGGGCGAGTATTATAACAGGGAGCACTGGTTCGGGCTCTGCCTGCCAGCAAAAAGGATAGTCCGTCTCAATCCCGAGGAGCATTCCCAGCTGCGCTGGTTGCCGTTTTGTCAGGCAGCGTTACTGGCCAGCTCCTGGACCAACCGCAATGCAATACTGCGGATAGTCTCGGGATTTTCGCAGGTCGGCGGTCAGTAGGGCGGATGCGCCAGGAGCTCCCGCAGAGGCAGGACATTCGGATCAGTCTGCGCGCTTCTCCGGGTTGCCATTGACCGTCGAAGAGTTCCGGCGGCTTGGCGGGAGCGCCAATCCTCTCTATCATTGAAATTACAGTTGGACAGGCGTTTCGGCCCGCGGGCGAGGTCCGACGAGTGTGGAAGGTTCCTGATTTTTGCCGGCATGTCCGCTTCACAGGATCCTGTTCCCAGCATTATTTCGACTACCGGAGTCAAGGCATGAGATTTGAAGGCACAGACCGCTATGTCGCCACAGAGGATTTGCAGATGGCGGTCAATGCCGCAATTACGCTGCAACGCCCGCTGTTGATAAAGGGAGAACCGGGAACCGGAAAAACAATGCTGGCCGAGGAGGTGGCCGCGGCGTTGGGAAAGCCTATTCTGAGCTGGCATATCAAATCCACCACCAAGGCGCACCAGGGTTTGTATGAATACGACGCGGTGTCGCGGCTGCGCGATTCCCAGCTGGGCGACGCCCGGGTTCACGAAATCCGAAACTATATCCGCAAAGGGATGATGTGGCAGGCGTTTGAAAGCGATGAACCGGTGGTGCTGCTGATCGATGAGATTGACAAGGCAGATATCGAATTTCCCAACGACCTGCTAGTGGAGCTCGACCGGATGGAGTTTTTCGTCTACGAGACCGGAGCGCGGATAGTTGCCAGACACCGCCCCATTGTCATCATCACCAGCAACAATGAGAAGGAGCTGCCGGATGCCTTTCTGCGCCGCTGCTTTTTTCACTACATCCAGTTCCCGGACAAGAAGACCATGGCCGCGATTGTGCGGGTTCACTATCCGGATATTCAAAAGCGGCTGGTGGATGAGGCGATGGAGATTTTTTTCCGGGTGCGCGAAATAAGCGGACTGAAGAAAAAGCCCTCCACTTCAGAACTGATCGATTGGCTGAAACTGTTGATGGCGGATAACATACCGGTCGATATTCTGCAGGGAAAGGAGAGCAGTAAGGCGATTCCACCGCTTTACGGCGCGCTGCTGAAAAACGAGCAGGATGTACATATGCTGGAAAGACTCGCTTTCATGGTGCGCCGGGAATCGAGATAGGGACGGTTCACAAAACACGGCTATGGGATTCGCCTGGAGTACCGGATGCTGATCGATTTCTTCCTGTCGCTGCGTAAAGCCCAGCTGCCGGTCACGATCAAGGAGCTTCTGCTGCTGATTGATGCACTGGATCACAAGCTGGCGTTTGCCAGCGTGGATGATTTTTATCTGTTGGCCCGCGTCTGCCTGGTGAAGGACGAAAAGTATTTTGATCGCTTCGACCGGGCGTTTGGCGGCTATTTTCACGGGCTGCAGCAGATCGAAGGCTTCATGCAGGCGCTGCTACCCGATGAGTGGTTGCGCCAGGAGCTGAAACGGATGTTCAGCGAGGAGGAGATGGCGAAAATTGAGTCGTTGGGAGGACTGGATAAACTGCTCGAGACGTTGAAAAAACGTCTGGAGCAACAGCAGGGGCGCCATGCCGGCGGCAACAAGTGGATAGGAACCGGCGGAACCTCACCCTTCGGTCACGGGGGATACAACCCGGAGGGGATAAGAATTGGCGGCGAAAGTCGCCACAGGCGGGCTGTGAAGGTGTGGGAAAAGCGGCAGTTCCGGGATCTGGACGACGGCGTCGAACTCGGCACCCGCAATGTCAAGGTGGCACTGCGCAAATTGCGCAAGTTTGCCCGCAGTGGCGCGGCTGAGGAGCTTGATCTGGATGATACAATCGACTCCACCGCCCGCAATGCGGGTTTTCTGGATCTCAAGATGGTGCCCGAGCGTCATAACGCGGTCAAGGTACTGTTGTTTCTCGACGTCGGTGGCTCCATGGACCCTTACGTTCGCGAGTGCGAACAGCTCTTCTCGGCCGCCCGCAGCGAATTCAAGCACCTTGAACATTTCTATTTTCATAACTGCGTCTACGAAAAAGTCTGGCGCAGCAACCACCGGCGTTTCAGCGAATCGATATCCACACTGGATCTGCTGCACACCTATGGCCGCGATTACCGGGTTATCTTCGTCGGCGATGCCGCCATGTCGCCGTACGAGCTGATGGTGGAGAACGGCAGCGTTGAGCACTGGAATCAGGAGCCGGGGCAAGTCTGGATGCAGCGGATTATCGATACCTGGGATAAGGTGATCTGGTTGAATCCGAGTGAGCCCGACTACTGGAAATACAGCAGCAGCACGCAAATGATACGTCAACAGCTGCAAGACCGTATGTTTCCACTGACCCTTGCAGGTCTGGATGCCGGGATCGGCGTGCTCTCCAAATAACAGATTAGAACTCATCCCACAGTCCCCACGGCCGCGGGGGAGTGTCAGATAGGTTCTATTTATGCTGGGGGAGTAGAGTCGGTTCGCCAGACTCTGCCACGCCCGCATTCGGCGTCTGACCGGTGAGGTATTGGGGCTAGAGCGCGTCCGAGGCGAAATCTGCCAGCCGCGAACGCTCACCCCGCAGCAGTGTGATATGGCCGCTGTGTTCCCAGTGCTTGAAGCGGTCCACCGCGTAGGTCAGTCCGGAGGTGATTTCGGTGAGGTAGGGTGTGTCGATCTGGGCAATGTTGCCGAGACAGACTATCTTTGTTCCCGGACCGGCGCGGGTGATCAGCGTTTTTATCTGCTTGGGCGTCAGATTCTGTGCTTCGTCCAGAATGATGTACTTGTTCAGAAAAGTACGGCCACGCATGAAATTGAGCGAGTGGATGTGAATGCGCGAGCGCAGCAGGTCGTCAGTGGCGGCGCGGGCCCATTCACCGCCTTCGGTTTGAGTCAGTACCTCCAGGTTGTCCATTAATGCACCCATCCAGGGCGTCATCTTCTCCTCTTCGCTGCCCGGCAGAAAACCGATGTCCTCGCCCACCGGTACCGTCACCCGGGTCATGATGATGTCGCGGTACAGATTCCGGTCGAGCGTTTGGGCAAGACCGGCGGCGAGCGCAAGCAGGGTCTTACCGGTACCGGCCGTGCCCAGCAGCGTGACGAAGTCGATGTCCGGATCCATCAGCATATTCAGTGCAAAATTCTGCTCCCTGTTGCGCGCGGAGATACCCCAGACAGCATGTTTATGGTCGCGGTAATCTCTGCACAGTTCGATGATGATCTCCTCGCTATCCTGACGCTTGACTATCGCCTCGAAGCTTTGTTTCCCCGCGATGAACAGGCACTCATTGGGATAACAGTGTCCGGGTCTGGGGCTCTTGATACGGTAGAAGGTTCGTCCGTCCTGCTGCCAGACGTCGGTCCCCGTTGAGTGTCTCTCCCAGAAATCCCCTGCTATCGACTCCTCGCCGCTGTACAACAGGCTGACATCCTCCAGCGCCTGGTCGTTGTAATAGTCTTCCGCACTGATGCCGATCAGCGCGGCTTTGATCCGCAGGTTGATATCTTTTGACACCAGCGTCACATTGCTGTCCGGGAACTTCTCCTGCAGTGCGAGCGCCGTCCCCAGAATATTGTTGTCCGGAGTATTGCCCGGCAACGAGCCAGGCAGAAGTTTGGGCAGTGTCTCGGTCTGGAAAAAGAGGCGCCCGTGTGATGTGGAATTGATACTGGGACCGTTATTTGGTGCGGGCAGGGGCAAACCGGCATCGATCTCCTGTTTTCTGGCGCCTGCGATAAGGTCATCCAGGAAACGCGAGGCCTGACGCACATTACGGGCCACTTCAGACATGCCCTTCTTGCCCTGGTCAAGCTCTTCCAGCACCTTCATGGGCAGAAAAATATCGTGCTCATGAAACCGGAAAATCGCTGTGGGGTCATGCATCAGCACATTAGTGTCGAGGATAAAAAGTCGACGCCCCGGATGACTGGCGTTCATGCTTTCAATGCTTTGATCGCCGCCAGCACCTGGTTGACATGGTCTTTGACTTTCACCTTTCTCCACTCGAACCGGAGTATGCCGTCGGCATCGATGATAAAAGTGCTGCGCTCGATTCCCCGCACCTCTCTGCCGTACATTTTCTTCAGTCTGATGACGTCGAAGGTGGTGCACAGCTTTTCGTCGGGATCCGCAGCCAAATCGAAGGGAAACTCCTGTTTGGCCTTAAAATTTTCCTGAGTTTTAAGCGCGTCCCGCGAGACACCGATGACAACCGCGGTTTGGCGTTTGAATTTGTTTATGGCCGCCTTGAAGTCCAGCCCCTCCTGCGTGCAACCGGGTGTACTTGCTTTTGGATAAAAATAGAGCACCAGGATTTTGCCCCGGAAATCGGTTAAGTTTGCGCTTTTGTCACCTGTAAGGTGGAGTTCGGCGTCGGGGATAAGCTTGCCAACCGCGATTTGACTCATTAGAGAATCCTGTAATCGAAAAACCTATAGTTTGATCGGTTCCAACACCGCATCCAGGTTCATGGCGTCGCAAAACTCCATGAACTCTTCACGCAGGGATGCAATGTGCACATCAGCCGGAATACTGACGACGATGTGGACCGAGAACATCGCGCTGCCGGTGTGGGCGGCAGCGTAGCTGCTGGTGGCCATGTCCTCGATATTTATCTTCCTCCGGGAAAAGAAGCTGGCGAGATGGTGTACTATGCCGGGCCGGTCAAGCGCCACTACGTCGACTTCGTAAGGCAGCAGCTCTGATTCACGTCTACGCCCCCGGGTCTGCCTGGCCATGATTTTCATACCCAGTTGCTGCTCCAGCGCCGGACAATTGGATTCCAGTTTTGCCAGCGCGTTCCAGTTGCCCTCGATCAGCAGAATGATGGCAAATTCGCCACCAAGAACCGTCATTCGGCTGTCGTTGATGTTACAGTCGAGGTCGAAGATCGCCTTGGACAGCTGATCCACGATACCGGAACGGTCCTCGCCCAACAAAGTCAGTACCAGAGAGGATTTTTTTGCAGGCATTTTTGGCGAGGCTCCAGAGTGCTGTGTTGGGATGCAGTTTAGCTTCGTTGGCATGGTTTAAGCCAGCGTCTGATGATATGGCGCGGGGTCGCTTCTGAATTAATACCTGCTGCAAAGCCGTTACCGGCAGCTCCCGGAATGGCGTAGGCTGCAGATGCAGCAGAGTTGTCTGGCGCTCTCCGGGTTACACGCCTTGTCAGCGTCCGGGTTCGCGCTTTAAAATAATAAATTGAGCCTAATATTCCGGGATAATTTACATGTTTCAAGGCAGTATTGTCGCGTTGGTCACACCCATGGGACTGGACGGCGGTGTCGATGAACTGAGCCTGCATGCACTGGTCGACTGGCACGTGGAGCAGGGCACCGATGCCATTGTCGCCGTGGGGACATCCGGTGAATCCGCCACTTTGGACGAGACGGAGCACTGCAACGTGATCCGGCAGGTGGTCGAATTTGCCGCCGGCCGTATCCCGGTAATCGCCGGCACCGGTGCCAACTCGACCAGCGAGGCGATCTCTCTGACCCGGTGTGCGGCGCAGGCAGGCGCCGACGCCTGCCTGCTGGTCACGCCCTACTACAACAAGCCGACTCAGGAGGGGCTCTACCTGCACCACAAGGCGGTGGCGGAGGCCGTGGCTATCCCCCAGCTGCTCTATAACGTGCCGGGAAGGACTGCCTGCGACATGCTGCCTCATACCGTTGCGCGACTGGCTGAACTCCCCAATATCATCGGTATCAAGGAGGCTACCGGAGACCTGGAGCGCGTACCGCAGCTGCGGGAGCTTTGCGGTCCGGATTTTATACTTCTCAGCGGAGATGACGCCACCACCCGGGAGTTCGTTCTTCGGGGCGGTCGGGGCTGCATATCGGTTACCGCCAATGTAGCCCCATCGGCCATGCACCGGATGGTGGCTGCCGCGTTGCGGGGTGATGCAGCGGAAGCCGGGCGCATCGACAGTGGTCTGGCCGACCTGCACAAAGCACTGTTTCTAGAGTCCAACCCCATTCCGGTAAAGTGGGCACTGGAGGAGATGGGTCGTATCCCCCCGGGTTTGCGGTTGCCTATGACACGGCTCTCCGGGCAATATCACGATGCCGTACGACAGGCCCTGTCCAAAGCTGGAATTATCTGAATGAACCTACTGAAAAACGCAAGAATTTTCCCGCTTTCGTTATTGTTGGCGGTAACTGTCGCCGGTTGCGGCATGTTGCCGGGCGTCGATAAAGTGCTGCCCGACCGCAAGGTGGAGTACAAGAAGAGCAAACAGGCGGAGAAAAATCTGGAGATTCCTCCGGATCTGACCAGGAGCAGCATCCAGGACGAACTGGTGATACCCGGGGCCGGTGCTCCCCATGCAGCGACGCTGTCCCAGTTCGAGAAGAGTCGGCCGTTTACCGGAACCGCGTCGGTAGACAAAGGTGTGCTGCCGAAAGTGGAAAATATCGAGGTCATGCGCGATGGTGACCAGCACTGGCTTGTGATCAAAGGGAAGCCGGACGATATCTGGTTTCAGGTGATCGAATTCTGGCAGGATAACGGCATTCTGCTGGAGGAGCAGGATCCTACCGTCGGCATTATCGTCACCGGCTGGCTGGAAAACCTGGCGGATATCAGCAGCGACTTTATAACCGACACCTTCCGGCGCATAGCGGGCGGGCTCTACTCCGCATCGACACGGGACCAGTTCCGGGTGCGAATAGAGAATGGAATCTCTCCCGGTACCACCGAGCTGTATCTGACTCACCGCGGCATGCAGGAGAAAATAATCCAGGATGGGCAAGGCACGGTGGAGCGTACGGTGTGGAATCCGCGAGAACCCGATCCGGGACTCGAAGTCGCGATGCTCCGGCGCATCATGGTCTATCTCGGCAGCTCAGACGAGGCAGCGGCGGCGCGACTGGCGGGAGCAAAGGAGAGGCAACGCAAACCGCGCTCCCGTCTGAACCAGACCGGCGATCAGGTATCGTTGACGGTAAATGAGAGTTTCGACCGCTCCTGGAGATTGACAGGTGTGGCACTCGATCGGGTCGGATTTGCAGTTGAAGACCGCAACCGTTCCGAGGGTATCTATTACGTTCGCTACAATGACCCGATGCGCACGCCCGAAAAGAAGGGTTTCTTAAGCAAGCTGGTATTCTGGAACGTGGACGAAGCGGAAATAGACAAAGAGAGCCAGTACTGGATAAAACTGGTTGAGGGCGCTCAAGCTACGGAAATATCGGTATTGAACGCCAAGGGCGTACGTGACAATTCGGATACCGCGAAGCGCATTCTCACGCTGATTCAGGAGCAGATCCGTTAGTGCCCCGTTTCGCCTCAACGGCAGAGTGCTTACCGCCTGTGACCGCCGGCGACGCGTCCTGTCGGGCGGTGGACGGGCAGTAGGTGCGATTCGCTTCACTGGGTAGCGGCAGCCGCGGCAACGCCACCCTGATCGAGAGCGACAATACCCGTCTGCTGCTCGATTGCGGATTCCCGGCCCGGGAGCTGGAAAAGCGGCTGTTGCCATTCGGATTTACCCCGGAAAGCCTGGATGGCATTCTGGTTACCCATGAACACCAGGACCATATACGCGGTGTTGGCGTTCTGGCTCGTCGGTTCGGTTTGCCGGTATGGCTTACCCATGGCACTTTACACTGCCGGCACCTGGGTCAGTTGCCCGATGTTCGAGTTATCCATGGACACCGGACATCCTTTCTCATCGGTGACCTGCGGGTAACTGCCTATCCTGTGCCCCATGATGCACGCGAACCTGTTCAGTTCGTATTTGAAACATCCAGTGCGCGCTTCGGCGTGTTGACGGACGTTGGGGTGGTTACGCCACATATCGTGAAGATGCTGGCAAACTGCACCGCACTGCTGCTGGAGTGTAATCATGACCGGGAGATGCTGGCCAATGGTCCATACCCGATTTCTCTGCAACGGCGTGTCGGTGGAACGCTGGGCCATCTCAGTAACTGCCAGGCGGCTGAGTTGCTGGAGCAGGTTGAACATCCCGGATTGAAACGGTTGGTAGTGGGCCATGTCAGCGAAAAAAATAATACGCCGGGCCTGGCCCGGGCGGCACTGGTTTCGGCCGTACCCGGGATCGAAAATCGGCTGACGCTCACCTGTCAGGACCGCGCGAGCGAATGGTTCGATGTGTGAGCGGGCCGCCTGTCAATAACGCCGCTTGGGACGATAGATGAATGCGACGTTGCTGACCGGAGGTGCCGCCGACATCAGGGCAGAGGGTAACGGGCCAGGGAACAGCCGGAAGATCGGTGTATTTATCTTTCGCGGCCCTGAGGCGCTTGTCGTTGTCAAACGGGTACTTTGAGAATTCCGATGAGGATGATGCATGCAATTGAAACGGCTGCTTTTTCCCGCAGAGTCCCGTTTTTTCCCAGGGCAGCGCTGGGTCAACATCCTGCTGCGTACGCTGCATCTCATCGGTATCGCCGGTGTTGGCGGTGGATTTTTCTATCCGGCAGATGGGGACTTATGGCGCTCATTTTTTGATTTAACCCTCTGGTCCGGTGTGGGGCTGACAGCGATTGCGGTCTGGAACAGCGGAGTCTGGCTGATTCAGCTCCGCGGTCAGGCCATTCTGCTGAAATTGCTGCTGCTGAGCCTGATGCCGCTGATACCGTCCCAGCGATTACCCCTGTTTCTCGCAATTCTGGTGATCTCCGGTGTGATATCCCATGCACCTGCCAACGTCCGTTACTATTCCCTGTTCCACGGCCGTCGTATCGATTCTCATTGATGCGAGTTTGAAACCCGGTAGCGATAGATGAGCGCTGATTTGGAAGAGGCGGAAACAAAGAGCGGCTCAGGCGCAGGGAGGTCTTGTTCACGGCACCTTTCTTTTCTGTTTCTTACAGTCTGTCTGAGTACCGGAATCAGCCTGTACGCTGTTGAATGGTTTCTTTCCTATCAGCGCCAGACGATTGAGCAGAGCGACCGTCTTGCGCCCGGCATGGTCCTTTACGATCCGCGTCTGGGCTGGCGTCTCAAGCCCAATTGGTTCGGCTCGCACAAGCACTATGACTTCGATGTCGAATACCACGTCAACCGGTTCGGATTGCGCGGTAGGCTGCCGGCGCAGCCGGGGGCGCGCCGTTATGCGGTGATTGGAGACAGTTTTGCCTTCGGTCAGGGGGTGAATGACGACCGGACATTCGTGCATCTGCTGGATGAGGCGGGTACAGCGGCCGAGTTTCTCAATTTCAGTGTGCCGGGATACAGTACCGACCAGCAATATCTGATGATCCGGGACAGAGTCAGTCTGTTCAAGCCCGATGTGCTGGTGCTGGTGGTCTATCTCGGCAACGACCTGTTCGACAACGCGCGTCCTTTTCCGCTCCAGGGAGATCATGCCAAGCCCTATTTTCGCCTGAACCCCGATGGTAGCCTGGAGTTGCTCAACACGCCTGTGCCCAGCGAGACCAAGCCCGCGGCAGTGCGCACGGACAACTTGACCAATCTGGTGCTGGGTGAATCGCAGCCGCCACCCACCAACCTGCAGCGCTGGCTCGGTGGTTTTGAGATCACGCGCCGCTTGGGACTCTTCCAGCCGGACTTTCGCGGTGACGAAGCAGGCTTCCAGGCGAGATTCGGTTACAACCTCGCGCTTTTCCGGGCCCTGGTCGAGCGTATATCCGGAAGCGCGCGTGAACTAAGGGCGGAACTTACGCTGGCGCTGCTTCCAGGCCGCTCGTTTGTCGAGAATCCGGGCAGTCTCTCGGCAGGGTACCAGGATTTCCTGCGTCGCTCGATATTAAGCGATCTTTCCACCATGGCGGGCATCGAGACAATCGATCTGGCAACCGCACTGCGCGACGCGCATGAGAGCGGAAAAAACGGGCTGTATTATCCTCACGAGGGACACCTCACCCCGCAGGGACACCTGCTGGTAGCCGGGTTGCTCGCTGAGCGTCTGCTGCGATAAGCGGGCACTGGCCGGCTGTTGGTTGCTGCAGAGGCCCGAATGGAACAGAGTGTAACTTAAGCGGTACATCCATTCTGACGGTAACCGGCCGCAGGAATTGTACCGTCTCTGCATTGCGGAGCGGACCGGTGACGGCTGCGGGTCACTGCATTCTATTCGAAGAATGGTCAGAAAAAGCGTTTTTTTCCTGATCGTTAAGTTCAGAACTTAAAGCCGTTTATTTGATCCTGTTCCTGGGCTATTGTATAAGGCTGTAAGTTGGAGTTTCATTTTTATGGAATGCTTAAGCGTTAGCATCCTCTCTCGGCAAGTGAGCTTATAATCCCCGGAAAAAGCTTCCGATTTCGAACTGTAAAACTCCAGCGGTATTAGCGATTTTCGAGGCTGTTTCGGTTTTCCGTCAAGGATCTGTTTCAGCGTTTTGTATGGAGCCATATCCCCTTGATAACACGGCTTTTGACTGCAGTAATCCTGGTTACATTTTGTCTCAACACATTGGCAAAATCCGCGGCGGATTTTTATGAATCCGCCGTTGAGCGGTTCAATCAAAAAGATTACCAGGCGGCGATAATCCTGTTGAAAAATGCGCTGCGCGAAAATCCAAAACATCTGCCTTCCAGAATATTGCTTGGCCAAAGCCAGTTACACGCCGGAGATGCGATTGCCGCTGAGAATGATCTGAAGACTGCACTCTCCAGCGGTGCTGACGAGGACCAGGTTGTGGTTCTTCTCGGCAGTACCTATCTGATTCAGGGAAAGTACGAGCAACTCCTCAAGGAGGTCAGAAGTGGCGGCCGCGCTACTGCCGTAGAGACACAGATCCTGGTTCTGCGGGCGAATGCGTACCTGCATCTCGGGCAAACGGAGCAGGCAGAGAAAACCTTTGTCCAAGCCAGGCGGCTTTCACCCAACGAGCCGGGCCCGATCCTCGGACTGGCAACGGTGGAGATTCAGAGTGGCAACCTTGATTCTGCCGAAAAGCTTGTTGAAGAGGCGGAGAAGTTCGGTCCTGATGAAGCGGAAACATGGTACGGCAAGGGGGAGATACAACGCCTCCGGGGGCAGACTGACCTTGCATTGGAAAATCTCAATAAGTCCATAAACAAGGACCCGCAACATGTACGGGCGCGCCTGAGCAGGGCGGCGATTTTGATTAACAAGGGAAGGAGTGCGGCCGCCGGGGAAGATGTCGATTTTATCCTGAAAAATGCGCCAGACAATTTTGCTGCAAACTATTTAAAAGCCATGCTGCTTGCACAGGCGGGGAAATACAATGAAGCGAAAACGAAAATTAATGAGATTTCGCAAACGCTATCCACGCTGAATACCAGCTTTATCAACAGTCACGGTCCAACCCTGCTGCTGCTGGGAACGCTGCAGTATCTCCAAAACCACCTGGACAAAGCGGAGGTTTACCTAAAACACTACCTGGAGATACATCCCCATCATCTTCAACCGAGGATGGTGCTAGCCGAAGTCCTGATGAAAAAGGGCGATAGCGACGGCGTCATCGTGATCTTGAAACCCATGCTGGCGGATCATCCGGATAACGCGGAACTGCTTACCCTGCTCGGCACCGCCTTTCTGAATGCACAACGCTACGACGAAGCTACGGAGATGCTGGACAGGGCAGCAGCTCTGAAACCCGATCTCGCGTCCCTGCGCACCCGGTTGGCGCTCAGCCGCCTGGGAAGTGGACAGCCCGAAGCGGCGATGCGGGAACTCGAAACAGCGCTGGAGATGGATGTCAGTCAGACCAGGCCGGGATTGATGCTCGCCATCATGCAACTGCGGAGAGGGGATTTCGATAAAGCGCTGGCAACAACTGCGACGCTGCAGGCGGAACACCCGGACAATCCAATGGTCTACAATCTGGCCGGCGCCGCGCTTCTGAGGAAGCGGGATATCCAATCTGCGCGGGACGCTTTTGAAAAAGCCGTACAGCTCAATCCGGAGTTTCTCCCACCGCAACTGAATTTGGCAAACCTTGATATCAGCGAAAAGAAATTTGACGCCGCACGCGCCCGCTATGACCAGATCCTGCGCAGATTGCCCGAGGAAGTGCGTGCCATGAGGGGTATGGCGAATATCGAAGAACTCAGGGGAGAGTATCCGCAGGCGATCTCCTGGCTGGTCAAGATTCGCAATACCGAAAGCCAGACCGGTATTGCCCAGGATCTGCTGCGCCTGGCGAATCTGTACCTGCGGACAGGGCAGCCGGAAGCCGCACTCGAGGTTGCCACGCAGCTGGGCCAGCTGGAGCCGGGAACGCCGTCGGTAATGGAACTGATGGGCAAAGCGAACCTGGCTATGGGAAGGAACGAGAATGCGGCCCGCTTCTTCCGGATCGTCTATCAGGGCAATCCGGAATCTTTGGCTACATTACAGCGCATAGGAGTCCTGCTTATGCAGGCAGGCGATCTGGAAGCTGCCGGCAAAGCGTTGGATATGGCGCTGAAAAAAGATCCGGAGTACCTGCCGGCACGGGGAAGCAGGATTCTGCTGGAAATGCGGCTTGGCCACGCCGACCAGGCCATAGCGCTTGCGCTGCAACTGCAGAAAGATTACCCGAGTCTGGCGCTTGGATATCGCCTGACCGGGGATCTCTATATGCAGACCCGGAACTTCGCCGGCGCGGCAGAAGCTTATGCGGCCGGTTTTGACCGTGAGCCGAGTTCGGGCCTTCTTCTGAATTTGTTCCGAGCCGAGCAGGCCGCGGGCAACAGCGATAGAGGCATCGGGCGGCTCAAAGCATGGCTCGAGAAAAATCCGGGTGATTATCAGATTCGCCGGCTGCTTGCCGCACTGCATCGTCGCGCTGACCGCCTGGATGAAGCGATAAAACAGTACGAGATCCTGGCGCAACAGAGACCTGATGACTTTCAGATCCACAACAACCTTGCGGGTCTTTACCAGATAGCCCATGATCCGCGGGCGCTCGCTTCTGCGCAACAAGCCTACCAGCTTGCACCAAAGCACCCGGCATCCAATGATACACTGGGTTGGATTCTGGTTCGGCAAGGCAATTTCAAAGAGGGGTTGGCATATCTCAGACAGGCCCGCGCGCGCGCATCGCAGCAGCCGGAGGTACACTATCATCTTGCGGTGGCTCTCCATGGACTTGGCAGAAATATAGAGGCAAAACAAGAACTTGAAGCGGCGTTGGCGACTGAAAAACTGTTTAAGGAAGAAACGGAGGCGCGCGAATTGCTGGCCCGGATTGGAAACAGTCGGTAGTATCCAGGTAGTGCTGTTCACTTTGGCGGGATCGAATCCTTCTGTATGGTTCTGGCAGTTTCACCGGTGTGACGGGGGAGGGTGATACTGAGGCAGCCGGTGATGTTGTCAGAGTTTTTTACACCTGCGGCCGTTTTTGCAGGTACTCAGACGGGGCGGTTGCGCCTTCTGGTTGTTTTATAAGTGATTTTTATTCATTGGCTTGATATTTGCTAATCGAATTGTTCAGAAGATGTATTTGAAGTATCTATCTTAGAGTGCACATCTAATGCTAAAAAAATACAGAATAATTACAGCAGCCTTGGCAATGGGCATTTGGGGAAACGCTTCAGCGTACGACGTGGATGGAAAACTGGACGACTGGCTGAGTAACGCACCTGCATCGGCGACCTATTCCAGTTATTCCAGTGGTTACAACATTGGCAATCCGTATCTCAGGTTTGAACCGACCACCGACGGTCAACAGATGCAGACCAATGGCAGTAACAGCAGCTGGAAGCCAATGGGAAGCGTTGTCTACACGGTTGAAGATGGGTACACGCGCACTCCCGGGGATGGCCTCAACGGAGGTCACATATACGAAGCAGCGGCGATGTACTCGGCTGTGTCCGCGGATACGCTTTACATCGCTATTGTCACCGGTACACCTGAGCACCTCGGAGCGGCAGGCTGCAGTGGTTACGTTTCCGGTTGTTGGGACCCGGGTGACATCGGCATTTATACCGGAGACCATGAATTTCTGCTCGGAACCGACCAGTATCAATACGGCGTGGAAACCACCGGAAGAATAGGCCACCTCGATTATACCTCCCCACAACCGGTACCGTTTTCATCACAGCAGAGCTTCGCGAAGGGTACACTGGTCAAGGATGCCGTCTGGGCTCATGGGTTGAGCGGAACCGACGGGACCGAGAAAACGGCGCTGCTGCAAGGGACAGCGGTGGGCTCGGTCGCATTGGATTACGACAATGATTCCAAATTCTGGAAGCCGGACTGGTGCTCCAACAGCATGGGGTGTAATCCGGCGATGTGGGATGTATCACCGGATTCAGGATGGGACGACTATTACGTCATCGAGGCGGCGATCCCATTGGCGATGATCGGATTAACAGCTCAAAACAACGACCCTGTCTACTACGCCTTGTCCTGGACACAGAACTGTGGGAACGACGCGATCAGGCTGCAAGGCAGTATTCCCGGCGAATCGAAGTCGGTTCCCGAGCCGGGCGCGCTGGCCGTGTTGATGGTTGGTCTGGTAGGGATGGAAGTGTCCCGCAGAAGAAAAAAAGCCGTGGTCGGTTAACGTTCCCGCCAGGCCTGCATACGATGAAGAGCGGTTTGATAACCGCTCTTTTTTTGCATTGAACTTGGCGGAATACGCTCTCTGGTTGTATCTGAAATTCCCTCTTCTCCGGAGCTAAATTTCCCGTTGTCGGCCTGTCACAAGCCTCCGGCGATCGTCCCGTCCCTGAAACTCGGCCGAATGATCCCTGCTGTGCGATGAGAAAAATATCATCTCTTGCAGTATCATTAACACTCTGTTCTCAGCAGCAATGACAAGGTGAATCATGCTCATTCTCCGCGGTGCTCCCGCTTTCTCGGATTTTCGCATCAAAAAGCTGGAACGGCGTTTGGAACAGGCGACCGGTGTGCGGGTCGGCGTTTATGCCGAATACCTCTATTTTGCGGATCTTGAAGCAGCTCTGGATACGCCCGAACTGCGGATTCTGGAGCAGGTGTTGAAACATGGCCCCCGGATGGTGGAGCACCAGCCCGAGGGTTTGCTGGTGCTGGTTGTCCCGCGCCCCGGGACAATATCCCCCTGGTCCAGTAAAGCTACCGACATAGCCAGACACTGCGGTTTGGGCAAAATCAGGCGGCTGGAACGGGGTGTCGCACACTATCTCTCTTATGCGGACACGCCGAATGACGATCGGATAAGAAAACTGGTGGCGTTGATGCACGACCGCATGACTGAGGCGGTGCTCTACGATACCGAGGGCGCGGACTGCCTGTTTACCCACGCCGAGCCCCGGTCGTTTTCCCGTATCGATGTGGTGGGCGGGGGAAAACCGGCGCTTGAGCTGGCCAACCAGACGCTTGGACTGGCACTTTCCGACGAAGAGATCGATTATCTGGTGGAAAGTTTCACCGGGTTGAAGCGAAATCCCAGCGACGTCGAACTGATGATGTTCGCGCAAGCCAATTCCGAGCATTGCCGGCACAAGATTTTCAATGCCGACTGGGTGATCGATGGAGAACCTCAGTCAAAAACCCTGTTTGAAATGATCCGCAACAGTACGGACTGCTCGCCTGAAAACGTCCTGTCGGCTTATAAGGACAACGCCGCGGTGATGACGGGTCCCGAAGGCGAGCGCTTTCTGCCTGATCCGCGGGATCACAGCTACGGATACAGCCGAGAAAGTCTCCACATACTGATGAAGGTGGAGACGCACAACCACCCCACGGCTATTTCACCTTTTCCGGGCGCCGCCACGGGTTCCGGCGGTGAGATTCGGGATGAGGGAGCTACCGGACGCGGCGCCAAACCGAAAGCAGGACTGACCGGTTTCTCGGTCTCGAATCTGCGCATTCCCGGGGCAGAGCAGCCCTGGGAGTCGGACAACGGAAAACCTGAGCGTATTGATTCCGCCCTGGATATCATGCTTGAGGGTCCTGTCGGCGGCGCCTCTTTTAACAATGAATTCGGCCGCCCCAACCTTTGCGGTTATTTCCGTACCTATGAACAGTGGGTGACCGGACCATCCGGAACGGAGCTGCGCGGTTATCACAAGCCGATCATGCTGGCTGGCGGCGTCGGCAGCATCAGTGAGGGAATGATCGAAAAGTGCAGTTTTCCCCCAGGCTCGCAGCTGGTGGTGCTCGGCGGTCCCGCGATGTTGATCGGCCTGGGTGGAGGCGCGGCGTCATCGATGGCCAGCGGCGCCTCCCAGGAGGATCTGGATTTCGCTTCGGTACAACGTTCCAATCCGGAGATGGAGCGCCGTTGCCAGGAGGTGATTGACCGCTGCTGGTCGAGCGGAGCGGAAAATCCGATTCTGTTCATTCACGATGTCGGTGCCGGCGGTCTCTCCAATGCACTGCCTGAACTGGTGCACGATGCGGCTCGAGGGGGAAGTTTCGAATTGCGGCAGGTGCCCAATGACGAACCGGGTATGTCTCCGTTGGAGATCTGGTGCAACGAGGCTCAGGAGCGGTATGTTCTGGCGATAGACACAGAACGGCTGGAGGCATTTGAAGCGATCTGCGAAAGAGAGCGTTGTCCCTACGCTGTCGTCGGCCAGGCGACCGCGGATGAGAGATTACTGCTGGGTGACAGTTATTTCGAGAACCATCCCATCGATATCCCAATGCCGCTGCTGTTCGGCAGACCACCGCGTATGCTGCGCGACGTCAGGCACCGTACATTCCCCAAGCCGGAGCTGGAATTAGCCGGCGTCGAACTGAGAGAGGCTGTACTGCGGGTGTTGCGCCTGCCAACCGTGGCGGATAAAACCTTTCTGATCACCATCGGTGATCGCTCCATTACCGGGCAGGTGGCGCGTGACCAGATGGTGGGGCCATGGCAGGTGCCGGTGGCCGATCTCGCGGTGACCCTTGCGGATTATCTCGGTTACAACGGCGAAGCCATGGCGATTGGCGAGCGTACGCCACTGGCGCTGCTGGATGCGCCGGCTTCAGGGCGCATGGCGGTCGGCGAAGCCGTCACCAATCTGGCCGCGGCGGCGATTGACCGGATCGGCAATATCAAGCTCTCAGCCAACTGGATGGCGCCGGCCGGCCATCCCGGTGAAGACGCCAATCTTTACGATACGGTAAGAGCCGTGGGTATGGAGCTCTGCCCGGCGCTTGGTATGGCAATTCCGGTAGGCAAGGATTCCATGTCCATGAAATCTGTGTGGAAACAGCATGGTGAAGAGCGCGAGGTAACGGCGCCGCTGTCACTTGTCGTCAGCGCTTTCACACCAGTATCAGACGTCCGTTTTACACTGACCCCTCAGCTGCGTACAGACCGGGGGGACAGCGATCTGATATTGATCGATCTGGGCAAGGGGCAAAACCGCCTCGGTGCCTCGGCCCTGGCTCAGGTTTACGGGCAGCTGGGCCGGAGCGGTCCCGATCTGAATGACCCGCAGGCGCTCAAGCGATTTTTTGAGGTGATTCAGGAGATGAATCGGGACCGCCTGTTGCTCGCCTACCATGACCGCTCGGATGGCGGCATGTTCGTTACGCTGTGCGAAATGGCATTTGCCGGCCGCTGCGGACTGGAGCTGCAGATAGATGATCTCGGTGAGGACGATCTGGCGGTGCTGTTCAATGAAGAGTTGGGTGCGGTAATCCAGGTGCTGCACCAGGATACCGACCAGGTACTCAAAACGCTGCACGATGCCGGGCTTGGTCACCACTCTCATGTCGTTGGCACGGTCAACGGGAATCAGACCATTAATATCTCCCGCGGCGGAAACACAGTTTTCAGTGCCAGCCGCGCGCAGCTGCAACAGCTATGGTCCGAAACCAGCAGTGCGATGCAGGCACTGCGTGACAATCCGGAGTGCGCGCGCGAAGAGTTCGAACGCATATCAGATGATCGGGACCCGGGCATTCAGGTGGAGCTGAGTTTCGATCCCAAAGAGAATCCGGCCGCACCCATGATCGCCACCGGTGTCCGGCCGCTTGTTGCGATTCTGCGCGAACAGGGGGTCAATGGCCAGATCGAGATGGCGAATGCGTTCCACCGGGCCGGTTTCGATTGCATCGATGTGCACATGTCAGACCTCATCGAAGGGCGTGTTACGCTGGATAAATTCAAGGGAATGGCGGCCTGCGGTGGATTTTCGTATGGTGATGTACTGGGAGCCGGCGAGGGTTGGGCCAAATCGATTCTGTTCAACTCCCGTGCGCGCGACCAGTTCGAAGCCTTTTTCAGGCGCGGAGAGAGTTTTACCCTTGGCGTCTGCAATGGATGCCAGATGCTCTCGAATCTGCACGAATTGATACCGGGAGCGGACCATTGGCCCCATTTTGTACGCAACCGCTCGGAGCAGTTCGAAGCCCGTTTCGTTACCGTCAGTGTGGAACAGAGCAACTCGATCCTGCTGCGGGGAATGCAGGGTTCGGTCATTCCAATCGTGGTTGCGCATGGCGAGGGTAGAGCCGAATTTCGCGACCAGGCGCAACGCGGGAGCGCCGCTGCAGATGTGGTTTTACGTTACCTGGAGAACGACGGCACTCTGGCGAGCCGTTATCCGGCGAACCCCAACGGTTCTCCGGACGCCATTGCCGGGCTCAGCAGTGAAGATGGCCGGGTCACAATAATGATGCCGCATCCGGAGCGGGTTATCCGCGCGGTGCAGAATTCATGGCATCCGGACGACTGGGGCGAGCAGGCTCCCTGGCTGAGACTATTCTACAATGCCAGAGCCTGGGTGGATTAATCGTCCGGTTCTGCCACGCAAATCACAGATGTGCACACTCTGAATGGCACGCAGGGCTCAATCGATACTCTATTATTCAATATCCGAAAAGAGACTGTTTGAATCATGGTGAAACTTTTGTTCGCGGTCCATTGCCGAATGGTTGATATTTCGGATTGATTCGGGTTAAAGGAGAATGTAAATGAAGGGCATGACAAAATGCACCATCGCGTTTGCCGTGGCGGCGGCGTTGGCCGGCTGTGCAACCGACGATCCCAATCGACGCACCAAGACCGGGGCTGCGATCGGCGCGGTGGCGGGTGCGATCATCGGGCATCAGATCGATGGAAAATCGGGAAAGTTTGTGGGCGCGGCAGTGGGCGCGCTGGCCGGTGGCGGCGCCGGTTATTACATGGATAACCAACAGAAGGAGTTCGAGAAAGCGCTGCTGGAGGAGCAGCAGAGCAAACAGCTGGAGATCGAACGCCTGCGTGATGACACGCTTAAGCTCAGCCTCGACTCCGAAGTGTCGTTCGACGTGGACCAATCCATGATAAAGCCGACTTTCCGGCCTTCGCTGGACAAGCTCGCCGATGTGCTGATCAAGTATGATCGCACCATTGTGCACATTGTCGGCCATACCGACAGCACTGGCTCGGAGAGCTACAATCAGAGTTTATCCGAACGTCGCGCCAAGAGTGTGTCAACTTACCTGGAACAGCGTGGCGTGCCTTATGACCGCCTCCGCTACGAAGGCCGCGGTGAGACCGAACCGAGAGAGAGTAACGCCACCGCCGCAGGACGCCAACTCAACCGGCGTGTGGAGATCTATGTCAAACCCATCGTCGAGGGGCGCGAAAGGGAGGCGTACGAATCGCCGAGTTACTGAACCTGAAAAAAGGGCGGACCGAAGTAAGGGGACCGCCCCCGACAAAAACTGGACTTCATGGGCAAATCGGAATGCGTTCCGTGATTCAGTGCGGCGCTGCGTATGTCGTCCTCTGCCTAACTTCCCACCCTGACCGCCAGTACGTCGCATTTCGCCTGATGAAGTACGCCGTTGGCGGTTGATCCCAACAGCAGCTGCAGGCCATGGCGGCCATGGCTGCCGACGATGATCAGGTCGGCGGCACGCTCTTCCGCGAGGCGCACGATTTCACGCTTGGGTATTCCGATTTCCACGAACTGCGCCGCATCGGGAATGCCGTTCTCCTCTGCCAGGGCTTTCAGTTTGAGTGTGGCCTGATCCGCCAGATCCCGGTCCAGATTCAGATCCTCCGGCAGCGGAATGTCGCCTGCGTACATCGAACTCGTATACTCCACGACGTGGAGTAGACTCAAACTCGCCTGGTTTCTCGCTGCGATTTCCAACGCCTTCCTGACCAGTGCATTGCTCTCTTCGGAGAAGTCGACCGCCACCAGAACGTTTCGATAATTCGCCATGACCGTTCCCTCCCTCAGATACCCACATTCTCACTATTATTATTAGGTCAATTGCACCATTTATCCAGTGCGGCGGAAACTGACGGATTGTCGGCTTTCTGCTAGTCTGAAGTCTCCCCAAGCACCGGAGAGTATCATGGATCGGAGGTTCGTGGTTATAGTGCTGATACTGCTGCTGTCGATGCGCACGGCAGGCGCGGTCGATCCACTCATCCGAATCGGCGTTCTGAGTCACCGTGGCGTCGCCGCGACGCTGAGGAACTGGTCTCCCACCGCGGACTATCTTAATGCCACCGTTCCCGGATATCGCTTCGAAGTGGTTCCGTTGGGTTTCAATGAGGTCGATCCTGCCGTCAGGTTTGCCCAGATCGATTTTCTTCTGGTCAATTCTGGTATTTACGTCAATATGGAGGTGAAATACCGGGTATCCCGCATCAGCACGCTGGACAACCTGGTGGGCAGCACGCCTTACAATGTATTTGGCGGTGTCGTTTTCGTGCGCAAAGACAGACGCGACATCAACAGCCTGGAGAATCTCCGCGGCAGAAGCCTGATTGCGGTGGATGAGACCTCGCTTGGTGGGTTTCAGATGGCCTGGCGAGAGATGCGGCGTGTCGGAATCGATCCGCATACGGATCTTTCCAGCCTCACCTTCACCGGAGTGCACGACCAGGTGGTGATGGCGGTGAAGGAGGGCCGGGTCGATGTCGGTACGGTGCGCACCAATATTCTGGAACGGATGGCGTCGGCGGGTACGATCGATCTCGATGAGTTTCGTATCATCAGCCCAAAGCGCGGCTCCGAATTCCCGTTCGTTCGCTCGACCTCGCTCTATCCCGAGTGGCCGTTCAGCAAACTGCAGCACACGTCGAATGAACTGGCGCAGCGGGTTGCGGTTGCGCTGTTGAGTATGCCCCGCTTCCATCCTGCGGCGCAGGCCGGAAACTACGCCGGCTGGACAGTTCCGCTGGATTATCAGTCGGTGCACGAACTGTTTAGAGAGTTGCACCTGCCGCCCTATCAGGATATCGGGAAGTTCACGCTGTCCGATGCAGTCACAAAATACTGGTACTGGCCGTTGCTGGCGGTGACATTTCTGATATCGATGTTCATCATGACAACCTGGGTGGCGCGCCTCAACCGGAAGTTGAAACGCTCCAAGCTTCATCTGGAGCAGCAGCATGAGCTGATCCTCAATTCGGTCGCGGACGGCATCTCCGGTGTCGATCTGGAGGGAAACTCCACTTTTGCCAACCGCGCCATGTCTGAGATCACCGGCTGGGGTCTGGACGAGCTGATCGGCCGGAACCAGCACCAGATGCTGCATCACTCACACAAGGATGGCTCCGTCTACGCGCCCTGGGAGTGTCCGGTATACCTCACTTTTCGCGACAGCACACCGCGTTACATCGACGACGACGTATTCTGGAAAAAGGATGGAAGCCCGTTTCCGGTGGAATACAGCAGTACACCGATCCGCGACGATGGGGGGAAGGTGGTCGGTAGTGTGGTGGTATTCCGGGATATCAGCGTGCGCAAGCAGGCGGAAGAGGATGCACGTCTGCATCAGATGGAACTGGCGCATGTGGCCAGGCTCAGTACCATGGGAGAGATGGCATCGAGTATTGCGCATGAGCTGAACCAGCCGCTGACCGCAATTGCGACCAACTCCCACGCCTGCATCCGCATGTTGGAGACGGGTGTGGTCGACCGCGAAAAATGTGCGGATGTGTTGGAGCGGATAGGCGCCCAGGCAGAGCGTGCGGGAGAGATCATCCGTCATCTGCGGAAATTCGTCAGCAAGGAGCAGCCCGAATCCACCCCGGTCGACATCAACGAATTGATCGTCGAGGTGCTTACCCTTATCAGACCGGAAGCGAGCCGGGCGGGGGTGCGCATTATCACGGATCTGGGCCCGGATATCGGCGCGGTGGCCGCACAGCGCATTCAGATCGATCAGGTGATCGTGAACCTGTTGCGCAATGCCATCGATGCGATTGCCGAAGCGGATTCGCCGCGCCGTGAAATACATATCCTCACCCGCATGGATGGCGATGCGAAGAGGGTCGTGACCACCGTTGCCGATAGCGGTCCGGGGCTTGACGATGAGACAAGAAAGCAGCTCTTCACGCCGTTTGTCACCACCAAGCCCAAGGGGATGGGGCTGGGACTGTCGATCAGCCTGGGCATCATCGAGGCCCACAATGGGAACCTGTTTCTGGATACTGCGCCAGGCGCCGGCGCGGTGTTCCGATTTACCCTGCCGGTGATCCGGGAGGCTGAATGATATGAACGACCAGGCCAGCGTGTTCGTGGTTGACGACGACCGGGAGGTGCGGGATGCGCTCCAGCTTTTGATGGAGTCGGTCGGTCTCCCGGTGGAGTGCTTCGAATCTGCCCACGACTATCTTGAGCGCTTCAACCCGGAAAAGCCGGGTTGCCTGCTGCTCGATGTGCGCATGCCCGGTATGAGCGGTCTCGATCTGCAGGCGCGGCTGGCAAAAGAGCGTCTGTGTCCGCCGATTATCATTGTGACGGGCCACGGCGACGTACCCATGGCGGTCAGGGCGGTGCAGGCGGGCGCAATGAATTTCATTGAAAAGCCATTCAACGATCAGGCACTGCTGGACAGCGTACACCGGGCCATTGAAAAGGATGCCCAGCAGCGCGGCGATGTCTCGCGTCTGGCGGAGATAGAGGGCCGGTTCGCAAAACTGACACCGCGGGAACGGGAAGTGTTGAAACTGGTGGTGGCCGGACGGCGCAACAAACTGATTGCTGCAGATCTGGGAGTCAGCCAGTCCACGGTGGAGGCGCATCGGGCCAGGGTTATGGAGAAAATGGAGGCTGACACCCTGTCTGAGCTGATGCGGATGATGCTTTCCCTGGACCCTTATTAAGGTTTTCCCCAATAGGCTATATTATATGTAAGGGTTTTTTTTCACCTCAATTTACCCTCTAATTCGCTCAACCTTTCTGAAGTTTCCCAGGGAGGGCGCCGACGGCGATATCAGAAAGGCCCGGCGGCGACAATCGGCAGCAGTAAGATAAAGATAAAGCCGATTGTGACCGGCACACCGAAAGGCTAAAGGACTAGCGCAAACGCCTTAAAAAAATGGAGTGTGTCCGGTCAACTACTTTCACTCAATAATAAGGAGGATAAGATGACGAAGCAGATCAACAACCTGGCCGCCGCGGCATGCGCGCTGGCGCTAGCGGCCGGTTCTCTGCTGGTGGCGCCCGCCACCGGCGCCGCCGATAATGCGAGCAACATCGCCAAAGGCAAGGCCATCGCGTTCAATCGAACCAAGGGAAACTGTGTTACCTGTCATACGATGGACGACGGCGAATCTCCCGGCAACCTGGGGCCGCCGTTGGTCGCGATGAAAGCGCGCTATCCCGACCGGGAGAAGCTGCGTGCCCAGATCTGGGATCCCACAGCGGCCAATCCTGAGTCAGCCATGGTTCCTTTTGGTAAATACAAGGTGCTGACTACAGAGGAGATCGATTATCTGGTTGACTACATCTGGTCGCTTTGACGGCCCGGTCTAACGTCACAGAATTCCTTGAGTCGGAGAACAGAATGATCATACACAGCGTATTGCAAAAATTGGTGATAACAGCCGCTGCCATCGGTATTGCGGCTGCGGTCCAGGCGGGGCCGGCGGAAGATCGCCAGGCCTTTATCGACGCCTATAAATGGAAGTTTCCGAATGTGCCGACGGAAGAGTACGTCAATGGCGTCTATGCCATCGACAAGGTCGGCCGCGAGAACTGGGAGGCGATCGAGGAGTTTCCTCCTTACGAGACCTTTATCGACGCCGGTCAGGCAATGTGGGAGAAGCCCTTCGCCAACGGTAAGGGCTATAAAGACTGTTTCCCGGAGGGTCCGGGGATCGCCCACAAATATCCGCATTGGGACAGGAAGCAGGGGATGGTGATGACGCTGCCGCTGGCAATAAACCAGTGCCTGGAAGCAAACGGGGAGAAGCCGCTGAAGTACAAAAAGGGACCGATCAACAACATACTCGCCTATATGGCTTTCAAGTCGCGTGGGCAGGTGACCAACGTGGAGATTCCGGAGGATGATCCGCGTGCGCTGGAGGCTTATGAAAAGGGCAAGAAGTTCTACTTCACCCGGCGCGGTCAGCTCAACTTCTCCTGCGCAACCTGTCACCTGCAGAATGCCGGCATGCAGGTTCGCACCGAGATTCTGAGTCCCAGCTACGGGCACACGACCCATTGGCCGGTATACCGCTCCAAGTGGGGAACCGTCGGTACGCTGCATCGCCGCTTCAGCGGCTGTAACCAGAATATTCGGGCCAAGGCCTTTCCGGCTCAGGGTGAGCAGTACCGAGACCTGGAGTATTTTCTTACCTACATGAGCAATGGCCTGAAACTGAATGGCCCGGGCGCTCGCAAATAAGTCTGGCGGAAACTGAATAACCGGAGTTAAACCATGTATACGAAAAAAAGACTCAGTACCGTGCTGATGCTGATCTGCCTCGGTGGCGGGCCGGCCAGCCTGATTGCGGCCGATGCAAAACAGGCGGATTCCAAAGTGGCTGAAGCACAGACAACGATCGCGGCGGCCGAAGAGGCCCGAAAGAAAGCGGCTTCGGTCGACAGCGAATGGCGCGACACCGCTGATTTTATCAAGGAGGCGAAGGCCGCGTTGGAGGCAGGAAAGCCGGACGATGCAATCCGCCTGGCCAAGATAGCGGAGGATCAGGGCAACCTGGGCTACGAACAGGGGTACTCACAGCGGAATCTGCAACTGCCTTCATATTTCAAGGTGGATACCACGACATCATCGGTTGCTTCGCCGGCCGCCATGGAGATGAAGGGGCATAAGATTACACCGTCGCTGGCCAGTGTCGCAGTGATGCATAACGGCGAGATGGTGTCGATCGGCAGGAGCACGGGTGACAACACGGAGATCCCCAAGGCCTATTCCCATACCGATCGGGAGTGTCCGCCATTCTGTATTCAACCGATGAGTATCAGTCCGGGTGTCGAGACCATCGGCGAACTCGAAGTGCTTGACTATCTGCAGCGGATTACCAATGGCGATCCGACGGTGCTGGTTGTTGACTCCCGTACACCGGATTGGAGGGTGCGCGGAACCATCCCCGGATCGGTCAACATTCCCTGGAACAAAATCAATCTGAACCTCAATGGCAGCTTCGGCAATCATGAGGAAGCCGAGACGTTGGACGATATTCTCCATAATCAGTTTCATGCGCGTAAAGCCAATGGAAAATGGGATTTCCGCAATGCCAAGACGCTGGTCCTGTTCTGTAACGGTATCTGGTGTCCGCAGTCCGCGGCCAACATACGTACACTGACCAAGCTGGGTTACCCCGCATACAAGCTGAAGTGGTATCGCGGCGGAATGCAGAGCTGGGTGAGCGCAGGTCTTACTACGGTCAATAAATAGATAATCAATTCGATTCTCAAGAGGAAGATATGATGAATATACGGCGCAGAATTCTGCTGCAGGGGTCATTGACGGCAGCTGCACTGAGCGCAGCCGCCGGAGCCGGTCTGCTGGTTCCCGGAAGAGTCCTGGCGGCCTGGCCAGAGAAGGCTTTTAAAATGAAGACAATGCCGGAAATGCTGAAAGAGCTGCTGGGTGCGGAAGCCGCCGAAGAGAGTGGCGATATCAACATCAAGGCGCCGGATATCGCGGAGAACGGTTCCGTGGTGCCGATTACCGTTACCTCGGGTATTGCCGGTTCTGAGTCGATTTCGCTCATCGCGGTCAATAATCCGGCGCCGCTGGTAGCCAGTTATGAGCTGGGCGAGGGCACCGAAGGGTTCGTATCCACCCGCATCAAAATGGGCAAGAGCGGCGATGTCGTGGCGGTAGTCAAGGCCGGCGGAAAACTCTACAGCGCCAGGAAAGAGGTGAAAGTCACTATCGGCGGCTGCGGTGGGTGAGCCGCAAAAAGTTGGTCCAGTGGACCAATTTTTGCCGCGAACGACCGGCATGGATGCCGGGCCGGACCGGCCCTGCAGGACGTAATCCATACCAGCAGCCGAATCAGAACCATCACACTAGTGCAGGGTCAGGTACGGTAGATCAGTTTCCCGGCGGCCCCGCAGGGTTGCTGCTGCAGCAGTGCGATCCGCGACGCAGCCTGATTCCATCTTCCCGGGAGAAGCGGGAGAGACGGAGTGCAATTGTCCACGCCGGGTGCGCGACAGAACACGATTACAGAATTCGGAGAATACGAAAATGGCTACAAATTCAATCAAGATCAGAGCCCAGTTGAAAGATGGTGTGACCACGGTCAAGGCGCTGATGACACACCCCATGGAGACCGGCGCACGTAAGGACAGCGATGGCAAGATGATACCGGCTCACTTTATCCAGGAGGTAACCTGTGAGTCCGGCGGCAGGAAACTGCTGACCGCGTACTGGAGCGGAGGAGTTTCCAAGAACCCTTACCTCTCATTTAAATTCAACGGGGGCAAAGCAGGCGAAATGCTGAAGCTCGCCTGGATGGACAACAAAGGCGAATCGGCCAGTGCTGAGGCGGAGATCAAATAGAACCCGGCTCCGATCCTCGGGGCCGACGCCGGCGATTAGAGGAGCGTCGGCCCCGCTTCGTACCAAACAACCCGTATTTTTCTGCAAAGACTGCAATTTGCCGGTCTGAGGGGAGAGCGTGCATGAAGATTTCAAGAAGAGAATTTGTTCGGCTCATGGGGCTGGCCGGAGCCGCCGGTGTTTTGCCCGGTTCTGCATTTTCCGCGATGAAGAGACCCGGCGACCTGTATGAGATTCCGCAGTTCGGCAATGTCTGCCTGATGCACATCACCGACTGCCACGCGCAGCTGAATCCGATTTACTTCCGTGAACCCAATGTCAATCTCGGTGTTGGCGACGCCTTGGGTAAAGCGCCGCATCTGGTGGGCGAGTTGCTGCTAAAACATTTCCATATCGAACCTGATTCCATTGCCGCGCACGCTTTCAGCTACCTCAATTTCGACCAGGCGGCGCAGCAGTACGGCCGGGTGGGAGGGTTCTCGCACCTGGCTTCGCTGGTGAAACGCCTGCGCGCCGAGCGGGGCGATGGCAACAGCCTGCTGATCGACGGTGGCGACACCTGGCAGGGGTCCGGTACAGCTTACTGGACCCGCGGCAAGGATATGGTCGGTGCCTGCAATCTTCTTGGCGTGGATGTGATGACGGGCCACTGGGAGTTTACCTATCTGGATAAGGAGATCATCGAAAACATCGGCGAGTTCCAGGGGGATTTCGTTGCCCAGAACATCGGTGTCAATGAGGTCGCGATGTTCGACTACAAGTTTGCAGATTTCGAGGGTTTTAACGAGGACGAGGGACTTGCCTTCAAGCCCTACACGATCAAGCAGGTCGGCGGGGTCCGCGTCGCGGTAATCGGTCAGGCTTTCCCCTATACGCCGATTGCCAACCCGCAGCGCTTTATTCCCGACTGGACATTCGGCATCCAGGATGAGCGTATGCAGAAGATGGTCGATCGGGTTCGGGCGAATGAAGCGCCGGACCTCGTGGTGGTGCTCTCCCATAACGGTATGGACGTTGACCTGAAGCTGGCCTCCAGGGTCAGCGGTATTGACGTGATCTTCGGTGGACATACCCATGACGGCATGCCTGCGCCGAGCGTGGTCAGAAACAAGGGGGGTGAGACCCTGGTAACCAACGCCGGTTCCAACGGCAAGTTTCTAGCGGTGATGGATCTCGACGTACGCGGGGGCAAACTGCAGGATTTCCGTTATCGTCTGGTGCCGGTTTTCTCGAACATGCTGCCCGCGGATGCCGAAATGCAGGCCTACATCGAGCAGGTTCGGGCCCCCTATAAAGAGAAGCTGGAGGAGAAACTGGCAGTGGCGGAGGAGACGCTGTATCGCCGGGGCAACTTCAACGGTACCTTCGACCAGGTGATTTGCGATGCGCTGCGCAGCGTCAACGATGCACAGATAGCGCTCTCGCCCGGATTCCGCTGGGGCACGACCGTGCTCCCGGGGCAGACCATCACTATGGACAACGTGATGGACCAGACCTGTATCACCTATCCGGAGACTTACCGCCGCGAGATGAAAGGATCTGATATCAAGGCAATTCTGGAAGATGTCAGCGACAATCTCTTCAACGTCGACCCATACTTCCAGCAGGGTGGCGATATGGTGCGGGTGGGCGGCCTGGACTATGTGTGCGAGCCGAATCAGTCGATTGGAAACCGCATCAGCAATATGACCCTGGATGACGGCACCCCGATCGAGGCGGACAAAAACTATGTGGTTGCGGGCTGGGCGACGGTGGGCTCACAGTCGCCGGGGCGTCCTATCTGGGAGGTGGTGGCTGACTACCTGCGCGACCGGAAACAGATCAAGATCGAAAAACTGAATACCCCCAAGCTGGTTGGCGTAGAGGGTAACCCGGGTATAGCCGGTTAACCGGCAATCAAAAAACCAGTCCTCCCCATTCAGGCGCCAGCAGGCGCCTTTTTTTTCGTTTTCCCCTGCACCTAAGCGGTACCATGCCAAAGGGGGAGCGAGGTTTCCGACCGAGCTCGTGAACGAAACGACGGCGGCTGCACATGCGCATCTGCCAGCGCGGTCTAGCCTCTGTTGGCGGGAGCGTCGCACCGGGCCTCTGCATTGACTCAGGGGCGCTATCTGCGTATTATCGCTGGCTCTTCGCCGGGGGTCGGAACCCGGTGATCGGGGTATAGCGCAGCCTGGTAGCGCGCCTGCTTTGGGAGCAGGATGTCGGGAGTTCGAATCTCTCTACCCCGACCAATTTAGCGACTGTTCACGCGCCCGTAGCTCATTCGGATAGAGCATCGGCCTTTGGGTGTGTACTTCGGTACACAATTGGGAGCCTTTACAGGGAAACGGAACCTGTAGAGTGGATCGCACCGTATCGGGGAAACCTTAACAGGTGATGCTGATGGCAATCCCGAGGAAACCGTTGGTTGACCCGTCTGTTGGTATGGTGATATTTTGCGAATATGCACCACGCCAAAGAGAAGGGAGACTTGGGTGTTTTAAAGGCTCAGCTCGACTTGTTCGAGCAAGGATTCATTATTTTGAATCCCGTGACGGAGCATGCGCCATTTGATTTGGTGGCGTACAGAAACGGAGAGTTCAAAAAGATACAGATTAAATACAAGTCAGTGGACAAGACAGGTGCAATAACGGTCCATTTCCGGTCAAGCTGGACGGACAAAAATGGAACCCATATGCGCCAGATCGATAAGGATGAAATAGATCTTTATTGTGTTTACTGTCCCGATACTGATGAGTGTTATTATCTGCATCCGAAGGACTATAATCGTTCAGTCACATTGAG
>JAGRGQ010000179.1 GCA_020445405.1 Gammaproteobacteria bacterium | reverse complement strand
TTCTGGCAGGGGGGTGCTCCTCCATTCCCGGGGTGGATAAACTGTTGGAGCAGCGCATGGGGACACCAACGATGATAGCCAATCCTTTCGCCAACATGTCGGTCTCTTCAAACGTGAAACCGCAGAGCTTGAACAATGATGCGCCAGCACTGATGATCGCCTGCGGGCTGGCTCTGAGGAGTTTTGATTAGTGAACTCCGTCATCGGTATTGCAAAGATTACCGGCACCCTGGTTGCAGGCTCACCACGATGACAGCAGACTGCCAAACCAACGCAATGAGTGTGAATTCAGATGGCCCGCATTAATCTTCTTCCATGGCGAGAGTCGCTGCGCAAGAAGCGGCAGCGGGATTTTGGTATAGCGACGGGTATCGCGCTGTTGGCGGTAGCCGCTGCTGCGGCTGGCACCCACTTCTATATCGACGACCTGATACGCTACCAGAAAAAACGTAACAATCTTCTGGAGAAAGAGATAGCCGCAATGGATCTCAAGATCAAGTCGATACAGGCGTTGGAAAAGACCAAAGCAAAACTGCTCGCACGGATGGATGTGATCCAGCAGTTACAGGGAAGCCGGCCGCAGGTGGTTCATCTTTTCGATGAACTGGTTAAGACCATTCCTGATGGGACCCTTCTGCAGACTTTGACCCAGAAAGGAGCGAATCTGACTCTGA
>JAGRGQ010000178.1 GCA_020445405.1 Gammaproteobacteria bacterium | reverse complement strand
CCTAGTGGCTGAAAATCAATAAATGCGGGTGGACTTTATATCAGACACCATCAGGTATCTCAAGTTTCTATGATAAAATAGGACGTACGTACAGTTTAAAGTCGAGTTTTATCTATTGCATGAACACTGAGCGTGCTTGTTACCCAAACGGATCTGGATGCGTATTGTTGCCGGTAATCTGAATTGAGGGTCCCCATCGTCGCATGCAGGGGAGTCAATTTCGCTGAGGGTTTATGGAAGAAGTACCCCCGGAATTTCCCTCAGCGATGAGAAGGGCGTCGTAAAGGCTGTGTACCTTCTCCCTTCGAGGGAGAAGGCTACGACTCCATGGATGGAGTCGGTAGAGCGAAGCAGGAGCCCGAGCCGAGGATGATCAAAATCAATGACTTACCTGTTTTAATACCCTTACCCCAACCCTCTCCCTCGTGAGGGAGAGGGGGCTTTTGCAGCATTCTTTTGAGGAAAAAGGGGAATGCTTTTTCAGACAGAGAGTGTTTAACTGTTGCGGGCGAAAGCCAGGCCTTTGTCAATATTGCTCTTCAGGCTGGGGAGCATATCTTCGAAAATTTTGCGTTCATAATCGCTGAATTTACCGGGGTCGAGAACCTCCTCCACTCCGTTCCTGCCTAACCGGACCGGTAATGCCAGGAACTCTGTTGAACGTCCCTCCACAGC
>JAGRGQ010000177.1 GCA_020445405.1 Gammaproteobacteria bacterium | reverse complement strand
TGCAATGCTGAGTTTTTCGACTGTGGCCATGGGTTGCCTCTGATAGTGGTAAGAATAATTGCTACTGAATAGTATAACCTGCAGTATGGCTGGTCAAAATAACTCGTCAAAGGAGGTTTCAAGCCATCGGCGTACTCGTGCAACGGGCACTTGTCCTCAACGAGGTGTTCCGCGGTACACTTCCGATACACTGCCCAGTTTTCGCTACCTGGGCTTGCCTGTAATAACCTGCTGAATTAAAACGATTTAGACTAAGTGTACCGGATATTGCCTGTTCTAGAATAATAAGTAACTTATTGATTATTAAGCAATTAGTAATCAGCCGGTAGGGGGTTCGAATCCTCTCGCCAGCTCCAATTATTAATATTCAGTCAACGACTGAATCCGTATCAGTATAAGAACTCACACTGTGTATGGGATGATCGAAGATTCGGTTAAATCCCTGAGCCCATGGTGGTCGATGGTCAATTGGCAGTTCACCTTCCGGGCATTGATTTCGTTCATAGGTTGACATATTCATTCGGCAAGCGCGGAGTGCCCTCTCTTTGTCTGCTATCGGTCTATTTCATGAAATAGAAGACTCCGATTGAGATGACGCCAACGATGGCAACAACAATAAGCAAAAAGATCATATCTTTTTTCATAA
>JAGRGQ010000176.1 GCA_020445405.1 Gammaproteobacteria bacterium | reverse complement strand
CGAGGTACCGGCGGCCGTCGTGACGCTGAGCCACGATCCGCGTTTCGCCTGGCTGCTGGAGCGCATTGAGGCGCTGGGCGAGGACAAGCTCGTGCTGATCTGTCGCTCGCGGGCCAAAGTCGAGACCCTCGAAGCGGCGCTGCGACTGAAATCCGGCATCAAGGTGGCGCGCTTCCATGAAGGCCTGACGCTGGCACAGCGCGATCGCAATGCCGCCTATTTCGCCCAGGCCGATGGCGCCCGACTGCTACTGTGCTCGGAGATCGGCTCAGAAGGCCGCAACTTTCAGTTCGCCCATCATTTGCTGCTGTGGGATCTGCCGGCCGATCCCGATCTGCTGGAACAGCGCATCGGCCGCCTGGACCGCATTGGCCAGAGCGAAGCGGTGCAGATTCACACCGTGGTGCTGGCCGACACCGCGCAGGCGGCTCTGGCGCGCTGGTATGCCGAGGGCCTGGATGCGCTCCGCAGTTCGCCCGCTGATGGTCGCGAGCTGTATCGCGAGTTCGGCACCCGCCTGGTTGAAGTGGCGCGCGGCATTGCCGCGGGTGAGCCCGGCAGCCATGCCGCCCTGGAGCAACTGATTGGTGACACCCGGCGGGTGCACGCCGAGCTGAGCGAGCGCGTGCGCAATGGCCGCGATCGCCTGCTCGAACTGGCCACCCGCCGTGGTGACGGC
>JAGRGQ010000175.1 GCA_020445405.1 Gammaproteobacteria bacterium | reverse complement strand
GAAAAAGACGTTCCAGGCCATGTGGGCGGCGATCAGCCACGGCCGCCCCTGGAAGGGTACGCTGTACAACCGCCGACGCGACGGGACAGAGTATGTCGAGCTCGCGGTGCTGTCACCGATCCGCGGTGCAGACGGGCGCATTACCCACTACGTTGCGGCCAAGGAGGACATCACCGAGAAACAGCGTGTCGCCGAAGAGCTGAACCAGTACCGTAATCATCTGGAGGAACTGGTGCAGGAACGCACGACCGAACTGGCCGATGCCCGTCAACGCGCCGATGCCGCGAACGAGGCCAAGAGTGCCTTCCTGGCCAACATGAGCCATGAGATCCGCACGCCGATGAATGGCGTGGTCGGCCTGCTCGATGTACTCGAAAACAGCGGGTTATCCGTTCGCCAGGCCGGCCTGGTCGACACCATCCGGCAGTCAGCCGCGACACTGCTCGCCATCATCGATGATGTACTGGACCTGTCGAAGATCGAGGCAGGCCGGATGGAACTCGAGAAGCGACCTGTATCGCTTGCCGAACTGGTCGAAAGCGTATGCGGCTCGCTGGCAGCCTCCGCGTCTCAACGCGACGTCGAGTTGTATGTTTTCGTTGACCCCGCGATGCCGTCTGGTGTCCTCACCGACGCACTGCGGCTGCGCCAGGTGCTGTACAACCTGATCGGCAATGCGATCA
>JAGRGQ010000174.1 GCA_020445405.1 Gammaproteobacteria bacterium | reverse complement strand
TCACACTCTGGGTTCCAGCGAATTGCGAGTCTCGCGAGCTTGTCTCGGTACCATGACCTTCGGTCAGCAAAACAGCGAAGCGGAAGCGCATGCCCAACTCGACTGCGCCCGATCCCACGGCATTAACTTCATCGATACCGCCGAGATGTATCCGGTGCCGCCCCGGGCTGAAACTTGCAGCCGCACCGAAACCTTCATCGGTCGTTGGCTGAAGACTCAACCACGCGATCAGGTCGTACTTGCCACCAAGGTGGCGGGGCCGTCGCGGGGCATGAGTTGGATTCGCGGTGGTCCCCAAGGTTTGGATCGAGCCAATATCCGCGCGGCGTTGGAAGGCAGCTTGACCCGGCTGCAAACCGATTACATCGATCTGTACCAGTTGCACTGGCCGGAGCGCAACGTGCCGATATTCGGTCAATACCGGTTCGAGCCGTCGCACGAACGGGACTGCACACCGATCCTGACGCAATTGGAAACCCTGGACGAACTGGTGCAAGAAGGGAAAATCCGCTACGTCGGCCTGTCCAACGAAACGCCCTGGGGCGTTTGCCAGTTTCTCAGATTGGCGGAAGAGCGCGGACTGCCCCGCGTGATCTCGATCCAGAACGCCTACAGTTTGCTGAATCGGGTTTACGAATCCGGGTTGGCGGAAATCGGTTATCGGGAACAGGTCGGGTTGCTAGC
>JAGRGQ010000173.1 GCA_020445405.1 Gammaproteobacteria bacterium | reverse complement strand
CCGAAGGTACCGTTGCCTGGGTAAGCTGGACCTTCGACTGCAGGCTGTACGGCAGGAGCATATCCATCGATGGCGTGACGCGCCTCGACTTTGCCGACGATGGTCGGGTAATGATGCATCGCGACTACTGGGATGCGCTGGACATGCTGGCGGAGCTACCCTTACTCGGTCCAGTCCTGCGTTTAATCAGAAGAAAGCTCGGCGTCCCGCGACGCTTACTCAACCGGACAAGATAAGCTAATGAGCGGTTCTCATACCATTGCCGATGTCTCCCGCATCGCGGGCATCCCGAAGGATCTGCTGCGCCAGTGGGAACGGCGCTACGGTTATCCCAAACCGACGCGGGACCGCAACGGAGACCGCATCTATTCGAATGAAGAGCTGGACAAGCTGATCGCGATCCGCCATCTGCAGGAGCAGGGCAAGCAGCCGGGTAAACTGATGGCGCTGGATCTTACCCGGCTCAGATCGATGTTGCAGCCGCCAAAGGTGGCACTGGACAGCGAGCAGATGATAGCGCTGCTTGAGTCGGATGACCCGCTCGCGCTGCGCACCTGGCTGCAGAGCCAGTTGGTTACACTCGGTTTGCGCGCGTTCATTCATAAAGTGCTGGCGCCTGCCACGCGTGCGTTGGGAGACGCCTGGGCGTCCGGCAGAGTGCAGATACACCAGGAGCATCTCTATACC
>JAGRGQ010000172.1 GCA_020445405.1 Gammaproteobacteria bacterium | reverse complement strand
AGGGCGGTTTCCACTTCACCGAGTCTGGCGAGCTTGAGGGCCGCTTCGGCGAGGCTGTCCCGGGTGGTGTCGAAGCTGGCATCGGTGCCGAGCAGGCCGATGGGTTCCATCGGCAGACGTCGGATATCGACCGCCGGGTATTCGACACCAAGACTGAGTCGCGGCAGGACGGTGACTTCCAGGGCCGGTTTTAACCCGAGTGCGACCTGACGGATGGCGCAGGCACCGGTGCGCATCTGGGTCATGGCGAGCGAGTGGTAGGCCGTTTTCAGGGCGGCGTGGGCGCTTTCCCGAAGGCGGCGATATTGCCGCAGGCGTTCAAATACCAGCCGGGTCAGCAGGTCGCGTTTGCGCTCCAGCAGCGTGTGCCCCTCTTCAAGGAAGGCGACCTGCCGACGCAACCTGAGCAGATTGGTTTTGGTGGGTGCGACATGCAGCCGACGCGTACTCATCCGGCGTCCCCTGCGCGATGGTGGTACTTGGCCAGATCGGCCTCACTGACCCGTGGCAGAGCCTCGTAGGGGAACATCGAGAGCAGTTCCCAGGCGAGGTTGAGGGTTTCGACAATGCTGCGGTCCTCATCTTCTCCTTGTTGCACGAAGCGACGGTCGAATTGTTCCGCGAAGTCGAGGTAGTTGCGATCACGGGTCGAAAGTTCCTCGGCACCGATGATCGACGCTAGATTGCGCACA
>JAGRGQ010000171.1 GCA_020445405.1 Gammaproteobacteria bacterium | reverse complement strand
AAGCAACTCTTTAGATACCGTCATTAACCCCCCCGTATTTTTAAAATTTATCGGGCATGTTCATCCGCATTCAGCCGATCCGGACTCCAGGGACTCCCCGATCGAATCATGGTCAGCGTTTATGCACCCGGAATCACCAGCTGAAGCATTGCAAATCCTGGCAACAGTTGGGCTATTTCCCGTGATTTGCGCCTTGCATTTGGCGAATTTGAATCTCATATCCACTCGGCCGGAATCGATCAGATACACCCCATATTTTTGATTAAAGGACTGAATAAAATTATTGGTTATTTCCTGTCGTAAAACATTCTTATAAGTAATACTATGGGCAGAGAATAACAGATTTATAGTATGAATATCTTGTCTATTCTCAGCAAGCGTTATTTAAATAGTATTACCATAATATCGGATTTTGGATTTTTCGGTTTCCTGGCTTTGCTTCACTTGCCACATATTTATACGATGGATTTCGGACAGAATGTAATCCTGTTGGCCATCCGCCTGCTTATTGATTGGGACAGCAGCCAGTCTTGAACATCCACCGGACGAATGCAATACAGAACGGTTTAATTTATCGGTGCGATCCGCCTGTGATATCCGGCATCGCGACAAAACTGCGGCTGAAGCCAGTGATTATTTCTGCGAACCTGTTTACATTGATCGCGGTAATTCCCGGAATCAATCATCTCGCC
>JAGRGQ010000170.1 GCA_020445405.1 Gammaproteobacteria bacterium | reverse complement strand
ACCTGTTCCTGACTGCGCTCGGGCACGCGGTTGAATACGGGATGCAACCGCCGTTTGATCCGACTGAATTAACGATTCCGTAAAATAACTCGAAGTTATGTCAGGAATACTAAGACGCTGCGTCCGGCACCTAAGCGGCAGCAGCAGGGCAAGATGTGGCACGACATCCGGGGTGCTGTGCGGGCCCCTGTTAGCCGGTAATGCCAGCTGGCATGTGACCCTGACCGATTCTAACGACACAACCCCTTCCGATTCCTGGATGTTTGTTTTTTTCTGTCTAACCTGGCCGGTTTGCGGTCCCGATATACTCTAAAGGTAATGCGGAGACTGTGGGTAATATAAACATTTTAACGATTAGTTACCACTGAAATACTGAACAGGAATCGGCGATCGTCTCGCGTTGGTAAAAGTGGATCCGCTCAGTTTTGGTCTCACCGCGGGCAATATAGAGCGGAGGGGGCGGTCAGTTGCAGCTCAAGATCCTGCTGCAACAGTTATGGCGTATCCGGTCTCTCACAAGTGGATTGGATAAAACTTCCGAATTGTCTGAACTCTTCCGCTCTGGCACTCCCCTGACGCCAGGCCAGCGCAATCTGCCGATAGCTTTTCTCATCCATCGGATAGGTGGTGACGCCGGTGCCGGTCAACATCGGCGAGCCTTGTGCGATCTCCGGCAGAAAGGTGATCCCGAGG
>JAGRGQ010000016.1 GCA_020445405.1 Gammaproteobacteria bacterium | reverse complement strand
AGTTCTACGTTGGCGACGGAAGCCTCTCCTGTCAGCTCTATCAGCGCAGCGCAGACATTTTTCTGGGCGTTCCGTTCAATATTGCCTCCTATGCGCTGCTGACCCTGATGATTGCCCAGGTCAGCGGTCTCAAGCCGGGTGAGTTTATTCATACCTTCGGAGATGCGCACCTCTATTCGAATCACCTCGAACAGGTGGATACGCAGCTCGAACGAACGCCTTTCCCGCTCCCGAAAATGGTGCTGAATCCCGACGTCAAGTCGTTGTTCGATTTCAGGTTCGAGGATTTTGATCTGCGCGACTACCGCTGCCATCCGCATATCAAGGCGCCGGTCGCCGTCTAATCTGGGGAAACAGAGCGAAACCACGTCGTTTATGTATCTGTAACTTGAAATATATAAGAAAACAATTATATACTGGTAATAAGAGTTTCAGCTGTGCCGGGAGGTGCGCCATGTCGGGTTATTTGAATATCGAATGCAGTGAGTGGCAGGAGCTGTCTGAGAGCTTTCCACTGGAAATGGAGGTTATCGTGGAGATGATGATCGAGGCTGAGGAGGAGATCTGCGTCTGACCACGGTGCCGGTAGGCGGATGAGTGTTTGACGGGCGGTAGAGCGTGCGGCGCTTTTTTTTGCGACATGCCTGCCGCCGGTCGGCTAATTCTCTGCTGTGAGCCAGCTGACGCCGGGGCAGCGAAGCGGCTGTGATAATATTGCGCCCCATGCAGGCCATTCCGAATCGAATATCCCTTATTGCAGCCATAGCTGAAAACTGTGTTATCGGGCGCGGCAATAAGCTTCCCTGGCATCTGCCCGCGGACCTGAAGCATTTCAAGCAGCTGACTATGGGCAAGCCGATGATCATGGGACGGCGGACCTGGCAGTCGTTGCCTGGACTGCTGCCCGGCAGGGTGCACATCGTGATATCGCGCGATCACGGCTTCACCGCCGCGGGGTGTGAAATCGCCCGCAGTTTCGACGAAGCGCTGCGGAAGGCAGGTCCGGCGCCGGAAGTGATGGTGATCGGCGGCGGCGCCCTCTACAAACAGGTGCTGCCGTATGCATCGCGCATGTACCTTACCCTGGTTCGCGCGGAAATCGACGGGGATATACTATTCCCCCGGTTCGATAAGGCGGACTGGATTGAGCTGGAGCGGGAGGAGCACCTGGCCGACGCGCGGAATGTCTATGACTATGTTTTCCTGACGCTGGAGCGAGTCCGTCAATGACCGGCACGCTGGTCTTCAGCCTGCCCTTGGAACCTATCATCCCGCGCGGGCTGATGCGACAGGTTCTACTCAGGAGACCCGCGTTGTTCCAGCAGTGAGAAAACCTTCCAGCTTATCTGGAACCAGATCCAGGTCAGCCCGGCAGTTAGTATTTCGAAAATTGCAAAGCGGGTGATCGGTTTAAACACGCTGTCGTGCAGGGTGAGGAGCGGATGGGCGCTGGTTTTAAACAGCTTGCCGATCACGACGGCATCGAGATAGAAAAAGGGTTGCCAGGCATGGCTCAAAACGTAGCGACCGGTCGCACGCCAGCGTTGGCGTGAGACATCGATCCCTGCTTCCCGGTTAAGATCGCTGATCAGTTGAAAGATCGGAGTCATCAGCAGACGTCCGGTATTCTCCTGGTTGCGGTAAACATTGTCCGCCCGGTCGAAAAACTCGGTCAGTCCGATGCTGTGGAAGTTCATGATAAGCGCGGAAAGTATCATGCGCCGACCCAGTCCTTCGTGCTCGAATCGACGCGCCGAGGTCTCCATCGCACCCGGCAGCGTTATCCAGCGGCCGGTGCGGCGGATTTTTTCCGCCAGGCGTTGATCCTCGAGAAACCAGAGCGACTCGTCAAATCCACCCAATTCCCGAAAGAACTCGGCTGGCATTAGGAAGCCCTGGTCGCCATTGGTGCACTCCGCCCGGTTGAGTGCGCTCTTTTTTTCATAGTAACTGTAGGCCAGATCATTGCCTTTCAACTGACGTCTGAATCTCAGCCTGAAGTGCCCGGCAATGCGCTTACTTGCAGCCTGTGCGCAAGTGGCGACGAGCGCCTCCAACGCATCGTGCAACTGGAGATCACTGGTGGGCCTGGAGTCGGCATGCAGAAACAGCAGATGAGCGGCGGTCGCTCTGTCGGCGGCACGATTCATCTGGCGGCCCCGTCCGGCATCGGATTGCACCAGAATAACGCCTGCTCGTTTGGCTGCCTCCGCTGTTTCGTCCTGCGAGCCGCCGTCGCAAACGATGACCTCGAGCTGGATCTGCCGTTGCCGTTCAAGCCCTTCAAGCAGCTCCGGCAGCGTTCGGGACTCGTTCATCGTCGGGATGATTACGCTCAGTTGGGGAAAGAAACCAGTCGTCAAACTATGCTGCATGGGCTCTGCTCTGTCGTGTAATCGTCCATTCTACACTTCCCGCAGCAACAGCGCGTGGAACCTGACCTTCATTTTGATTGACATCCCTTAATGAAGCCTTTGTTTAACCGGTTAGAATAAACAATCAAGCGGCAGCTTCCGAACGACCCGTCTGGTTTCGGGTGGTCGAACTTGTAAGCCCAATTGAATGGTTTGTCGATGGTGAACCGGTTCCGCGCTCTGTTTTATTTGATAATGGCTCTGGCGTTGCCCCATATAGCCTATAGCCTGCCGCCGATGCAGCTGTTTATTGAACTCACGCCGACCGGAGGGGTATTGCGGCCGCCGGCGGGCGTCTATTCGGGCCCCGTGGTCATCGAACGCCGAATGACGATCGACGGCGGTGGCGATGTCACGATCGACGGTGGTGGCGATGGCACTGTGGTACATGTCAAGGCGGATGGCTCGATCATCCGCGGCATGAAGATCATCAACTCGGGCGATTCGCACGATCGACTGGATTCCGGTTTGCTGCTGGAAGCGAACGGTGTTTCGATAGAGGATAATGTATTCGCGGATGTACTTTTCGGTATAAACCTGCGCAAGGCTTTCGATAATCGAATTCTGGGAAACCAAATCAGCTCAAAGGGTGAATCGCCGAGCCTGCGGGGGGAGGGCTTGCGTCTCTGGTACAGCAGCGACAATCTTATTGAGAAGAACTCGATCGTGAATGTGCGGGACGTTCTGCTTATCAACTCTCCCGGCAACCGTATACGTGAAAACAGGATTCTTCACAGTCGTATGGGAATGGAACTGGTTTTCTCTCCAGGTAACAAGATTGTCGCCAATCAGATCGGCTGGAATACCAAGGGCATCGTCGGTATCTACTCCGACGACTTGCAGATCAGGGCGAACCGCTTCTTTCATATGCGCGAATTAACTGGTGCGGCGGTTGCCATCAAAGAGAGTTCCCAGGTGGTCATTGCAGATAACGAGATACTACACTGTGCGATTGGACTGACGGTCAATGCTCCGGTACACCCGGAGAATATTCTCTATCTGGAAAATAATCATATCGCCTACAATGATGTGGCGATGTATTTTTATGGCGAAAAAGGCGGGCACGTCATTCATGGCAATCGCTTTGAAAGCAACCTGTTAACGGTGGCAGTCAGCGCTCCGACCAGCGCATTGGCGAACGACTGGACGGGTAATCATTGGGATGATTACGCTGGATTTGATCTCAATGCCGACGGCATCGGTGACACGCCCCACAACGTCTATCTGTATTCGGACCGTGTCTGGATGGAAAGACCGATGACTCGTTTCTTTCGTGGTTCTTCGATACTCGAACTGATCGACTTTATCGAAATGCTTGCGCCGTTTTCCAAACCAGAGCTGATTTTGGGGGACCCTGCGCCGTTGATGTAACGACTGCACAGTCGGCGCATGCAGTTTATCGCAGCAATTCGGCGGTTATTCGTCGACATCGTCCACATCCAGCTGTCCGCTCAACCGCCTGCGGATATGTGACCAGGACATGCCTATTGCCATAATCAGGGCAATGATGATCAGCCCGACGTATTCAAGCAGGGTGGTTTCATCCAGAGAGAGGATTCCGCGGTCGATCAACAGCCAGATAAAGACGCAAAAAAGCGCCAACGCCAGGGTGGTGCCGACTATGCCAAGCGAACGGAGCGTCGCGCGCAAATATATTATCCAGCCGATCAACAACACCAAGCCTGCCAGTATCAGCAATGGATCCAGTTTATCCGGCGTGTTGATGAAACGATGGTACCAGGAGTACCCAGAAGGATTGTAGGTGGCGAATACCAGCAGCAATGCCGCAGCCAGCCGGGTCAGAAAACTTGCTAAAGAGAAGCGCGTATCAGCCATGTGGGTTATCCTGTGCGCGGTCAGCGGAAAGTTGCAGCAAGAGTATAAGAAAATGCTGATTATATTACGATAGGCTCCAGATACTCTGGGCTTCGATTTTTTTTGCCCGGTATCCTTTGCATTTGACCTGAATCGTTTTTACCGGTTTGGCTTTACTCAGTTTCAGTGCGGTGAGTTTACCGCCCCACAGGCAGCCGCTATCGAGCGCCCAGGTGTTCCGGGACTGGTGGTAGCCCAGCGTGGACCAGTGGCCGAACAGAATTCTGTCCGCATCGCTGGCGCGTCCAGGTACTTCGTACCATGGAAGGTATCCGTCGCGCTGGCTTCCCGGCGGTCCTTTCTCTTTCAGTGCCAGATCACCCTGCACGGTGCAATAACGCAGCCGGGTGAAGCAGTTGGTGATAAATCGCAGACGATCCATTCCTTTAAGTTGTTCAGACCAGTAACTTGGCTCGTTTCCGTACATATGGGTGCAGAAGTAGCTGTAACCCACACCGCGCAGCACGGTTTCGACCTCGCGTGCCCGCATCAGTGCCGTATCGATGTCCCATTGGGGGGGGAGACCTGCGTGAATGATGGAGTAGTCGAGTTTGCTGTCATGATGCATCAGGGGGCGATAACGCAGCCACATCAGCAACTCGTCCCGGTCTTTTGCGTTGAGCACCGGTTCCAGGCTCCGGTCATTTGCCCAATGCTTCATATTGCCTTCGGATAGGGCCAGCAGGTGCAGGTCATGATTACCCAGGACGGTGACAGCAGCATTGCCCAGACTCCTGACAAATCGCAGGGTTGCCAGAGAATCGGGACCTCTGTTTACCAGGTCACCGGAAAACCAGAGCTGGTCCTTTCCTGGATTGAATGCGATCTGTTCCAGCAGTTTTTGCAGCTCGTTGTAGCAACCCTGCACATCGCCAATTGCGTATACCGCCATAGTCTCTATTATCCCGGTTGTTTAACTCTGGCACGCGATAAACTTGAGCCTGTTGTCTTCAAGGTGTGAAGCGGGCATTGGTAATCTGGGTAAGAATACATTATGTTTCCTCGGTCTTCAGCCGCGTGATGTATAAGGCTGAACTACCTGCCGGACAGATTTAACAGTTGCCTGTCATGTATTCTGCCAAGCATGAGTTGTGCACCTACGGCGCCGATCAATGCCAAAAACATATCCCATTGGGTATCCCAATTGTCTCCCTGGGTTCCCAGAAAGGCGTCCGCGGCGTCGCCGCTCAGCAGTGCTGTCCACCACTCCAGCATCTCATAAAAGGCTGAGAATGCCAGGCAGATGCAGCTGGTCACCAGAAACAACCATCCGCCTCGGTCCAATGGCGACAGACGCAGCAGAATCTCTCTGACCAGAATTGCCGGTATGAACCCCTGGGCCAGATGGCCCACTCTGTCATAATGATTGCGGGACAGTTCGAGGCCATCGCGCAGCCAATTGAATAGCGGCACCTCTGCATAAGTGTAATATCCACCGATGATCAGGATGAGCGCATGCAGTGCCAGCAGGTGATAGAGCAGACTGGTAAGCGGGAATCTACGGACAGTCATAAACAGAATCACCAGCCCGATCATAACCGGGAGGGTCTCCAGAAACCAGGTAAACCGGTCAGCGACAGGATCGATACCGCTGATAACCAGAGTTAGGGCGACTGCTGCCAGAAGCAGCCACTGCCTGCTCAATTCAGCGATCTGGGGATTGCCAGGGTAAAAGGCGCAATGGGTGCGTCAAAGTGGTCACCATTTTCAGCACGCATCTGATAGCTGCCCTGCATGCTGCCAACGGGTGTTTCCAGGGATGTGCCACTGGTGTAGTGGAAATCCTCACCTGGCTGAAGCAATGGCTGTTCGCCCACTACGCCCTCGCCGACCACCTCCTGAACTTTGCCGTTGGCGTCGGTGATGATCCAGTGCCGGTTTAGCAGGCGCGCGGCTGCTGAGCCGGTATTGATGATTCTGATCGAGTAGGTAAAAACAAAGTGATTCTCTTCCGGAGAGGACTGCGATTCCACGTAAGCGGTTGTTACATTGACACTGATTTGGTTCATGGCTCGGAACTGTAGTGTTTCAATTCGGTGTATTGTGCAGCAAATCCGTTGCCGCCACCAGAGTTTGGCCGGGGGTTGATCAATTTGACACTGCTTTCATAATGATTAAAGTTTAGGAACAAATAGCCGATAACCGATTACCGAATCGGCACACTTGTCCGGAGGGTTGGATGTTGCGGTTTGTCGCAGTTTTCTCAGTTCTGGCGCTGACGTTTCCGGCGCTGGCCGAGAATGCTCAGCAGCTGGCTGCCGCTGCCGCTGCCGGACGCCTGTATCAGGTCGAAAGTCTGCTGGCGCAGGGCGCGGATGTCAATGGCAGGAACAGCGCGGGCCGTCCAGCACTGGTTATGGCGGCGTTCAATGGAAACCAGCGCACCCTGGCTGCACTGCTTGGTGCGGGGGCCGACGTGAATGTAACGGACGCGCAAGGCAACACAGCATTAATGGAGGCATCCGCTAGAGGGCATCTTCTGGTTGTCTCTTCATTACTGGTGGCTGGTGCCGATGTCAATTTAAAAAACAAGGCGGGGCGCACCGCCCTGGATCGAGCGAAGACAGGAAACAACAATGCGGTGATAACCAGATTGGAACAGGCGGGTGCCAGCGAGGGGGGTGGTGATTAGTTGTGATGAAGTGGATCACGTGCTACACCAAGCATCACTAATAGGTTTATAATAGCGGACCTGTTGCAATCCATTACCAAATTTCTGGGGTTAATCTGGACTAGATGGACTTGTCAAATGCACAACCAGGGTAATCATAAATATCGGAAGCTGGATTTTCTGTTGGTTATTGTTACGGTGGTTGGATTGGCTATGGCGGCGACCCTCACGCTGCATGTACATGCGCTTTCTTCGAAATCAGACCCGGTAAAAGAGATTATTGCTTCAAAATTGAAACAGTGACGTTGTGCGCAGCCGGCTGTTTACAGTTTCATGCAGTTCCTGAAAAAGTGTATATTTACCGCTATCGTCCTTCGTGTGGTTCCGGGAGTCAGCACAACGCTTACCCGTTTCCTGCTTGTGATTGCAGTGACATCGATACAACATTCACCTTCCGCCAGTTACATCTTGTGGGCCCGCATTGCCCACCGCCGGGCTGTTATCCTCCCATGTTCGCCGAATGTCGATTTTAATTTCAGGGATACATTATCGATACCGGGTTTTCGGTAACAGATTCAGTGTGAAATTTCGGTACTATCGTTAGACCTGGAGCGAATGTTTCATGACTGCAAGAGTTCGAGTCGGTGTTGTCGGTGTCGGGTACCTGGGCCGGTTTCATGCCCTGATATACGCGCGCATGCCGGAAGTGGAGCTGGTCGGCGTGGTGGATACCAACTCCGAAACGGCTGCAAGGGTGGCGTCCGAAGCCGGTTGCCCGGCATTCGGCAGCAGCGAGGCTTTGTTGGGCCGGGTGGATGCGGTCAGTGTGGTCGTTCCGACCTCGGCTCACCTGGTGGAGGCGCGTCCACTATTAAAAGCCGGTGTTCATATGCTGCTGGAAAAGCCCATTGCGTCTACTCTTGAAGAGGGGGAGGAGATCGTACGGCTTGCGGATGACGCCAAAGTGATTTTGCAGATCGGTCACCTTGAGCGGTTTAACGCGGGTGTGATGGCCCTGGCGGCGCGTATATCGAGACCCAGATTCATTGAGGCCCACAGAATGAGTGGATTCAGCACCCGTGCGACAGACGTGGACGTGGTGTCGGATCTGATGATTCACGATATCGATATCATTCTCTCGCTGGTGAAGTCCGACATTACAGCCATTTCTGCGGTAGGCACGCCGGTTCTGACATCCCATGTTGACATTGCCAATGCACGGCTGGAGTTTGCCAACGGCACAGTAGCGAACGTCATCGCCAGCCGGGTGTCAGAAAAAACCATGCGCCGTTTTCGGGTTTTCGAAAAGAATCGTTACGAGTCACTCGATTTCATCGATCAGCGAATCGATACAGCGTATCCGAAAGCGAATCCGGGAGAGAAGTGGCCGGAGGTGGTGATGGATCGGGTGAATGTCATGCCGGTAAAGCCCCTGGATGCGGAAATCGCAGCCTTTATCGATAGTGTCCGTGGCGGCAACCCGCCATTGGTCGATGGCCGGGTGGGGCAGGAGGCGTTGACAGTGGCACTGAAGGTAAAGTCACAAATTCTGGCGAGGCTGGAAAACCCCGGTTACTGAACCGCTCCCGCAGGCCATTGATTTATGCTATCGCAATCAACGGCCAGGCTCAGGGCATTCCAACAGCGCGCACGGCGCGGACCGGTCAATCACGTTTTTCACCTATAGTTCAGTCAGCTTGAGATCACGAAAGAGTGTTTCGCGCTCTTGTTCCGAAATTGCCGCTATCGCTGCGTCGACCGTCTCCCGTGTCAGATGATTGGCAAACAGTCGTATAAACTCGTAATGATAGTCATAAAGGAAGAGGCTTGGTCTGAAGCCCAGTCGGGTAATACTGCGTGGAAACAGATTGCTGGCATCCAGTGCACACAGGGTCGTGTCAATTTTTTCGTCGTAGGCCATGCGTGCAACTATGCCGATGCCAAGTCCCAGCTTGACGTAAGTCTTGATAACGTCCGCATCGGTCGCGGTCAGGACCATTTGAGGCTTAAGCCCCTTTTTCTTGAACTCGCGGTCCAACTGGGCACGTCCGGTGAATCCGAATACATAGGTAACGATGGGGTACTGGACAAGCGATTCCAGCGTTAGCCGCTCCATCTCCTGCAATGGGTGGCCGCAGGGGATGATAATGGCGCGGTTCCAATAGTAACAGGGCATCATGATCAGATTGCCGAAGTTCGCCGTAGCCTCGGTCGCGATAGCGAAATCAACGGTGCCGCTGGCTGCCATTTCCGATATCTGCTCAGGATTGCCCTGGTGCATCTGTAGTTGCACGCCCGGATAACGGCTGCGAAAAGCCTTGATTACCGGCGGCAACACGTAGCGCGCCTGGGTATGGGTGGTCGCTATGGAGAGACTGCCGCTATCGGGTGAACTGAACTGCCTGGCTGCATCCCGAATCGCGTCCACATCGTGCAGTACTTTTTCCACCCTTTCGATGATGGCTGCGCCCGCTGGCGTAACGGAGGATAACTGACGGCCGTTACGCTCGAAAATCCTGACTCCCAGTTCCTCTTCAAGCTGGCGTATCTGCTTACTTATCCCCGGCTGGGAAGTAAACAGACGCTCAGCGGCGGCAGTAATATTGAGGTCGCTTTGGGCGACTGCCAGCAAGAATTTTAACTGTTGTAATTTCATGATCAGATTTGTGATCAGATCTATAGCGATATGCTAATCAAATCTATCTATATATAAAAAAATTATTTTATCTCAAAATGGAATTGGACTACAGTCAAATCCGATATTCGTCTTATCTTACTGCGATGCGAAGTGAGCTTGATGAGAGGACTGCGGATGACAGGCTGTTCAACAGTTGAAAGTGGAGTCGGGGCTATTCCCGGGAAGGGGTGCGGGGGCCTGGCTTTTGACGAGGATGGTTTCCTCATCGATCCTTCGCTTTGGACTGAGCAGATGGGCCGCATCATCGCTGAAATCAGAGGTATCGGGCCGTTGCACAGTGATCACTGGATGATTTTGCATTACCTGCGCGACCGTTATTTACGCTTGGGTGCAATTCCGCCGCTGCGCAGGATCTGTCGCAACAGCACACTAAGCAGAAAAGATATCAAGACACTGTTCCGCAATTGCCTCGAGGTCTGGCGTATTGCAGGACTCCCAAACCCGGGAGAAGAGGCAAAAGCCTACATGGGTTGAGCAAAGTTTGCTCTATACAGTTTCACCTCCCTTCGCCCGGTCTAACCGGGCTTTTTTTTCGGTGTCAGGCGCACATTTCCCATGCACTGCTGATTGCCACCTCCAGGCTTCCAGTCTCCGCCTGGCCCGTTCCCGCGATATCGATTGCCGTGCCATGATCAACCGACGTGCGGACAATGGGGAGTCCAAGCGTGATGTTGACGGCTTTGCCGAATCCAAGATGCTTGAGCACCGGCAGTCCCTGATCGTGGTACATAACCAAAACGCTGTCCGCCTCTGCGAGATATCTCGGTGTGAACAAGGTGTCGGCGGGCAGTGGTCCCTGAAGATTTATCCCTTCAATCCGTAATTTATCCAGTACCGGTGAAATAACCTCGATCTCCTCGCTGCCCAGATGGCCTCCCTCTCCGGCATGGGGGTTGAGACCTGCAACCAGTATTTTCGGCCGGTTGATGTGAAAGCGGTTAATAAGATCCCGGTTGAGAATCCTGATTACCGATTCCAGAGAGGAGCGGCTGATGGCATCGCTTACCGCTCTCAGGGGCAGATGGGTTGTCGCCAGCGCCACCCTCAGACCTGGACATGCCAGCATCATGACCGGAGTGGCTGACGTCAGTTCGGCCAGAAACTCGGTATGCCCGGTAAAACCGATCCCGGCATCGTTGATGATCCCTTTATGGACCGGACCGGTAACCAGACCGGAAAATTCGCCCGCCAGACACCCATGCACTGCCCTGCGCAGGGTATTCAGTACATAAACGGCATTTTCCCGCGCCAAAACACCTGCTCTCGCGGCTGTTGCGAGAGGGACCGGCACATATGTCAGTCGCCCGGGAGCAAGCGCCGCCTCGGGCCGCTGCGGTTGAAACTCCTCCAGTATGACAGGCAGGTTGAGCTGTTGTGCCCGGGAGGACAGCAGCGCTGGATCGCAGACTGCTATGAATGGAATCGTGCGTAGCTTCTGCGCCAGCTGAATAACCAGGTCTGGCCCTACGCCGGCGGGCTCTCCCGGCGTCAGCGCGAGAGGCCGTGGCGAGGTGCGTTTTCCGGGTGGTGTGGGCGCTGTTTCAGGCTTCATTGAGAAGTATGACTATGTAAGCCTCATCTTTAAGTCGTCGCAGGTAGAGTTCACTCTCTTCGGTAAATTTGCGCTTTCTGATTGCACTCTTCACCTCCGCCTTTATCGTATCTTCGGTGCTGTCGTGTCTGCGCCTCTCCTCTACCTGAATGATATGCCAGCCGAAATCGGTCTGAAATGGTTCGCTGATCTCCCCGATCTTTAGTCGATTCATCACATTCTCGAAGCGGGGCACCAAGTCACCGGATGTCACCCAGCCCAGTTCGCCGCCCTTGATGGCCGAACCTTTGTCATCTGAATGGGAGCGGGCGAGATTGGAGAAATCTTCTCCCCCGACTATACGCTGCCGAAGTTGGCCAAGGCGGGTTTTTGCCTCCTCGTTGGAGGTGACTTCGTTTGGCGATATCAAGATGTGGCGCACTCGGGTTTGGTCGATTATACGGCGCTCCCCGCCCTTGAAATCTTCAAGTTTTATAATGTGGTAACCGCTGGGGGAGTGTATCGGATCGCTGATCTCGCCCTTCTCCATAGCGTCGACCTTGTCCACGAAAAGCGTAGGCAGCTGTCCGCTTGTCCTCCACCCGAGGTCGCCTCCCTCGAGCGCCTGTTGACCGTCGGAATGAGACAGTGCGGTGGCGGAAAAATCAACACCCTGCCGTAGTTCCCGAACCAGCTGTTGCGCTTTTTCTCGGGCCTTTTCCAACTGATCGGCTGATGCGCCCTCTGGCGTGGCGACCAGAATATGCAACAGATGATAGTCTGTTCGGCCCGACAGACTCCCCTTGCGCGTCTTGAATGCTTCCAGCTCTTCATCGGTAACCGTTATCTGCTTTAACACTTCCCGCTCCAGCAGCTGATGGATCATCAGCTGCTCGCGGATGCCTTGGCGGTAATTCTTAAAATTGATACCGTCCTCCTGCAGCACCTGCCTGAATTGAGTCAGGGTCAGGTTGTTTTTACGGGCTATATTGCCAATGGTCTGGGCAAGAACATCTTCGCTGATAGAAATGCCCAGCTTTTCGGCCTTCGCAAGCTGCAGTTTGTTCAAAATGAGACGGTCCAGCACCTGGCGGTCGAGTGTGGACGGGGACGGGAGATCTGCACCGCGCTGCCTCAGCGTTGCAACAATTTTCGCGGATTCAGCGTTCAATTCGCTTTGTACAACCACGTCTTCGTCGACGATCGCGACGATCCGGTCAAGCGGTTCGACTGCCGCCTGCAGCTGTACTGGCTGCATCAGGAGAAGCATCAGAAGCACGGACAACAGTGCCGGCCGGCGGTGCGTTAGTGAGTGAATCATCTTTGGTGTCTTACCCTCATCGACTGGCACGGTAGCCGCTAATATTGCTCTCCAGGAAATCATCATCGGCATCGCCCCAGCCGCCCAGGCCCTTCAACTGAAACTGTAAAAGTACTGAGTTATCCGGATCACTGTCGATATCGGTCAAAAGCTGTTGACCGATCAGGCGAATCCGCCAGCAGCAGTTGTCGTATTCGATTCCTGCGAATGCCTGTACGGTCTCCTCGAACAGTTGTGAATAGGTCCATCGTCCAACCAGACTCCATTGACTGTTAACCGGCCAGCGACCGGAAAGGTCCATCTGCTCCACGCTGTCGCGGGTATAGTTGTACTCTGCATTAAGCACACGCTCCTGACCATCCTTATAATGGATCGAAAACAGCGCATTATCCAGATTATCGCTGCTCTTGTGTGGATCCCACTGGATGCCGGTTCTGAGACGCCAGTTCTGGTTGATTTCGGATGCAAGTTCCGCCACTACCGAGGAGCTGCTCTCTTTCTTTGCGGTTTCACCCGTGAGCTGTACTTTCCTGTCACGGAAATAGAATATCTGACCGATGCTGGCGCGCAACAGCTCCCTCCCTGTGGAATCACTCAGGATGCGGCTAGTCAGTGCGGCGGTGAGCTGGTTGGCATCGCCGATCTTGTCGCTTCCGCTGAAACGATTTTCCTGAAAAAGGCTGGGAAAACCGAAGGTGATGTCCGCCGTGTCGAAGTTTGGCAGTTCGTCCTGGTCCTCAAACGGCGTGACCAGATAAAACAGTCTCGGCTCCAGCGTGTGGATTGCCGCATTGCCGAACCAGTCGGCGCTGCGTTCGAAAAAAAGTCCGCTGTCCAGGCTGAATGTGGGAAGCAGCCGATCCGGATTGTCGTCCGCCCCCGGGACCTGGTTCTCCAGCGCGTATCTGGTATATCTCAGGCTCGCCTTGGGTGTCAGATATCCCCACCGACGGGTCAGTGGAAGGCTCACTCCCGGTTGCAGATTGAATCTGTGCCCCTTGACATTGTCCTCGTCGCTGTGATCGAAATTGACATACTCAGACTGCAGATGGTAGGTCAGGCCGTATGCCTGATTGGGCTTCCTCAGGTTGAAGAGCAGCTGAGGTAGGCGACTGTAAGGCCGATCGCTGCTGGCAATGGAATCGTCGATCGTCTGATAGTGTTGGGTTCTTCCCAAAAAGCGCCAATCGGCTCCGGTATAATTTATCTGCCCCAGCCGCTCCAGATGTCTGGTACTGGTAACCGCCAGACTGCCGCCCAGATCCGTGAGGTAGTCGTTGTCAGATACATAGTTGATGTCTGTGGCAAACGTCCACCCTGGCGCGATGCGGCCTTTTGATTGCCACGAGAATGCGCCGCGAGAGCTATCCTGATCGTCCGCCACCTCGCGGTCATCGGGCAGTATTTCAGCCCGGACCTGGCCAGCATGTTGCTCCTGCAGGTAGCGAAATTCTCCACCCAGCAGCAGGCCGCGTTTGCTCATGATGCGTGGCGTGAAAGTGGCGTCCATGTTGGGCGCGATGTTGAAATAGTACGGTACGGCAATGTCCGTTCCACTGCGGTCGCTTCTGCCAACGGAAGGAAAAAGAAGTCCCGATTTTCGGCGGTCGTCTATCGGGAAGGTGGCGTATGGGACGTAGAGGAAAGGGACGCCCTTGAAGCGCAGCTTCGCATGCCAGGCGGTGCCGACGCCATTCGCCTTGTCGATATCGAGTTTGTCAGCTTCCAGCAGCCAGCTGTTTTGACCGGGTTTACAAGTGGTGTAATCGATCTGTTTAAAGTGAGTCAGATCAGCACTCTCGATCAAGGCCGAATCCGCGTCTCCCCGCGCGCCCTGATCGGAGAGCCGGTAGGAGACCTGCTTCAGATCCCCCTGGTTGCTGGCAATATCAAAGTGTCCCTGGGCTGCAGTGAGTCGTAAACCGGGCTGTTCGAAGTAGATGTTGCCTTCGGCATCCAATGTTTCCGCCGTTCGTTCATAGACCACTGAGTCTGCCTCCAGCAGGCTTTCCGCGCGGCGAACCTGAACATTGCCTTCAAGCCTGACCCGGTTTCGACTCTGCTCCAGAACCGAGCCGTCCGCATCGATAAGCATCTGTTGTTCTGGTGCCGGGATGAACGAGAGCGGCGCGGGGGTTTCCCACGGAAAGCATTGGTTCCAGTTCAACCCGCGATCGATTCCAGCATCTCTGGCGGCAATCGCTTCTCCTGCTGCGCCGCCGTCAGCTGTTTCGCGGCTGGGACTCTCCGCGGAAATGGATTCGTCGGGGGAGGGCCCGGCCTCATCCACGGGCGGCTTCGCTGCACCGACGGACCTGCCGCTGTCGGCTGTGGCCCGCCCTGTGGACAAAGGCTGCGATTGGACCGTTGCGGATATGCCGCCGCCTGGTTCCGTCGCCCGTTGCGGTGCGTTGGCTCCAATCGCGTCTTCTGCAGCAGGCATCTTTGTGGAAGCCGCCGCATCTGGTTGGCTCTCCGGCAGTGCTGCAGCAGATTTTTTTGCGCTCATTGCCGGTTCACGCTTCTGGCCGGCTTGCTCTACAGTAGCCGGGCTTCCGGTTTCAGTTTCAGCGGATTTTGACTGATCTGGCCGGGATGGCATTTGTGCTGGCTGAACTTCACCAGCGCCAGCGGGCACGGGTTGCGCAACGAGTTTGCTTTGACCGCCATCCGTGTCAATCGGCCGCGGCGGTTTTGTTTGCGGCGGTTCAGGCTGCGGGGTTATCGTGCCGTTACACACCCATCCGCCGCCGGGAGAGGGTTGGCAGTCCCACCCGGCGGGGGAATTTTGCGTAATACTCAACAGTAGACCGCCGACAATCAGCGGTTTAATCCATCTGTTTCCGGGCACCGGGAATTCCAAAATTTGTTATCGGGTTGGCGAACGCCCACTAAAATCGCATAGAATTGCATTTTCTTCAACGGGTTCCGGATGAAAATTGATAAGTAATGGAACGTCTTGCTGCGTTGCATAGCTGGCTTAGCGATGAGGTCGGACTGCATGGACACGCGATCCAGGCAGTTTCAGGTGACGCCAGCTTCAGGCGCTACTTCAGGGTAACGGCAGCCGATGGGAAAAGATGGGTGGCAATGGATGCTCCACCCGAGCGGGAAGATTGTCGGCCGTTCATCGAGATAGCGGAGCGATTGCGAGCGCTGGGTCTGCATGTACCGGGCATTCATGCAGTTGCGCTCGAGCGGGGATTTCTTTTGCTGGAAGATCTCGGTTCAGTGCACTACCTGGATATTTTGAACGAGAGCACCGTTGGCCGTCTGTACGGCGACGCGCTCGCGGCGCTGGCCGTGGTTCAGGCCTGTGCATCAACCTCCGGACTGCCGGATTACGACAATACGCTGTTGTTGCGGGAGATGGAGCTTTTTCGCGATTGGCTGCTGGGTCGTCATTTGGGCATCTCTCTTGACGCTGCACAGAAGCGGATGCTGGAGGAGGCGTTCTTCCTGTTGATTGAAAATGCGCTGGAGCAACCCAGGGTATGTGTACTGCGCGATTTTCACTCACGAAATCTGATGGTCACATCCTCCCCAACCCCGGGAATTCTCGATTTTCAGGATGCGGTAAATGGACCCGTCACCTACGACCTGGTATCCCTGCTGAAGGATTGCTATATCGAGTGGGATCCCGGGCGTGTCAGGGAGTGGGCTGTTGGTTATTATCACCTGGCGGTTCAATCGGGCGTGTTGCGCGAAGAGCACGAGGCAAAATTTCCACGCTGGTTCGATCTGATGGGCGTGCAGCGACACCTGAAGGCGGCTGGCATATTTGCACGCCTTTACCAGCGTGACGGGAAGCCCGGTTATCTGGATGACATTCCCCGTACCTTGGGATACATTCTGAAACTGGAGCCGGAATATCCGGAACTGGAAGGTTTATGCCGGCTGATCAGGTTCGCAGTGCCAGCCTGATTCACTTCTCCCTGGCGATAGCGCGGTAACCGATGTCGGTACGGTAGTAGGCGCCGGGCCATTCCACCTGTCGCACCAGTTCATAGGCACGGGATTGCGCCTCACCGACCGTATTGCCCAGTGCCGTGGCGCAGAGCACCCGGCCGCCGGCGGTCAGCACCCTTCCGTCCATGGACCTGGTTCCGGCGTGAAAAACCTTGGCATCCTCCAGTTCCGTCTCAGGCAGATCCGCAATCAAGTCATCTTTGCGGTACTCTCCTGGATATCCGTCGGCTGCGAGCACCACACCGAGTGATGCCCGGGGGTCCCATTCGGCCCGCTCCTGGTCCAGCCTGCCTTCCAGCGCCGCCAGGCAATGGGAAACGAGGTCGGACTTCATGCGCAGCATGATCGGCTGGGTTTCCGGATCACCAAAACGGCAGTTGTATTCGAGCACTTTCGGCATGCCGGCATTGTCGATCATCACACCGGCATAAAGAAAGCCGGTATAGGGTATCCCTTCGTCTGCCAAACCACGCACGGTTGGTTCAATAACCCGCTGCATGATACGCCGGTGCATTTCCGGTGTTATCACAGGGGCGGGGGAGTAGGCGCCCATACCGCCTGTGTTGGGACCCAGGTCGCCATTGTCCCGTGCTTTATGATCCTGTGAAGTTGCCATCGGCAGGATGTGGACGCCGTCCGTCATGACGATGAAACTCGCCTCCTCTCCCTGAAGGAACTCCTCTATCACCACCCGGTGCCCTGCCTCGCCAAAACTGCCTCCTCCCAGCATGTCGCGTACCGTGGATTCAGCGGTCGCCATATCATGGGCGATGATCACCCCCTTGCCAGCGGCAAGACCGTCGGCCTTGATGACGATCGGAACCCCGACACGATGCAGATAAGCCAATGCTTCGTCTTGGTCCGTAAAGCTGCCGTATTGGGCTGTCGGAATCTGGTGGCGTTTCAGAAAGTCCTTGGTGAAGGCTTTGGAGCCTTCAAGCTGTGCGGCATCCCGGGTGGGCCCGAAACAGTTAAGTCCGGCCCGGACAAAGGCATCCACCACACCCAGTACCAACGGCACCTCGGGACCCACAATCGTTAGTCCCACGCCATTTTCGCGAGCGAATTCGACCAGTCTGTCGATCTGGTCTGCGCCGATATCAACGTTGGAGATTTTTGGTTCCATGGCAGTGCCGGCGTTACCCGGTGCAACGAAGATGTGCTCTGTCAGAGGGGAGTGTGCGGCCTTCCACGCAAGTGCATGCTCTCGCCCGCCGGCTCCGATGATCAATACGTTCATATCGTTTGTACGCCTTGGCTACAGATATAAAAAGCAAATCGCGGGAACGGTCGCGTCAATCCAGATTTGAGTACGGTATTGTCACGTCGTTCAAGCGGCTTGGATTTCAATGTTTTCCTATGACTGCCGTCAGCTTTCAGCGGTGGGCGGTAACGCCCCGTTTGCTGCGTCTGAAAAAGTTTAATATCTCGGCGACCTCGGGTATCTGGGGTTCATTTTCCAGTCCGGTCAGGGCCTGATGAATATTCTCCTTAGATAGATAAATTCGTTTATAGGCAAACTTGATCGCCGAGCGCACCTCGGGAGGGAACTCGGCACGACGAAGGCCGACGCTGTTTATCCCGGAAACTCTGGCTGGGTTGCCGTCTCCGATGGTAAATGGGGGGATATCTTTCACAATTTTGGCCAAACCGGCAATCATGACTCTGTTCCCGACATTGGTGAACTGATGAATGGCGGCCAGTCCGGAGACGAAGACATGATCGCCGATGGTGACATGGCCGGCCAGTACCGACGCATGACCCAGTACGTTGTTGTTTCCGATAACACTGTCGTGACCCGCATGGAAATTGCCCATGAAGTAATTGCCACAACCGATTGAAGTGCCGAATTCGGTTTTGACGCCACGGCTGATATTGACACCCTCCTTAAAATGATTGTCGTCGCCGATGGTGAGCGGCTTGCTGATATCCGGAGAGAAAGTGAGGTCCTGCGGTTCGCAACCGAGCATGGCGCCGTGACAGACGCGATTGTTGCGCCCCATGCTGGTGCCGGCATAGATATGGACATGGCTTTCGATGCGGCAACCCTCTCCGATCAAAACGTCTTTTTCCACGATGCTGAACGGGCCGATCTCCACCGATTCATGGATATGCGCATCTTTGTCAATTATCGCGGTGGGGTGAATTTTAGTCATGCCATTGTCTGATAAACCGCACGGTCAGTGGATCGATTGTCGAAAAACCGTGAGGGTGTTATGTCAGAGATCCATGGATTGTCCCCCCGGATTGCGACAGTCAGGCCCGCCACCAGATTCATATCTACTCAGTGGCGGAAGTGCCGCATGCCGGTGAATACCATGGCGATGCCGTGCTCATCCGCTGCGGAGATAACCTCTTCGTCGCGCATCGAACCGCCCGGCTGGATGACCGCCCGGATTCCCGCCTCTGCTGCGGCATCGAGTCCATCGCGGAACGGAAAAAAGGCATCGGAGGCCATCACTGATCCGGGCACCTGAAGTCCCGCCTGTTCAGCCTTGATCCCGGCAATTCGTGCTGAATTGATGCGGCTCATCTGTCCGGCGCCGACGCCGATGGTCATACCGTCTCTGCCATAGACGATGGCGTTGGATTTGACGAATTTTGCAACCCGCCAGGTGAACAGCAGATCGGTCATCTCGCGTTCACTGGGAGCGCGTCTGGTCACCACCCGGAGTTCGTTACTGAGCTGGAGGTCGGCATCCTGCACCAGCAGTCCACCATTTACCCGCTTGAATTCGAGCCGATGAATGGATTCGGATTTCCACTCCCCGCACACCAGCAGACGGACGTTCTTTTTCTCTTTTACAGCCTCGATTGCGCCATTGGCGACGCTGGGCGCGATAATGACCTCGACAAACTGCCGGTCCACGATGGCGCGCGCGGTCTCCTCGTCCAGTTCCTGATTAAAGGCAATGATACCGCCGAATGCCGATTCGGGGTCTGTGCTGAATGCGCGTTCGTAAGCAGCGAACAGATTCTCCCCAAGAGCCACACCGCAGGGATTGGCGTGTTTGACGATGACGCAGGCCGGTCCTTCGCTGAACTGCTTGACACACTCCAGCGCGGCGTCGGTGTCCGCAATATTGTTGTACGAAAGCGCCTTCCCCTGAAGTTGGCGGCTGGTGGAGATGCATATTTCCGGCTGCTCCTTCTCCACAAAGAATGCCGCTTTCTGATGCGGATTCTCACCATAGCGCATGGTCTGCACCTGCTGGAACTGCAGATTGATGGTGCGCGGAAAATGCGTGGCTTCGCCGGCCAGCCTGCGCCCGAGGTAGTTGGCGATGGCGCCATCGTACCCGGAAGTGTGCTCAAATGTTTTGACCGCCAGATCAAAGCGGGTATCAGCGCTGACTGAACCGTTGTTTGCGTCCATCTCATCCAGTACCCGCTGGTAGTCGGCGGAGTCAACCAGGACCGTCACGTCGGTATGGTTCTTGGCCGCGGCCCGCAGCATCGTGGGTCCGCCGATATCGATATTCTCAATGGCAGTGGCAAGATCGCAGGCTGGATTCTCAACCGTCTTTTCGAACGGGTAGAGATTGACCACGATCATGTCTATCGGGGCAATGCCATGCTCTTCCATTATCCGGTCGTCAGTTCCACGCCTGCCGAGAATACCGCCGTGTATTTTTGGATGGAGGGTTTTCACCCGGCCGTCCATCATCTCCGGAAACCCGGTGTGGTCTGCAACTTCTATAACCGGGACTCCGCTGGTGCCGAGCAGCCTGGCGGTACCGCCAGTTGAGAGTATTTCGACACCTCGCTGCTGCAGCGCACGGGCAAATTCAACGATTCCGTTTTTATCGGAGACACTAATTAGGGCGCGGCGTATTACTGACATAATCCAGTCTCTTTAAGATTCAGGTAGTGTTTGTGCTTCTGCTGAAATGGTTGCGGTGTTCCCCGGAAGCATCGGCGGATTCAATCCAGTTGGTAGATGTTAAGCTTCTTGCGCAGCGTGCTTCGGCTGATCCCCAGCAAGGCGGCAGCCTTGGTCTGATTGCCTTCCGCGTGTTTCATTACGGTTTCCAACAATGGCTGCTCCACTTCCGCCAGGACCAACTGGTAGAGGTCTGCAGTGTGATGGCCGTCCAGATGGATGAAATAGCTGTTAACTGCGTCGCGAACGCACTCGCGCAAAGGTTCTTTTGTTTTGTTTTTGGCCACGGTAAAGGGTACTGCTTGCTCTTCCTGGCCGTGTATCGCTCCAATTATCATGCCGCCACCCCCCTTTCTCCGCCCGGCTGTATAAAAAATTGTCTGATCAGCAGAAGCTGTTGGTCAGCCGAGTCTGTGGTATTGATCTTTTGTCTGAATAAAATGCTGTTTTGTTGACGTTTGCTGTACCAGGCTATGTGTTTACGGGCTACGCGTACCCCCTGTTTCGTTCCGTAGAAACTGTATAGATTCTGCAGATGCTCGCACAGCAATTCACCCACCTGCTCTGGTGTAGGGTGTGCCAGGTGCTCCCCGGTTTCGATATAATGCGCGATTTCGCGGAACACCCACGGCCGACCCTGCGCGGCCCTCCCTATCATCAGACCGTCGGCACCGGTCGAGCGTAAAACCTGCAGCGCCTTTTCCGGCGTGTCTATGTCGCCATTGGCAATTACGGGCAGGTCGACGGACTGTTTGATATTACGAATCGTCTCGTATTCCGCGCTACCGGCGAATCCGCAGGCGCGTGTCCGGCCGTGGACCGCCAGGGCGCTGATCCCCTCCTGCTTCGCAATCCTGGCGATGCGTGTGCCATTGCGACTCTGTTTATCCCAGCCGGTACGGATTTTGAGCGTCACCGGAATATCCACCGCTGCAACCACGGCGCCTATTATGTCAGCAACAAGACTTTCGTTACGCAGCAGTGCCGAACCGGCATCGGCCTTGCAGACCTTTTTGGCCGGACAGCCCATGTTGATGTCGATAATCTGGGCGCCATTGTCAGCATTCATCCGGGCTGCCCGAGCCATCGCAGCAGGTTCCGAGCCGACAATCTGCACGGCCACCGGACCCGGCTCTCCGTTAAAGTCGAGACGGCGGATGGTTTTTCGGCTTCCCCACAACGTCTTGTTGGAGGAGATCATTTCGGAGACCGCCAGTCCCGCCCCGAGACGCCGGCAAAGCTGCCTGAACGGTCTGTCTGTGACACCCGCCATTGGTGCCAGGATAAGATTGTTGTCCAGTTTGATGGTGCCGATTCGCATGTCAGACTGAGCTTCTCCTGTCCAATAATTACCGTTGCCGATCGCGCCTTCCGGGCTACTGCTGCAGATGCAACCGGAGTGACGTGTCACCTGACAGGGCTGCCAGTATCCGATTGCATCCATTTGGTCGGCGGGCGTTGTTTCGGTTCATTATGAGATTACTCAGGCCCGAGGGCGTCACAAAAATATCGGGGAAAGGCCCCACAGTCTACGACGATTTTGGTGGCAGGCAAAGCCTGATTTCCGGGTCAATTCAGGCCGGATTTCGTGCTGAATGGAGGAAAATTCCGTTGCCCTTTGAATAGTCGGGAGTTTTTACAGCAGCCCGGTTTTGCATCGATCTATTTTATTTGTATACGAAAAAAACAGAGCGTTGCGCTGTTAAAATCAGCTTAATCAGTTCTTTTGATAAGGCGGGCCTGGCGGCGCTGCTGTCACAGAAATTCGATTTTAAATCCGGTCACGCCTGCGCCTGGATCCACCAGCGCCATTTCCACCTGGACCGACTGTTGCGGTTCAATCAGAGCCGCTTCGTGCTGCGGCACGGCAAGGTACTCATCCGGACGGAAAACCCGCTGTGACGTGAGTTTCTCGTTGATGTCATAGAGCTTCAGCTGCAGTTGCGGGTAGGATTGCGCAAAGCGGGCAGTATTGTTGAACACCAGTTGGATCTGTAGTGCGTTACTGTTATTCGGGTGGGTTCTGACCACGCGGCTGGAGATAACGAAGCGCTCGGGTTCACGCCATGGCGGCAGTTCGCATCCTGTCTGCGTGCAGACCGATTCCAGCAGTTCGCGTACTTCGGGATAACGCTTCAAATCGCCCCGCATAAACCAGGTAATCTGTGCCAGCGCGGCGGCGAGCAGAAGAACTATCCCGATCGACCAGAGCACAGGGTGTCCGCCACGCTCTGTTCCGCTGCCCTGACTGTAAGGCAAGATCGATTCCGGTTTCAGGCGCCGGCCGCTCAGTCCTTCCGGATCTGCAGTTTCCCGCTGCTGAAACTGATGCAGCACATCTTCAGCAGGTCCGGCGACCACCGTCGCCTGAATGCCGCGACCGGTTTCCGGTTTCTCCGCTATGGCGGTAATCGATAACCCGTTCCGCAGGCTGTCGGTGTTGCCATCGAATTTCGACTCTTCGGTATCGATGGCCGGCTTTGTAAGTCCCGCTTCCGACTGCTTTTCGTCCTTATTCTGTGGTTCTCTGTGCCCATCGGATTCGGTTGAGAGTGTTGCCGTGTCAAAATCCGGGAAAGCGCCATACTCCGGTTCACTCTCTGCAAAAAGCCCGTTCAGTGAAATGGCGCCGCCACTTGTCTTTGGCTGGTCCTCTGCCGCTGCCGGTTGCTCGACAGGTTCGGTTTTCGTCAGGTGCTTCCTGGCATTGAAAATATTGTCGCAACAGGAGCAGCGAGCCTGGCCGCTCGCGGCCCGCAGCTGTATTTCGTGGATTTCGAATAGGGTTTTGCAGTGTGGGCAGCGGGTTTGCAATGCAGTTGGTTTCTTGCTCAGTCTTGACCGGATGCACCTAATGCCAACACAAGCATCGCGTGAGTGCAAGCCGCATCTCCCGGGCTGAGTACAGGTCCGCAACAGCGAATGGGTGGATCTCCATCAAAACGGGTCGGTAGACCGCCGCGGCTTTTCTGATCAAGCGGTCAGGTTGACAATTCGAATCAACGTCGTCTGCCTTCCAGCAGCACCCAGTTTTCCAATGTAGATGGTTGCAGCAGATCAAAATCACCCGCGTAAGCGGCGCTTACACTCTCTGTCTGATTGCTCAGCAGACCGGACAGGATGATTCTACCCTCTGGACGGACAAGCGCTGCCAGCGTTGGTTCGAGATCTATCAGGGTGCCCGCAAGTATGTTTGCCAGCACGAGGTCCACATTTTCGATACTGGGGAGCGACGCACTGTGAACAATTCGGAGCCGACCCAGTACCCCGTTTTTTTCTGCGTTGGCCCGGGTGGCGTCCAGTGCCTGGGGGTCATGATCTATCGCAACCACCTCACGGGCACCGAGTTTCAACGCTGCAATGGCGAGAATGCCGGAGCCGCAGCCGAAATCCACTACCCTGGCATCCACGGGTTGTTGTGCGTCGAGCCAGTCAAGACATAGCGCGGTAGTGGGATGCGTACCGGTTCCGAACGCCAGACCGGGATCCAGATCGATAAAATTCCCTTCCTCAAAAGGCCGCTGACCATCCGGGCAGATCCAGAGATTGCGGCCGAATTTCATAGGTCGGAAGTTGTCCAGCCAGACTCTCTCCCATTGCCGGTCTTCAAGCGCTTCGCACTCCAGATTTTGTCCGATCTCTTCACCAAGTGTATGGACCAGTTCGCGGCGCAGCCGTTCCGGGTCGCTCTCCTGCGTGAACAGGCCTGAAATACGTGTCCTCTGCCACAACGGAGACTCTCCGGGCGCGGGTTCAAGCAGCGCCTCGTCCGCGGCATCTCCCAAAGTAACGGATAGGGCGCCCATTTTTTCCAGCAGCAGTTCCATCTGCGGGGCTTGTTGTTTTTCAACCGTCAGGTGAAGTTGTATCCAAGGCATCAGCGGTACGGTTCAGAGGCCCAGTTTCTTTTCCAGGTAGTGGATGTTGGCGCCGCCGGTTATGAATTTCTGATCCCTCATGATCTCCTGGTGGAGCGGAATGTTTGTTTTGATTCCGTCGATCACCATCTCTGAAAGGGCGGTGTGCATGCGGGCTATCGCCGCATTGCGGTTCTCGCCGTGGGCAATGAGTTTACCGATCATCGAGTCGTAGAAGGGAGGCACCCGGTAGCCGGCATAGATATGCGTGTCAACGCGTATGCCGGGTCCTCCGGGCACGTGCAGTCGGGTGATCTCTCCCGGGCTTGGAATGAAGCTCACGGCATCTTCCGCGTTGATGCGACACTCGATGGCATGTCCCCGGATCTTGATGTCGTTCTGGGCATAGGTCAGTTTTTCCCCGTCCGCGATGAGTAACTGCTCCTTGACGATATCCACCCCGGTGATCATTTCGGTCACCGGATGCTCAACCTGGACTCGTGTGTTCATTTCGATGAAATAAAATTCCCCGTTTTCAAACAGGAATTCGAAGGTGCCGGCGCCACGATAACCGATCTGTCGGCAGGCTTCCGCGCAGCGCTCTCCGATTTTGCTGCGCAGCGCTTCGGTGATTTCCGGCGCGGGCGCCTCCTCTACCACCTTTTGGTGACGTCGCTGCATGGAACAATCACGCTCGCCGAGGTGGATCGCATTGCCGTGGGTGTCTGCCATGACCTGGAATTCGATGTGCCGGGGATTCTGCAGATACTTCTCCATATAGACCGTATCGTTGCCGAAGGTTGCACCGGCTTCGGCGCGGGTTAGTGCGATGGCATTGAGCAGTGCAGCTTCCGAATGCACCACGCGCATGCCGCGGCCGCCACCACCGCCAGAGGCTTTGATAATCACCGGGTAACCAATGTCATGGGCAAGCTGCAGGGTACGCTTTTTCTCATCTGTAAGCGGTCCGTCAGACCCCGGAACGCAGGGGACGCCGGCTGCCCGCATGGCCTCGATAGCGGCGATTTTGTCGCCCATAAGCCGGATGGTCTCGGGTTTGGGACCGACAAAAATGAAGCCGCTCTCCTCAACCCTTTCGGCAAAATCGGCATTTTCGGAGAGGAAGCCATAGCCTGGGTGGATGGCCACCGCATCGGTAACCTCTGCTGCGCTGATAATGGAGGGTGTTTGAAGATAGCTGTCCGCTGAAGCGGCGGGACCGATGCAGACCGATTCGTCGGCAAGACGCACATGTTTTAAATCGCGATCCGCCTCGGAGTGGACGGCGACGGTTTTTATACCGAGTTCGCGGCAGGCTCGCTGTATGCGCAGAGCTATTTCTCCGCGGTTGGCGATGACGAGTTTTTCGATCATGAAGTACGGCTGCCTTTATTCGATAATGAACAGAGGTTGGTTGTATTCCACAGGCTGGCCATTTTCGACCAGGATCTTTATTACCCTCCCCGATTTATCGCTCTCTATCTGGTTCAATATCTTCATCGCCTCAATGATGCAGAGCGTGTCCCCCTTACTTACCTCCTGTCCCACACTGACAAAAGCTTTACTGCCAGGGGAGGGCGCTCCATAAAAAGTCCCTACCATCGGGGACTTGATCACATGTCCGCTGATCTCCGGTTCTGCAGCCGTACTATTGGCGGGTGATGCTGTCGACGGTGATGGCACTGCAACGGGTGCAGGGGCGCCCATCGATGCTGGGAGCGTGAACACCGGAGCAGTGCCGCTACGACTGATGCGAACTGACTCTTCTCCCTCGTGAATCTCAATCTCAGCGATGTTGGATTCCTCAAGCAGTTCAATCAGCTTTTTTACTTTGCGAATGTCCATCAAGTACTGCCTCTCAATTTTTTGTTTCCAATTCGATATGACGCAATGCCGCCTGCAGCGCAAGGTCATATCCCTGGGCTCCGAGCCCGCTGATAACCCCTTTGGCAATATCTGAAAAGAAGGAGAGTTTTCTAAACTCCTCACGCGCGTGAATATTGGAGAGGTGCACCTCGATAAACGGTATCGCGACTCCCAGAAGGGCGTCTCTCAAGACAATGCTGGAATGGGTAAAAGCGGCAGGGTTAAAGATGATGAAATCGATCCGGTTGCGGGCATTGTGGATGAGTTCAACCAGTTCGTGTTCCGCGTTGCTCTGGACGAATTCAAGTTGATGACCCGCGGCTTGAGTCGTGCCGGTGAGCCGGACTTCGATGCCATCCAGGGTGTCGCGACCGTAAAGATCGGGCTCACGGGTTCCCAGCAGATTCAGGTTTGGCCCGTTCAGTACCAGGATGGTCGCCATATCATTCAGTTCAGCCAAAAGCCGGCCTGCCTGGGGTACGAAGGATCCACCTGGCGCCTGGCAAGTTAATTCAGGAATCGGCTAATTTTGCGCGATAGACGCGATATTGTCCAGTTTTACGTCAATTTATCGACACGATCGCGCAAGATTTTTAATATTATTAGTTGCTTATGAGTCCTGCAGCAGCTTGTCAAACTGTGCCATCAATATTTCTCTGCTGACCTGACCTGCACGAATATAGTGACTATTGCCGTTGCGATCGAAGATTGCGGTAAACGGAAGCGAATCAAACCGGTTACCCAGCGTATTGGCGAGTTTTATTGCCTCCATTCCGCCGATCAGTGTGGGGAAGTTGATGCCGTAAACATCGTAAAAGTCACGCACCAGGCCGGGTTCGTCAATTGCGATGGAGACGAATTGTACACCCCGTTCGGCAAACTGTTTCTGCAACTCCACGAACAGGGGCATCTCCTCCCGGCAGGGGGGGCACCAGGTTGCCCAGAAATTGACCACCAGGATTCTACCCGCCCATTCGTTGCTGCTGCGGCTGACGCCCTCCACGTCGGGAAAGGAGAATGCAGGCAACAGCTCCACTCCTCCGCCGGCCATGTTAAACGACGTTGCCGGCTTCGAAGTGGTTTGCTGATACACAATCCATGTACCGGCAACCAGTAGTGACACCAGTGTAATAAGCACTGCTTTCTGTTGCAGTCTCACTGCTGGAACCTCCGGATGTGCGCCACAAAATCGCCTGCTTCCATGAAACCAACGATCCGAAATGGGCGCCGCTCATCGCCCGCCCGGTCGAAAAACATGATGCTTGGTGGTCCCGGCATGCCGAAGTGACCCTGGAGCAGGGCACGATCATCGGCATCATCGGCCGTGACATCGGCCTGCAGCAGGACAAACTCTGCAAGTGCACTGATGACCGCCGGATCTGAAAAGGTATAACGCTCCATCTCTTTGCAGGTTACACACCAGTCAGCGTAGAAATCAAGCATCACCGGTTTACCGGCGCGGCTGGCTGCAGCCACTTCCCTCTGCAGATCGGCGACGGTTTTTATCCGCTTGAATTGCAATTCCGACGCTTCCGCCCCGAGGCCACCGCCGAAGTTGACACCCCGCAACGGTTGCACCGTATCCTTGCCACCGGTGGCAACACCGACGAACATCAAAATGCCATAGGCCAGCAGGACGACGCCGAGTCCACGCCACAGTCGATCCCAGCCAGATGCCTCTATCGGCAGTTGCTGCAGTGCTCCCATATAGACCGCGCTAACGATCAGCAGCGTTCCCCACAGCGCCATTGCCAGCGCGGGGGGTATGATTCGTTCCAGCAGAATGATTGCAACAGCCAGCATGCCGACGCCAAAGACTGCCTTGACCGTGTCCATCCAGGAACCGGCGCGTGGCAGCAATTTTCCGGCTGACGTGCCGATAAGCAGCAACGGTGCCCCCATCCCCAGCGCCATGGCAAAAAGACCTATGCCGCCCAGCAGCGCATCACCGCTCTGGCCGATATAGATAAGCGCACCGGCCAACGGAGGGGCAACGCAGGGTCCGACGATAAGCGCGGAAAGAAAACCCATGACCGCAACGCCGGCATAACTGCCCCCTTTTTGCCGATTGCTGGTTTCAACCAGTTTGCTTTGCCATCTGCTGGGGAGCTGAAGGTCGTAAAATCCAAACATGGAGAGCGCCAGGAGTACAAATACCAGCGCGAAAAAACCAAGTATCCAGGGATTCTGGAACGCCGCTTGAAGATTGTGGCCGAACAAACCCGCCAAAACCCCCGCCAGTGTGTACGTCAGTGACATTGCCAGCACGTATATCAGCGACAACGTGAAAGCGCGTCTGGTGGTGATACCCGGACCCTGACCGGCGATGATTCCGGAAAGGATCGGGATCATCGGGAAGACACAGGGCGTCAGCGCCAGCAACAGGCCGAAACCGAAAAATGTGAGGATGATAAGCCAGGCGTTCCCCCCCGCCAGTGTGGCCGCGATCCGGTCCTGCTCCGAAACCTGATTATTGGCAGGTTCGGTTTCGTTCCGGTCTCTCTGTTCCGGTGCGATTAAACCGCTTCCGGATGTCGCGGTTGCGCCGGTCTTCGCCTCCGCCGCCTCGGTTGCTGCCAATGCCGTGGAAACAATCGCAGGCAGGGCAAGGCGTGCTGTTTTCCTGATCGGGGGGTAACAGACACCTGCCTCGGCACATCCCTGGTAAGCGACCTGGAGTTCGATTTCCGTCGCTTCCGGTTTGCTTCTGAGTAGCGGAATCTCCAGGTCGATGCTTTTCTGATATACCTCAAGATCGCCAACGGTGCCATCCGGCTTTATCGTGTTTTTCTTCAGCTTTCCCTTGGGCAGCCGGAACTCACCCAGCGCGACGCCGTCCCCTTCGAGTAGTTTGATCTCCACCTTGTCCTGGTAAAGATAGGTGCCTTCGGCAATCTCCCAGTGGAGCCGGATCCGCTCACCGCTCTCCACACCGGCAGAGAACTGATACGCATCTTCCGGCAGCGGAATATCCGGTTCCTGGTCCATTCCCAGGGTCTGACCGAGTTCTTTCAATACACTGAGCGCGGCAGGTGCGCCGCCAGCTGGCGGATCGGCGTCCAGAGCCGCCAGCTGGACTTTAACATCGCGGGTTTGTGGCGGATAACAGAGTCCGCCGTCGGCACAACCCTGGTAAACCGCGGTAAGCTTCAGCTCACGGGCCGCTTTACCGTTCCGCTTTAACGGTACTCTTACTTCAACCTGTTGCCGGTAGACTTCTGTTTTGCCGAAGAACTCATCGTCCTTGATTTGAGCGGCGGGAAATTCCGGTACCCCGAGTTTGATCTCTGGGTCGTTGCCGGATAACTTGAACTTACTGCGGTAGAGATAATAGTTTTCGGCAATATCCCATTTGACCAGCACTGCATCCTCGCCGTCTGGTCTTGCCGAGAGCTGGAACGCCTGATCAGGCAGCAGGAAGTCATCCTCAGACTTGGCACCGGCAACCCCGGTGAAGAAGATGAACAGCAGAAGGCCCAGCAGCAGGCGCTCTAGGTAGGTTTTTCGGTGCATTGCTTGACCCAGTGCAGATAGTCCGCCAGCCCCTGATCTACAGAGACAGCGATGATTTCAGGAAGTTCATAAGGGTGCAATGATACAATGATTTTCTCAAGTTCTGGATATTGATTGTTGCTGCTTTTGATCAACAGTAATATCTCGTTACTGGTCTCGATGACCCCCTGCCAGAGATAGATGGAGGAGACGCTGGGAAGTCTTGTGACACAGGCTGCCGCACCCCGTTCCACCAGTTGCCTGGATATGGTTTCCGCACTCTCGGTATCGGGACAGGTGCAAAACACCAGCAGCAGATCAGTTGGCATATTGGAAAGATACCGCATTGGAGATGCAGCGGCAAAAGTCCGAATCGCTGAGTATGCGGATCACTGCGCAAGCAAGATGAGTTGTCTTTCTGCGATTTAACGGCGGGAGAGCCGCGCTACTGGAAGCGTTGAAAATAGACCATAGTCAAATGCCTGCCGCCTTGTCTGACCCAGTTGGACGGCGTAAGCTCTGAATTTATGAATCCGATTATTTTGTTTCTGCTGGTGTTCGTTGGTATCCCTCTGATTGAGCTCTATTTTCTGATTGAAGTGGGCGCTGAAATCGGTGCAATCCCCACCATTGCACTAACGGTTTTCACCGCCGTGCTGGGGGGCATGATGGTCAGGGTGCAGGGATTCAGTACAGCATTGCGGGTACGGGACGCACTGGCACGGGAGGAGGTGCCCGCGCTTGAAATCCTGGAGGGGGCTGTGTTGCTGGTTACCGGTATCATGCTGCTGTTACCGGGTTTTATAACCGACATTATCGGTTTCATTCTGTTGGTGCCGCCCGTCAGACGGGCACTGATACTCTATTTTCTGCAGCATTCAGGGGTTATGCAGCGTCAATCTCCGCAGCGGCGACCAGAAAACGACAACGACAACGCGAGGGTTATCGAAGGGGAATACCGGCAGTTGGATGATGATTGAATTCCAGCAACGCTGAATTGAAAATTTTTCGGGTTTTGAACGCTCACCTGCGCCTGTACCGCATTAACCAAGCAGAGCCTTCCAATGATAGCGCAGCGCATACCAGGCGCCGCCCAGAATTTCGTGCAGGGCGAAATAGCTGAGCTGCATCGATGCTGAACTGGGAAGCCAGTCGGAGAGCAGATCCGGAGAATCGCTGGTATGAAAATAAGCCGTCGGCGCCGCAATGACATCAACTTCGGCACGCCTGAACATCTCGATCGAGCGCGGCATATGCATGGCGTGGGTTACCAGAAATACCCTGCCGATACCCAGGCGCTGCAGCAGCGCAGCAGTCATCGTGGCATTCTCCCATGTGGTCCGGCTCTGCTCCTCGGTGCCCAGGACGGTGACGTGGAACTCCTGCTCCAAGACCTGCTTTGCCAGATAGGCTTCGGCCGGCCCATTGACGCGCCCGCTGCCGCCGCTGGGGATGACCGGCAGGCCGGTTAGCCGCGACAACGACGCGGCATAGCGCAGCCGCTCCAGTAACAGACCATTGACGGTATCGCCCTGGTATTCCGGTGCATCGGATCTGCGTCCACCGCCCAGCACCACTATGGCTTGCGCCTGGCTGTCGGCAATCTGTTTTGGTGACAACGCCGGGAAGGTTTCAACCTCGGCCATCAACCGGTTGGCGACGTAGGGGGTGCTGAGAAAATAGAGGCTGGCCAGTGAGAGCGTAATAAGAAGAGCGCCAGCCAGGCTTTTCCGGCCGATGACGAGACCGAGTACCCCCAGCAGCACGATTCCACCGGGGGGCAGTATCAAGGCCTTCAAAATCCAGACGATCTCCTGTGCCATTATTTCGCGGGGCTGTTCAGCAGGGAATTGGCCTGCAGGTCTGCGTGGTAGGAGGAACGTACCATCGGCCCGCTGGCTACATTGGAGAAACCCATGGATTCGCCCAGCAGCCGCAGTTGTTCGAACTCTTCAGGCGGGACAAACCGCGATACCGCGAGATGCTCGCTGCTGGGCTGCAGGTATTGGCCCAGCGTGAGCATGTTGCAGCCGTGATCGTACAGATCCTGCATCACCTGCTCCACCTCGTCCGCTGTCTCCCCGAGCCCCAGCATCAGGCCCGATTTTGTTTGAACGCAGGGATGTTGTTGCTTGAATCGCCGCAGCAGATCCAGAGAGCCCTGGTAGTCGGCCCCCGGCCGGGCTCTCCGGTAAAGGCGCGGCACGGTTTCCAGATTGTGGTTGAAGACATCCGGCTGCGCCGTCTCGAACTGCCGCAGCGCCGGTCCGATTCGTCCCCGGAAGTCTGGCACCAGCGTTTCAATACGGATTGCCGGGTTGGTCCGCCGCACCGCCCGGATGCACTCGACGAAATGGCCCGCACCACCGTCGCGCAGATCGTCCCTATCGACTGAGGTGATCACGACGTAATTCAACCCCATGGAGCGCACGGCCTCTGCCAGCTGGCCAGGCTCTGTACGGTCGAGTGGCTGTGGTTTGCCATGGGCGACGTCGCAGAAGGGACAACGACGGGTACAGATATCGCCCATTATCATGAATGTGGCGGTGCCGTGATTGAAACACTCCCCCAGATTGGGGCAGGCCGCCTCTTCGCACACGGAGCTCAATCCGGACTCTCTGAGAACTTTTTTAATCCGGTTGACGCGTTCTCCACCAGGCATTCTGGCCCGGATCCACGCGGGTTTTCTCAGTCGGGTCTGGCTCTTCTCCACTTTAACGGGGATGCGTGAGAGCTTGCTCTCTCCCCGCTGGTGAGTATCCGGAGTAGAGCGGGAGGGAGCACTGTAGTCGGAATTCTTAGGCATGGGCCTTCTCTTCTCGTGCGTGTTACAGCCATTGTAGAGTGAAGGAGCCGCACTGTTAACGTAAATTGTGCTATTCAGCCGCGGCCGAGACGCCGGGTCAGTATATCCACCAGATCGTTGCCTACCCGCTGCAGATCCAGCGGTGCGCCCAGGTCGCACAATTGGGTCTGCTCCAGGCCGGGATGTCCGCACGGATTGATCCGGCTGAAGGGCGCCAGATTCATGTTCACATTCAGGCTGAGACCGTGAAAACTGCAGCCACGGCGCACACGCAGACCCAGCGCGGCGATCTTGGCTCCATCGACGTAGACACCTGGAGCATCCGCACGTGCCGCGGAATCTATTCCATAACTGTCCAGCAGCTCCACGATGCTCGCCTCGATCAGGCTGACGAGTGGACGTATCCCCAGGTTACGACGGCGCAGATCCAGCAACAGATAACCGATCAGCTGTCCCGGTCCGTGATAAGTGACCTGGCCTCCGCGGTCAACCTGTATCACCGGGATATCCCCGGGGTCGAGCAGGTGCTCTCGTCTGCCCGCCTGACCCAGGGTAAAAACGGGTGGGTGCTCCAGCAGCCAGATTTCGTCCCGGGTCAGTGCGTCGCGCTCGTTGGTGAAGTGTTGCATGCTGCGCCAGATTTCCGTGTAGGGCCGCAATCCCAATTGACGTATGGTTACCGCATGCATGCTAAAGACTCACAAGCACGCGATCGTCAGCGCTCAAATCCTGATAGATAGCGTCCAATTGGGCTTTGCTGCGGGCTTCGAAAGTGACCGTAACCGAGAGGTATTTACCCCCTCTGCTGGGACGGACGGTCACCGCGCCCTCACCCAGATTGGATACATGGCGGTTGACGATCTCCACAACCAGCAGGTCGAAATCCGCCGTCGCCAGACCCATGGCTTTGACGGAGAAGCGGCAAGGAAATTCAAAAAGAGTATCCTGCTCGGTCATTTGCAGTACTTAATGGCCTGGATCGAGGTTGGCAGTCGGAGTGCTGGCGGGGTGGAAGCTGACGTCAGCGACCATGGTCGTACCGGTTACTCAAACCACAGCAGGACAGTGTCCTTGAGCGTCTGCATAATACCGCCCTCGTCTATCTGCTCAAGCGCTATTAGCGGCACCGATATGACGATCTGGTCCGCCAGTGAAACGTCCACACTCCCCATCACCTGGCCCTTGTCGATCGGCGCCAGTCGTTTTGGATCCAGATTCATGGTTGCCTTGAGATTGGCGTACTGGTTGCGGGGAATGGTGACATACAGCGCCTGCTCCAGTCCAACCGCGAGGCTCTCTTTCGTCCCTTTCCAGACTCGGGTTTGGTTTAATGCCACACCGGCGTCATACAAGCGGTGGGTCTCGAAAAAGCGAAAACCATAATTGAGCAGCGATAGACTCTCTCTGGCGCGGGCATCTTCACTGTCCGTACCCATGACCACTGAAATCAGCCGCATCGACTCCCTTTTAGCCGAGGCGACCAGACAGTAGCCCGCAGCCTCGGTATGCCCGGTTTTTACGCCATCCACACTTTTGTCGCGCCAGAGCAACCGGTTGCGGTTGTGTTGCTTTATGTCGTTGAATGTGTATTCCGTTTCGGCATACCAGGGGTAGTATTCGGGAAATTCCCGAATGGTCGCCGCGGAGACTTTTACGATGTCGCGCGCTGTGGTGTAGTGGTTCTCATCCGGCAGGCCGGTGCTGTTGACAAAGTGGCTGTTATGCATACCGAGGCGTTGCGCATGGTTGTTCATCAGGTTGGCAAAAGTCTCCTCGCTGCCGGCAATATGCTCAGCCAGTGCAACGCTGGCATCGTTGCCGGACTGGATAATCATGCCTTTCAGGAGCTGCTCCACCGACACCTCCTTGCCTACTTCAATGAACATGCGGGAACCCGGTGTGCGCCAGGCTTTCTTGCTGATCAGCACCTTGTCATCAAGCTGGATATGACCCCCTTTGAGCTCCCGTAACACCACGTAGGCCGTCATGATCTTGGTCAGACTTGCCGGTTCCAATTTCTGATCTGCATTGTGCTCGGAAAGTGTGCGACCGCTGTCGAAATCCATCAGCAGGTGGCCGCTCGCTGCTACACTCGGCGGTGCGGGAATCGGGGCCGCTGCAACGACCGGATGTGCCGCGAACAGCGTCAACAGACAGATGGCGGCTAGAATATTCTGGTACATAAATGGCACGGGCTTTTCCTTCGGTGTTCGGGCGTAATGCTGCGAGTCGGGTCGGGAGGCTGAATCGGGACAGATAGTCTGCTGCTGTTACTCGATGACAATATGCATCTCATCCATGCCTAATCGGGCCAGCTTCCGGGTGATCGCATCCGATTGTTCAACATCGGCCAGTGGACCTACCTGAACCCGGAAGAACTCCTGCCCCTGGTTCTGACTCTCGTGAATGCGCACCGGCCGTTCAAGTTTTTGTTGCAGTCGTTGACGCAGTCGGTCCGCATTGTCGCGGTTACTGAATGCACCGACCTGAATAAACATATCGGGTGCTGTACGCTGCGGAGGCGGTGATTGTTTTGCGGGATCCGGTGCCGGTTTTTCTGCATACATCTGGCGCGGGTCTATCGCCACCACCTCCACCAGTCCGGTTCCCTTGCCCAGAATCCCGAGTTTGGTCGCCGCAGCATAGGAGAGATCGATAATCCTGTTGTTGTGAAACGGACCGCGGTCATTCACCCTGACAACGACACTGCGGCCGTTTTGCAGGTTGTTGACCCGGACATAGGTCGGCAGCGGGAGGCTTTTATGCGCAGCGGTCATTGCGTACATATCGTAAGGTTCTCTGCTGCTGGTATAGAGGCCGTGAAACTTAGTCCCGTACCAGGATGCGATACCCTTCTCCCGATATCCGCGGCTCTCCGGCATGACATGATAACGTGTGCCGAACACTTCGTAGCTGGCTGGATTTCCGTAACGGCTGAGCGGTTCAGGTCTGGGTACGGCATCGACGATGGTATCGGGATCCAGTGGGCGTATCGGGGCACCGTCAGTAGCGTCAGGTATCAGAGTCGGTGCAACCGAGCAGCCCGCCAGGAGCGTCGTACCCAGTAGTGCGGCAGCCAGTGGTTTGCTGATTCTCATTTGCTTTCAGGCCTTCCGGAGTCCGTCACCAGTAATCCTTCCGGGTTTGTCAGTTTGTTGTGTTGAGCGAGAATTTCGCGACTCAACTGATAAACCGCCATCGCGTACAGATTGCTGTGATTATAACGGGTTATCACATAAAAGTTGTGCAGTCCCAGCCAGAACTCGAGCTCATTGTCCCCTTCAAGGCGAATCAGGCTGGCGAGCGTACTGTCGGCAACGGGATCTTCGCTTCTGATGCCCGACCGGCGCAGTTCTCCGAATGAGATGGAGGGTTTCAGGTCTTCGGTCACGAAGGCTTCATGACGGCTTTCAACGCCGCTGACACGAGTGGTGACGGCACCGCCTGCTTTCCATCCGTGTTTCTGGAAGTAGGCTGCGACACTTCCGATAACGTCCGCCCGGCTGTGCCACAGGTCGCGTTGTCCGTCTCCGTCAAAATCCACTGCATAGGCACGGTAGCTGCTTGGTATGAACTGGGGCAATCCCATGGCACCGGCATAGGAACCAAGCGCTGTTTCCGGCGCGATCCGTTCTTCCCGGGTCAACAGCAGAAACTGCACCAGTTCGCGCCGGAAGAAATCTGAGCGTTTGGGATAACCGAAGGCGAGGGTGCTGAGTGCGTCCACCACGGGATAACTCCCTATGTGTTGGCCGTAACGCGTTTCGACGCCGATAATCGCGACGATCAGCTCCGGCGGAACGCCGTATTCCTCCTCTGCCTTTTGTAATAATGCTGCGTTCTCGTTCCAGAAAGTGACGCCTTGCGAGATGCGGCTCGATGTGAGGAAGATGGGACGGTATTTCCACCAGGGTTTGGACTCCGCCGGGCGGGTGATCGCATCGATGATACTCTGGCGGAAGACCACCTTTTCCATCAGCTGCCGAAGTCCGGCCGATTCGAATCCATGTTGTACGGACATCTCATTGACGAACTGCGCTATGTCCCGGTCAAATCCACTGGGCTTCTCGGCGGACAGTGCACCGGCGGTTACACCCAGCAGCGCTGCCAGGAGAAACCGGGTTGTGCGTACTTTGTGCTGCATATTTCTGAAAATCCGCATAATTTTAACAGAATCTAAGTCGGTAACAGTTTTCTGTGGGTGTGAATGGACATCAAAACACCGAATCCCGCCATTATGGTCACCAATGATGTGCCGCCATAACTTACCAGGGGCAGGGGTACCCCGACCACCGGCAACAGACCGCTGACCATTCCGGTATTGACCAGCAGATAGACAAAGAATACCAGCGTCAACGTGCCTCCCAGCAGGCGGTTGAACGTATCCTGCGCCTGGGTGGCGATGTAGAGTCCGCGCAAGATAACAAAAAGATAGAGCGAGAGCAGAATAAGCACGCCGGTGAGACCAAACTCCTCCGATAGCACGGCAAATATAAAATCGGTGGTCCGCTCCGGTAAAAATTCCAGATGAGACTGGGTGCCGTTAAGCCAGCCTTTCCCGTACAGCCCGCCGGAGCCAATCGCTATTTCCGACTGGATAATGTGGTAGCCGCTGCCCAGGGGGTCGCGTTCCGGGTCCAGAAAGGTAAGTACACGGTTACGCTGGTACTCGCGCATGCCCCACTCCCAGAGCACCCAGCCGGCGGGAACTGCAGTGACAATCATACCGCCCATGAAGCGCCAGCTTAGTCCGGCGAGAAAAAGGGCGAAGATGCCTGCACTTGCCACCAGCAGCGCGGTACCCAGATCGGGTTGTTTGGCGATCATCAACACCGGAGCCAGAATCATGACGCCGGCGATTGCAAGGCGCCGCGGGGTTGGGGGCAGGGTTTTTTCCGCGAGAAACCAGGTGATCATCATCGGTACCGCGAGTTTCGCCAACTCCGCCGGCTGGAAGCGAAAGAAACCCAGATCGAGCCACCGCTGTGCACCTTTTCCCACGTGACCGATCACCAGTACCGTCGCCAGTAATAACAGGCTGACGACGTAGAGGCGGGGAGACCAGCGGTTCAACTGAGCGGGCGGTATCTGAGCCACCACGATCATTACGGTGAAAGCCAGCGCCAGTCTGATCGCCTGGCGTTCTATATGTCCGCTATCCTGGCCGCTGGCGCTGTAAAGTACGATCAGGCCATAGAGGCACAACAGGATCAGCCCGGTCAGCAGTGGCAGATCCAGGTGCAGCCCGGCGAGTAAACCCTCCGCTTTGGTCGGATTTGACTCGCGTAGACCGCTGGGTGGATAGAACCGGTTCATGGTTACCTCCCCAGCAGGTGGTAGTCCATGATGCGTTTGGCGATTGGCGCTGCGATGGAGCCCCCATGACCACCATTTTCAACGATCACCGCAACTGCGATGCGCGGATCCTCCACCGGTGCAAAAGCAATGAACAGAGCGTGGTCCCTCATTTTTTTATCCACTTTCTCTTCATCGTATTCCTCGTCCTGCTTAACCGTGAAGACCTGCGCCGTGCCTGTTTTTCCGGCGATCCGGTAATCATCGTTTTTCAACGAACGTGCAGTTCCGCGCTGGCCTTCAATAACCTGAGTCATCGACTCTATCACTTTTATCCAGTTATTGACGCTGCTCTGTTGCAGCGTTTTTGTCATTCCGACGTTAACTGCCGTATCCGGTTGATAGGCGCCGGAAATATTCTGGACCACACGCGGCTGGTGTTCCACCCCTCTGGCGGCAAGCGTAGCGGTTGCATGCGCCAGTTGCAGCGGAGTAGCGAGAAAGTAACCCTGTCCGATACCCATGATCAGGGTTTCGCCGGGGTACCAGGACTGCCTGCGTGTCCGTTTTTTCCACTCGCGGGAGGGCAAAAGTCCCGCCCGCTCTCCGGCGATATCTACGCCGGTAACGCGACCGAATCCAAAACGAGCCAGGAATTTCTGCAGTTTATCAATGCCCATCTGGTGCGCCAATGCATAAAAATAGACATCGCAGGACTGGGTGATGGCCTCTTCCAGATTGACTCCGCCGTGGCCACCTTTTCTCCAGTCCCGGTATTTATGGGAGTTCCCGGGCAGCTGGAAAAAACCGGGGCAATAGTTTTTCTGGTTCGCAGTCATGGTGCCCGTCTCCAGGCCGGCCAGTCCGATAAAGGGCTTCAGGGTTGATCCCGGAGGGTATTGTCCGCGAATGGCACGGTTAAACAGTGGCTTGCTGCCTGACTGCTGCAGCATGTCATAGTCTTTCGCCGAGATACCCTCGACAAACAGGTTGGGATCGAATCCCGGGTTGCTGATCAGTGCAAGGATGGCTCCGTTTCTGGGGTCGATAGCCACTGCAGCGCCGTTTTCCTCGCCAAATGCGGTAATCGCTGCCTGCTGCAGGCCGGCGTCCAGCGAAAGCTGGAGATTCTGACCCGGTTCCGGGGGTTCGCTGTGGAGAACCCTGATAATCCGGCCCAAGGCATTGACCTCCACCTGCTGCAGACCGACTTTGCCGTGCAGCACCTCCTCGTAACTCTTCTCCACACCGGTTTTTCCGATATGCGTGGTTCCCGAGTAGCTGGACGCGTCTATAGTCTGGAGCTCCTGTTCATTAATGCGCCCGACGTACCCGACGACATGTGCAGTCTTGTCTTCCAGCGGGTAATGACGAAGCAGTTTGGCCTCGATCTCCACACCGGGAAAACGGTGGCGATTGGCGCTCAGTCTGGCTACCTCCTCGGCGTCCAGTCTTACCCGGATCGGGATACTGTCAAATCGACGCCGTTGTCTGCGCAGCTGCTCGAAACGTTTGTGGTCGCTATCGGCAATTTCCACTATCGCACCGAGTTCCCGCAGCGTCTGATCGAGATTCTCTACCCGCTCGGGGATAACTTCCAGGCTGAATGTAGGCAGGTTCTGAGCAAGAATCAATCCATTACGGTCGTGAATCAGCCCGCGTGTGGGTGGCAGCGGCAGTACCTTTACCCGGTTGTCCTGAGAGAGGGTGGTATAGTGCTGATGGTTGATCACCTGAAGCACCACCAGGCGGGTCAGCAGCGCGGCCAGCGTCAGTACAACAAGCACCGCAGCAATCAATGCGCGATTCTGAAACAGCCTGCTTTCGCGCAGATAATCTTTCAGCGTGATATAAGCCACTAACTAACCTGAAATTTACGCCGCAGGTCTCGAAGAACAATGAAAATCCAGGGCCATAGAAGCATACCGATTATCGGTGGTATCCAGAATGTCAGCGAGGGAACATGCTGGGATATGGCTCCCATCACCCAGAGTGCCAGCAATTTCTCTATCAACAGCAGCACGAGAACAGTAAGTGACTGCTGCCAAAGCGGAAACAGCCGCAGTCTCTGGTGCATTTTCTGGGTAATGTAGGCGATCAGGGAGAGCGCCAGCGCATGTTGTCCAAGCAGGGTTCCGGTAATGACATCGATAACGATACCGGTTGCCCAGCCAATGCCGACACCCACCCTGTAGGGCGAAGCCAGTGTCCAGTAGATCAGCACCAGAGTGCTCCACTGCGGACGGTAGAAGCGGGCCCAATCGGGCAATGGAAGCACGGTCAGAAGAAATGCCAGGATAAAGCTGAGCAGAATGACCAGGCCGCCGCGTTGGGGAGTAAGAATCAAAGTGGCGGCTCCTCTTCGGTGCTGCCGGCGGGCTGGGTAGCGTTCCCGGGCGGACTGTAGCCCTGAATGCTGTCGAGGGTCCAGACCAGCAAGGCTTCGCGTGCCTGGTCCAGCCTGGCTTTTGGTTGCGCCAGAATGGAGGCAAAGGGCTGCCCGGGATTCCGCGTCACGGCAGTTACCTCAGCGACCGGATAGCCCGGCGGGAAGCGTCCACCGAGTCCGGAGGTTACCAGCAGGTCACCCACTTCTATATCGGCGTTATTGGGCAGGTGGGGCAGTTCCAGTCGGTCTATGTGTCCGGTACCCAGTGCAACGGTGCGCAGTCCGTTGCGGTTGACCTGCACCGGCAGCCCGTGGCTGGCATCGGTGATGAGCAGAACGGTGGACGAGAAAGGATTGACGTGCGTGACCTGCCCCATAACCGCGGAGGCATCCAGTACCGGCTGCCCCTGGAAAATGCCCGAGTTGCTGCCCTTGTTGATTACTACCTGGTGACTGTACGGGTCCAGGTCAACGGCTATCACCTCGGCAATCAATACGCGGTCACGGATCTTGAATGCGGAATCCAGCAAATTGCGCAGGCGCATGTTCTCGGCTTTCATCGAGTCCAGTTTCTGCTGACGCACCCGAAGCAGTAGGTTCTCCTTTCTCAGTGCCTGATTTTGATGCAGCAGGTTGCTACGGGTGGCGAAAGCTTCAGCGATCCACTCTCCTGCGCTTCGCGGCAAATTGATAATTGCGTTCAAGGGGGAGAGGGCGACCGAGAGTACTGCGCGAATGCCCTCCAGATGGTTTTGACGATGGTCCACCACCATCAGCGCGAGCGACACCACCACCGCGAATACGATACGGGTGTTTACGGACGGGCCTTGTGTGAATATCAGTTTGATAACCGGTCTACCATTTGATCCGGGCAGTCCGCCAGAGGTTTAATTGCCCTGGTCAATCGATGGAGAATAACAACTCCCCGCCACGCTCGTCGAGCATCTCGAGTGCACGCCCACCGCCTCTTGCGACGCAGGTTAAAGGGTCTTCAGCGATCAGAACCGGCAGTCCGGTCTCCTCTTCAAGCAGTCTGTCGATGTCCCGCAGCAAGGCACCGCCACCAGTAAGCACTATGCCGCGTTCGGCAACGTCCGCGCCGAGTTCGGGTGGCGTCTGCTCCAACGCAGCCTTGACAGCCCCAACGATTCCCGACAGCGGTTCCTGCAGAGCTTCCAGAATCTCGTTGCTGTTGAGCGTAAAACTGCGTGGGATGCCTTCCGCCAGGTTACGGCCTTTCACCTCGATCTCGCGCACTTCATTTCCCGGAAAAGCCGAACCGATCTCCTTTTTTATCTTCTCCGCGGTTGCTTCGCCGATCAAGGTACCATAGTTGCGCCGGACATAGTTGATAATGGCCTCGTCGAACCGGTCGCCGCCCACGCGCACCGAATTTGCATACACGATGCCGTTCAACGAAATAATGGCAACCTCCGAGGTACCGCCGCCAATGTCCAGCACCATGGAGCCCCTGGCTTCGTCGACCGGTAGTCCGGCGCCTATTGCCGCAGCCATAGGCTCCTCAATCAGATAGACCTCACGTGCACCCGCACCGGCGGCAGACTCACGGATCGCACGGCGCTCCACCTGGGTGGACCCGCAAGGCACGCATACCAGCACACGCGGACTTGGACGGATCATCTTGCTTTCGTGCACCTTGTGAATAAAATGCTGCAGCATTTTTTCGGTGACGGTGAAATCTGCGATCACACCGTCCTTCATCGGACGTATCGCGGTGATGTTGTTCGGAGTGCGCCCCAGCATCGCCTTGGCTTCATCACCAACCGCTGCCACGGACTTCCCTCCGCCCGGTCCCCGGTCCTGTCGAATCGCGACAACCGAGGGTTCGTCGAGTACCACGCCTTGACCGCGTGCGTAGATCAACGTATTGGCGGTGCCCAGGTCAATGGCGAGGTCGTTCGAAAAAAATCCGCGTAAACGTCTGAACAGCATGGTGAAATGAATTTCCGTAAGGTGCGTGACCGAACAAGGCCGTGTGATTCTGTTATCCTTGGGACCACTGCCTGTTCGAAAAGGATGTAATTTAGCAACCGCAGGGGGTATTGAGCAAGAAGCGGTTCCACAATTTCGTTAACGGGTGATGGGCGCTGATAATTTTAATCTGCCTCAGTCCGCCAATTGTGGTATTTTCCCAACCTTCGAAACAACAGAAACTCGAGTGGATTCTATGTCGCTGAAAAGATCCGATGTGGAGAATATAGCCCATCTTGCCCGCCTTGCAGTGAATACGAGCGAGCTGGATTCCGTGGCCGGCGATCTCTCGACCATTCTGCATCTGGTCGAGCAGATGAACGCGGTGGACACCACTGGCGTGATTCCCATGGCACATCCGTTGCACATGGCACAGCGCCTGCGTCCGGACGTGGTTAATGAGACAGATGAGCGCGAGCACTTCCAGTCGATTGCGCCCGCCACCGAAATGGGCCTCTATCTGGTCCCCAGGGTCGTCGAGTAGGTTCGGGAGCGGCTGAGACGATGCATAACAAGAGCATAATGGCGCTGGGGGCCGGACTGCGTGCCGGTGATTTTTCCAGCGTTGAACTGACCCGCGCCTTCCTCGACCGTATTGCGCAGTACGACGGAGAGTTGAACTGTTTCATTACGCTGGATCCGGAACGGGCACTGACCAGCGCGGCGGCAGCCGATCGGCTGATACGCAGCGGTAAGGCGGGACCGCTGGCCGGTATTCCCATCGCGCACAAGGACATATTCTGCACTGATGGCGTCAAAACCAGCTGTGGTTCGAGAATGCTCGACAACTTCATCGCGCCCTACGATGCGACGGTGGTGAGCCGATTGAGCGAGGCAGGCACCGTGATGTTGGGCAAGACCAACATGGATGAGTTCGCAATGGGCTCCTCCAATGAGACAAGCTACTATGGTGTGGTGCGCAATCCCTGGGACAGCAGTTTGGTTCCCGGGGGCTCTTCCGGTGGATCGGCTGCCTCGGTCGCGGCCCGGTTATGCGTTGCCGCGACCGGTACCGACACCGGCGGCTCCATCCGTCAGCCGGCTGCGTTGTGCGGCATCACCGGTCTGAAACCGACATATGGCCGCGTATCCCGCTACGGCATGATCGCCTTTGCCTCTTCGCTGGATCAAGGGGGGGCATTGACCAGGAGCGCGGAAGATGCAGCCGTGATGCTGCAGGCGATGGCGGGCTTCGATCATCGGGATTCCACCAGTGCGCAGGAGCCGGTGCCGGACTATTCCGAAAATCTGAACGCACCGTTGACCGGGTTGAAGATCGGACTGCCAAAAGAGTACTTCAATGAAGGACTGGATGGCGAGGTGGCCCGCTCCGTCGAACTTGCGGTCGATGAATACCGCCGGTTGGGCGCTGAGGCAATGGAGATCTCATTGCCCAACAGTGAGCTGTCTGTCGCCACCTACTATGTGGTAGCGCCGGCCGAATGCTCTTCCAACCTTTCCCGTTTTGACGGTGTCCGCTTCGGTTATCGCTGTCAGGAGCCGAAAGATCTGGAGGATCTCTACAAACGCTCACGCAGTGAAGGCTTCGGCGCTGAGGTAAAGCGCCGGATCCTGATTGGTACCTACGCGCTTTCTGCCGGCTATTACGACGCTTACTATCTGAAGGCGCAGCAGATCCGCCATCTCATCTCGGACGATTTCAGACGGGCGTTCGACAAAGTCGACGTGATAATGGGACCGACCTCGCCCACCACGGCGTTTGCCATCGGCGAGAAAGCCGATGATCCGGTGACCATGTATCTGTCCGATATCTACACCATCGCCGCAAACCTTGCGGGCTTGCCTGGCATCTCGATTCCGGTGCGCCCGGTGGCGGGCAAACCCGTGGGACTGCAGATAATCGGCAACTATTTTCAGGAGGCAAAGCTGCTCAACGTTGCCCACCGGCTGCAGCAGGAAAGCGATTGGCACCGGGCGCTGCCCACCGGGTACTGAGCGCCGTCATTCCACAGGATTCAGAGAGTCACAACATGCAATGGGAAACTGTGATCGGGCTTGAGATTCATGCCCAACTGGCCACCCGCTCAAAAATATTTTCCGGCGCTGCAACCGCCTTTGGCGCCGCACCCAACACCCAGGCATGCGCTGTCGATCTGGGCTTACCCGGGGTACTGCCGGTTTTGAATCGGGAAGCGGTGGTGATGGCGGTCAGATTCAGTGCCGCGATTGGTGCCGATCTCGAACGCCGCTCGGTGTTCGCGCGCAAGAATTACTTCTATCCAGACTTGCCCAAGGGCTACCAGATCAGCCAGTTCGAACTGCCGATAGTGGGTCGCGGCCGAGTGGAAATCCTGCTCGATGACGGCACGGCGCGCACCATTGGCGTCACTCGGGCGCATTTGGAGGAGGATGCGGGCAAATCCCTGCATGAAGACTTTCATGGGCTGACCGGCATAGACCTGAACCGGGCGGGTACGCCGCTGCTGGAGATCGTGTCGGAACCGGATATGCGCTCGGCCAGGGAGGCGGTGGCATACGCCCGCAAGATACATCAGATTGTACGCTATTTAGGGATTTGCGACGGTAACATGCAGGAGGGGTCTTTCCGGGCCGACGCCAATGTGTCCGTGCGTCCGTTTGGCGCGGAACTGGGTACTCGCGCCGAGCTGAAGAATATCAATTCCTTCCGCTTTCTGGAGCGCGCCATCAATTTCGAGGTGGAGCGACAGATAGATCTTCTGGAGTCGGGCGGAACGGTGGTTCAGGAGACCCGCCTTTACGATCCTGACCGGGACGAGACCCGATCGATGCGATCCAAGGAAGAGGCCAACGATTACCGCTACTTTCCCGATCCCGACCTGTTGCCGGTGGAACTCGACGATGAATTCGTCGCCGCCGCAATTGCGGATATGCCTGAGCTGCCGGATGTCCGGCGCGTCAGGTTCTGCGAGGAGTATGCACTCGGTCAAACCGACGCAGTACAACTGACCGCCAACCGTGAGCTGGCCGACTATTATGAAGCCACGGTACGCGCGGGCGGCGATGCCAGGCTTGCCGCCAACTGGGTTACCGGAGAGCTTGCCGGCGCACTTAATCGGGAGGGAATGGAGATCGGACAATCGCCGGTCTCAGCGATGATGCTGGGAGGGCTGCTGCAGCGCATATCCGACAATACCATTTCGGGCAAGATCGCCAAGCAGGTGTTCGACGCCATGTGGGGTGGCGGCGGAAGCGCGGATGAGATAATCCAAAGTCAGGGTCTCAAGCAGATAACGGATAGCGGCGCCCTTGAAGAGATCGTGAACGCGGTTGTCGACGAAAACCGGTCCCAGGTCGATGCCTATCGTCAGGCGGATGAGAAGAAACAGGCGAAAATGCTGGGCTTTTTCGTCGGCCGGGTGATGCAGGCATCGAAAGGAAAGGCAAATCCCAAGCAGGTCAACGAGTTGTTGCGCAGGAAACTGGCGCCCTGACCTTCCTCTGCTGACCCCCAGGGCAGTCAGTCGTCGGAGGCGGTTACTCTGTTGCGGCCGCGCTCCTTGGATTGATAGAGCGCCCGGTCCGCGCGCGCCAGCAGATCCATGCGACTCTCACCTGAGCGGTTCTGCGCGACCCCGGCTGAAATCGTGATCTGTCCAAGCGACTCCTTGGTGCCCGACCTGACCAGATTGGTTTTGGCGATATGTTCGCGAATCTTGTTGCACAGTATCACTGCGTTTTCCAGGCTGGTTTCCGGGAGCAAAAGTGCATACTCTTCCCCGCCATATCTGGATGCGCAGTCCCGCCCCTTGGTGGATTGGCGCAGACTGTCGGCCACGAATCTTATGACCTTGTCCCCAACCAGGTGGCCGAACGTGTCGTTGACGCGTTTGAAGTGATCGATATCCATCATGGCTACGCAGTAGGGATTTGCAAACGGGTCGGAATCGGTGTCGACGTTTTCCAGCGCATCGAAGAAAGTCGTACGATTGTACAGACCAGTCAGCGCGTCGGTGGATGCCTGCTTTCTTACCTGGTCGAGCTCTTTTTTAAGATTATCCATGTCTCTGGATTTAATGATGAAATCCTGTTGCAGCCGCTCCATCGACTGCTGCATGCTATGCGTCTCTTCCAGCACGGTGTTGAGCAGACCATAGATATCGCTGACGGTTTTCGCGGACCCGCATGACTCATCAAAAGTGCCCAATACCTTGCGATAGCGGTCAGCATCGCTGCCGGTAACTCTCAATGCGGCGGTCGCTTCAGCCAGCGCAGTGGCAACGCCTTTACGCACTTTTTCCGCTTGCTGAAGCTCGCTCTCAAACAGAAACTGCTTGTGAATTTGTTCGTTTAATTCCGCGGTGAAAGGTATTTTCTGTTCCAGAAGGCGGTCGATATACTCTTTGAGCCCCTGCCGGTCGTCGGTGATGTAATGAAACCAGATCGAGTAGTTCTCCGGCGTTGCCGGAATGTTGTGGCGCGTCATCAGCGGTAAAACGAGGCGCAGCATCTCGGCGCTCTCGTTGACACCGGGTTCTTTTTTTAATGAGGTCTGTAACAATGCGGTTACTCCGTAATGTCTCACGTCGCGGTATACAGATCCTGTATCGGCCCGAATTGGAACAAATTTAGCGCGGATTTTTGAGCGCGCCACGGGAAACCGGATTGTTGCTGCAGGTGCCTGTCAGCGCTGGTAGCGCTTGTAGAACTCGCGTACTTCCCAAAACAGGTTTTTGTTTTCAGGCTGTTGATTAGCCATTCTTTTTGCGATATCGAGCATTTTGCTTCTCACCGCGCGCGCGTAGGCGCGAACCTCATCGACGGCCTGCTCTTCGCTCACCTTGAAACGCTCCATATAGATGCCGATAGCCAGACTGATGGTGCGGTTGCTTTTAATCGCTCCGGTCAGACTGATCTCCTTCAGATGCAGGCGCTTGATCTCCTCCGAGCGCTCTAGCGCCGCCTCTATCGTGGGAATCAACTGGGCGATCATGATCGGTTTAACCAGATAACCGAGCGCACCCTCCTTGGTGGCGAGCTCCACTAACTCCCTGTCGGCGTAAGCACTGAGGAAAATAGAGGGGATGCCGGCCCGGTCGCGCAGCTGACGTGCGGCCTCAATGCCGTAAATTCCGGGCATGCGAATATCCAGGATCGCCAGATCGGGCTTCTTGGCACAGCCAATGCGAACCGCCGATCTGCCGTCTGACGCGGTCAGGGTCTGATAGCCTTCAGCTTCCAGTCCGGCCCGTACGGTTGAGAGTATAACCCGGTCGTCATCTGCTACCAGTATCTTGGTTGGGAACATGGCTGTGCCTCCTTCGTCTGGCGACTGCCCGTCTGTCGCGGGGTAGTCGAATCCCTGGTCTGATTTTTTGTTGGTTTTATTTCAGTCTTCGGGGTTTGGGAGGAACCGAAATAGAGCTTTCACGGGCTGTAGCGGAAATAATTGGCACAGCTACATGAAAACTAAGGAAAAGTCTACCCTCACTTACCCCAAATAGGCAATAGGCAGCGGTCGTCACTGTTCCAGGCGGGCCATCGCCACGGTATAGGTCTGGCCCTGTTTCAGCTTTTCGTAGTTACCGAAGACCTCCAGAAACGCCTTCTGAATGAATCTCCGCAAACCGGAAATGGTAACCACATAAAACCGGCCGCCAGGATTCATGCGTATCAATGCATCGTAAAAATAGAGGTAGTAGAGCTCTTTTCCGGTTTTTGCCGGCAGGTTTGAGACGATCAGATCAAAGCTGCGTCTGCCTGTCTGGTCGAAACCGTTGCTGAGGAACACCTCAATATTATCTATCTTATTGATTTCTGCGTTCTTTCTGCTGTACTCGACAGCAACGAAGTCCTTGTCTATCAGGACACTGGTGCCGCCCGGCGCCAGTCTCGCCAGGGTAAGCCCCAGTGGTCCGTAACCGCAACCCAGGTCCAGCGTGTCGTCGTCATGTGAGATCTCCACGTGGTCGAGCAGCAGGCGGCTTCCTTCGTCGACGGCTTTTGGGGAGAACAGCCCCCAGGTGGTGTGGAAGTGCAGGGTCTCTCCCCGCAACGTCTCGCTGAAGACGATATCCTGACGAATTTTATTCAGGTAAGCCTGCGTGGTGGCGGCAATCGCGGTGCGCGGCATCAGGCCGCTCCCCGGCCGCTGCAGACCGGACAATCCGGATCCGCTTTCAGTTTCACCGTCTGCCACTCCATCTGCAACGCGTCGAGCAGCATCAGCCTTCCGGCCAGCGGTGCGCCGGCTCCGGTTAATACCTTTATCGCTTCGATTGCCTGCATACTGCCAATGATCCCCACCAGCGGCGCGACTACGCCGTTTTGAGAGCAGGTCTCATCCATTTCGCCACCGGTACCATAGAGGCAGCGGTAACAGGGATCGCCGGGTCGACCGGTGAATACCGAGATCTGCCCCTCGGTGCGGATAGCCGCGCCGGATACCAGCGGCGTCTGCGTGGCAACGCAGGCATCATTGACAGCGAAGCGGGTCGCAAAATTGTCGCTGCCGTCGACTACCAGGTCGGCTCCGGCAACCTGTTCAAGAAGCGCTTTACCCTCGAGTTTCTCGGCGCACTTCAGGACCCGGCAGTCGGGATTGATCTGTGTGAGCGTCAACGCGGCGGAGTCCACTTTTTGCATACCGATGCGTTCGCTGGTGTGGATAATCTGGCGTTGAAGATTGCTCAGGTCGACACGGTCGTAATCCGCCAGAACGAGTTCACCCACACCCGCCGCCGCCAGGTACATCGCGACGGGCGACCCCAATCCGCCCAGTCCAACGATCAGTACCCGTGACGCAAGCAGCCGTTCCTGACCGGAAAAGTCGATCGAGGGCAGCATGATTTGACGGCTGTAGCGGAGAAGTTGCTGATCGTTCATGAAAAAGCTGAGCCTGTTGTCGGGGGCCGGAAAAAGGAGGGAAAAGGCTTTCCTGATAGATGGTTCCTGCTTCAGCCTGATTGTCTGTTCCGATTAAAAATATTTGCGCCAATGTTCGGGTCTTTGATCCTGCAGCCTATGATCCCTGTGTGCGTAGCGGACCACGAAAATCTTTTTCGTACAATTGGTTTCCCCCCGCGGGCACCCGTTATTGGCCCGCTGGGTCTCTTCGGTGTAGTAGTAGAGCGCGCGTTTCAGGGCGGGCAGAAGCCGGCTGCTGAGGTGAAATCCAATCTCCACCAGACCGGTCTCGATCTGTTCCAGCGATATTTGCATGACATTGTAGCGAACATTGAGCAGCAACTGCGACTCCGCGCTGGCACTGATGATGCCTTCGATTCCCAGCAGCAGGTCGGCAGCGGCCTGCGCCTGATCAGGATAGGGATGCAATTCAGCGAAAAATATCTGCCTCTGTTTGATGAGTTGTGAAGCATCAGTCTCCATACCCTCAAATCCTAACTGTTGTTGAGCATTAGTCAACCGGGTCGGGAGAGCCTGTTAGAGGGGAAGTTGTGCCCGGCTGACTCGCTCCATCCCCCCAAGGTCATGCACTGTGCTGCAGTCACGGTAGCCTGCTGCGCGGAGCATGTGGAGAATCCGTTTGCCCTGATCATATCCATGCTCCAGCAACAGCCACCCGCCAGGTACCAGATGCTCTCTGGCCGTGCGCACAATTTCACGGATGTCGTTCAGCCCGTCCGATCCGGAAATCAGCGCATTGGCGGGCTCCCAGGGCAGGCCGTCTGCCGACAGGTGGGGGTCGTCGGAGGCCACGTATGGGGGATTGCTGACAATCATGTCGAAGCGCGCCCCGGCCGGCAGCGCGTTGCACCAATAGCCGTTGCGGCAGCTTATGTTATCAAGCCCAAGTCTCCGGAAATTTTCGACGGCAACCGCAAGCGCAGCGGCGGAACTGTCTGTAGCGAGAACACGGCATGCCGGCCTTTCACTGGCGATCGCTGCGCTGATGGCGCCGCAGCCGGTACCCAGATCAACAATTTGCAGCGTCGATTCCACCGGAATCAGGTCGAGTGCCTGCTCCACCAGCAATTCGGTTTCCGGTCTGGGAACGAGCGTGTCAGCGGTGACTTTCAGCTCAAGCGACCAGAACTCCCGGCGCCCGGTGAGGTAGGCGCTGGGCTCACCGCGCAGTCTGCGTTCGACGAGGCGTTCGAAGCGCATCCGCGAATCTTCATCCAGCCGCGCGTCAGGCCAGGCGAATAGGTGGGTTCTGGGTTTGTCCAGCACATGCGCAAGAAGTATCTCCGCCTCCAGTCTGGTATCGGCCAGGGACGGTCCGGAGAGCCGGCTGGCAGCCTGCCTGAGTGCCTGGGATATGGTTTCAACCATTATCATCGGCAAGAGATGCCAACAACTCGGCCTGGTGCTCCTGGATAAGCGGCTGAATCACCTGGTCCAGTGATCCTCCCATGATATCGTCCAGTTTATGCAGCGTCAGATTAATACGGTGATCGGTGACCCGATTCTGGGGGAAGTTGTAGGTGCGGATACGTTCCGAGCGGTCACCGCTGCCCACCTGCAGTTTGCGGGACTCCGCCTGCTTGCTGACCTCCTTTTCCTGCAATCCGGAGAGCAGACGGGCCTGCAGCAGCGACATTGCCTGCGCCTTATTCTTGTGCTGCGAACGCTGATCCTGGCACTCCACGACAATACCGCTTGGCATGTGGGTTATCCGAACTGCCGAATCGGTCTTGTTGACGTGCTGTCCGCCGGCGCCGGAAGCGCGGAAGGTATCGATGCGCAGATCGCTGTTGTTTATCTCCACCTGGTCGATCGTTGCAGCTTCGGGCAGTACCGCCACAGTGCAGGCGGAGGTGTGTATCCGGCCCTGGGATTCAGTGTCCGGAACGCGCTGCACCCGGTGGGCACCCGATTCGAATTTCAGACGTGAGTAGACATTGCGTCCGCTGATACGGGTGATAATCTCTTTATAGCCGCCCTGTTCTCCGGGGCTCTCGCTGATCGTTTCCGCCTGCCAGCCCTGAAGTTCCGCGTATCGGAGGTACATGCGCAGCAGGTCGCCGGCGAACAGCGCAGCTTCGGCACCGCCTGTACCCGCCCGTATCTCCAGAAAAATATTACGCTCATCGTTGGGATCCGGAGGAAGCAGCAGCAGCTGCAGCTCAGGTTCCAGGGAGCGCAACGCCGCCTCTTCCTGTTCCAGCTCTTCCAGCGCCAGCTCCGACATCTCCGGATCCTGCAGCATCTCCCGGGCGCTGGAGATGGCCTGCTCGTGTCCCAGGAAGCTTCGGTAACAGCGGATTACCGGTTCCAGCTGGGCATACTCCTGGCTCAATCCACGGAACTGATTCTGATCGTTCTGGACTTCCGGCTCCGCCAGCAGTGCCGTGATCTCCTCGAAGCGCTCTCCGATTTGATCCAGTTTACCGCGAATCGACGATTTCATTTTCTGCTGCTGCCATCGATCTGAAACAGGGTATTGGCAGCCTCCAGCAGTGCCTTCTCGCCGTCGAATCCTGCCCTGCGGATCTGCGTGCTGGGGGTATGCAACAGTTTGTTTGTCAGGCTGTGCGCCAGAAATGTCAGCGCCTCTTCCGGGGACTTGCCGCTATGCAGTTGTTTCAGGGCGCGTTGAAGAACCTCATCACGCATCCTATCGGCTTTCCGGCGATAGTCCTGAATCATACTTGCCGCGTCCAGGGAGCGAAGCCATCCCATGAACTCCTCTGTATGCAGATCGATAATTTCCAGTGCCTGTTCGGCCGCCTCCTGGCGCGAGCGCATATTCTCGTCGATTACTTCCTGCATGTCGTCGACCGTGTAGAGGTAGACATCATTCAGTTCGCTCACCTCTGCCTCGATGTCTCTGGGGACTGCTATATCGACCATGAAAATAGGCTGGTGGCGGCGTTTTTTCAAAGCACTCTCAACGGTACCTTTTCCCAGCACGGGCAGTGGGCTGGCAGTGGATGAAATAACGATATCCGCTTCGGCGAGATGGGTTGGAAGTTCGGTAAGCGCGATGGCGTAACCCGCAAACTGATTCGCCAGGGCATGCGCGCGTTCAATCGTCCGGTTGGCGACGATGATACGCCCGATACCGTGCTGGTGAAGGTGGCGTGCGGCCAGTTCAATCGTTTCGCCAGCACCGATCAGCAGCGCGGTCTGCTCAGCCAGATTGCTGAAAATCTGCCTTGCCAGGCTGACTGCGGCAAAGGCAATCGAGACCGGACTGTGGCCAATCGCCGTGTCTGTGCGTATCTGCTTGGCAACGGAAAAAGTGTGCTGAAACAGCTTTCCAAGCAGCTTGCCCGCGGTGGCTGCATCGGAAGCGGTCTGGTACGCCTGTTTAACCTGACCGAGAATCTGGGGCTCACCCAGTACCATCGAGTCCAGGCCGCTGGCAACTCGCAGCAAATGAGCGATGGTATCGCGGTTCTGGTGGTTGTATAAATAAGGTGAAATGGTTTCCAGTTCCAGTCCGTGAAAATCGCTCAACCACTGGCAGATATCCTCCAGGCTGGCATCGTGCAGCACACAATAAGCTTCGGTTCTGTTGCAGGTTGAAAGAATGACCGCCTCATCCACACCGGGTCTTTCGGTGAGACTGCGCAAAGCCCCGACGATAATATCCGGTCCAAAAGTGACCTTTTCCCGAATTCCAATCGGGGCGGATTTATGATTGAGACCAATTGCGAGCAGCGACATCTGAACTTTTTAGGAGCTGGAGGAATCTGAAATTTTGAATTATCAAGGGGTTAAATTCAAGAGAAACCGAATTTTCCTCTCCGTTTACGGTAAACTTGAAAGGCAGCGGGGCGTAGAAATTTTTGATGGAGATTAGATTGAGAGTGTTGTTCATAAACGCGTTTTTTTTGTTTTGTCTGCTGATGGTCAGCGGTTGTTCGACCGTCCCGAAGCGGGATCTGCCGGAGCCGCAGAAACCCGCAGCTGTAAAACTGCCGTTTGAAACACCGGCACCTACCCTCCGGGAGCTGAATTCGGACATCGTATACAGCACGCTGGCCGGGGAAATCGCAATGCAGCGGGGCGAATATGAGCTCGCTTACCAGCATCAGCTGCAGACGGCTGTTCTTGCGGGGGATGCCATCGCCGCCGAGCGGGCGACCAAAATTGCTATCCTGCTAAAACGGGACGATCTTGCGCTCAAAGCGCTGAAGCACTGGATAGAGCTGGCGCCAAACAACCTGTCTGGCCGGCAGCACGCTGTAACCCTCTATCTGGATACCGGCGAGACCAGTCTCGCTTACGAACAGATGGAGGCAATTCTCGCAATCAGCCAGGCCAGCGGTGAAAACGGTTTTGTCCCGGTAATGGCGGTGCTGACCAAGCGCAAAGAGCGCGAAATGGCGCTGAATCTGATGCAGCGCTTTCAGGCGATGCACCGTGATGACCCTGAGTCCGGTTATGCGCTCTCCCTGATGTCACTAGTCTGGCGGGATTATCCGCGCGCGGAGACCGATATCAGAAACGTACTCGCAGATTGGCCGGACTGGAGCAAGGGGAACGTTCTGCTCAGTCGTTTGCGTAAGTTGCAGGGCGACGGAGAAGGAGCGGTGCATGTGTTGGAGCGCGCGTTGGTGCGCACGCCCGATGATGTCACTCTCAATTCTGCGCTGGCGCGGTTGCTGGTTGAGCTGAACGAGTACGATAAAGCCTATCGTCAGTTTGAAAAAGTACATCGAATAGCGCCCGATGATACCGATACCATTTACTCGCTCGGCGCGCTGGCGGTGCAACTGAAGCAGACTGACGCAGCGAAGGGCTATTTCAAACGCCTGCTGAAAATGGGAAGCCATACCGACGACTCCGCATACTATCTGGGCAGAATCGAGGAGCAGGAGGGCAACGCGGAAGAGGCCATCAATTGGTATAAACGGGTTAACGCAGGTGATTTTCGGTTCGAAGCCATGGCCCGCGTGGCACAGGTGCAGGCGGATGAGGGAAATTTCCGGGAAGCGCTGGACTGGGTGCGGAACATGCGTATTCAGCTGCCCGAGCAATCGGTGCAGCTCTATCTTATGGAGGCCAGAATTTTGGCGGAGCACGGTTCCGTTGCAGAGGTTTTGAGCGTTTACGCCAGTGGCCTGGAGGCGCATCAGGAAGACGATGATCTGCTCTATGCCCGGGGACTGTACGCGGCGGAAATCGGCCGTATGGATATTGTCGAGAGCGACCTGCGCCGGGTTATTGCGCACAATCCGAACAATGCGGACGCGCTGAATGCGCTGGGATACACTTTTGCCGATCGATCCATGCGCTTCGAAGAGGCACATGATCTCATCTCAAGAGCGCTGGAGCTGAAACCTGATTCGCCGGCGATCCTGGACAGCATGGGCTGGCTTCAGTTTCGCCTGGGCAACCTGCCGGCCGCGCTTGGTTTTCTGAAGAGCGCCTATGCAATACTTCCCGATGGCGAGATAGGCGCGCATCTGGGGGAGGTTCTCTGGACGATGGGGGACAGCGCCGGGGCGGAGGCGATATGGCGGCAGATTTTGGAAAAAGAGCCCGACAATAAACACGTAATCGAAACCCGCCGCCGACTGGCGAGATAGGCGGGCCGTGGCCGATATCCATACCTCAATCGCGATCGACACAGGCCTGTTCGACTATTGGCCAGCGCCCGCGAAGTTGAATCTGATGTTGCGTATCGTGGGCCGGCGGCCGGATGGATATCATCTGTTGCAGACGGTTTTTCAGCTACTCGATATCGGTGACAGGGTTGGCTTCAGGATCAGGCAAGATGGACGGATTCGCCGTGCCAACGCGCTTCCGGGCGTGCCCGAGGAGCATGACCTGACAATCCGGGCGGCAAAACTGCTGCAACGGCATTGCGTTACCGCGCTGGGAGTGGATATTCACCTGGAGAAATGCCTGCCCATGGGGGCGGGGCTGGGGGGCGGTAGCTCCGATGCCGCGACGACGCTGCTGGTCTTGAATCGGCTGTGGAGTTGCCGGTGTACCGGCGATCAGCTGGCGGACCTCGGATTGACGCTGGGGGCGGACGTGCCGGTTTTTATCAGGGGGAGGAGTTCCTGGGGTGAAGGAATTGGCGAAAAACTGGAGCCCCTTGAGCTTCCCTGTCCCTGGTACCTGATCCTGGTCCCACCCTGCCATGTCGCCACAGCAGAGATATTCTCAGATCCCGATTTGACACGGAACTCTCCGCGCATCAAAATACGCGACTTTCTCGCCGGCAGCGTACAGAACGATTGCCTGTCCGTGGTCTGTCGCCGATACCCACCGGTTCAGGAGGCGATACGGTGGCTCGGTCGATTCTCGTCACCGAGATTGACCGGAACCGGTGCTGCGGTTTACGCCTCCTTTGAGAGCGAAGCGCGGGCTCGCCAGGTATACAAACAGGTACCAGACAGATACCGGTCATTTATAGCCCGCGGAATGAACCGTTCTCCAGTGGCAGCTGAATCGGTAAGTTAGCGGTGTGTCCGACGTTGGCGGCAACTGGGAGCCGCAGATTTCTTGGGGCGTCGCCAAGCGGTAAGGCACAGGGTTTTGATCCCTGCATGCGCAGGTTCGAATCCTGCCGCCCCAGCCACCTTTGGATGTCAGCGCAGCTGCGTGACCAGGGTTGGGGGTCTGTCAGGGCAGATTCGGTGAGGCTGATTTACTGTCTAAATTAGAAGAGGGCCTGATCGTGTCAGATGGCGGCATGATGTTGTTTTCCGGAAATTCAAATCCTGCGTTGGCCGATGAAGTTGCCGGATGGCTGAACCTGCGCCAGGGGAGAGCCATAGTAGGGCGATTCAGTGACGGGGAGGTGATGGCCGAGATTCAGGAGAGCGTGCGCGGAAGAGACGTCTACGTTATCCAGTCCACCTGCCATCCGACCAATGACAATCTGATGGAGTTGCTGGTATTGATCGATGCGTTGCGTTGGGCGTCGGCGCGGCGAATCACAGCGGTGTTGCCCTATTTCGGTTATGCGCGACAGGACCGCAGGCCACGCTCGGCAAGGGTGCCGATAACTGCCAGACTGGTTGCCAAGCAGTTGCAGATTGCGGGTGCGGACTGCGTCATGACGGTGGATCTGCATTCGGATCAGATACAGGGTTTTTTCGATATACCGGTAGATAATATATACGCGCTTCCGATACTGTTGGGGGACGTATGGCGGCAAAAGTATCCGGATCTGATGATAGTCTCGCCCGATGTCGGAGGCGTGGTACGGGCGAGGGCACTGGCAAAACAGCTGGACGATGCGGATCTGGCCATTATTGACAAGCGCCGGCCGCAGGCGAATGAGGCCCAGATAATGAATATTATCGGGGACGTCGAGGGACGCAGCTGTGTCTTGATCGACGATCTGGTGGATACCGCCGGGACATTGTGCAAGGCGGCGCAGGCGTTGAAAGAGCATGGGGCGACACTGGTCGTGGCCTACTGCACGCACCCGGTGTTATCGGGACCAGCGGTAAAAAACATAGAGAATTCGGTATTGGACGAACTGGTTGTCTCCAATACCGTTCCTCTGCACAAGGATGCGCTGGACTGTGATCGGATACGCCAGATAAGTATTGCTGAGCTGGTGGCGGAAACCATCCGGCGCATGGCGATTGACGAGTCGGTCACCTCGCTGTTTATGGAGTGAGCAGGATATATCTGCACTATTTTCATCTATCATCCGACTGGTCGCGGTGGGGTGGTGCGTTTTTAACAAGTGAATTTGGAGAAAATCATGAGTGACGTTTTTCAAATTGAGGCGCAGCCGCGCAGCGATACAGGTAAAGGTGCGAGCCGCCGCCTGCGTCGTCAGGGGCTGGTGCCCGGCATCGTATACGGTGCCCGTCGGGATCCGGAATCGATCAGCCTGATTCATCACGAGCTGGCTCATCATTTGGAGACCGAGGCTTTCTATTCACATATATTGAGCCTGAATCTGGGTGGAAAAACCCAGAAGGTGATATTGAAGGATATGCAGCGCCATCCCGCCAAGCCCTTCATCACCCACGTCGATTTTCTTCGGGTCAGTGCCAAAGAGAAGCTGCGCACCAATGTGCCGCTGCACTTTATCCATGAGGAGCTTTGCGTGGGCGTCAAGGCAGGCGGCGTTCTTTCTCGTTCGATCACGGATGTCGAGGTAAGCTGCCTGCCGGCGGATCTGCCGGAGTTTATCGAGGTGGATGTGGCGCAACTTGCGATCGGCGATTCGATTCCGCTCTCCGGTCTCTCTCTCCCGCATGGCGTTGAACTCACCGCGCTGGCCGGCGGCGCTGATGATGTGCCGGTGGTTTCGGTGCACTCTGTTCAGGCTGTAGTGGAAGAGGGCGAGGAGGCGGAAGAAGCTGAAGGCCAGGCGGGTGCTGCAGCCAGCCCAACCGAAGAGTAAATCGCTCACTTGATTTTTCATGGGCCCGGCCAGACGCCGGGCCTGTGGAGGATTATGAGATAGGTTCCAATCAGCGGTAGCGGTGTGTTGCTGAATAGCCGGCTCAACTTACAGATCTAAACCGGGCGGTATTGAACCCGCCTGTTCACAGTGCAAATGTCCCCTGCCATTCGTCTTATCGTTGGTCTCGGCAATCCGGGAGCGGAGTATGCCGGGACTCGCCACAATGCCGGTTTTTGGTTTGTCGACACGCTTGCCAGGCGATACAACGCGGAATTCAGGCCGGAATCTAAGTTCCATGGCCATATCTGCCGTATTCAGGTGGGGCGCGGCGAGTGCTGGCTGTTGAAGCCCGCAACCTTCATGAACAGGAGCGGCCGGTCGGTCGTCACTGTACTTAACTATTACCGGATACCGCTGGAGCAGATGCTGGTGATTCACGATGAGCTGGAGCTGGATAGCGGGATAATACGCCTGAAACAGGGCGGCGGGCACGCCGGGCACAATGGCCTTCGAGACATCATGAGCGCTATCGGTGGACGCGACTTCTGGCGCTTGCGGGTGGGCATATCCCGGCCGACCGGCACCAGCGGTCAGCAGCTGGTGAACTATGTTCTGGGGCGTCCCTCGCGGGAACAGACGAGGACGATCGAAGATGCCATCGCGGAAGCCGGTGGGATAACTGCAGACCTTCTGTCAGGTGATTTTAAAAGTGCATCGAGCCGGTTGCCGGGCGTAGGATAGATATGCCACCGGTTGCGACGCAGGTCGTCTGTTCACATGTCTGCCGTTGCACCATGAAATTATATTATCTGTCCATTGTTATATTCGTTCCTCGCTCAGGCATGAAAATGATACATTTGCATGTTTTGGCGCGTGACCCTGGCTGGGCTGGATGCTTGTAGTATGAGTTGATTTTGATTGTTGTAATCCGGCATTTCCGGCAGGCTTCCACCCGGCAACGCTGTCTCCGGTCGTTCCGGAGGATGTCGCAATGCGACGTCGCGTTAAACGCCCGGAATTCCGGCTGCTGAAGCGGGTGCTGTATGAGGAGCGCCGGAATGACGGTAATTTGAATACCGCATGCATCGCCAGGCGGACACCAGGATTTTAGTGTCGGGACTGGAACTTTGGATTGGGGGGATAAATGAACAAGAGTTTTCGGCGGGTCGCCGCTTTGGCGATTTTTTTGGTATCGGCGCAAGCGATGGCTACCAACGGTTACTGGTCTCATGGATACGGTCCCAAATCAAAATCCATTGCCGGGGCTTGCGTGGCCATGGCATTCGATGCCATGTGCTCAGCCACCAATCCGGGATCCCTTGCTGTGGTTGGCAATCGCTTTGAGATAGGCATCTCGCTTTTTGCACCAACCCGTGGTTTTGTTGCGGATGATAATGCAATGTCTCCGCCGTTCGGAGCGATTCCGCCGGGGCATTACGAGAGCGACAATGACTTTTTCCTGATTCCGCACTTTGCCTACAACCGGATGCTGGATGACAAGAGCTCAATCGGTATCGCGGTCGGAGGCAACGGGGGTATGAATACCGAATACGACAGCGCCATTTTCAGTGGATTCGGTGCAGCCTCGTCTCCCGCCGGAATCGATATGAAGCAGGCATTCGTCGGTATCACCTATTCGCGTCGTCTGAATGATCAGCACTCTATCGGCATCACTCCGGTTCTGGCGTTACAGAGTTTCAACGCTCAAGGGTTGGAACCGTTTCAGGGCGTATCCGAATCGCCCACGAAGGTGACGAACAATGGCACCGACATCTCCTATGGCGGTGGGCTGAAGCTGGGCTGGCTGTGGCAGGTTAACGACCGGTTGAATATCGGCGCCTCGTATCAGAGCCGACTCTATATGACAAAGTTCGAAGATTACGCAGGACTGTTTGCGGAGCAGGGGGATTTCGATATTCCGTCAAACTACGATCTGGGATTTTCCTATAAATTCACACCTGAACTGACATTAGCCTTCGACTATCAGCGGATTAACTTCAGCGATGTGCGGGCCATCGGAAACAGGGCGGACCTGATTCTGTCCCCGGTCGGAGGTCCTAAGCTGGGATGTGACAGCTGTCTCGGTTTTGGCTGGGATGACATCGGTATCTACAAGTTTGGTCTGCAGTGGCAGTACCGGTCCGATCTTGCATTTCGCGCGGGTTACAGTTATTCCACCGATGTGTTCGAGGGAGGGCAGGCGTTGTTCAATGTTCTCGCGCCTGCAGTGGTCAAGCGCCATTTTACTTTTGGTATCGGCAAGACGCTGCCGGGTGGCAGTGAAATCAACATGGCGTTCGCGTATATGCCGGAAGAGAAGCTGCATGGAACCAATCCTAATACCGGGCCGCAGACAGGTCATCTGTTCATGGATCAGTGGGAACTGGTGGTCGGCTGGGCCACAGCGTTTTGATTTTATGCGTACTTGAGAGACCGCGGCAGGACTGATCAGGGCTCCCGTAACGGCTGCTTTTCAATCTTCAGGATCGATACGCGTGCACTTCGTATCTGTAGCCAAAATCTGTTGACACTAAATATTGACTAAAGCACAATATCGGGCTTCGTGGAGGGGTTCCCGAGTGGCCAAAGGGATCAGACTGTAAATCTGCCGGCTCAGCCTTCGGAGGTTCGAATCCTCCCCCCTCCACCAGGCCAAAGTTGATTCTCCGCGGTTTGCCGCGGGAGGATGAGAACCGGCAGAGGTTTGACGGAGGCACGCAAGCGCTGAAGAGTGTCGCGCATGGCGCGGCGGCCAGGAAGGCGGAGCGCCGCA
>JAGRGQ010000169.1 GCA_020445405.1 Gammaproteobacteria bacterium | reverse complement strand
CAGCCGGTAGTGCTCCAGCGATGCGCCACCGGAGAGCTGTATCTCGGTCAGGTGATTATGAAATCCGCTGGAGGGATCGCCGCCGACGTATCTCTCAATCAGGGTTGCGCCGGCGCCGGACTCAAGAACCACCAGATTGCGCGGCTGCACCAGCAAGGAGTGATTACGGCCAAGGTTCAGATAGAGAATCTCTATCGGCTTTTCCAGTACGACATCCTTGCCGATATGCAGTAGCATGCCGTCGTTGATCAGCGCACTGTTGAGCGTGGTAAAGAGGTTTTCGGCCCGGCTCCCGTTCTGCTCAAACCAGTTGGAGAGTTGTTCGGGGTGGGTGCTGAGCGCGTTGCGCAGGCTGCTCAAGACCGCGTCATCGGGAAGGTCCGTGAAACCGGCGGGCAGGGGCAGGCAGCGGCCGTTCACGAATACCAGCCGATAAGCATCCAGTCCGGACAACAGCCAGGGATTGATATCCAGGGTTTTGAAGGCACCGATATCGGTGCTCGCCGGGATAAAGCGCTGCTGCAGCAGACCCTCTATACTGGTGTAACGCCAGGCTTCCTGTTCCCGGTTCAGTGCGGGGAGTTGCGGAAGTGACTGCCTTGCCCGCTTCCTATGTGTGTTCAGCCAGACCAAGCCGCGTCCCGGCAGATCGCCGGCCGACTGCGAGAGATGGTGCAGGAACCAGTCGTTCTGCTGGGCTGCAGT
>JAGRGQ010000168.1 GCA_020445405.1 Gammaproteobacteria bacterium | reverse complement strand
CATGCCCAGTCAAGGCAGCCGGCCGGATCTGGCGCTGCGGCGTGGTATTGAACTGCTGCAACAGTCGGGCGAACCCACCGGCGATCTGCTGTTCCTTACCGACGGTATCAGTGACGAGGCACTGCGACGGCTGCTGGAATCGCACCGGAGCGAGTATCCGGTCAGCGTACTGGGAATCGGCACCGCAGAAGGGAGCCCGATTCCGCTCGCGGAGGGCGGCTTCGTGCAGGATAACAACGGCAATATCGTGGTCGATAAACTGGACGAGCAGCGGCTGATCAAGCTGGCTGCATCGGCCGGGGGGGTTTACCACCGGCTGACCCACGATGACCGGGATATCGACTATCTGCTCGCCGCGATGAAAACCGGCGGTTCGACAGAGAGCGCCGCGGAGACCTTGCTCACCAGCGACATTTGGCGCGAGGAGGGACCCTGGCTGATACTGCCGCTGCTGCCGCTGGCCGCTTTCGCCTTTCGCCGGGGCTACCTGCTGGTGCTCATGTCGCTGCTACTGCCGATGCCCGAAACGGCCCAGGCGCTGGAGTGGCGTGATCTTTGGCTCACACCCGACCAGCAGGCGGCACGCATACTGGCGGAAGGCAGCCCTGAGCAGGCAGCACGCCGGTTTGAGGACGCCGGTTGGCGATCGGCCGCGCACTATCGGGCCGGCCAGTACCAGCAGAGCCTGGCTGCACTGAATGCAATCGAC
>JAGRGQ010000167.1 GCA_020445405.1 Gammaproteobacteria bacterium | reverse complement strand
CATTACCGCGATTCGGTTCATCCCCGCGGGTGCGGGAAACACGTAGTGTAACAAATTTGAATGATTCGTTCTATCGGTTCATCCCCGCGGGTGCGGGGAACACGTTGAACTGTTTATGTTGTTGAGGGTGAGTAACGGTTCATCCCCGCGGGTGCGGGGAACACGTCCTGATACCCGAGCAACGCTGGCAGCATTGCGGTTCATCCCCGCGGGTGCGGGGAACACTTGATGCGGATCCAGTCTGAAGTGATAAACGACGGTTCATCCCCGCGGGTGCGGGGAACACGAAACGCGGGATAGATTGGTTGCGAGTTCCAGCGGTTCATCCCCGCGGGTGCGGGGAACACATTACAAATATCTCCATTGTAAGTCAAAGCGTCGGTTCATCCCCGCGGGTGCGGGGAACACTCAGCAAACGTAATCGATATCTGCCCGCGCACCGGTTCATCCCCGCGGGTGCGGGGAACACTCTTTCTCCCTTGTTTCGGCTTGGGCCTTTCCCGGTTCATCCCCGCGGGTGCGGGGAACACGCTGCTGCGGTATCAGCATAGTCAGTACTGAACGGTTCATCCCCGCGGGTGCGGGGAACACTACAAGAAACAAGAGCAAGAGAGGAAGCAGATCGGTTCATCCCCGCGGGTGCGGGGAACACAGGTATGCGCGGGTAATCTCCGGAGCCTGTGCCGGTTCATCCCCGCGGGTGCGGGGAACA
>JAGRGQ010000166.1 GCA_020445405.1 Gammaproteobacteria bacterium | reverse complement strand
AAGAGCGCACTAAAGGCAAGCCAGGTAAAATCGGATTTTCTGGCTAACATGAGCCATGAGATACGCACACCGATGAACGGTGTGATTGGCTTTTCCAGACTCCTGTTGAAATCCAAACTGACGGAAGAGCAGGAGGATCTGGTTAAAACCATCGAGAAATCAGCCACCAACCTGCTGAGAATCATCAACGATATACTGGACTATTCGAAACTCGAACATGACAAGCCGGAACCGGATAACACTCTTTTCAACATTCGCGACTGCTTTGAGAATCCGGTGGTTCTACTGGCGCCCGATGCCCATGCAAAAGGTATTGAACTCACGCTGCTGATCTACCGGGACGTACCGGATCAGTTGATAGGGGATGAAACCCGTATAAGACAGATACTGATCAACCTCCTGGGTAATGCCATTAAATTCACCCACCAGGGAGAGGTCGTCGTTCGGGTAATGCTGGAGGAGGAGACCAGGGATAAGTGCATACTTCATTTTACCGTGACGGATACCGGAATCGGCATACCGGATCACTCAAGGGAGGATCTTTTTACCTCTTTCCAACAGGGCAGCGCTGATACCGGACGCATGTACGGCGGGACGGGTTTGGGACTCAGTATCTGCCGGAAACTGGCGGAAACCATGAACGGTCACATTGAACTCGATAGTGTTGAGGGGGAAGGCTCCTGCTTTCGGGTTGCCCTGGGTTTGACCAAGCCA
>JAGRGQ010000165.1 GCA_020445405.1 Gammaproteobacteria bacterium | reverse complement strand
GGTTTTCGGCAACGGCTTCTCCTCTGTAAATAACCGGGCAGTGCTTTTCATCGTGGATATAGCTACCGGTACGCTGATCCGCAAAATCGATACCAAAGTCGGCGACGCTTCCAACCCCAACGGGCTGGCCTCCCCCATATTGGTCGATTATAACGACGATAAGATCGCAGACCGGGCTTACGCAGGGGATCTGTGGGGCAACATGTGGGCGTTCGATCTGAGCGGTACTGATCCCACCAAATGGGATGTCGACTATCAGGCGGCCAATCTTCCGGCACCCCTTTTTACCGCCAAGGATAAAGACGACATACGGCAGCCGATTACCAGCAAGCCCGAGGTGACCAACCATCCCACGGGTGGTGTGATGGTCTTTTTCGGAACCGGAAAGTACTTTGACTCCGGCGACGGCTCGGCGAAACGCAAAAACAGTTTTTACGGTATCTGGGACGATTTCAATGCGACCAATGCTGTACCGGTATCCGGCGGGCGCAACGATCTGCTGAAGCAGGAGATCACCCATGAAACCTATACCGACAGTTCGGGAAACTCCTGGTTGAGCGATGACGTCACCGAAACTGCAAATCCTTTCCCCTGGGATCTGAGGGTGACCACCGAGAACAGCATCAGCTGGGGAACGCATAAAGGGTGGTATATAGATCTGATGTCACCGCTCTCCTTCCGGGGCTGGGAGGGGGAAAGGGTTGTCAGCACACCTTTGCTGCGCGATGGGCGGGTGATTTTCA
>JAGRGQ010000164.1 GCA_020445405.1 Gammaproteobacteria bacterium | reverse complement strand
CACCAAGTCAAGTGCCAATCCATCAGTGTTCCCCGCACCCGCGGGGATGAACCGACGTGATGGGGCATCCTGAAAAACCCAATGCCGTGTTCCCCGCACCCGCGGGGATGAACCGTCATGTGTGGAAGGGACTCAACTATTAGACGCGTGTTCCCCGCACCCGCGGGGATGAACCGATAGAGGAAAGGTTTGGTGGAAATTCGAAAGAGTGTTCCCCGCACCCGCGGGGATGAACCGATATGCGGAGTATAGATCGGAACAGAGCAGAGGTGTTCCCCGCACCCGCGGGGATGAACCGGGATTTAATGAGTGCCGATGTGACAATGAAACGTGTTCCCCGCACCCGCGGGGATGAACCGGAAAAAATCCGGAGTTTATGATATGTTCGAGAGTGTTCCCCGCACCCACGGGGATGAACCGTTAGAGGCGCGAGAGCATCAGCATAATTATTTGTGTTCCCCGCACCCGCGGGGATGAACCGGTGCTAAAAGAATACAAAAGCTTGAAATGATAGTGTTCCCCGCACCCGCGGGGATGAACCGCTTATATCCCAGAACTCAGGTAAAGAAGCAGTGTGTTCCCCGCACCCGCGGGGATGAACCGGCGGGTTAAATTCTAAAAACTTGTGATCCAGCGTGTTCCCCGCACCCGCGGGGATGAACCACTCACCTGACCAAATGTATTCCCACCACCCGAGTGTTCCCCGCACCCGCGGGGATGAACCAGAAACTGATTTTGACATTAAGTCCGAAAAAGA
>JAGRGQ010000163.1 GCA_020445405.1 Gammaproteobacteria bacterium | reverse complement strand
TTCGTCGTCAACGGCAGTCCGACCAAGACCCAGATGGTCGACAGCGCCGGCGGGCGCACCCAGCTCTCGCTGCTCGTGACCGCCTGCATCACTCTCCTGGTACTGCTCTTCTTCACCGACCTTCTGGCATCCATGCCGAAGGCGGTGCTCTCGGCGGTGGTCTTCCTGATCGGCATCGAGCTGATCGACATCAAGGGCATGACGAAGATCTTCCGGGAGCGGCGGGCGGAATTCCGGGTGGCGTCGATGACCGTCCTCATGGTGGTGTTCATCGGCGTCGAACAGGGCATCATCCTTGCCGTCCTCATGTCGCTGGTCAGCCATACCCGGCACGGATACCGGCCGGGAAACGTCCTGCTCCGGCCCGGCGCCGGCGGCATCTGGCAGGCCCGGCCGGTGGCATCCGCTGCCCAGGCCGTGCCCGGCCTCGTCATCTACCGTTTCACCCACAGCATGTATTACGCCAATACCGGCACCCTGTCGCAGGAAGTGACGGCACTCGCCGGCAGCGCCGATCCGCCACTCCACTGGCTGTGCATCGAGGCATCCGCCGTCGATGACGTGGATTTCTCGGCGGCCGAAACCCTGCGCTCGCTCCGCGACATGCTGCGGGAAAGGGGCATCCGTCTCGTCGTCACCCAATCCGTGCAGGATATCAGCGCCGGCAGCCGGTCGCAGTTCATCGCCATCGTGGGCAGGGACCATTTCTTCGATACGCTCGCGGATGTCATGGAGGCCTTTCGCCGGGACCGGGAGCCCGCGCAACCGGACGGGGAGGCAGCAGGTGCCTGAGAG
>JAGRGQ010000162.1:507-892 GCA_020445405.1 Gammaproteobacteria bacterium | reverse complement strand
CGCGTTACTGCCCGCTACGAAATCGATGAACACCGGGCCCTGCCCCTTCTTGCTACTCTGGTGCAGCTCCAATCGTTCGGAAGTCAACACCAGCAACAGCTCGACAGCGTGATCTTCGAACGCAACCATGGGTAGGCACGTCTGGCGGCTAAGCATCTTCAGTTCGCCCATCAACTCGGGCGCTTCGGTGGCCAGTGCAACCGAAGGTCGATCGATACTCCCTGCTGTGGACGGTGAAGATTCTTTTTCGCTGGGTCTGCTGTCCATTTCGAAGTCGACGACTAGCCCCGCCAACAACCAGACGCATGGCAGTCGCGGTTACGCTTCATTTCCAGATATCGACGTCCCTGCCCTGCGTGCGGATATGTTCCGAACGGGCTGAAAT
>JAGRGQ010000162.1:0-492 GCA_020445405.1 Gammaproteobacteria bacterium | reverse complement strand
AAAACTGGGCTCTTTCAGGTAAGCGCCACTGAGGCAGTAGTCCAGCATCGACGCCGTATGGAAGCGCTTGAACATGGCCTCGGAACGGATGATTTCGTTGTTATCGGCGTCGAACAGGATGAAGGTCGGGGCATAGCTGACATTCAGGCTGCGCGCCCAGCTGCGGGCATCGCTGCGCTCGCCCTGCGGTGTGATTAGCGGCGTTTGCGACTGCATATCCAGCCGCACCACATCGTAGGCGTTAAGCAGCGCTTTAATCTCATCATCCTGCAACACCTCCCGGTGCAGACGCTCGCAGTCCGGACATTGGGTCTGCTCGAAAAAAACCGCCAGCGGCTTTTTCTCGCGGGCATGCAAAAGATACGGAGGCGACTGAAAAAAATCCTCGCTGATCAACGACCCGCCCGGCGCAACCGGCCGTTGCGCTGCAATATAGTCCCGATAGGCGACACGCTCCTCCATATGGTCTGCAACATATGCGAGCGCCAAACT
>JAGRGQ010000161.1 GCA_020445405.1 Gammaproteobacteria bacterium | reverse complement strand
CCCAGGTTGTGGAACAGTCGCTGGATCTCGACTTCGATAGAGTGATTACCGACCTTGCGCCCATCGATCTCATCATCCAGCGCGCCGGCCGGCTGCACCGTCACCGGCGGGATGCCCTGGGAAACCGGATTGGTGAAAGCGACCGGAGACCCGAACCTGTATTGACTCTCCATGCGCCTGCCTGGAGCGACGAGCCCTCGGCGGATTGGTTCAAAGGTCACTTCCCCAGGGTTCAAACGGTCTACGAGGATCACGGCCAGCTTTGGCTCACCATGAAGTTATTACGTGAAAATGGTGGATTCAGAATGCCGGAGGATGCCAGGGCATTGATCGAAGGGGTCTACGGCAGTGAAACCGATATCCCGGAAGGACTATGGCGAGCCAGCGCAGATGCGCAAGGTGAAAACAGGGCCAGAGCGAGCGTTGCTTCTCTAAACCAGCTTAAACTGGAATCGGGCTACACGACATTGGATGCGGCCAACTGGTGGGATGAAGCCTTGACACCGACCCGTCTGGGAGAGGAGACCACTACCGTCTGGCTGGCACGCTGGGAGAACGGGAAAATCATCCCCTTTCACGAACAGGCTCCCTTTGCCTGGCAGCAGAGCAGCGTCGCCATGCGCACTGCGTTGATCGCTGAAACGGCACCACAGCAGGGGATTCCGGTTGAGGTTATTGAGTCATGCCAGGAGCAATTGCCCGGTAAGGGGAAATGGGGTGTATTGTTACCTCTCGTCAGCAAAAAAACAGGACTCTGGAAAGGAGTTGCACAAGACCTCAAGGGCAACCAAATGGCCTTTTTCTACGACCAAAAGCTGGGCTTGATGACCGCCAGGGAGTACAAACGAATGTATGGAGACGAACGATGAACCTGATTGAATCACCTTGGATTCCAGTGCGCACGGAGAGCGGCGGAAGCCACATTGCACCCTGGCAGATCACCGACCCGGACGATCCCGTG
>JAGRGQ010000160.1 GCA_020445405.1 Gammaproteobacteria bacterium | reverse complement strand
TGTTATCGTAGATCCCTCGCTCCGGGATGCCGCCAAAGGCCATGAAGGCATGATGGTGGGCATCGAACAGCATCTCGTGGGTCTGCAGCAGATAGGCACGCAGGAAGAACGCCCGGCTGTGACTGAGTCGGAAGTGAGCGACCTGCAGCTTGGTATTCACGCCATTGATTACGGCGTAGTCTTCGCTCCAGTCAAACTGGAAAGCTTCGCCCGGAGCAAAGGACAAAGGCACGAAGGTGTTCCTGGCGGCGGTACGCTTGGCTTCCTGTTGCTCCTGACGCCAGAGCCTGGCAAAGGCGGCCACCCGGTCGTAGGAGCCGGTGAAGCCAATTTGCACCAGGTCGCTGTGGAGTTGCCTGACGGTCTTGCGCTGCTTGCGGTGCCTCCTGGTCTCCCGGAACAGCCAGCTGGTCAGGGTCAGCTCGAAGTCGTCCAGCTTGGAGGGAGTCTTTCTCTGCGGGTAGCGGGGTTCCACCACTCCACTGGCGAGGTACTTGCGGACTGTATTGCGACTCAGTCCTGTTCGTCTTGTGATCTCCCGGATCGGCAATCCTTCACGGAAGTGCCAGCGCCGGATTACGCTCAATAACGCCACGTCTATCACTCCTGAATACTCCTGCGTCAGATCGATGCAGGATGAGTTGTACGTGGGTCAAAATTAGATGCAAATCAGGGGGTGTAGTGGGTCAATTTTGGGTGCAAATCAACACTCTGCCTAAGGTGTATTGCGAAAAGTGCTCAATCAGGTTGATTAGCAGGCTATCGGATAGCTTATTTTTGTTACTCCATTGGGCATCACCGAATATGCCGTAGAGATATTCTTGGTTCGCTTTTTCGATTCCGCGCAAGGCATGTTCAATGGCTTGCCCAACGTTGGTGGTGGTTTCGCGAACATCGCGCCAATGGCAGCCCTCTGGAATCTCAAAGCGATGCATTTCAGGCAAGGATGCATATTCAGCATCTCCATCGGATTCTTCAAGCGCTGACTGGTATTCTTCATCATATACAT
>JAGRGQ010000015.1 GCA_020445405.1 Gammaproteobacteria bacterium | reverse complement strand
ATATTCCGCGAAGTCGAAGGTGAAATCTGCGAGCCCTACGAGCAGCTGACCATCGATATCGAGGAGCGGCATCAGGGAGCGATCATGGAAGCACTGGGAACGCGGCGGGGGGATCTGCGTGATATGGTACCGGACGGCAGGGGCAGGGTGCGCCTGGACTATGCGATACCCTCCCGCGGTCTGATTGGATTTCAGACCGAGTTCCTGACGCTTACGTCGGGAACAGGTCTCATTTATCATGTTTTCGAACGTTACGACCGCGCACATCGGGGCGGTATTGCGCCGCGCAAGAACGGGGTATTGATCTCCAACGGAACGGGTAAAGCGTTGGGTTATGCACTGTTCAACCTGCAGGAGCGGGGCCGGCTGTTCCTCAAGCCTGGAGATGAGGTGTACGAGGGCCAGGTGGTGGGAATACATGCGCGCAGCAATGATCTGACCGTTAATCCGCTGAAAGCCAAGCAGCTTACCAATATTCGCGCTGCCGGCAGCGACGAGAATATTTTATTGACGCCGCCGGTGCTGTTTTCACTGGAACAGGCACTCGAATTTATCGAGACGGATGAGCTGGTTGAGATCACACCGGCCAAAATCCGCATCCGCAAGCGCCAACTGAATGAGACGGAGCGGAAACGGGCGTCGCGAGCGGATGTGGAGTGAAGCGCCGGGCGCGGAATACGTGATCGGCGCAATGAAAAACCCCAGTAGCTATCCATGCTACCGGGGCTGTGTCGCCGGGCTTGGTTGGCAAAGGGTTTCCAGTCCCTGGAATCATCCATGCGACATTCACTCTGTCCCTGGACTTCCTTGGATTGGCGACGGTTACAGTTTACACCGTAGCGGTTAATCAAGTATCGGCCAAATGCACTCAAATTTGTAGGAGAATTCTGAAAAATGAGGTGGGGAAACCCTGATACCGGCGGTGTTTCGGACGCGAGGGGGGATCTATCGAATGGACGGCCCGATACGCAATGATCGCGCTGCTGCAAAGAGTGAGTCGGGCCAGCGTGGAGGTGGACGGCAACCAGATAGCCGGCATCGACCGGGGGCTGTTGGTGCTGGTCGGCGTCGAGCGGGCGGATGACCCGGGCAAGGCGGATCGTCTGTTGGAGCGTCTGCTGAACTATCGCGTTTTCCCCGATGAAGCGGGAAAAATGAACCTGAGTCTGGCGCAGATCGGTGGAGGATTGCTGCTCGTGCCTCAATTCACGCTGGTGGCGGACACACGCAAGGGAACCCGTCCCGGTTTTTCCCGCGCCGCTTCCGCGCGGCATGGAGAGCTGCTTTTCGATCATCTGTTGACGCGTGCCGCCAGCAGCCACTCCCCGGTTGCTGCGGGTATTTTTGGTGCGGATATGCAGGTTGCGCTTACCAATGATGGGCCGGTAACTTTCTGGCTTCAGGTATAACGGCAAGTTTTTTCTCAGGCCAAGCCTGCATTTATCCGGTAGTTCGAATAAAATAAGCCGATCGCCGGTTCAGGCCTGCCGGCTTATTTCAATTTCAACCGGCGGAGCCAGAAGCATGCAGCGCAAAGCGGAAGTGGAACGCAACACTCTGGAGACCAGGATTCGGGTCGCTGTCGACCTTGATGGCAATGGCGAATCCAGGCTGGACACCGGTCTGCCGTTTCTTGAGCACATGCTGGACCAGGTGGCACGCCACGGTATGATCGACATCGCCATCGTCGCCAAAGGCGACCTGCACATCGACGGGCATCACACTACCGAGGACATTGGCATCGCTCTGGGCCAGGCGGTGGCAGGCGCGGTAGGGGACAAACGGGGTATTCGCCGCTACGGACACGCATATGTACCGTTGGACGAGGCGCTGACGCGGGTGGTGGTCGATTTCTCCGGCAGACCGGGGCTGGAATTCAGCGTGGATTTTCCACGCGCTCAGATCGGTGGCTTTGATACGGAACTTTTTTATGAGTTTTTTCAGGGCTTCGTAAATCACGCCGGCATCACGCTGCACGCGGATACGCTGAAAGGCCGCAATGCCCATCATATCGCGGAGACGCTGTTCAAGGCTTTTGGCCGCGCCCTGCGCATGGCGCTGGAGCCGGACCCGCGCATGTCGGGCATACTCCCCTCCACCAAGGGGACACTCTGAGCGGTGCAGAAACTGGATTCCGGGATATGTCGAAAGTTATTGCTGTCATAGATTACGGAATGGGCAATCTGCGCTCGGTTTCGAAAGCCGTTGAGCATGTTGCGGCGTCCGGAGACAGGGTGCGTGTCACCGATGACCCCGCGCTGATCCTCTCCGCCGACAGGGTGGTGTTTCCGGGGCAGGGTGCTGCACGTGACTGCATGGCCGCCATTTCCGACCACCACCTTAACCGGGCGGTTCTGGAAGCGGCCAGGACCAAACCGTTTCTCGGGATCTGTATGGGATTGCAGGTGCTGATGGGGTTCAGCGAGGAGAACGGCGGCACCGGATTGCTGGGATTGCTGGAGGGCGACGTGCGCCGTTTCCCGAGCGGCATGGAGCATGCCGGGCAGCGCCTGAAAATCCCGCAGATGGGCTGGAACCAGGTTCACCAGACCGTGGAACACCCGCTCTGGGCAGGCATCCCCCAGGACAGCCGGTTCTATTTCGTGCACAGCTACTATGTCGCTCCCAAACAGCTGGAGCTGGCGTCGGGAACCACGGATTATGGCATCAGCTTTACCAGTGCGATCGCCAGGGATAATCTTTTTGCTACTCAGTTTCACCCGGAAAAGAGTGCCGATGCAGGTCTGAAACTGCTTGAGAATTTCGTCCGTTGGGACGTCTGACCATACCAATGATCCTTCATTCACCAGCAGAGGTTGCCGCTCGTGTTACTGATACCCGCAATTGATTTGAAGAACGGCCGTTGCGTTCGCCTGCGCCAGGGGCGGATGGATGACGAAACGATTTTTTCCGACGATCCGCTGGATGTTGCCGGGCGTTGGGTGGCTGCGGGTGCGCGCAGGCTGCATCTGGTGGATCTCAACGGCGCCTTTGCGGGTAAACCGGTCAACGGGGACATTATCAGCCAGATAGCCGCCGCTTTTCCCGACCTGCCGATTCAGGTGGGGGGTGGCATCCGCGACGAGGAGACGATGGCCGCCTACCTGACCGTGGGCGTGAAATATGTAATCATCGGCACCCAGGCGGTTAAAGAGCCCGATCTGGTGGGCCAGGCCTGTAAAAATTTCCCCGGCCAGGTCATTGTCGGACTGGACGCATATGACGGCAGGGTGGCGATCGATGGCTGGGCAACCGTGACCGAACACCCTGTTACTGAGCTGGCCAGAAGGTTTGAGCAGGACGGTGTGTCTGCCATCGTCTATACCGACATCGCGCGTGACGGCATGCTGACCGGTCCGAACGTGGCGGCGACGGCCGCGCTCGCCAGTGCCATATCCGTTCCGGTAATCGCTTCCGGCGGCATCACCGATATTGACGATATCAGTGCACTTTGCGAAGTGGCGGGTGCCGGAATCATGGGTGCGATCACCGGACGTGCGCTCTATGAGGGGACGCTCGATTTTGCCCAGGGCCAGAAACTGGCGGACAGAATGTGCGGATGAACAGAGTCCATGTTGTGTAAGCGAATAATTCCCTGTCTCGACGTCGATGCGGGACGCGTGGTTAAGGGGGTCCGGTTCATCGATATCAGGGACGCCGGGGATCCGGTCGAGGTGGCGCGTCGCTACAATCAGGAGGGCGCTGACGAGATTACTTTTCTCGACATCACCGCGAGTTCGGATGATCGGGACACCATCGTGCATGTGGTGGAGCAGGTTGCCGGTGAGGTTTTCATTCCGCTGACGGTCGGTGGAGGAATTCGCAGTGTGGATGATGTACGGCGTCTGCTCAATGCGGGTGCCGACAAGGTGGCGATCAATACCGCCGCGGTATTCAACCCTGAATTCGTGCGCCAGGCCAGTGAAAAGTTCGGTTCGCAATGCATCGTCGTCGCCATTGACGCCAAGCAGGTAAGCGCCCGGGGTGAACCCCTGAAGTGGGAGATCTTCACCCATGGCGGGCGCAAGCCCACCGGGCTGGATGCGGTAGAATGGGCACGCCGAATGGCGGACTACGGTGCTGGTGAGATTCTGCTGACGAGCATGGACCGGGACGGCACCAAAATCGGCTTCGATCTGGCGCTTACCCGGGCCGTCTGCGACGCAGTCGATATTCCCGTCATTGCATCCGGCGGGGTCGGCAATCTGCAGCACCTCGTTGACGGCGTGGTGGAGGGCACCGCGGATGCGGTGCTGGCCGCCAGTATTTTTCATTTCGCGGAGTACAGCATCGGCGAGGCCAAGCGCTACATGGCCGAGCGGGGTGTCGAGGTGAGGCTCGCGTGAACACGGATGTGCTGATGCGGCTGGCCGAGGTGCTGGAGGCGCGCAAAAACGCCGATGCCGGACGCTCCTATGTGGCCGGGCTCTATGCCAAGGGCATGGATGCGATTTTGAAAAAGATCGGCGAGGAGGCGACGGAAACCGTCATGGCAGCCAAGGATGGGGTTGCGGACAAGCTGGTGTACGAAGTGGCTGATCTCTGGTTTCACTGTATGGTTCTGCTGGCGCAGCAGGGTTTGGGACCGGACCGGGTGCTGGCGGAGCTGGATCGCCGCTTTGGTCTGTCCGGCCTGGATGAGAAGGCCGGCCGCGATACGCAATAACCTTTTTTAGGGTATCATCGAAGCATTGCGGCCTGCGCAGTGGAAGGGCGGTCGGTTTTCTTGATCAGGTGAAAAGCGGGCAGCCCCGCGCCTGGAGTAAATAGCGTGTTTTTGGAGAGAGATCATGGGTATCGGTGGAATCAGTATCTGGCAGTTGTTGATTGTCCTGGTAATCGTACTATTGCTGTTCGGCACCAAGCGACTGAAAAACATAGGATCAGATCTGGGCAACGCGGTGAAAGGTTTCAAGGGAGCTATGAAAGACGACGACGAGGCTGACAAGCAGCGGCTTGAGAAGTCCGACCAGGAGAGCGTCATCGAAGGAGAGGTCAACCGCAGGGAGAAAGAGAAATCCTGACTGCCGGTCTGTTTTCTTTATCCGTGAAGCGCTGACATTGTGTTCGACATCGGATTCTGGGAGTTGATGCTGATAGGTCTGGTGGCCCTGGTTGTGGTGGGTCCCGAGCGCCTGCCGAAACTGGCCTATACCGCCGGCAAGTGGTTAAGCAAGGGGCGCAGTATGCTGAATGCGGTCAAATCGGAAATTGAAAAAGAGATCAAGGCGGAGGAGCTGAAACAGATACTGGAGAAGCAGAAAAAACAGCTGAACCCGCTGAAAGATGTGATCGAAGAGACTACCTCCAGCGTGCGGGAGCTGGGAAACGAAGTCGGAAACAGCGTGCGCGCAGGCGAGAAAAAATTCGGCTCTGATGATGAGTCCAATACCCGCTTTGTTGATACGGCAGAGGTCACCAGCAAGCAAAGCGATGACAAATCAGAACGACCAGGCTAGCGAGTCTTTTAAGGAACAACCTTTCGTTTCCCACCTGCTTGAGCTGCGCGACCGCCTGTTGCGTGCGGTGGCGGTGGTGGCGGCTTTATTTCTATGCCTGTTCCCCTTCGCCAACGACATCTATATCTGGGTGGCGACGCCGCTGATGGCTCATCTGCCCGCGGGGACCAGTATGATTGCCACCGAGGTGGCGTCGCCGTTTTTAACGCCTTTCAAACTCAGCCTGGTGGCCGCCTTTTTTCTCTCCATACCCTTCACCCTCTACCAGATGTGGGCGTTTATAGCGCCCGGGCTCTATGCGCATGAGAAGCGGCTGGTGTTGCCGCTGGTAGCATCCAGTACCGTTCTTTTCTATATCGGGATGCTGTTTGCATACTACGTGGTTTTCCCGCTGGTCTTCGCATTTCTTACCAGTACGGTACCGGATGGCGTCACCGTTGCGACCGATATTGCCAAATATCTCGATTTCATCCTGACGCTGTTTTTTGCCTTTGGTATGGCGTTCGAAGTGCCTATCGCGACATTCATCCTGGTATGGATGGGGGTGACGACGCCGCAAAAGCTGGTCGAGAAGCGTCCCTACATCATTGTCGGTGCGTTTCTGCTCGGCATGCTGCTGACGCCGCCGGACGTCATTTCGCAGACGTTACTGGCGCTGCCCATGTGGCTGCTGTTCGAGGCGGGTGTGGTTGCGGCCCGTCTGTTCGGCAGACGTCTGCAGCAGGGGAGGCAGGCCGCCGGTGGAGAGAAGAGTAACAACGCGCCGGATTCCGCTGCCGGCGCAGCCGCCGCGGCCGCCGCCGGCGCTGCAGCCGCGTCTGGGAACCCGGCGGGGTTTACCGCCTTCGACGGCGACCCGTCACCGGAGAATGAAGCGTGGAAACCCGATCCGGAACGTTATGTGCCGCTGACCGAGGAGGAGATGGAGGCGGAACTCGATACGATCGAGGCCGAAGAAGCAGCCTGGGATGACGGGGAGCAGGAGGGAGAGAGCGCATCGGACGCAAACGCCGATGCGCGCGTCGAGCGCAAACTCCGCGAAGTGCAGCAATTGCGCGATGCGGGGGCTGTTGCCGGGGCGCGCAAATTACTTTACGAGATTCTGTCCGAGGGCAATGTCGACCAGGTGAATGTGGCAAGAAACATCCTGCAGCAGCTGGATGCGGACTAGGACAACAGGAAAAACAGCACCGGGGCGGGGAAAACCACACCCGGAGCCGGCGTGAATCCGGTCGCAACGATGGTTTTGGATTGGGGTATCGGCAGCACCGCAAATCGAACACAACGCCTCGCTCCTTTCACGCGGGTTCGGACCAGGGCAGTCCAACCATGCCTTTATCTGCTGCTGCGCTGAGCGCGACCCGGGGTCATATTCGAAGCGCATCCAGCGGTGGGAGCAACAAGCGGAGTCGCCATATGCTCAGACCGATTCTACTCGTCCTGTTACTGATGTTGTCGCTGCCGTTGCCGGCGGAACTGATCAACCGGCTGGGGCGGCACCCCTCCCCTTATCTGGCGATGCATGGCGACGATCCGGTAGCCTGGCAGACCTGGGGCGGGGAGGCGCTGGCGGCGGCCAGGGCGGACGACAGGCTGCTGTTTATCTCCAGCGGCTACTTCGCCTGCCACTGGTGCCATGTGATGCAGCGGGAGAGTTACAAGAATCCGCAAGTCGCTGCGTTGCTCAATCAAAATTTCGTGCCGGTCAAAGTGGACCGCGAGTTGCAACCGGCGCTGGATGCCCACCTTATCGATTTCGTACAGCGTACAAAGGGGAACGCGGGCTGGCCGCTGAATGTATTTCTGACCCCGGAGGGATATCCGCTGGTGGGCCTGACCTATGCCCCGCCCGAGTCGTTTGTGAAGCTGCTGGTCAGGCTGCGGAAACTGTGGCGGGAGCGAGCCGGAGAGCTCAGGGAGGCCGCGCGAAGCGCTGCGGCTGCCATGGTGCCGGACCAGCCTGCTCCCGCTGCCGCTCCCATCGACGCACGGGCCCTGCATACCGGTCTGGTCACTATGGCCCTCTCATTCGGGGACGAGATGGAGGGTGGCTTCGGGGGACAGAGCCGATTTCCGATGGCGCCCCAGTGGTCGGTGCTACTGGACAGGCTCGGCGTTGAACCCGATCAGCGGCTGGGTGAGCTGATCGAGCTGACGCTCGACCAGATGGCGGGCAACGGGCTGCGCGATCACATCGGCGGCGGTTTTTTTCGTTACACGGTGGATCCCGGCTGGCAGCTGCCCCATTACGAAAAAATGCTCTATACCCAGGCCCTGCTCGCACGACTCTATATCAAAGCAGCGAAGGTCCTGGCGCGGCCGGATTACCTCGAGGTTGCACGTGAGACGCTCGATTTCACGCTGACTGAACTTCAGGGAACCGATGGCGGTTTCATTGCCAGCCTCTCCGCGGTAGATCCGGAGAATGTGGAGGGCGGGGGGTATCTCTGGACGCAGCCGCTGCTCGCTGCGGCGTTAGCTGACGATGAGTTGGCCTTTGCGCGACATCGCTGGCGATTGCAGGGCAGCACCGTAACCGGCGCTGGCTGGCTGCCAGTGGACGGCGCCGATGTCGTGGAGCTGGCCAGAAGATACAACACCGGCGTCGACCGCCAGAAGGCGATGGAGCGGCGGGTAAAACAGAAATTGCTGAGCGCGCGCTCGGCAAGAAAGCATCCGCGGGACAATAAGCAGTTGGCCGCCTGGAACGGCCTCATGCTGTCGGCGCTGGTGGACGGCGCCCGGGTGCTGAACGGGCAGCGTTACCGGGAAGCGGCGCGCCGGCTGCGCAATTTTCTGGTGGATAAATCATGGGACGGCAAGCGATTGCTGCGTGCGCGCGGACCTGAAGGCGACCTGGGCAGCGCCGCGCTCGAAGATTATGTCTACGTGGCGGCAGGGTTGCACGATTGGGCGGAGCTGACCGGTTCCGACAGGGATCTCGCGTTCACCGGGAGACTTGTGGAGGAGGCATGGCGCCGCTTCTTTCAGCATGATGGCTGGCAGATTACAGACAATCTGATGATACCGGGAATGGCGAGAGAAAAAGCGATCAGCGACGGACCCCTGCCATCGCCGGCGGCGATGCTGATCGAACTCACGCTGGGGAAGGACGATCCGAAACTGCAAAGCCAGGTAAGGCAGGCGCTGCAAAATGGCTACGGTCCTGCCACTGCGCAACCGGTCCGGTATGCAACCCAGGTCGCGGCCAGCATTCGGGCGCTGGGGCTGGAGCGGGTGAAATCAGATTAGAACCTATCGCATAATCCCCCGCGAACAGCGTTGCCGTCCGAAATGCGTGCTGCGCCGCACAGTACATGATGTACGGGCAAGCAGCTTACCTGCGGTAGCGCATCCGGGTGCCGTGCAGCAGCGAGAGCGTGATCTCTTCCGCGCCCAGTTCCGCGGGAAAAAGGGTGCCTGAAATTTTTGCACCGTTGATACTGCACCCTGCCAGGTTAGCGCGGGAGAAGTCCACCCCGCGCAGATCGCTTTGGTGCAGACAGCAGTCGCGAAGATCCATATCGTTCGCATCCAGCTTGCGCAGGTCCAGTCCGCTCAGTTCGGACGCTCTCAGATCGCATCTCTCTCCAGCGCGCCGCCGCCGGTTGAACTCGTCTATCTCACCTTCGTGCAGAAGGCGGTAAAGCGGATCTTCATTGTATGTTGATGCCATATGGTACAACCTCCCTCCATCAATGCTCTACTGCAATTATAGCTTTGTTTGCAGTGCAACCGACGGCACTTAAATCGACCAAATAGTGCCATCCGCACACCAGCGGGACATGGCCTGGATGCGCCTCGCCATCAATTCGATTTTTCAGTCCCTTCAGTTTCAGACGGGGAGGGGCCGATCAGCGCTCTCCGAAGCGCCCGTGGATGCGTGCGACGGGACTCTCTTCCATGCAGAAATTGATCTATAAGCAAAGGTCCGGTGCGTTCAGGGGAGTCTAAACCTGCTCGGACAAAGGCGCTCCGGTGAGTGTGGTTTCCACCCCGGGTTGCGGATTGTCGGGAATCAGACGGGCCAGCCCGAGAGAGATAAACGCCATCGCGGCTCCGGCCAGAAAGACTGCGGCGGGTGAGGTCAACCAGAGGATGCCGAACAGCACCGGTATGACGACCGCGGCGATATGGTTGATGGAAAACGCCACCCCTGACGATGATGCGATGTCCGCCGGGTCGGCAATCTTCTGGAAGTAGCTGCGGATGCCAATGGCCATTGCAAAAAGCAGGTGGTCGACGACATAAAGCGCGGCCGCAACCCAGGCGACACTGACATACGCGTAAGCAGAGAAAATCACGATCAGACCGATATATTCCAGCGTCAGCGCACGGCGCTCCCCCCAGGCACTGATCAGATGCCCGATTCGCGGCGCCAGCCAGCTGTTGATCAGGTGGTTCAAAAGAAACAGCAGCGCGATATCCCCGGCGCCGAAGCCGAATCGCTCCACCATCATAAAAGCCGCGAACACAACAAAGATCTGCCGTCGTGCGCCGCCCATGAACGTTAACGCGTAGTAGAGCCAGTAGCGCTTGCGCAGGATGATCCGTTTGTGCTGGACCGCTGACTGGGGGAATCGGGGAAACAGCAGCCACGCAGCCGCGGCGGCGCCGATGGTCAGCCCGCCGGCGAACAGGTAGAGCCACACATAGTCCAGCCTGAACAGTTCAATCCCGAGCCAGACCAGGATGAAGGCACCGATGGCGGCGATGGAGCGCGCCGAGATCTGCCGGCCCATGGCGACCGGTGCGCGCGACTTGTCAATCCACTGCAGGGTGAGGGATTGCTGCAAGGTTTCGTAGTAGTGAAAACCGACGGACATGATTACCGTGGTGGTATACAACCCCCAGGTAGCGGGAAACTGGCCGGTCAACGCAACGCCGGTTCCGGTCAGGGCGAGGGCGGCGATGGCGAGCGTCTGTTCCCGCACCAGAAACAGCGCAAACACGACGGTGAAAGCCAGAAAACCGGGTATCTCGCGCAACGACTGGAGTATGCCTATTTCGGCGCCGGTAAAGGCTGCCTGCTCAACGACAAAGTTGTTGAGTAGCGCCTGCCACACCGAAAAGGAGGCGGCCATGGCAGCTGCCATCAGCAGCAACAGCAGCTCGGGATCGCGCCAGGCGCCGGGTGTGCTGTTTCTTCGCATCATTCGTCTCCGCTGAATCGATCCGTGCTCACAGGCTCAGCAGCAGTAGCAGCGCGGTGGGGATCACAAACAGATACCAGGGCTGCCGCGCCGGATCGATCAACTGGGGCGTGCTCCAGGCCCCCTGATAGCCGTCGGTATCTATCACCCGCACTCGGAAATAGGACGGCATCGATGGCCGCTCCGCCTCCCAGACGGGCGCATCCAGAATCCGGTCTTCGCCGACAGTTCCAAAATCATCCGTTGCGGCCAGTTGCACCCGGTAATGGCGCCCGTCGCCGGCGGCCGGCCAGTGCAGTCGGATGTTCCGTTCGTCCCCTTCGCTGGATACTTCGGGTTCGCCGGGCGCCGGTTTCAGAATAAAAGCATTATACTCGCCCCAGGGTCCCTCTTCATCGTCGTTGCGGGTGGCAAGACGCCAGAAATAGGTGCCCGGCCGCAATGTATCCGGGGTGAAGTGCGTGCCCGGATAATCCTGGAGATCCAGCAGCGGGGCAGCCCGCTTATCTTCGGTCAACTGAAAGTGTACCCGGCTGCCTCCCAGCGGACGGGTCCATTCGAAAGCGGGCAAGTCGGAGCGTACCACCTGATCCGATTGCGGCATTATCGCCAGCGGCGGCTGCGGCTGGGCATCCAGCAGGAAATTGACCGCAATTTCCCTGCCCTCCAGCCCGGCACCGTCGATTGCCCGCACGGTTATCGTGAACCTGCCGTCCCGGAGCGCGTCGGTGCTCACTCCGGTGCGCGTCGTTACCTCGTCGAGCAGCGGGATATCGGATCCCAGAGCCTTTACCTGCAGGCGGTATTTTTTCGCACCTGCGACTGCCAGCCACCGGATTTCCAGCGGAAACGCGCGGGAGTGGTCTATCGGCGACTCGATCTCCGGCGCCGGCAGCAGGGGTGTGGGGGGTGCCGGCGGCTCCCCCTGAGTTACCGTGGTGCCGAATCCTGCAGCGATATGCCGACGCCTGCCGGCACCGCCCACCGCCACGGCGCCGGCCAGTACTTCGATCCTCGACAGCTCTCTCTGCTGCCGTTCCACGCTGGTGCGGAAGCGGGTGCCTCTGACAGCGGTGCTGGCTGACGGTGTACTGATCTCGAACCGGGTTCCCCGGGTTTCAACCCGATTTTCAGTGCGGCCTGACTCGAGCTTTGACTTGCTGTCCGCCAGTCCCGAGTCGGAGAATTTGTTCACCTGTTTGAGAGACACCTGGGTGTTGCTGGCGACGAAAAGTGTGGAACCATCCGCGTACAGAAGAACCGCGCTGCCCCGGTCACCGGTGCTGATGCGGTCACCGGCGGCCAGCCTGGTGCCTGGCTGCAGCGGTCTGGGCCTGCCGTCTGCGGCAGTGGTGTAGCTGGCGTCCCCAGTGACTTCCCTGACTTTTACAGTGGCGGTTTCCGTTTTCAACCAGCGTAGCGGGATCTTCAGTTCCGTACCGGGAGCAAGCCGACGCGGATGGTCGATGTTGTTCAGGCGCAGCAGGGGCTTCCAGAACCGCATGCTCTGCAGAAATCTCTCGCTGATACTCCACGGATTGTCGCCGGGAGCCATCGGGTAGTGCCACTCTTCCCGTTCCGCAGCGGCGCAGCTTTGCCACAGGCTCAGCAGCAGGATTACCGAGAAAGCTGAAAAGGCGACGGAGGATGGCATAATTGAAGATTGTGGATGCCGGATATATGGATAGCGCTTCATCTGCTCAGGGCCTGCAGTTACTCCTGAATTCTAAAAACCGGTACGCAGTTGAACAGAGCGCTGTCCAGCAATCAACCGGAGAGAGCGGTTAGTTTAACCGCAAAGTCTCATCAGGTCGCGGCACCAGGACGAAACTATCCATCTCTGCTCCACGGGCCGGGCGCGGGCATGGATCCCGGTTTGCACCTGCAGCCGTGAGCGTCCCGCGTGAGCGGCGGTATCTTCGGTGGCCTGCCGGTATTATTGCGATCAGGAGAAAGTCGATTGAGGGGCGACAAATCCGGATTTTCCACGTGCACGGCGCTGCACATGGTGTTGCGTATTAATTCCCTATATATTATAGGTGAACCGCGAAGCTTGTTTCGCTACTGAAACGGTGTATGCCGAATCATGACGGATGAATATGAGCTCAAGCGCTTTTCCGCCTACTTCAGGGGTTGGTGCCAGGCCTTTGGAGAGCATGAGAGCATACCCGGCGGAGCTGAAGGTATAAGCTGGCTGCTGGGCGACGACCAGGTGGGCTTTATCCTGCCTCAGCACATGACCAAGCCGCTCTATCGTGAAGTACTCAGGACCATAGAGGCGCCGCTACTGACGCTGGGAAGGGATAGTGTAAAGATCGGAAAACTGCAGTATCAACTCGCGCAGTTCGCTGACCACCCCGCGATGATTGCCATTCAGAAGGTGCTGGAGTCCGAATCCAGATCGCATCTCTATCTGACGTCACATTTCATGTACGGCCCGGGGGCCAAAATTATAACCCTTTCCAACAAGAAGCCCCTGTCCATTATTTACAAGGAGATAGGGCGGATGCGCATCAGGTTGAGTCGGGAGTGACGGGTCCCGGCATGTGGATCGTGCAGATCCACATGCCGGATAACTTTACGGATTCCTTAATTTATTCTCATGGCAGTCGCCACAGCCCACCGGCGTGCCCTGCGGCATCGAGACGGTAATGTGGTCCTCTTTCGCCTGCAGCACGCGATCGGCGGCGGTCCTCGACAGGACACTGCCTTCGCCCTCCCGGCCGTGGCAGGAACGGCAGGCATTGGCGTTGCGCTTGGCGAAATCCTCATGCCCTCTGGCGAAACGCGTGTCGCCCACCGGATGCATACCGTGGGGTCCTTCGAGGGTCAAGCCGAGGTCGCCCTGATGACAGGCGCTGCACTCGATAATCGTGCCCGTGTGGCCCTGCAGGTCCATCGCCGCCTTGTTGTCGTTGGCCCAGGGGTTGGCGTTCGGCCAGATGGCGTGAGTACTGCCATGGCACCCTTCGCAGAACAACCCCCCATGCCCCTTCCCGCCGCCGGCGCCAGCGAGACGGTACAGTGGCCGGTCTGAAGCGAAACGGGAGTCCGCATAATCCAGCAACGCCAGATCGGTGGTGCCGCCGCCGGGGCTCAGTGCATGATCGGTAATCCTGTAGGCCATTCTCAGGCGCAATCCATCCGGGTTACCCCGCTTGTCCGCAGCGTTCAACAGTACGTCGTTCAGCCCGCCACTGGCCAGCAGTTGCCCGACCTGGAGTACATCGCCCACATGGCACGATTGACATTTGGGTTCCGACGCCCAGGAGACGCGTTTGCCTGCGACGCCCGCGTTAAAGTCGGGATGACCGGCGTCGACCGTCACGTTGAAACGCTTGTCGGGGAAGTTTTCGGTAAAGTCATCGCCTACCTGGCTTCCCTGGCCGTGGCAGTCCTGACACACGATACCGCCGTCGCTCATGGCGCCGCGAAGGCACTTGGTGCGTTTTCCGGGATGGCAGCTGTAGCAGGTCTGTTCAAGAATGCTTTGGGTCTCCTCGGGCGTGCGCTGATCCGCGATCGGCATCAGCGGGAACAGATCGTCGAACATATCATCGCTGTCGTAGCCGTCTCTGGCCGGCAGGCTGGTGTGGTAACTGTGCATCACGCGGGACATGCTCTGGTGGCGGGTCTGCTGTTTGCCGTTCAGGTCGGTCGGGCCCAGGTGTGCCAGATCCAGAGCGGGGGAGTAGTGGCAATTCGCGCAGACAACACTCCGTTGCTGGTCGAGTGCGGTGCCGTTCTTGGCGTCGTGCAGCCTGAGGATATTGATTTTCGCTGCGTTCAGCGCTTTCTGCTCACTGGTATCGCCCGGCACGTTGTTGGCCGCCAGATTGTCGGCGGTGATAAAGCTGGCGCTGTACCTGGTGCCTTGATAATGATTCGCAATGTCCCCGCAGCTGATGCCCAGTCCCAGGTCGGTGCACACCTCCTGTTCCAGATGGCAGCTCTGGCAGTCCGCTTCGGAAGCGACAGGCAGCACCGTATCGACTTCGGCCAGCAGTTTGCCTGCCGGGTCGTGCGCCTGAATGCGCATCAGCGGGTAGGCATTGAGCCGGCCTGCGTCGTCAGTCGGCAGTATCGGCACGCCTTCGGCGGTATAGCGTCTGAAGTTCTCTACCGTGTAACCAAACGGGAAATTCACGAAGAAAGGCAGGTTTTCCACGAACCCGCGAAAAGGTTGTGGCTGATTCGCGTTGTACGGGTTGGATTTGCCCGGCATGGCGGACTGGTCCGCCTCCAGCACCCCGGGGTCGGTCAGATAGAACTTCTCGAGATCCGGCGCCGGCAGGCCGCGTACACCGTCATCTGACGGGTCGCGCAGCGGGAATGCGGCAAGGACGCCCGGCGGGTAGAGTTTTTCGTAGGCCAGAAACCCAAACAGCTGATTGAAGGCTGCATCCGCGGGATTCCAGAAATTACTTTTGTAAACCCCGGTCGCCAGATCGTTTTCGCTGGTGCTGTTGATGGAATCCACCGCGATCGGCGGCAGATCGGGATCATTCGGGTCAATGATATTCGCATCCACCGCCTTGTAGGTTACCCCGATACCGTCAGCAGGCGTCATCAGAACGGGCTCGCCGCCTTTACGCAACACCTGGGCGTGGATTACGTTGTAAGGGGGCAGGATACTGAAAATCCGGTAGTCGGTATCGGCGCAGTGCATGCCGAGATCATTGGCGGCCAGAATGGTAAATTCGCCGCCGGCGGTTTGAACACCGCTGTCGCCGTTGCCACCGCCGTCGTCGGCGATGCCCTCATCGCAGTTGGAGGGTGCCTCCTCGACCGATTTCAGCGCGGTCTGTCCATCCGACTGCCTGACGCGGACCGCGCAGGGTACCGGATCCACACCGTACTGGCGGAATCTCCACTCCCCCTCGAGAACCGTTTTTGTGCCGATCACCTCATCGTTGGCGGAATAACCGAGGGTCACGGTTTTGCCGGATTTGCCTTTTCCTGTGACGTTCAGACGATGCCTCTCACGGTCCCATTTTGCCGATTCGACCTTAAAACCATCGTCTGCCGCAGCGGCACCTGGAATCGACATAATCAAGGCCAGCAGGGTGTATGCGCTTACCAGTGAGTTGTGCTTCAGCATGCCGTCGTTCCCCTCGATTGATGTTGATTTGATGCGGGAGACTTCCCATCTTCGGGGAATGCTAACAAACGGAACTTAACCGATGCTTAAGCTGGACAGGACGTTCGTCACATTCTGACAACGAAGGACAACTTCATGATTTATTAGGAAATTCGATCTTAACCAGCAAACCTTGACCCTGGTCACGATCCTGCAGCGAAATGGTTCCGCGATGCAGTGCCACTGCACTTCTGACGATGGACAGACCCAGCCCGCTGCCCTCGCCACCGGTACCCGGCAGACGGTGAAAACGCTCGAATACCCAGGTCTTTTCCGGATCGGGGATACCGCTGCCGGTGTCTTCCACCTGCAGCAGCACAGAATTTTTAAGCGGCAGCAGGTGGAGGACAATTTTTCCACCCCGCGGCGTGGCTCTTATCGCATTGTCCAGCAAATTCCTGAGGGCGACGGCAATCAGATCACGCACAGCGTGCAGCATGACCGGCTGCGCTGCCACGAGTTCGAGATCGATCCCTTTTTCCAGTGCGCCTGGCGCATATTCGGACGCCACCTCAATGGCCAGCGAGTTCAGGTCGACTTCGGTGAAAGTCATCTCCGCCGCATCCGGTTCCAGTTTTGCAATAATCAGCAACTGTTCCATTAAGCGATGCAGCTGCGACAGACCATTGAGAGCCTGGCGTAGGGAATCTGTCTGTTCCTGAACGTCATGCGCGTCCAGCGCAGCCTGGATTTGAGCCATCGAACCCGCCAGCGGTGTGCGCAGTTCATGCGCGGCATCTGCGGTAAACCTGCTGTACCTTTCCAGTGAACTCCGCAACCTGAGAAACAGGCTGTTGATGGCTTTCACCAGTTCCGTTACCTCCGCAGGGACGCGTGTATGGTCGATCGGATCCAGGTTGTCCGTGCTGCGGGCGCCGATCTCCACGGCCAACCTGTTCAGCGGCGTCAACGCGCGTTCGATGGCGAACCAGAGTAGTCCGGTCATCGGCAGTGCCAACAGCAGCGGCGTCAGACTGCTCCACACAAATGCGCGCAGCTGGGTCTGCCTGCCGGCAACTTCCTGAGCCACCTGGATCATATGTCTTCCATCGTCGGTATGCCGCGTATAGACGCGTAACCGGTACTTGCCCAGGGTTTCGTCGCTGTAGCCCCGGCCGATATTCGCAGAGAGAGGGACGTGGGGTGCCTGCGGACCCCGCAGCAACAGCCGTCCGCCGGCGGACCAAACTTGAAACAACGGCGTATAAGGCACACCGGATTGCCGCAGATCCGCTTCAAGCCGGTGCAGATCCGTCTCTTCGGACTCATGCACCGTGATAACAGCGAGCAGGTCTGCAAGCTGAGAGAGTTGATCGTCGAACAGGGCCGTCGCCCGACCGGTCGCGCGCCACAGTGCAAATGCGGAAATTATGAGCCAGCCGGATACAAAGCTTATCAAAATCAGCGTAAGCAGGCGGATGCGCAGCGATTGCCTCATGTCACTCCGCCTTTTCGATGATGTACCCGACACCTCTCAGGGTACGGATCAAATCACAGCCCAGCTTTTTTCTGAGATTGTGAACATGCACCTCAACCGAATTGCTTGCGACCTCGTCTCCCCAGCCGTAAAGTTTCTCCTCCAGCTGTTTTCGTGACAGCACCCGGCCCCGGTTTTCCAGCAGTATCTGCAGCAGACCGAATTCGCGCACAGAAAGGGAAATCGGTTTTTCAGCCAGAGAGACCGCGTGCGCACAGCTATCCATGACCAGGTCGCCGTGGCATAAAATGTCGTCAGTCATGCCCGAGGCGCGTCGTCGCAATGCCCTGATACGGGCGCTTAATTCATCGATATCGAAGGGTTTGACAAGATAATCGTCGGCACCGCAGTCCAGCGCGCGCACCCGGTCGACGACCTCGCTCCGGGCGGTAAGCACCAGTATCGGAATCTCATTTTTGACTGCGCGGATGCTCTGAAGGATCTCAAATCCGGATATACCGGGCAGATTGAGATCGAGCAGCACCAGATCCTGTCCGCCGCCCGACACACAGGCGAGTGCGCTGTGGCCGTCTTTGACCCACTGCACCTGGTCTCCTCTCTGCGTCAGCACTTTTCTGATGCCGTCGCCCAGCAATTCGTCGTCTTCCACCAGCAACAATCTCGTCATCCGACCCTTTTACCTGCTTTGCGTACGTCCATCAAACTTTGGACCCTGTCGCCGGATTAGGCAAGACACAGCTTATCTGCCCAATTAAACAATTAAATGCGAACGTCGCTAATCTAGCCATGGCAGCGCAGACAATAAAAATCTGTTTTTTAACCGATAATCTGATGCGGTATCGGGCGGCTGATGCCGTTGCGAATCCACGGCGTCAATTGGCGGCAGGGAGCAGCGGTCCACACCGGAAACAACGGCGCTGTGCGGTCAAAGGCGTGGGCGGACGGCAACTTCCGGGTGTGCCTGCCGATGTCTGAGAACAGGCGCTCGCACCGGCTTGTCAGAGTGCGGCTGGCACAGCTGATGGTCGCCGTGCTGGTCTCGCTTTTCGTCGCCACACTGAGCGAGCAGTGGCTCAGCGAAAGGCATCAGAGGGCGCATGGCGGCAGGCAGCTGGAGGAGCTGGCGGCCGAACTCAATGTCACGACTTTCGAGCGCATAAGCAATGAGCTGCAAGGGCTGGCCGAGATGCCCTTCATGCTCGACACTGCGCTGGGGCGGCGGCAGTCCGATAATATCGAAGCCCTGGGCGCCATGCAGACTGTCCGCCGTGTTCTGAACAGCCACGTGGTCTATCTTCTCAACAGGGATGGAACCACGGTTGCTTCCACCCCGTACAAGGGTGGGGAGGGCTTTACCGGAAACAATTACGCGTTCCGCCCTTACTTCACCAGGGTCATTGAAAACTCCCGGCCGGTCTATTATCCGGCGCTTGGCGTGACAACGGGCGAACGGGGGCTGTACGTCAGCGCGCCGGTTGTCGCTGGCCGCGACGCTTCGGTGGCGGGTGTCGTCGTTTCCAAATCGCCGCTGGATATGCTGGACCATAGCGTGCAGAAACTGACGTATCCCACGCTGCTGGTTTCGCCCGAAGGCGTTGTATTCGCCACCAATCGCCAGCAGTGGCTGATGAAGACGGTTTACCCGCTCAATGCGGCAGAGCGGACGGCGCTGCAACGTACGCGGCAGTTCGGTACCCGGCCTCTATCGCCCGCGGGATTCGACCTTTCGGGTACCGTGGTTTATCTGGATGGGCAGAGACACACAGCGGTGAAGCTGCCCACAATGGGTGGCGACTGGCATCTCGTCGGTCTGCTGCCACCTCCCAGGTTCGATGCCTTTTTGTTTGCCTCGGCCGCCGTACTCTGCCTGATGTTTTTAACCGGCGTCGGCGCTATTCATCATTTTTATCGGGGGCTGCGTTACAGCGAGGGGCGTTTCCGCACACTGTTTGAAAAATCAGCGCAGCCCTATCTGCTGATAGAGGGGGGACGCTTTATCGACTGCAATCAGGCCGCCGCGGACCTGCTGGGCTGCACGCGCAGAGAGGTGCTGGAAAAAACACCGGATCAGCTCTCCCCCGAGCGGCAGCCTGACGGCAGCGGATCAGGGGAGAGCGCCATACGGCGGATGCGGGAGGCGATCAATACCGGCGTCGCCCGTTTCGAGTGGATGCACAGGCGTATGGACGGCCGCGATTTTGCCGTGGAAGTGGTGCTGACGCGACTGGAGATCGGGGGTAAAACCGTGATCTTCACCTCCTGGCACGATATCCAGGAGCATAAACAGGCCATAGCCAGACTGGAAGCGGCGGAAGCGACTCAGCGGGAGATTTTTGCTTCGCTCCCGGTGGGAATAATGATTCTGGATGCGACTACGCACAGGCTTCTCTATGCAAACCCGGCCGCCGCGGCGATGCTGCAGCGGACCCCGGACGAACTGCTCGGAAAGGCCTGTCACGACTGCTTTACGACCACGCCGGAAGGTCGGTGTCCTGTCACCGATCTGGGTGGATCGGTCGTCAACGAGGAGAATGCGCTGTTGCGGGCGGATGGCAGCCAGTGCACGGTGTTTAAAACCGTCAGGCGCTTCGAGTATCAGGGCCAGCCCTGTCTGCTGGAATCATACGTGGACATTACCGAGCTTAAGAATGTCCAGATGGAGCGCGAGGCCCATTTGAAGGAGCTCGAGAAAAACCGGCTGATGCTTCTGAACATGATGGAAGATGCGGATGCGGCCCGGAAAGAGGCCGAAAAACTGAATCGGCACCTGGAGAAGCAGACGGTGCTTGCCAGGGATCTTGCGGTCAGGGCAGACGCCGCCAACCGCGCGAAGAGCGATTTTCTGGCGAACATGAGCCACGAGATACGTACGCCGATGAACGGCGTCATCGGTATGACCAATCTGCTGCTGGACAGTCCGCTGAATGACGAACAGCACAGCCGTGCCGTCACCATCAAACGCAGCGCCGATTCGCTGCTCGGTATCATCAACGACATTCTCGACTTCTCGAAAATCGAGGCGGGCAAGCTCGAGCTGGAGATGCTGGAATTCGACCTGGGCACCTTGTTGGAGGAGGTTGCATCGACTTTTGCGTTGCGCACCGGGGAAAAGGGTCTTGAGCTGATCTGTCCGGCCAATCCGGTGCAGGGCAGCAGATACCGGGGCGATCCCGGGCGTATTCGCCAAATCCTGAACAATCTGGTGGGTAACGCGGTCAAGTTCACCGAGAGCGGTGAAGTGGCGGTGTACTGCAAGCGCATCGAAGAGCGGGACGGGCGAGACTTGCTGCACTTTTCGGTGCAGGACAGCGGCATTGGGCTCAGCATCGAGCAGCAACGGAGACTGTTCCGGAAATTCACCCAGGCCGACAGTTCCACCACCCGCAGGTACGGCGGCACCGGCCTGGGGCTCTCCATCAGTAAACAGCTGGTAGAGATGATGGGTGGTGAGATCGGGGTGGAGAGCGAGCTCGGGCGGGGCGCAACTTTCCGTTTCTCCCTTCGGTTGGAGCATGTTCGGGAGCCGGCTGCAACGCTGTACAGCAGCGACCTGAGCAGGCAGAAGGTACTGGTGGTGGAGGATAATGCCACCAGCCGCGGGTTGCTCGACCAGCTGCTGGATGGTTGGGGGGTGGAACACGGCCTTGCTGATGACGCGCCGGCTGCGCTCCAGGTGCTTGCCGATGCGGTGCGGGAGCGCGCTCCCTACACCGTAGTGCTCATCGACAAGAAGCTGCCCGGCATGGATGGCCTGCAACTTTGTTCCCACATCCGCAGCGACCTGCGGCTGGACGATACCCGCTTGATTCTGCTCTCATCCCAGGGTAGGCGGGGCGACGCGAAAAAGACAAGGCAAGCCGGTTTCGACCTGTATATGAGCAAGCCGATAAATCAGTTTGATCTCTACAACGGATTGTGCCGGGTGGCCGGCATCAACGGCGCGGAAGCGCTGCCGGACTCCCGTTACGGCCCGCGGCGGCAACCCCGGTTCCGGGCGCGCGTGCTGGTGGTCGAGGATAACGTCACCAACCAGCAGGTGGCTGTGGGAATGCTTGAGAAGTTCGGGATAGACATCGAGCTCGCCGGCGACGGCAGGGAGGCGCTGCGGATGCTGCAAAAGTTCAGCTACGATCTCGTCTTTATGGATTGCCAGATGCCGGTAATGGACGGTTACGAGGCAACCCGGCAGATTCGCACTGCCAGGGGAAACCCGAAGGCGAGCGCCATTCCCATCATCGCAATGACCGCCAACACGATGCAGGGGGACCGGGAACGCTGTATCGCCTCGGGAATGAATGACCACATCGCGAAGCCGGTCGACCCGACAAAACTGCGCCGGGTTCTCGAACAGTGGCTGCCCCAACGCTGCAAACCGGGCCGGGTGCAAGCGGAAGAGCAGACCGGAAACGCTGCGGAAACCGCCGCTACCGACCGCAGATCGGTCGAACCGGTGTTCGATCACGCGGCGATGAGGGAACGATTGATGGGCGATGAGGAGCTGATGCGCGATGTCGCCGAGGCGGTGTTAACGGATATTCCCCAGCAGATCGAGTGGCTTAAAATCCAGGTGGCGAACGGCGATGTGCAGCAGGCTTTTGCGCAGGCGCATAAAATCAAGGGCGCGGTGCTCAACGTAGGCGGCAGAGCGTTGGGCGAACTGGCGCTGACGCTGGAAACGGCGGGTAAGGCAGGCGACCTGGAAACCCTGCGCCGGGAGGTGCCGGACCTGGAACAGGGGTTTCTGCTGCTGAAGGCGGAGATGGAGCGGGCACTGTTTTAGCATCCGGCGGGCGGACGCCGGACGTGCTTTGCTGCGAGCAGAATTATTTGACAACCAAGTCGGAAAAAACCGATCATTGGGCACTGAAGCGGGGGTGCCCCAGGTATTCCATACAAGCCGTCGGCTTGCAGGAGAATCGGGCGGGCTGAGAAATACCCTTTGAACCTGATCCGGGCAATGCCGGCGTAGGGAAGCACAATCTCTTCCTCTCCCAAGTTCAATCCCCTGTTTCGTCTGCCACACTTCAACCGAGGACGGAACATTATGAGTGCAATCAGTAAAACCCTGCTGGACGCGACTGCCCAGATCGGTGCAAAGGCGGGGCAGCCGATTTCAGGATCGAGGAAAATTTACGTCCAGGGCAGCCGCAGCGATATCCGTGTTCCGATGCGGGAAATTCATCTTTCCGATACCCCTGCCAGTTTCGGCGCGGAAAAGAATCATCCGGTGACGGTCTACGACACTTCGGGACCCTATACCGATCCCGAGGCAAAAATCGATCTGCGCCGCGGTTTGGAGGACATCCGCCGCAACTGGATAGCGGAGCGCGGCGATACCGAGGTGTTGGCGGAACTCAGCTCCAGCTTCGGCCGCCAGCGCGCAGCCGACGCCACGCTGGACAAACTGCGTTTCGAGCATCTGCGCACTCCGCGCCGGGCGATTTCCGGCGCCAACGTTACCCAGATGCACTATGCCAGAAAGGGCGTGGTAACACCGGAGATGGAGTTCGTCGCCATCCGTGAAAGTCTGCGTCTGCAGGAGGCGCGGGAGGCGGGGTTGCTGCGACAACAGCATCCCGGCTTCAGTTTCGGTGCCAGCATTCCGCAGGAGATCACCCCCGAGTTCGTACGCGACGAGGTAGCCCGCGGCCGTGCCATTATTCCCGCCAACATCAACCACCCCGAGCTGGAGCCGGTGATCATCGGGCGCAACTTTCTGGTAAAGATCAACGGCAACATCGGTAACTCGGCGCTCTCGTCAAGTATCGAGGAGGAGGTGGACAAGATGGCCTGGGGCATCCGTTGGGGTGCCGATACCATCATGGACCTCTCCACCGGCCGGAATATTCACGAGACCCGTGAATGGATTCTGCGCAACTCGCCGGTGCCGATCGGCACCGTACCCATCTACCAGGCACTGGAGAAGGTGGGCGGCGTGGCCGAGGATCTGACCTGGCAGGTCATGCGCGACACTCTGATCGAGCAGGCGGAGCAGGGGGTGGACTATTTCACCATCCATGCCGGTGTGCTGCTGCGTTACGTACCGCTCACCGCAAACCGGGTGACCGGCATCGTCTCCCGCGGTGGTTCGATCCTGGCGAAGTGGTGCCTCGCGCATCACCGGGAAAATTTTCTCTATACCCGTTTCGATGAACTGTGCGAAATCATGAAGGCCTACGACGTCTCCTTTTCGCTCGGCGACGGATTGCGCCCCGGTTCCATCGCCGACGGCAACGATGCCGCCCAGTTCGCCGAACTGGAGACGCTGGGTGAACTGACCAAACGGGCGTGGGAGCACGACGTCCAGGTGATGATCGAAGGTCCAGGCCACGTGCCGATGCAGATGATCAAGGAGAACATGGATAAGGAGCTGCAGGCGTGCTTCGAGGCGCCCTTCTATACACTGGGGCCGCTGGTGACGGATATAGCGCCCGGCTACGATCACATCACATCGGGCATCGGCGCCGCCCAGATCGGCTGGTATGGCTGCGCCATGCTCTGCTACGTCACGCCGAAAGAACATCTGGGTCTGCCCAATAAGGAGGACGTGCGCGAAGGCATCATCACCTACAAGATTGCCGCGCATGCCGCCGATCTTGCCAAGGGCCACCCTGGTGCACAGATTCGTGACAACGCAATGTCGAAAGCGCGTTTCGAATTCCGCTGGGAGGATCAGTTCAACCTCGGGTTGGATCCCGAGCGAGCGCGCCAGTTCCACGACGAGACGATGCCAAAGGAGTCGGCCAAACTGGCCCACTTCTGTTCCATGTGCGGACCCAAGTTCTGCTCCATGAAAATCTCCCAGGACGTGCGGGAATATGCCGCGACGAAAGGGATCGGCAATATCGATACGGCCGTTGCCGAGGGCATGGCGGAGAAGGCGAAGGAGTTCGTCCGGGGTGGCGGCAAGATCTACAAAGAGGCGTGAAGTCCGCCGCGGAGAGAGTGCATGATCCGGATCATTCTGAACGACGACGAAATCACGCTCGATCAGGGCGATACCGTCGATGCGCTGCTGCAGCAGTTGTCCATGGATCATCCGGAGCGTATCGCCATCGCCGTCAACGACAGTGTGGTGCGCCGTTCCGACTGGTCGAGTTACCGGTTGAACGACAACGACCGGGTACTGATGATCGCCCCTGTCCAGGGCGGATGAATCAGGTACCGGCTACAAGGTACTGGGTACGAGGTGTCAAGTCGCTGATCCTGGGTCCACGTACCTGGATCTCAGTACCTGATAACAGGAACAGGCAAGATGAAACAGACAGAACCATTGCGCATCGGAGACCGTGACTACCAGTCGCGACTATTTCTGGGAACCGGCAAGTTCGGCTCCTATCCGTTGATGCGGCAGGCGGTGGTGGCGTCCGGCACCGAACTGGTGACGGTGGCGCTGCGGCGTGTTCACCTGCACGAGGGACAGGATGATGTGATCGAGCATCTGCAGCTACCGGGCGTGCATCTGCTGCCCAACACCTCCGGTGTACGCACCGCCAAGGAGGCTGTGCTTGCGGCGCAACTGGCGCGCGAATCCCTGCAGACCAACTGGCTGAAGCTGGAGATTCACCCGGATCCCCGTTACCTGCTGCCCGATCCCATCGAGACCGTGCTGGCCACGCAGCAGCTGGCGAAAGAGGGCTTTTTCGTGATGGCCTACGTCAACGCCGACCCGGTGCTGTGCAAGCGGCTGGAAGAGGCCGGCGCGGCCGCGGTGATGCCGCTCGGGGCGCCTATCGGCAGCAATCAGGGACTGCAGACCAGGGCGATGCTGGAGATCATCATTGAGCAGAGCGGTGTGCCGGTGGTGGTCGACGCCGGTATCGGCGCGCCTTCGCATGCGGCCGAGGCGATGGAGATGGGCGCCGATGCAGTACTGGTGAATACCGCCATCGCGGTGGCCGGCGATCCGGTGGCGATGGCGGAGGCGTTCCGGCTGGCAACCCACAGCGGACGCATGGCCTTCGAGGCCAGAATGGGCAGCGTCAACAAACAGGCCGCCGCCAGCAGCCCGCTGACCGCGTTTCTGGTCAACGAGTGAGGCCAGGCACAGCGTGGAACGCGTTCAGGTCTCCAATACGGCAGGACAAACGATGAGCTTTTTAGACGAATTTCAGCGTCACTCCTGGGAGTCCATGGGAGAAAGAATCTACGCCAAGCGGGAACCGGATGTCGTGCGTGCGCTGCACAAACAGGGCCGTCGCGATCTGGACGATTTCTGCGCGCTGATTTCACCGGCGGCCGAGTCCCATCTGGAGGAGATGGCCCAGCTGAGCTTCCGGCTGACGCGCAAACGTTTCGGTAATACCACTCAGCTCTATATTCCGCTCTATCTCTCCAACGAGTGCCACAATATCTGTACCTACTGCGGCTTCAGCGTCGACAACAAAATGCCAAGGCTGACCCTCAGCCGGGATCAGCTGATGCAGGAGGTGGCGCAGATCAAAGCCCAGGGATTCGAACATATTCTGCTGGTTACCGGCGAAGCAAAACATAGGGTGGGGGTCGACTATTTCGAGCAGGTGCTGGCATGGATCAGGCCTCATTTCGCCAGTATCACTATGGAGGTGCAGGCGCTGGAGCAGGCCGATTACGAGCGCCTGATCCGGCGTGGATTGAACAGCGTTCTGCTTTATCAGGAGACTTACAACAGCAGCACCTATAAGTCCTATCACCCGAAAGGCAGAAAGTCGAACATGGCCTACCGGCTGGAAACGCCGGACCGGCTGGGGCGCGCCGGGATTCACCGGATCGGTCTTGCGGCGCTGCTGGGACTTGAGGATTGGCGGGTGGATTCAGGTTTTGTCGCGCTGCATCTGGGCTACCTGGAACGCCGCTACTGGCGTACCAGGTACTCGATCTCGCTGCCCCGATTGCGTCCCGCCGCCGGTTGCCAGTCTCCCAACGTGATCGTCAGCGATCGCGATTTCGTACAGCTGATATGTGCCTACCGCATCTACAACGAAAATGTGGAGATATCCCTCTCCACCCGCGAGAGCCCGGCGTTGCGCGATCATCTGCTGAAGCTGGGCATCACCGCCATGAGCGCGGGATCGAAGACCGATCCGGGCGGCTACACAGTGAGCGACGGGGCGCTGGAGCAGTTTGAGGTGAACGACGAACGCAGCCCGGCGCAGGTGGCCGCGATGATCCGTGCACGGGGTTTCGACCCGGTGTGGAAAGACTGGGATATGGTGCTGGAGTAACGCTGCCGATGTTATTGACAGCGGATCGAATTACCAGGGCATTGACCTCGAGCGGAGTCAGCTGAAAACAACAGGGCGGTCCCTAGATGAATGGCATACTGACGGAACGTTTCATCGAGGCACTCGAGTTTGCGACACGCCTGCATGATGCGCAGCTGCGCAAGGGATCGGGCGTTCCCTACGTGGCCCACCTCCTCGCCGTGGCCAGTCTGGTAATGGAGGCGGGCGGCTGTGAAGATGAGATCATTGCCGCGTTGCTGCATGACGGGCCGGAGGATCAGGGCGGACTGCCGACTCTGGTGGAGATCCGCAGCCGTTTCGGTGCAGAGGTTGCGCAGATCGTGGCCGAATGTTCGGACAGCTTCGACCCGCACAAACCGCCGTGGAAGCAGCGGAAACTGGCTTATCTCAGCCGCCTGGAAGAAGCTTCACCCTCGGTACTGCTGGTCTCCTGTGCGGACAAGCTGCACAATGCAAGAAGCATTATTGCGGATTACAGGTTGATCGGCGAGGCGCTCTGGACCCGCTTTAACGGGGGGAGGAACGGGACACTCTGGTATTACCGGGCGCTGGTCGTCCAGTACGAAAAAAGCACCAGTCCGCCCTCCCTGTTGGCGGAGTTGTGTCGGACCGTTACCGAATTGGAGGCGTTGACGACCTCCGTTGGCACAACCATCGGTTACGACTCTCCCGCATGAGCTGTTGCGGCAGGCGCGGCAGCATCCCGGTGCCCGCAAGCCAGGCCTGAGATCCAGATTGCAGTGCGACAGGGTCGCATCATCGCAAGCGCCGCTGAACGGTGCATGCGAAAAATGTACCGGTCACTCCAACCGTTTCAGCCAGCGCGCCGAGCAGGCGGGGAGTTCCGGAGCGGCGCCTGCCTGTGTGGTGAAAAGCAGCCGCCACGCCGCCGGCTGGATCCTCTCCGGCGGCGCATGCGCCTGCGTATCGAAGTTGGCGACACAGGCGACGGTGTCCCGACCGCGATGATCGCGCAGCACCAGTGTGAAGAGTCTGCCGTCACGCTCCACCGAGAAACTCTCCTGGCGTCGGTCGAGCCGCATGATAAATTCCGCGCGCAAACAGAGCAGCCGTTTGTAGAGATCGATGGCATGCACATTGCGATTGGCGTCGTCCCAGTCGATCCTGCTGGCCTGAAAAGTCGACTCCATTTGGGGATGGGGAATAGTGTCCCAACGCTTTTTGTCCCGCCATCTTGGGTTGGAAAGGTGCTGCTCCAACCTGCCCTGGCGAATCTTGTTGCCGAGCTCCGGGTTCTGATCGGTGAAAAACAGGAACGGGGTTGAGGCGGCAAACTCCTCGCCCATAAACAGCATCGGTATGCCGGGGAGAAACAGATAGAGCGCTGCCGCCGTCTGGAAAGTTTCCCAGGTGACGAGATGGTTGAGTCTTTCCCCCAACGGCCGGTTTCCGACCATATCGTGGGACTGAATATAGTTGACGAAACGGTCCAGATTTATCCCGTCCGTCGGTGTGCCGACGCTGCGTTTTCTATAGTGCGAAAATCCCCCCTGCCGGGAAAATCCGTGGCGCAGGATTCTTTCCAGGCTCTCCTCGGGAACCGGGTAATCCTGAAATACGCCATACTGCTCGCCAGTGACCAACCGGTGGACCGCATGATGGAAATCGTCGTTCCACTGCGCATCGAATGCACCTTCGCCACTGTCGCGTAACAGTTCGGACTGATTGGCAGGATTTTCCACGACCAGAAACAGGGAGCGGTCCGGGGCCGCGGCTCTGGCGGCGTTGCGAAGCTGGGAAAGAAACCCGATGCGATGACTGCTCTCCAGGGCCTGGACCGCATCAAAACGCAATCCGTCGAAATGGTACTCATCGATCCAGAAGCGGGCGTTCTCCTTGAAAAAGTCGACCACAACAGGATCCGCGATGTTTATGCCCGGACCCCAGGGTGTGCGCTGTCTGGCGTTGAAAAATCGCCTGCAGATTGGCCACATATAGTTCCCATCGGGGCCGAAATGGTTGTATACCACGTCGAGGATGACGGCCAATCCACGACTGTGGCAAACATCCACCAGCTGTTTCAGCTCTTCCGGTCGCCCGTACACGGCGTCCGGGGCAAACATGAACGTGCCGTCGTAACCCCAGTTGCGCCGTCCCGGAAAATCGGCCACCGGCATCAGTTCGATGGCGGTAATCCCCAGGTCGCACAGATGGTCGAGGCGTGACAGAATGCCAAGAAAAGTCCCTTCCCGGGTGAAAGTGCCGACATGCAGTTCGTAGATGACGGCGGAAGACCACGGCGGGTTATGCCACGCCTGATCCGACCACTGGAAATGCGAATCGATGATTTCGCTGGGACCGTGCACATCATTGGCCTGCCGGCGCGACGCCGGGTCGGGAAACGGCCCCTCACCGTCGACCAGAAACTGGTAGCGCCAGCCCGGCGCCGCATCGGCAACGGCGAGTTTATGAAAACCATTGGGTTGCGGCGTCATCGCCAACCGCAGCGTATCCCCCGATGGCGGCAGCAGCACGATTTCAACGTTGCCGTGATCGGGTGCCCAAAGTCTGAATTCGGTTCCCGCCCCGGGTCTGAAGCGGGGGCCGAACTGATAATCAATCATATCGATTCCGAACGCCGGTCGTGCGGGGAATTGACCCGCCGGCATGATTACCCGAAGCGGCGGCGCGCAGCGGAAGCGCTGGGCTTCTCCGCTGTTCGGTTACCGTCAGTCTGGGTCGACGTGAACGCTTCATGCCATGCGCGTGTCTCCATCGCTCCCGGGCCTCCACGAAGAGCGCCTGGGGTACTACATGCTGAAATAGTCGAAATCGTTCTCACGCTTGAGCCAGCGCCGAACGCGAAAGACGTTGGCGACCTGTTTGCCGGGTTCAAGGTTGACATAGTTCTTCTCGCCCTTCCACAGATGGCGCTCGTCGTTGAGCAGATCGTGAACCTGAAAGGTTTCGTTGAGCGGAATACCGAACCGCTCCACCGGCACATATACAAACGAATGATGACCCTGAAAGGGGTCGAGATTGACAGCGACGATAATGATATTCTGTTTGTCCTCGCTGCACTTTCCATAAATCAGAATGTTTTCATTGTCCGATTTGTAGAACTCGAGGTTATCGTATTCGTGCAGCGCCGGATTCTCCTTTCTGATACGGTTCAGCTTCGCGATAAGCGGTTTGATGTTTCCCTTGCGGTTCCAGTCCCACACCCTGCACTCGTACTTTTCCGAGTTGAGGTACTCCTCCTTACCGGGGAGCGCGGCGTTTTCGCACAGTTCGTAGCTGCTGTAGATGCCATACACCGAAGAGAGGGTGGCCGCCAGCACGAAGCGCATCTCGAACGCGGGCCGCCCGCCCTCCTGCAGGATGGTCGGCAGGATGTCCGGCGTGTTGGCAAACAGATTGCCGCGAAAATATTCGCGCATCGGTCCCTGGGTCAGCTCTGCCATATATTCGGTCAGGTCCCATTTGAAATTGCGCCAGGTGAAATAGGTATACGACTGCGTAAAGCCCGCCTTGGCCAATACACGCATCATCTTGGGGTGGGTGAAGGCCTCCGCCAGAAATTGCACGTCGGGGTAGACGCGCTGAATCTCGCCGATCAGCCACTCCCAGAATGAGACGGGCTTGGTATGCGGGTTGTCGACCCGAAAAATTCTTACCCCGTGCTGGATCCAGAACTCTATGATGCTCTTCATCTCCTGCCACAGTGCTTCTTTGTTCGCACAGTGAAAGTTGAGCGGATAGATATCCTGATATTTCTTGGGCGGGTTCTCGGCGTACTTGATGGTGCCGTCGGGCCGTTTGAAGAACCAGTCCGGATGCTCCGCAACGTAGGGATGGTCAGGGGAACAGTTGATGGCGAAATCCAGTGCCACCTCCATGCCCATTTCGTGGCATTTCTGCACGAACAGGTCGAAGTCATCCAGCGTGCCCAGTTTGGGCTCAACAGACTTGTGCCCGCCCTCCGCACTGCCGATGGCATAAGGGCTTCCGGGATCATTGGGTCCGGCGGTCAAAGTGTTGTTCGGCCCTTTTCTATTGGTGACGCCGATGGGATGGATAGGGGGCAGATACACGACATCGAATCCCATTGCCCTGATCTCGGGCAGGCGTTCCACACACTCCCTGAAGGTTGAGCATTCTCCGGGAACATTGCCTTGAGAGCGTGGGAAGAACTCATACCAGGCCGCAAAACGGGCACGAACCCGGTCCACCTTGACTTCCAGAACCGGTTCGTAGTGGGTGGCCAGGCTTTTGTCTCCCCAGCAGTCCATCAGCTCCGTGAGTTCGGAAGCGTTGAAGATCGCCAGTGCAACCCGTGGGTCGGCGGAGACCTGCAGTGCGCCGAGTAACTTTTCGAATACCTCCTGGTCCTTTGCCGGAGCGCGCTTGCTCGCTTCCATCAGCATCCGTCGGCCTTCGAGAATTTCACTGGCCACATCCATGCCGGCCGCCTGCTTCTTTTCCAGGTCGGAGCGCCAGCTGAGGAATGCGTCCGGATAGGCCATGATGGTGTACTGGTAACGGCCAACATCCGATACCGTGAAAGAGGCCTGCCAGCGGTCGTTATTCAGGTAATCCATGGGGATGTCGGTCCAGTTACGGGCACCCTTTTTTCTGTAGCGCAGAAAAGCGACGATCACGTCGTGGCCATCCTTGAAAATGTCGGCGGAAACGCTGACGCTGTCCCCCTCTTCGCGCTTGATGGGATAGCGTCCACCGTCGACTATGGGCTGAACCTGTTCGATGACTACAGACTGGAAGTAGTTGTCCATGGATACCTCGATAACGCCGAATACCGATATTGTTAAGGGTCAGACGCAGAGCTGGCGCCTGGCCGGTGCGACTGCCAGGGCGACAGAAGCTACAGGAGACTTTTATAGAGGTCCCGTACCTCCTGGGCAATAGCCCGCCAGCTAAACGTTTCCACGGCGCGTTTGCGACCGGCATCCCCCATCCGCCGGCGAAGATTTTCGTCACCCATCAGGCGATTGATGGGATCGGCAAGATCCCGTGCGAACCGCTCCGGATCCCTGGCCTCGAACGGGCTCTCGTGGTACTGGTCCAGCGGGACAAGGTAGCCTGTCTCTCCCGGTAGAACAATCTCTTTGATGCCGCCGACAGCACTGGCAACCACCGGTGTGTTGCACGCCATCGCCTCGAGATTGATGATGCCGAAGGGTTCGTAGATCGAGGGGCAGCAAAACACCGCTGCGTGCGAGTACAGCTCGATAATCGTGGCCTTGTCGATCATCTCCGGGATCCAGATGACATGATCGCGGTGCCGCTGTACCTCACGAATGCGCTGCTCCATCTCTTCGGCGATCTCCTTTGTATCCGGTGCGCCGGCACACAGCACCACCTGAATACCGGGTGTCAGAAATCGGATCGCATTGACCAGGTGAACGATGCCTTTCTGGCGGGTGATACGGCCCACGAACAACACGTAGGGAATCGCCGGATCGATACCGTATTTCTGCAGTGCCTGCTGTGTGGATACCGGCTGATATTCGTCGGTGTCGATGCCGTTATAGATAACCTTGACCCGCTCGGGCGATACGTCGAACCAGTGCAGCACGTCTTCCTTCATGCCGTGCGACACGGCGATGATGCTGTCCGCCATTTCCATCGCCGTCTTCTCGATCCAGCAGGATAGATCGTAGCCCAAGCCCAGCTGTTCCCGTTTCCAGGGGCGCAGTGGCTCCAGCGAATGGGTGGTGATCACCAGCGGAATGCCGTAGAGCTGTTTGGCGAGAATTCCACCGAAGTGCGTATACCAGGTATGGCAATGGACGATATCCGCATCGATGGGTTCGCCGTTGAACCGTACACAGTGGCTCAGTGCTTCAAGCGGGCTCTTGAGCGGCTTATGCGTATGCAGCAGTGCGGCTTCATCGAAACCATAGCCGGTAACTTGCAGAGGCGCCGCAGGCTCGTTCTGATCGCCGAAGCAACGGACCTCGACGTCCATCAGCCTGGCCAGTTCACGGCTCAGGTATTCAACATGCACACCGGCTCCGCCATAGTTGTAAGGGGGATATTCTTTACTGAGCAGAAGTGTTTTCATGCGGCATCTCCCGAAATAAGGCGCAAAATCGTAGCTCCCGATAAAAATACCCATTCAGGAACGGCATTGGGTTCACTATTCAGCCAAGTTCCGGATAGAGCATGAATTCGGGAAATCCATCCGCGATCGCTGGGTCCCTGTCCGCTGGCGCCGTGAACCCCAGTATTGATCCGACTGGATTAAAAGACTCCCCAGACTAACCCATATATGTTGCAACAGTGCTAATGCGCTTTTCCCGACAGAGAGCAGCAGCGGTGGAAGGCGAGGCGCGAAATGCGGGATACTGTCCGGGCCTGTAAACAGCACCGGTAATGTCACCCGGCATTTGACATTGATTGATTCCAGCAACACAACCCCTTGCGAATATCGGTCTTTTCGTTCTTCTGTCTTACCGGGCCAGCTTGCGATACGGGTAAACCTGGAGAAACTGCGGTATACAGGGTTAATGTACACATTTTAACGATTAGTTACCACTGAAATACTGAAAAGGTGCAGGGGATTATGATGCATTTCAAAACGATATCCGCGGCGGGCAGGGCACTGCCGGCCGGTGTGCGATCGTTCTCTCCCTCCCGGGCGCGTATCAGCCGACTTGTCCGTCATCCCGGTCAATTGTCAAATTGACGCCAGTGCCGGCGACCACCTTATTGCACGGTTGAAGGCAGAGGCTTCAGCGGGCGGGTGCCCGCCCGCTCAGACGCACTGGAACTGTTCAAGAATTTTCGTTCCCGGCCGATTAGGGTCTCAACTGCCATTGATTCAATACAATACGGAAAACACATGAACAGCCAGAGTTTGCAGCCCGCCCAGGAACAGATAGTTGATGCAGCCGGAGGAGGCTCGTTCAGACTTTTGGAGGCGCTGGCCTCCGAGCTTTCCGGAGGCAGTTACGATATACCCGTGTTTCCCGATGTCGCGGTGCGCGTGCGTGACGCCCTCAACGATCCTGACGTGTCGGTGGACAGAGTGGCCGATATCGTTCGGTCCGACCCGTTGTTTACAACGCAACTGCTGAAACTGGCGAATTCCGCAATGCTTATGCGCGGCTCCCGCGAAGTCATCGAACTGAAAACCGCCATCAGTCGTATGGGCTTTAAAATGGTGCGCAACATAGCGGTATCCAGAGCCATGGATGCAACCTTTTCGGCGCCGGAAAGCAGTATCCTGAAAGCCCGCATCGGCAGTCTGAGAGAGCACAGTATACGCGTTGCGTCACTGGCTTACTTTCTCGCGAAGCGTCAGCCTCATATAAGGAATCCTGAAGAGGCGATGCTGGCCGGTCTGCTGCACGATATCGGCAAGTTCTACATCCTGACGCGGGTCGAAAATTTTCCGGACCTGTTGATCGATAACCAGGAATTTGACGAGTTGCTGGCGGCATGGCACACCGGAGTCGGTCGTGTCATTGTGGAATCCTGGGGTTTCCTGGAGCAGATCGCCGATGCGGTGGATGAACACGAGGAACTGGACCGGATCCATTTCGGCCCGGCGGACATCGTCGATATCGTGATCGTCGGAAATCTGATCGCCAACGGTCAGGACTCGGCGTGTGCCGATATGGCCGGAATCCCATCCTGCCAGCGGCTGAATATCGATCGGAAAGCCGTGGAGCAGATACTGCAGGAGTCTTCAGAGGAGCTGAACTCGCTGTCGCTGGCACTGGACCGCTAACCGCGATAAAAGGCGTATTGAAGCAGACCGGCAGCGTCCTCCGGGTCTGCATTCAAAGCAGGATGTTTTGATCTTTCACCTGTCGAACGGGCGCGATGACCCGGAGTGGTCAAATGTCTTTCAAGCGGCCGCTTGCGAAAACTTCAGAAATTTCCAGACAGTAAACGCAAAGTCGCTGGCTATCTGTCGTCCGCCGGTGGTCCAATCGGCGCCTGAAGATTGGAGGCGATGATTAAACGCACTTTTGTGGGTGCAGCAACTGCTGCACCCATTTTTTTCTGAATCCACTCCTAACCAATTGATAGATAGCTGTATTCCACTATTGCATGAGCGCGCGGCCCGGATTTGGCTGCACCCCGCGTCGAGCGAAAAAGACCACCGCAATCGCGACTTCCCCCTGTTTTAGTTGAGATTTTCGCCATGTTCAAAGATGGCATGTTTATTGACTCGAAGTTTGGGAAGTTTCGGGGTTTTTCACTATTTTCCCCAAATTTAATTGCTGTAACCGGCGTAAGTTCCCGGCAGGATTTTTGTTGTGCAGTAGCCGGTCTCCGTCTGGAAGTCAGCGGCAAATCCCCCACAGCAACACTGATTGCAGGACTAATTGTGCTTTAAGTGCCAATCGGTTTTTTGGGAGAGATGCACCGTGAAAAACAACAATGAAGATCCAACGTAATACCACCCGATTCTGGCCCGCGGGCTGTTGTTGCTGGTTACCGGTGAACAGTGGTTGGGAAGTCTGAAGTTGACGCCGCCGGGAACTTCGCTGTTATGCCAGGGTGTGGTTTACAGACATTCGCTGTCGCGTGACAAATTAACCCGCCACTGAAACCGGGAAGGCCAGCGGGCAGGCCTTCTTTCATAAACCACGAACAATTGAGAATGAAAATATGAATATAAAGGTCGAGAATCTGGCCCTGTTTGGAAAAACCAAGAATATCGAAAGGATGATTGATGACCTGATGGACTGCATCTCCAACGGCGCGATGATATTCGAAACGGGTATCAATACGTACCTGGATGGCGTGGAGGATGGCAGGTGCGACGATTTGGTACACCAGATACGCGATCTTGAGGTGGAAGGCAACCGGCTGCGCCGGGAGATCGAGGGTCATCTCTATACCGATATGCTGATACCCGACTCCAGGGGTGACGTATTGAGTCTTTTGGAGGATATCAATTACTTACTCGGGTTGGCCGAGGATATTTTTCTGGCCATCACCGTAGAAAGCCCCATGATCGATGACGAGTTCAGGGCGGACTTCAAGCTGCTCACTACAGCAGCCGTGAAAACGATCGAATCTGCGGTGCTCGCTGCCAGGGCATTCTTCAGGAATATCACCGCTGTGCGCGATCATCTCGGCAAAGTTTCTTTCCACGAGGAGGAGGCTGATCAAATTGCAGTTCGCCTTAAAAGGAAGATATTTGCCTCCGACCAGAGCCTGGAAAAGAAACTGCATAAACGCTATTTCGTGGACAAGCTCGATCGCCTCGCTGACGAGGCCGAGGATGTCGGCGACTGGCTGGCCATCTATTCGATCAAACGTTCTCTTTGAGCTCCTGGTGTGTGGTGGTGTTACCCGATTCGGGTAGCGGCATATTGCGTTCATTAACCTCAGAGAAGCAACTTCCATGGAAATTACAGTATTGATCTTTCTGACCAGCGGTCTGTTCCTGGGCTGGTCGCTGGGTGCCAACGATGCGGCCAACGTGTTTGGAACGGCCGTTGCCAGCCGTATGATCCAGTTCACTACCGCAGCCATCATCTGCACGGTGTTTCTGATATTGGGTGCGGTTATCAGCGGCGCCGGTGCAGCCCACGGTTTGGGCGCATTGGGAAAACTCAATGCGCTTCCCGGTGCATTCATGGCAGCGTTTTCGGCTGCACTGACCGTCTACTGGATGACCAAGGCAGGACTCCCCGTCTCCACCACCCAGGCGATCGTCGGCGCAATCATTGGTTGGAACTTTTTTAGCAGTTCCATCACCGATTTATCGGCGTTGACCAAGATTCTCGCCACCTGGGTTGCCTGCCCGATACTGGGAGCGATCTTCGGAGCACTGATCTACAAACTGGTGATGGTGACTTTGAGCAAATCCCGGATTCATCTGCTGAGACTGGATGGATACACCCGTCTGGGACTGATTCTGGCCGGTGCCTTCGGCTCTTACAGTCTGGGCGCGAACAATATCGGAAACGTGATGGGGGTGTTCGTCTCGTCTTCGCCGTTTTCCGATTTTTCCATTGCCGGACTGTTCACGCTGACTTCGATACAGCAACTGTTTCTGCTCGGGGCCATCGCCATCGGCGTCGGTGTTTTCACCTACTCCAAACGGGTCATGATGACAGTGGGAGACGGCATCCTGCCGCTCACGCCTGTGGGTGCATGGGTGGTGGTCATTTCGCATTCGATCGTGCTCTTTCTCTTCTCCTCCATCACGCTGGAGCATTTTCTGGCCAGCAATGGCCTGCCCACCATCCCGCTGATACCGGTATCGAGTTCACAGGCGGTGGTTGGGGCGGTAATAGGAATAGGCCTGCTGAAAGGGGGCAAGGGGATTAAATGGCGCGCGCTGGGAAATATCGCCTCCGGCTGGGTTACCACGCCGATCATCGCATCGATCGTCTGTTTTGTGATGCTGTTTTTTCTGCAGAACGTGTTCAATCAGGTGGTTTACCATGAGGTGCGCTATGTACTCAGCGAACCGGTATTGAACCACCTGGAGAGATCCGGCGTGACGGTAGCGGAGTTGACGCCGCTCAAGGACCGGGAGATTACCGGGGGCGTTCCTTTCCGTGACGCGGTGCGGGAGGTTCAGCCGCGCCTTCCGGGAGAGTTGGAGGAGAAAATCCTGGATGCCGCGGAGATCTATCCGATTTCGATCAGTGACGACAAGCTTATGAGCATCGACGCCGATTATCTGTCGCCCGAACAGATCGGCGCATTGGACAACCTGGTGGGTCTCTCATTGCTCCACAAATGGCAACTCTACGATACCTTGTCCCGCAAAAGCGGTGCGTGGAGGAAATTGGAGAACAATAAACTGAACAAGCCCTTCAATAAACATCTGGATGAACAGTTGAATTACGTTTATGGCCTTTTTCATCAGGAAGAGCGTGGCGCCAAGAGTTAGGTGAGTAACAGCCTCCCGGCTGAATTCCCAATCAGCCCGGGTCGATTTTTCCATAAAGGTGTGACGAGGGCATGGATGCCCTCGTCAACAAAGCCGGTTTTAAAACCTGTGCAGTAAGCAAAATTTCCCAATCACCCTACGGCGCTTCAGCAATTTGATTCGACTTTTGCTGGTGATCCCTTCTGGAGAGAAAACAATCGTGGAATCGCTTATTCCAACTGAAGCGATGCTGGTATCAGGCATTATTCTTGTTGTCACTTTTGCCGGTATTTTCACTGAGCATGTGCACGGATTCGAACGCGCCAAGTTCGCCATGCTCGGTGCTGGCTTGATGCTGCTTGCCGGGCAATATTACGGATTCTATTCACCGCAAGAAGCTATTCATGCGGTGGACTGGAATGTCGTGTTCCTGCTCGGCTGCATGATGGCGATAATCGCCATTATCCTACCGACCGGTGGCTTTGAAGCGCTGGCTGCCGGATTGACGCGGATCAGCCGCGGCAGGCAGTTTCTGTTAATGGCTCTGCTCGGCACTGCGGTCACGTTCATCTCGCTGATACTGGATAACGTCACGACCGTGGTTATTTTCGGACCCTTGATCGTGATGATTGCACAATCCCTGGAGGTGAGTCCGATTCCGTATCTGATGGCTGCGGCACTGTTATCGGATACTGGTGGCGTAGCGACCTTGGTGGGGGATCCACCCAATCTGATGATCGGCTCGGCAGCGCATATCGATTTCAATACCTTCTTCATTCACATGGGTGGCGTTGTGCTGGCGTCCTGGATCGCTATCCTCGCTGCATTGCGTTGGCTGTGCCGCAGAGATCTTGTAAAGCCATCGCACGGTGTGGTTGATGCAGGCAGGCTGGTATTCAAAAACCGAAAATTGTGGAACCAGTCGTTGCTGGTTCTCGCGGTAATGGTCGGGCTTTTTATGCTGCATCACAGCGTCGGCTGGGAGCCATGGATGGTGGCGGCATTTGGCTTGACCCTGTTGCTGTTTATTGCTCGGCATATCGCCGTGGATCAAGCCATGCAGGACGTTGAGATTCCACTATTGATTTTCTTTATATCTCTGTTTGTTGTGGTCGGCGGTGTCGAGCATAGCCATTTTCTGGAATATATCGGGCAGTTCATCCTGCCATTTATTGAACGTGACTTGTTGACGGCCACTATTGTGTTGATGTGGGCTGCGGCTATTCTGTCGGCCATGATAGATAACATTCCGTTTACCGCAGCGATGATCCCGATCCTTGCGGGATTGGAACAGCAGGGCGTCAATGTTACGCCATTGTGGTGGGGATTAGCCGTCGGTGTGGGCATGGGTGGTAATGGGACGCATATCGGCTCGACGGCGAATGTGTATATCGTCACTTTGTCCGAACGGCTGGCAAAGGAGAGGAGGGACCCTTCATTGGTGATCACCCCTGCGGTATGGTTTAAAACCGGTACTCCGGCGATGCTGGCGACCTTGATCGTCTCCAGTATTTTGTTTGTACTGTTCTTCGAGTTTTTCTCGGCACCTATACATTAATCCTGCTCAAGCGATGCCAAGTTAATCTTCGGGCAGGCTAGTTTAGGAGGGCGATCAGGTTTCCTTTGCTGCATGTGGTGCGAATGTTATTCAACAACGTGGCTGGACTGGATGACAATATGTTTTTCGATAGGCTGTTCAGCTACGTCAAAGAAGCCGGCCTGTACCGGCACTGTCAGTTACAAAGAGGGTGTGATCGCCAGAGCTGCAGGTGGCACACTATTTCTGGATTGGATCGGTGATCTGAATCCGGTTTTCCATTACTTCCCAGTAGAGGAGGCCATGTGCAGAGCAAAAGACAAACAGGAAGTGGCTGCCTCGTTATTGTACATCGTCCGCCAGTCGCTTAACCGGCGACTGAAGACCATGGATGCACAGCAGGCGCTGTCACAGTGGTGCAGCATTTGCTGCATCTCTCATGTTCCGGTTACTGCGGTAAACTCATGATAATCGTTTGTAATTATGTCCGTTGATGCAATCAAGGCTGCATTAAGCTGCACCCCGGAAGCCTACCTCAAGATACTCTTTTCCTGATCTTCCTGCTGTTTTCATTGCATTTTTTTTTATTTTAGAAATGGCATGCCTTTTGATTTGAAAAGGCAGTCAGATTCTGGAGCAGGGTCACTGATCTCCCTGATTTTTGTTGCTGCGGCAAGTGTAGAGAGTCACGTCAGACGCATATTTTGCCGTGGATAAACCAGTGAGACCATCGGGTCGGATCGCTCTCGGTTCTCCAGTTACTGAGTGGATCGTAATTTGTCACAGAACACTGTTGCCAGTGCGCAGCATTCTCGGGATGACCTTCCCCGAGTGATTTGCAATCAACGAATTATTGCCACCGACCACGTTGCCTCGGTGGGTCTACGACCAGGTGCGGTGTCGTAAAGATATTTAGATAAATCCGTGATCAGGAGACCACTATGAAAGAAGTCAACAACCCGGATGTTAACCGGGACGCCCGTGAGGCAAGCAATGTTTTCGAACTGATCGGCTCCCAGTGTGATCTGGCGATGCGCGCGACGGATGCGCTAACCGTTTACCTTTCGAAGGGCAGCAGGGAGGCTGCGGTACAGGTCGGCGATATCGGCCTGGAGGCCGAAACGCAGCGATCGGGCAGTCTCGATATTTTGCGCAGGGAATTCTCTGATTCACCATTGCGCGAAGGGGTCCACTCCGCAATCAACAGCATCGTAGAGATTATCCACTACGTCCGAACAACTGCTCGGGAGATGGAGATGCTGCGCGTCGGGAAGCACGCACATCTAGATCAACTCGGTGCACTGATCAAGAGCGGAGTCCAGAGTCTCGCCAACGGTTATATCCGCCTCGCCGCCGGAGAAACCGATGTAGATGACTGCGTGGAGGAGACCCGGAAAGCGGAGCGGGAAGCAGGGGACACCTATCGCAATGCATTGAGCGATCTGTTCAACCTCGAATCCTTTCACGAAGCGCTGGACGCCAAGGAGATGCATTTCGAGCACAAATTCATGGGTCACTATCTTTCGGCGAAAGCGGACCGTCATGGAGCCGCCACGAAGGCACTGGTTTACGTCGCCGACATACTCCGCCGTCGCGAGATCCTGCGCCATCTCTCCAACGCCGCGGACCGGGTGCTGATCGCCGGTAATGTACTGCACGAGGTTGCAGCACAGGCGAGATCAAACAGGCCGCAGGGTTGAGGCAACGCTGGATAGAGAAAAGCGACAAATTTCCATCCCGATAACAAAGAACCTGAAAAAGTCCATCCCATAATCCCCTGCAAAAGGAATCCTTATGCAACCTGACATGGCAAGCACCCACGAGTTGGTCGAGCTGACGATGAATACCCCTATGGCCGTCTCCGGGGTCATTCTGGCCGCCACCTTCGTCGGCATTTTCACTGAGGCAATCCATGGCATTCATCGTGCCAAGATCGCCGTACTCGGCGCCGGCGCCATGGTCTTTCTGGGCCAGTTTCTGGGCTTTTACGATCCCGAACTGGCTATCCAGGCCATCGACTGGAACGTGATTTTCCTATTGGCCGCAATGATGGTCATCGTCGGTATCATGATCCCGACAGGTGGATTCCAGGCGCTGGCCTTCTGGATTGCTCGTGTTTCAGGCGGGCGGCAGTTCTACCTTTTGGTGCTGCTGGGTACGGCGGTCACGGTATTTTCCCTGTTGTTGGACAACGTGACCACTGTCATCGTCTTCGGGCCGCTGATTCTGATCATCTGCCAGGTCCTCGGAGTCTCGCCACTCCCTTATCTGATGGCAGCCGCGCTCCTCTCGGACACCGGAGGTGTCGCCACCCTGGTGGGCGATCCTCCCAATCTGATGATCGGTTCAGCGGCCGACATAGACTTCAATACCTTCTTCCTGCGCATGATAGCCCCGGTGACCGCCGCCTGGTTTGCTATTCTGCTCACACTACGATTGCTGTTCTGGAAGGCACTGTCGATAAAACCGGAGGTCGTCGAGTTTGCCGACAGGTTTGATTTCGCGGATCGCAAGACCTGGAACAGATCGTTGACCATTCTTGGGTTGATGGTCCTGCTGTTCATCCTGCACCGCCAGTTGCACTGGGAGGCCTGGGTTGTGGCGGCAAGCGGCATGGTCGTCATGTTCTATGCCGCACACAATCTTCAGGTCGACCCTGCCCTGGAGAAGATCGAGTACGCGTTGCTGCTCTTCTTCCTCTCCCTGTTCGTACTGATCGGCGGCGTCGAACACAGCCATCTCCTGAGTTACCTCGGGCAGCATATCATTCCGTTGGTTGAGGGGGATCCGCTGATAGCGAGCCTGGTCCTGCTGTGGCTGGCAGCCGTACTCTCCGCCGCCATCGACAACATCCCCTTCACCGCAGCCATGATCCCCATTATTCTCAGCATGGAAACGCAGGGAATGAACGTCACCGTGCTCTGGTGGAGTCTCGCCATGGGCGTGGGCATGGGCGGCAACGGTACCCATATCGGTTCGACCGCCAACGTTTTTATCGTAACCATCTCGGAGCGGTTGGCGGAGAAAGAAGGAAACCCCGCGTTAGCGATAACGCCGGGCATTTGGTTTCGAAAGGGAACTCCCGCCATGCTGGTCACCCTGCTGGTCTGTTCTCTCTTTCTCGTCATCTTCTTCGACTTTTTTGCCAAGCCGATCGGCTCCTGAGAAGCCCACTTGACTCCGCTTCTCAATTAATACTGGAGGTGTTTAGAAGATGACCTGCTCGACAGCGATGTTTACGAAGTTTTTTTCTGCCAAACCTGACGATACTGTCGGTGACGCACTCAATCTGTTGACGGAGCATGGAATCCGTTCGGTTCCTGTACTGGACGATGAAGGCAGACTGATGGGGTTCTTCCATTTTCGGAGACTGCTCGCGCAACTTCTGCCAGTCACAGGGGAAACCGATTGGTCGGGCCATGCCACACACAGAGGATTGATCGACCGGGATATCAAGTTCACGTCCATCATCGGCTCCTCCGCCGAGCTCAGGGCTGGCAACCACCTCCATACGATGTTGTCGCTCAAGCTGCGGGAGGTGACGGATACCGACTTTGAAATGGCGCACCCCGACACGCCATTGTTGGAAACGATAAGACTCCTGATCAAATACCGGGGGCCGCTTCCGGTCGTAAACAACGGAGAAAATAAGTTGATCGCGCTGGTTACGGTGCAGTCAATGATGCAGGCTTTGGAGAGAATCGCGGCCGAACATTGAGACGCCTCCAGTATCTGACAGGAGTCGCGCTGGCCTTGGGGGCCAATACAGGCACTTGCACCACAGCGGAATTGGTTGCCATCGGCAAGCCGCGGGAGGTAGTGCGGGTAGCGGTGGTGCAGGATACCTTCAGGAGCACTGGCATCGCTCTCATCCTCCCCTTCTCCGACCGGTTCGCCCGACTCCGCAATGGATCGTGCCGGAAAAGCCATCACTCCGAAGGAGGTATTGGTGCGTCCCGGTTATTTGGATGTGGCGTTGATTGACACCCCCTCGCTGGCGTTGGAACGGGCCCGATTATAGATCGGCCGCATGGTCGATTTTATCAATCGTATGCTTTCAGAGAACATTCCTGCGTTGCTGAATGGGACGCTGGAACAGATCAGGGAAAGCTCCGCCATTGACGACAAGATGGATATCCTATACGCGGAGGTCGTTGCGTATCCGGGTGAGGTAGGCAAAAAAGAGTTCACCGACTTCCAGGTCAACGAGCTTTCCAGGCTTCTGGCAGTGGTCAATGATCTGGAGAACCTCGGAGATCCGATTGAAACCAATGCGCTGGACCTCGCTGATCAGTGCGCCACCCAGCACTTGCATATGAGCGATGTCACAAAAAAGGTAAAGATGCTCGGGGGGTCTGCATGCCGCAGTCGCCAGGAGTGAAGTGGCCCTGCGTGCGGTCACCTTGAATGATGCTGCCGCGGCACGGGTGGTAATCGGCATGAAGAGACGGATTCAGGAGCAGGTTGCATCGGCAGAATACCACGATGCCAGACGGCCGGTCGCCGATGCACCAAATCGAGAGCTGGTCCACTCAGTGAAAGAGGAACTTATAAAAAATTGAACTGTGTCTACTACTTTGTCAGACGCATGGCCAGGACCCTGGATCAGGAGAACGCTTCAGAGGTTTCGGTTGCCGCGCAGGGCGAATGGTGCAATCAGTGCTGTAAATCCCGGTTTAGGTTGCGTGCCTTAGAGGAATAAACAGTAAAGGGGTGCAGCATTCTCTGCTTTGCGCAGTTTCCGACATGGGTCAATCTTCATGAAAAATAAGAAATTAATCTTTTTTCCACTTGGACCAGAAAATACTGCTGCAGCCCAGAACCCCTTGGTTCAGTTGAGAGGACGTATCTATCATATTGTTGCCAAAGGACTTTTTCAGACAAATTGAAGTTGGCATTTTTTCTGCAGGGTATATCGCAAACGGTCTTCCCTGCAGTGCAGGTCCTGAGGAGGCCGTAGAACCAGTCAGCTGGATTGATTGCCAGGCATTCTATTTACGGAGCACTTGCCATGTCAGCATTCGAATTTACCCCCACCAGGCGCATCGCCGTGGCCATACTTGCCGTCGGATATATCCTCTCAAGCCATTACCTGACAACAGGTGGCTTGCTATGGCAGATTCTGGCGATCTGTCTCGGACTTGTTCTAACGACTTTGTTGATAGTATCACTTACCTCTAGTTCGGTGGGCGCATCTGCCGGTGGACTCGTCCCAGGACTCATGGAGGGCCAGGCTTTGGACACCAACTCCGGAAAGCAGCCCTTAATCGTAGGCGTCAATGTGCCCGGTAGTCTGTAATCAGAACATACGATATGTCCGGTTATTTAGCGGGAGCAATGCACCAAACAAAAAAGCCATGGCGGTAACCATGACTCAGCACAAATACAAACCGCATCGCGGCGAGGAAAAAAATACCGATAGTCGGGGTCGCAGGGAAGCAATCACGGATCAGGGTAAATTATTCCGTTCCGTGCACGTTGCGATGACACAACCGATCTGGGAAGTGGCAGCATCCACTACGTGGTTTGGAAAACCTCTACGGCTCCTGCTGATCCTCGTGGCTACGGGCGTTCTCGTAGTTGAGGCAGTAGTGTCGAGCCCGTGGCCCTTGATTGCAGTCACTACAGCGCTGTTCTTTGCCATTGGGTGGGCAAGGGCGGGATCTACCACTCCCTGATCGGAATCACCGATTTTCGTATTTCCGGTTGAAGCGGCAGGCATGCACCGCTATATGGTTTCATAACCACTCAGTCGGTATTCATCAACGATTAGATGGTGCGGAATTCGTGACCATGCAGGATGCAGGTGTGATGATGTGGCTGCCTGCATTTAGCGAAATCCGATAGGAGAAGTTAGTGCCGAAGCGAGCGTCCGATCTCCTTGTCGTCCTGGTTGACGATGAAGAGGACATCCTGTTCGGTGCGAGTTATCTGCTGAACAGTCATGGAATTCGATCGGTGACTGCATTAACTGACCCACGAGAGCTGATGCCTTTTCTGCAGTCGGAAAAGGCAGCCGTTATTGTTCTCGACCTTTTCATGCCCCATGCCTCCGGCACCGAACTGCTGTCGCATATCGTACAAAACTATCCGGATGTACCGGTGATTGTCATGACCGCGTCACAGGAGATCGAAACGGCGGTCTCCTGTATGAAGGAAGGCGCATTCGATTATCTTGTCAAACCGGTCGAGGGGAACCGTTTTGTATCCTGCATACGCCGAGCGCTGGAGACCAAGGGAATGCGCCGGGAGATCGGCTCTCTGCGGCACAGCCCGATAGCCGATGGGTTGAAATGTCCTGAGTGCTTTTCACAGATACTTACCTGTCAGCGCAATATGCAGTTACTGTTTAAATATATAGAAGCTATAGCAGATACCGGGGAGCCGGTCATCATCACCGGGGAAACGGGTACCGGCAAGGAGCTGATCGCCCAGGCATTGCACCAGGCCAGCGGAAGAAGCGGGAAGATGGTAAGTCTGAATGTGGCCGGTCTGGACGACAATATGTTTTCCGACATACTGTTCGGCCACGTCAAGGGAGCCTTCGCCGGCGCTGACAGAGACAGAGAGGGTATGATCGCCAGAGCTGCAGGCGGCACCCTGTTTCTGGATGATATCGGCGACTTGAATATGTCTTCCCAGGTCAAGCTGCTGCGCCTGCTACAGGATTATACATTCTATCCCCTGGGTGGAGATATTTCACGCATCTCTGATGCCCGTATCGTGGTGGCCACCAACCAGGATCTGTACGCTAAAATGGTACGCGGAGTATTTCGCCAGGACCTGTTCTTCAGCCTCTCCATCCATCTGGTTGACATACCCCCGCTGCGCAACCGCCCGGATGATCTGACACTGTTGCTGCAGCATTTCATCGAGGAAGCATCCCAAGCCATGCGCAAGCCTGCGCCGGTGCCGCCGGACGAGTTACTCACCCTGTTATCGGCCTATGAATTTACCGGTAACATCCAGGAGCTTAGATCATTGGTCTATAACGCTGTCGCCCAGCACCATTCCGGCACCGTTCTATCCGTACAGAGTTTTCGGGATGGCATCCAGAAAACACGTGGAATCCCGACCGTTGGAAAGCACCCGTCTGAGGATACTACGGGATGCGCTCTTACAATCACAGGCAAATTTCCCACTCTCAAAGAGGTTGACCTCTATCTGGTGGAGGAGGCGATGCGCAGAGCCGCAAGTAACCGGGAAATGGCCGCAGCTCTGCTGGGCATCACCCGTCAATCATTCAATCGGCGGCTCAAGAATTTGTGCAAACTATAAACGCTCTTATTTGAAACTGTCGCATAAATCCGCGAGGCTAACGGCTGGTAGTTGGGCTTGGACCCATTCATGAGAACAATACTCTCTCAGTCGGTCCAGGATAAACAGCTGGAATAAACGCTCCGTTCCCGATGGACCGGGAAAATCCGACGTTCACGCACTTCCCGAGTCGCTGTTCATTTTCATCGGAATATGCAATTGCTGGCACGTATGAGCCTGAAATTTCGTAAGCGTTAGCGACGACCCGTCCAGTTTTGATCGTGGAATAGACCAACCCGAAACAACCATGAATGAAGCTATGGCCGGGCAAAAAATATCAGCCGGCATCGCGACAAGGAAAAAATGAGCGCTGATCGGCTGCGATAAAACCACTGTCGAGCGGGTGATTCAGTAACAAAGCAGAGCATCACCGCGAAGCGTGCCTAGCTGGGCTAACGACCAGCTCAATGGTTGTTGAAACTCCGGTTAGGAGGTAAGGCGGCGGATTCTGTACATCCGGTTTTATGAACGTGGGTGAAGCTGGACATGTAACAAAGCAAAATGCTGCAGCCCGATAACCGGCATCGGATAAATTCACAAGTAATTGAATTAAAGAGAATAAATAAAACAAGCGTTAATTTGACCCAGCCATGGGTGTTCAAATTTGCACACCCTTACAAACCGTTTCGATCTGTCTGGGTTAAATTTATCCAACTGAATTTTTGTAATTAGTTGCCGTACCAATGAATTGGTACGTATCTTGCTCTTAGAGATCAGAGTAGCGGGAGGTGTATCCGATGCGGTTCCTGCACGCAGAGCTGAAGTTTCGAAAAAGGCCGGAGAAAAGAGATTAATGATGAATTGCGTTCGAAACCGACACGAAAATGCGAGTTGGTTAAAACGGTATACGAGCTGTTGGAAAGCGGTCGATGTTAAAGCGTGCATACACTGCATCAATGCCGATGAGGTGATGTCGGGTTACGCACCAGGGAACAGCAAATGAAATACAGGGAAGTGCAAATAATTGGGATTCCCGGACCACGCTCTTGGTCAGGTCTGCATTGTTTATTATTGCGCTGATGGTTTTGCCATCGCTGCTCAGCCCGATATGACCGGGACTGATGTCATACTGTCCGGCAAGCAGAAAATAGCCTTGATATTGTCCGGTCAAAAAAACCTTTGCATCGCAATATCCCTTTCCAGCGAGATCGTTGGGATGCTTATCCTCGGCTATGTGCCGCCGAATGGCAATCAATATGAAAGTTAGCGGGACGAACAATATAGGCATCGCAGCCAAAGAACATTGGCTCCCGGCCATCGTATTTCTGGCTGGAATAACGGTGACCATGAGTGCCTTTTTCACCATAAAAGGTGAACTGGATAGTCACCGCCAGGCCGAATTCAGCTGGGAGGCGCACAACCGCAACAATGCACTGAAAAAAGGGATAGAGGATGGATTGGAGTCGGTCAAGGCGGTGCGCGACCTGTTTCAGGCGTCCGAACATGTGACCCAACCGGAGTTCCGGTATTTTGCCCGGGCACTGTTGGCGCGCTACCGCGGCATCCATGCGCTGGAATGGGTTTCTCCTGTCAGGCACGGGTTTGCAACAGCAGATAAGTCCGCCGAAGCGGCGGATGCCGGTCTGGTTGCCAGCCATGGGATTGAGTTCCGGATAACCTATATCGAACCCATACGGCATGACGGACAGGAGCCGGGATTCGACTACGCAGCGGAACCGCAGTATCGGGAGCTGATGGAACGTGCCTGGGGCAGCGGTCAGCTGACGGTCAGCGGTCGCATCAGGTTGATACAGGGTAACGGGCCGCAATATGGTTTCATTGCGATTCAACCGGTATACGTTGTCGGCCGGCCTGTCGCGACAGAGGAACAGCGCCGGGAGGCGTTGCGTGGGTTCTCGGTGGGTGTGTTTCGTATAGCGGATCTCGCCAGCGCCGCGATTTCCCGCCTGGAACCGCGCGGCGTGGAGTTTCTGGTGCTGGACGAGTCGGCCGAACCGGGTCAGCAGTTCCTGGATTTTTATGCCAGTCGGCTCGATAAGCACCCGCAGGCTACCGTCGACTATACGGAAGCGCCGCAGTGGAGCCTGCGGGAGGCCGTCAGGGTCCGTCAAACCTTCCCGGTTGCTGATCGTATCTGGTCGATTACCAATGCGCCGATCGATAATTTCCGCAGTGCGGAAGGGTTTGCGAATGGCCCCAATATCATCCTGGCCGGTGGTGGCATGCTGACGCTGACAATGACGATGTTCGTCTTCTATACGCGTGCCAGCATCAGGGTAAGGATGAAGATCGAACAGGAACTGCGTGAATCGGGTCAGAAGCTGCGCGTACTGTTCGATCAATCGCCCGATTTCATTCTGACAGTGGACCGCGACGACAACTGCCTGATGATCAACCGCCCGATGCCAAAACGATATGGCGGTGAAGACTTTCAGGGCTCGGCCGGATTTTTTCCGGAAAGTGTTCAGGCAAGCTACCGGGAGGTACTGAAAAATGTGCTTCAATCAGGTGAGGCCGATGAGATCCAGTTTTCGGGGGACGACCCCAGCTGGTGGGAACTGCGTATCGTGCCGCTGAGGATGGCCGGCAGCGTGGCAGGCGCGATGGTGATAGTGAAAGATATCACCGAGAAGCGCATGCTGGAGGTTCACACGATCAGGAATGCACGTCTCGCGTCTCTGGGCGTTCTGGCGGCAAGTGTGGCCCATGAAATCAACAATCCCAACAACGCTATTCAGTTTAATGCCTCTATTCTGTCCAGAAGCTGGGTCGATATACTCAGAATTCTGAAAATATATCGAACCGAGCACGGCGATTTCACGCTGGGAGGGGTTCCGGTGGAACAGGCGTTGACCGGTACACCCCGACTGCTGGAGAGTATTGCAAGCAGCGCGCAGCGGATACAGACCATCGTCGCCAACCTGAAGCACCTGGCGCGTCCCGATCAGGGCGAACTCGATCATAAGGTGGATATCGCCGAGGTTCTGCGTACCACCCTGTCGATCCTGCAGAACCAGATCCGTATGCTGTGTGACGATTGCCGGATGGAGATCGCGGAGCCGCTTCCAGCAGTGCGTGGAAACGCGCAACAGCTGGAACAGGTATTCATCAATGTGATTCTGAATGCGCTGCAATCGCTGCCGCAGCGATCGGCAGCCGTTCGCATCACCGCCAACCTGGAAGAGAGTGGAGAATATATCCGGGTAACCGTCAGCGACCAGGGGATCGGGATTTCCGAAGAGAATCAAAGCAGGGTGCTCGATCCCTTCTTCACCACCAAGGGTGAACATGACGGCACCGGGCTCGGTCTGTCCATATCCTATCGTATTATCCAGAATCACCAGGGAAGGATGGCGCTCAATTCAAGACCGGGTGACGGTACAGATGTGATCATGCAACTGCCTGTTTATGTCGGAGCCAGATAGAAGTCGGAGAGATTGATGCCAACATATGAACCCCCTGTTGTTCTGGTCGACGACGAAGAGGATATCCTGTTCGGAGCGAGTTATCTGCTGAACAGTCATGGTATTCAGGCGGTAACCACGCTAAGCGACGGGCGCAAACTGATTCCGTTTCTGCAATCGGAAAAAGCCGCCGTCATTGTGCTCGATCTTTTCATGCCCTACGTCTCCGGCACCGAACTGCTGCCGCAGATCGTACAGAACTATCCGGATGTGCCGGTCATTGTCATGACCGCCTCACAGGAGATCGAAACGGCGGTCTCCTGCATGAAGGAGGGCGCATTCGATTATCTTGTCAAACCGGTGGAGGAGAGCCGTTTTATCTCCTGCATACGCCGTGCCCTGGAGATTAATGGACTGCGCCGGGAGATCGGCTCTCTGCGGCACAGTCTGATAGCCGATGGGTTGAAATGTCCCGAGTGCTTTTCACAGATACTTACCTGTCAGCGCAATATGCAGTTACTGTTTAAATACATCGAGGCTATAGCGGATACCAGGGAGCCGGTCATCATCACCGGGGAAACGGGTACCGGCAAGGAGCTGATCGCCCAGGCATTGCACAAGGCCAGCGGCCGCAGCGGTAAGATGGTAAGTCTGAATGTGGCCGGTCTGGACGACAATATGTTCTCCGATACACTGTTCGGTCACGTCAAAGGGGCTTTCACCGGTGCCGACAGGGATAGAGTGGGTATGATTGCCAGTGCCGCGGCCGGCACGCTGTTTCTGGATGAGATCGGTGATCTGAATACAATCTCCCAGGTCAAACTGTTGCGTTTGCTGCAGGACAATACCTACTATTCCCTTGGTTCGGATATGATGCAACGCGCTGATGCCCGCATCATTGTGGCAACCAATCAGAACCTGCGGGATAAAATGCTGCGCGGCGAATTTCGCCAGGATCTGTTCTTCCGGCTCTCCAGCCATCCGGTTAACGTACCCCCGCTGCGCAATCGCCCGGACGACCTGCCGCTGTTGCTGCAGCACTTCATCGGGGAGGCATCCCAAGCCATGCGCAAGCCCGCGCCGGCGCCGCCGGAGGAGCTGGTCACGCTGTTGTCTGTCTACGATTTTCCCGGCAATATCCGCGAACTGCGGTCTCTGGTTTTCAATGCCGTTGCGCAACATTCGTCGGGAGCTGTGCTCTCCATGCAGAGCTTTCGGGAAGTGGTCCAGAAAACGCGCGAGACCCCGTTGGTCGGAAAGCATCCACCCGAGGGTATCGCGGGGTCCAGTTTGACAATCACCGGAAAATTTCCCACGCTCAAGGAGGCGGACGTCTATCTGGTGGAGGAGGCGATGCGCAGGGCATCCAATAACCAGGGAGTGGCCGCCACGTTGCTGGGTATTACCCGTCAGTCGCTCAATCGACGGCTGAAGAACATGGCTGGCTGACAAACCCCTTTTCCCGGCGTGCACATCTGCTGCATCGTCCCGCTATCAATCAGGGTAGAGCAGTTCGATTGGTGAAAGACCGTCGCTTGAAAAACGGTCGGGGACGCGGGCTGCTGTTTCTGCAGCCTGGATCCACTATAAAGCCGGAAGTCAAAATATTCCGGTCCCCAGGAGTCGAGAATTTATTGACGATATTCGCAGACAGGGTCTGCCTGGTATCGCAGATTTTCTAGAAAAGAGGATTCAACTTATCCAGCCGACTTTGCTCTCGATTAGGTCAAGCTATATAACCTGATTGTAGCGCGACACCAGGTTTACGCTAACCCCTCCTACATATTTGGTATCCATTAAACGGCGTTTAACCCGTCAGATTGTCCAACTCGCGATCCACCCAGTCCGGCCAACGTCGGTCAATCGCTACATGCTTCCGGTATGCCTGCTTAAAACGCAAAGCCGACCTAGCTTTACTGCGGCACGACAATCTCTAAACGACCCTCAGAGGGCATTTTTTTAACGTCATCTGCTTAGTAAATAAAGTGTCAAATATTTTTACACATTTATCATGGCGCACTGCCGAGACACACAAAACCATATGAGTGAGTTCGATCAGCGATCTGTCACGCTTATTCTTTGTTGTTTGCCAGCTACAGAATTCAACAGCGTGGCATAGAGCAGTTTCGGCTGGACGGGTTTGGCAATAAAATCATTCATACCGGCGTTGAAACATCTTTCCTTGTCCTCGGCAAAGGCGTTTGCTGTCATCGCCAGAATCGGGGTCTGCTTATGCTGGGGTAACAAGCGAATGCGCCGGCTTGCTTCAAGGCCGTTCATGTTTGGCATCTGCATGTCCATCAGGATCACGGCGTAGTTGTCTTCCATGGCCAGTTTTAACGCTGCAACACCATCTTCCGCAATATGGACTGTCAAGCCCACTTCTTCCAGCATGATCTGTGCGATCTCACGATTAATGGGCTCATCCTCGGCCACCAGGATGCGTGCCCCCTGGTAATCGCGCTTCAGGATATCCTCGGGCGTGGACTGCTGGTCGGCCCCGGTGAAAACATGATCGCTTTCGCACTTCTTCAGCCGAACTGTGAACCAGAAGGTGCTGCCCATGCCAAGGGTGCTTTCCACCCCAGCATCACCTCCCATTCGTAGTGAATTGTTATTTTTATTGTGAATAGTAGGATATTTTTCTGACCAGGCGCTACCGTCATCGTAACTCCACACCCGACTGCCGCCCTCGCGCACGCTCTCCTAAAATCGTATCCAGTAACAGACATGCAAACTCATTTCTCTGACTTCCTTATCGCGCAACACATTCTCAGCGAGCCCGCTATGGGTATCCAGGCTGTCCATTACCGCATTCTGCACAGCGGCCGGAAAGTCGCCCAACATCACCTGGTCGGCTGACTCATTGGCTTCGATCCGCGAAACAATAACACTGTTTTCCATCACCTTGTCTTTGATGGTGTGCAGATAGTTGAGGCGGTCCTTGTTGGTCAGCCCCTCACCGGTAAACAATTCGTTGAGACGCTTGATGATCTCGGCCAAAGATTCTTTTTCCGGATCATGCGTGACACCGGTACCGGTTTCGATAAGACCGGACAACCGATAGTCCCTATCCCCATTTTTTAGATTAAGCCGATGCTCTTTCTGCTTCTGTAAGCGGTAGTGAGTCAGCTCGACTCCGGTCAGATCGATTTCATCATCCAGGGTTTCACCGCACCAGTGATTGCCATTCGTCCGCAGATCTTCTTTGATACGACGCCATTACAAATCTCCTCCTTTGAACAGGAGATCAGGGTAATGGCACAGACCGCTTCAAACCATAACGCCTCAGAATGAACGCTCACCTTTCACATGCTGTTTCTGGATGGTGTTTACACAACCACGCTTTGGGGTAAAAGTCGCTTTCATCGTACCAACACACCGGATCAGCAGGAATTGACGGAGCTGGTGCATACAATCAGACACCGTGTTGCTGGATTTCTGGAACGGGAAGGAATCCTGGAGCGCGATGATGAAAACAGTTACCTGAATCTGGAGGGTGACGAAGACCCCATGCAACAGGTATTGGGCTGTTCGGTGAGCTACCGCATTGCCATCGGGCTGCAGCAAGGGCGTAAAGTGTTCACGCTGCAGACCATCCCGGTCTGGCGGCATGTTGCCCGAATGCAGTGGAAGGTCAGGACGGTGGGGGAAGCGAGCAGATTCAGCCTTAAATCCACAGGCATAGAATGAGGCCGGGAAGATGGATGATTCAGGCATATCCAGGCTCAAGTTTTCTGCCTTGATATACATGGGTGATGGCGGTTATTCTCCTTATACTTCAACTGACTGCATTATGGCTCACGACAACTCATCATATAATCCTGCTTCTCTTTGACACTCAGTGATTGTTGTGGCTTGCTGGCGATTTTTTCACAACGTGCATCGCCTGCTTTAATGTAGTCATCAAAATCTTCGGACCAAACTTTAATGCTGACATGACTCTGCACATCAAACAGTTGTCTGGCGAATGAAACGCTATTATCTGCACTGATTTGGAGAAAACGATCACCGTCTCGCCATATAATGTTAATTGCACCGGGCCGATCTATCAGGATTTTCTCTGGATCATCGAAACGCTCCAACAGATAGGTCTTTAGTTCCGTGACAGGCATGGGACCCGGATAATGTTCATCATAGGTCACTTCACCCACCTTGCCATGATAGGTTCTTAAAGTGACATAGCCGCCATCATGGGATGCCGCTTTCAGGCTTGCTTCAAGTTGGTTTCGCGTGGTGGTATATTCGCGGCGATCCAGAGCCATGGTTGCCACACGATTCAATTTCCAAGGCCCCAGAATTTTGAATTCGACCGAGCTTAATGAAGCATCTAACACCAAATCTTCAATTTGAGCTGCATCGACATCATCTCCTTTGAGCATGGTATTCAATCGCGTTACAACCGGTGCCGGTGTATTCATACGTTGGCTTTTTTCAGCAGCAGCGGCTGCCTCGGCAGTAGTCTGGATTAATCGTCGCTTGGCCTGAAAGGCGCGATTGAAGGCATCGTACTCTTCAGCACTCATCTTACTCGTATCAGTCTGATTATAAATACCCATCAATTGTCCATACCCCGCCTGACTATTAGGTACAGCAGCAATTTGCGCCATCAGCTCCTGTTGGCGCTGTTCCTTTTCAGTCACATTGGTTACTACGGTTTCCTGTTTGATTTCCAGTTTATCGATATGTACCTGACGTTGCTCAGGTGTCAGTAGTTTCGTAAAGGGTAGAATTTGTGTTGCCTGTCTCGCCGTGCCATACCATTGTCGTGGCATGGAATTGACTCGCTCGGTTATATCCTCGCCATTAATGGCATCCGCTGTGAGTTTAAGCACTTCGATATATTCATCTGACTCATTGCGATTTCTTAGAATATTCGCCACGATTCGCTCTACATAGATATTGGCATCCCATAGTTTACTCAGTTGTTTGTAGGTATTTTTGGCTTCTTTAATTACCTTGCCTAACTGCAACAACATTGGCTTATCTTTTCGTGCACCGGCCTCTTTACGACAGTTCGCCAACCAGCCTTGAAAGGCTGTGTTATCACTCCTATCCCAATCCTTCAGAGGGATTCCGAATAATGGCACGATGACTTCATCCGCATACATGTCATTGACTGGCCAGTCGGGTAATAGCTCGAGATTTTTACCTGGCTTATAGGTATTTGCCCATTGGTCAATTGCCTGACAGGATGGCTGATTCAATTGAGTGGCTGCGATCGCAGTTGTAAAGGTTAGTACAGTGAGAGTCAGGAATAGATAAAGTAGGCGGTTCATCGTTTTCTCCAGTATCTGGTTTGAGCATGAACGTCATGAAAACTTGAGTTAAGACAAGAGCCTCTATAAGTGAGTTATTGACAAATTAACTTCCTGAAATTCAAAAGTCCAACCTGATATCTCTGTTCAAACAGCGACCACATCTCTCCAAGACACAAAAGCCTTACTTCTCAACATTCTATAATTCTTCGCTGAGATGCAATGTCTTCCTAAATTAAATAGGTTGTAAACTGATCGAGTCTGTAGGAGCAAAATCCGGTAAAGCGCATGTGATCAAGTCCCACCACAATGTCGGCGGCCTGCCCGACTACATGAAACTGGAACTGGCCTCTGCTCTGCTATAGTCCTGTTCGAGAACCAAACTGACCGCATCCAATTTAAACTCTTTCGAATATTTCTTTCTGCTTTTCATTCGCTTACCTCAGTTAAGTCAAACTATCTTAACTGGGGTGTACATGTTTATTGAACCACTTCAAACAGCCGATTTGGCGCATTGCTGGTGGCACTTGCGAAAGATCGGAAATGGGATCATCCAGACGAAGGACACAGGATCGATGTGGAGGAATTGTTTTCGCTACTACGCAGTGAGGCCGAACGAGTTCAGGAGGTACTGGGTGGCACCGTCGCGATAGCTGTTCACTTTCTTGATCTGCGTCCTAGATTGCCTCTTGAGAATAACCGAAAGTCAAAGAAGATCCAAACCAAGGATTGAGCTAGCCTGACTACGTCATATTCTACCCAATCGCCAGAAAGATTACGTGGTCAAGTGAAATCGCCCCCTCAGTTAAGCTACATGGCCAATTGACCATTTATCTCTCAAATTGATCGGGGGTTTGGTAACCCAGTTACAAATGTAACCGATAACTGTTGTAGAGCATCGTGATGTAATCAGCGAAGTCAGCGCAGACCTCAAATAACCAGATGTTTTTGTTCAGATTCTCTCGTCGTTCAGTTAAAAATTGAAGCTTTTTGATGAAATTTCTGAACGTGGTATTATTCATGGTATTGCAACCCATTTCATCACGTAAGCAATTGATATATCAACTTAAAAGTGGCTCGTTTACAATCGAGTGGGAGTGACCGGCACTGACAGGCAATGTTTGGCATTGGCAGGCATCAGGACGCAGCAACGGACGCAGATGTTTTGCGTAAACGGCCAGCTTCTCCAGGTCGGTATCATCGAACGGCACGATCTGTGAGATGAATTCGTAGAAACGGACGAAACTGCCCAGGTCTTTGCAGAACATATCGAGGATATTCTTCTCTTCACCGGCACGCTTGGCGTTGCGTTGCGCATTGGTCAATGCGATATCGTCTCCCCGTATCTCTGCATCGCGCTCTTCATGTAGGGCATCACGAATCGCCTCTACCGCTGTCGCTGACCAGCAGAGCAACACACGACCGTCTGTAGTAAACGCATTGCTGACCTACCCATGCTGCAGCACAACAGTCTCTAAACAACCCCAAGCGGACAAGCCAAGAATGAGAGATGTGGCTCGACCCGTATGCTGGTCGCACCAGAAAGGAAGCACAGAAGGCAGCAATGCAGCCTTGAATGTGGTTCCTGTTTTGCGCCATTCTCGTCCGATCCCTCCAATCGTGCGGTGCGCCCAAACATTTGCATCGCCCAACGAAAGGACTATGCTTTGTATTTCATGGGGTCAGAACACTTGAAACATAGAAGGATCAAGGGTTTCAAGTGTTCTGACCCCTTGATCTCCAGGTCGTGGTTCGAGCTTGCGTCAGCCGAATAGCCTTCCTTAGCTAAACCACGTGCGTATTCCGTACTGCATTTGGCGGCTGCCTCGCCGCATCGCGAACGAGGAGGTACTCCATGAATCTCCACAGGCTTTTGCAGGAACGTGCAACCAGCGATAAGCCGCTGCGCGTGGGTCTCATTGGTGCCGGTAAATTCGGTACCATGTTTCTGGCGCAAGCGCGGCAGATGCCGGGGGTGCATCTTCTCGGCGTGGCCGACCTGGCACCCGAGCGAGCCTCGGAAAGCCTGCGGCGCATCGGTTATCCGGCTGAGCAGATTGCCGCACGCTCACTGGGCGAAGCGGTCGACAAGGGCACGACGTGGGTCGGCGAGGATGCCAGCGCTCTCCTGGCTCACTCCGCTCTTGATATCGCAATCGAAGCGACCGGCATCCCGGCTGCTGGAACCGCGCATGCGTTTGAGGCGATTGCCCACGGCAAGCACATCATCATGGTCAACGTCGAAGCCGATGTGCTGGTGGGACCGCTGCTGGCGCGAAGAGCGCGCGAAGCAGGCGTTGTCTATAGTCTGGCGTACGGCGATCAGCCAGCATTAATCGCCGAGCAGGTTGATTGGGCGCGTGCATGTGGCTTAGAGGTCATTGCAGCCGGCAAGGGCACCAAGTATCTGCCCGCCTACCATACCTCTACACCCGAGACTGTTTGGGAGCACTATGGCCTCACTTCCGAGGAGGCTCGCCAAGGTGGAATGAACCCCCAAATGTTTAATTCCTTCCTCGACGGCACCAAGTCCGCGATCGAAATGGCAGCTGTTGCCAACGCAACGGGTCTTTCGCCTGCGCCCGGTGGACTGTCGTTTCCGCCTTGCGGGGTTGATGATTTGGCGTCGGTGCTGCGCCCCGCAGCAGAAGGCGGCATCCTTCACCACAAGGGGCAAGTGGAGGTGGTTTCGTCGTTGGAGCGGGACGGCCGACCTGTATTCCGTGACCTGCGTTGGGGTGTCTATGTCGTGTTCGAGGCGCCAACTGATTACGTCCAGCGTTGCTTTGCCGAGTACGGTCTCGTCACCGACTCCTCCGGCCACTATTCAGCGCTCTATAGGCCCTATCATTTGATTGGCCTGGAGCTAGGTATCTCGGTGGCGAGCGTGGGTTTGCGCAACGAGTCAACCGGTCAACCTACCGGTTGGCGGGGCGATGCCGTCGCGACCTCAAAACGTGATCTAAAGCCCGGCGAGACTCTAGATGGTGAGGGTGGCTTTACTGTATGGGGAAGACTATTGCCGGCGGAGGAGAGCCTGCGTGGCAGCGCACTGCCGATCGGTCTCGCGCATCACATCCAGGTCACACGTGCGATACGGGCAGGCGATATTCTCACATACCACGACGTGGCAGTTGATGAATCCTCTGAATGTTTCAGAGTTCGTCGTGAGATGGAGCGGACTTTCGCCGACGCCAACCCCGCCGATCTACCGGCAGCGTAGTAATCTGATCTGGGTAGTTGGAGAATTATGTTCTCGGCCCCGAAGCAGATATTAATGACCGAGTAGTCCGAGGACCGATTGTGGCCGATTACAGGCAATCAATTTGTTTTTCTGACCTTCCGATTTCGCTGAGAAACAGACCTATAGGCGACAGTCTGCATAAAACGCATTTCTGACTTTGGCTGGTAAACAGCAACGCCGGAATCGACGCTGAGCGTCCATTCCAAAAAGTACCTCGGATTGTCTGATATTCGCGTCGAGTATTGTCGAAATAGGGTCATATGCGGGTTTCACTCAAGGAATCCCTGACTATTTCCTGAACTCATCCGTATACAGCCTCCCATTAACAATCTACTCTTTCGCAGCCATAGATGGCTCAAGGTGCCAACGAAACTGGAGATAGCTCAGGTTGCGTTATATCAACGACATTGGCACATTAGCGTGGAGAAAATATATCGTAGAATAATCACCTGGTACGGAGTTTTTTCATGTTGTTCGAGATCAACGAGGATACCCGCAAGAAGGCGAAATCCCCCCATGAGCTTTTTATGCTCAATCTGCTAGGTTTCAACCTTCTGGCAGCGCCGGCCTCCATCGCACTGGATGTGGGAATGGCGGGACTGCTTATTCCCCTCGTACTCTCGTTGTCCGTCGTCAGCTACATCTGGATTCGAGCCGTTAGGCCGGCACAGGACACCCCTTGGTTCGTCATTGCCCACTGGAAGTTGGCGGCTAACCGCAGCAGGATCCTGCTGGCAGGTTATATCATCAGTGCGGCGATCATCGGACTCGCCTTGATAGTAGCCTCCGGTAGCGACAAGGCTGAAATCCTGATCGTGGCACTGACCCGGGTTGCGATCGTGCCTACGCTGCTCACAGTGATGGTCTGTTTCGCTCTGGAGTCGAGCGGCATCTTCATGGCAGGTAAGGCAGAACTCCCGAATGACATGGTTAAGAAATTTCCGCCACCGGCTGATGTGATGGTGAAAGAGGATCCCGCTGCAAACTCGGGCGATACAGCTTCCAAATGATTTTTTCGAGTCTCTTTTGGCCCGACGCCGTCAGATTAGGAGGCCTACTCCGTCACAATGCTGTATCGCTGATCAACGGACCCTTACGCGACCGCCTGCTATAAACGCATTGCTGACTTTGACTAGGGAAGCAGTTCCATGATTTTTAGGCCCGCTTTCTTGATTTCAGGCTTCAATTCCAGAATAAAAGATATCCTTATACTGCGCCGCAAATAGCCGTTTACGACCCAACTCCGACGTTTCCGCATATTTTTTAGCAACTTAAGCTTAAAATAAACAGTGCTATTTTCAAAAGCATCTGTTAACGTTGATGCTCAGAGATAGAAGCTGTCTATTCGGGATAAAAGTGGTAGATGCCTTTTCAGCACTACTGCTGGCTAGCCCCTCCCAAAGACCCTTAGCATAGTCCCTTCTTTTTGCCTGATGTCGGCAATCTCTTGTCGAAGAAAATCTCGTGCTTGGTATTTTTCGATGGAGGTACTTCGAACCAATGCACATTACTTCGTGAGATAGAAAATTATGAATATTTATGTAGGAAATCTTCCTTATGACGTCAGTGAAACAGATCTTGGAGAGATTTTTTCGCAGTTTGGTGAAATTTCTCAAATCAGTCTGATAACCGATAAATTCAGCGGTCAGTCTAAAGGCTTCGGTTTTGTAGAAATGGAGGATAATTCTCAAGCAGACGCCGCGATTAAAGGTCTCAACGAGTCGAATTTGAAAGGCCGCAATATAAAGGTTAATCAAGCCAAGCCCAAGTCTGACCGACCCTCGCAAACGCGAAGCTTCTTAAATAGATAGCGACTCATAACGACGACTTTCCTGGCGAATCGTACCAAATACGATCAGGAAGGTCCGTCGACGTGGGAGTTTATATGATACTAGTTCCTCATCGAACATCGAGTCCAAGAAATACCGGAATAGTGTTTCCGAAGCTTGAGTGCTGGAATCCCCAAACAAAAGTAGCAACCATAGCAGCAGATGTTGATAAGAAGCATGTACTATGCCGGGTCTCGCTTGAAGTTATGATGGATAAGTTTGGCTGTTCAGAAGAGGAGCCCATGCAGTCTGTGGTTCAGCACCGAGCGACTATACGAGAAGCAGCGAGAAAACTTATCGAAAACGATTCCTATGAGGAAGATGGATCCATTCTTATTCGTTCATGCGATCTCTAATCCGCATAAAAATCTAGTTTTTCAACGTTTCTTAAGTTGTCGGGCTACGCGCAATCCTAGCATTCGGTGTGATTTAAGCCTGATGTTAGCGCCGGAGTAAAAACGCGCCTATTTGCCGCAACTTTTTAACAGAGTTTTACCGGCAGTTCCCCAGTCCGCCGGTAATGTAATCATTTAAAAATCCATATTGTCTTCGAACAGATCCAGGTTATCGGTGTTACCGTTTTGATGTTCCAGCCACTGCTGGTGTTGGTACTGCTCTATTTCTGATTGATAGGTATATAACAAAGCCTCCCTGATATCGTCGATCATACCGATCAGGGTAATGACTTGTTCAGTATCCCAATGGGTTATCAGTCGTGTCGTTTTCATGATTTTTTCCTGGGTGTTTTTTGCTTTTTCTTTTCCATCGCTTCTTTCATGCGATAAGAGTC